>JAPHTP010000030.1 GCA_026196875.1 Kangiellaceae bacterium
ACTTGCTCCAATCGTCAATCCGGTGAGAAACATAAAAACCAAAGCAATAAATGGATGATCAAACGGAAGTGCCAGCAGCCCGACCGCGGCTAAGATTGGTAATAGGTAAAATCGAATAAGCTTTTTCCCGCTATATTTATCTACTAAGCCGCCGGTAATTAACGATGCTTTTAAGTGAAAAATGGCATAAACAATAAAGCTAGTAGCAAACCAGGTTTCGCTCCATTGCATATGTTTTAGCAATACACCTTGATGGATAAAAATTCCAGTGACGATAAACGCAGGCGCCATTATGGCGGGAATTAACATCCAAAACCGAATGTCCTTTGCTACTTGCCCACGAGTCCAACTTGTTTTTTGAGTATCTGATTCATGAGCATCAGCTGCTTTTAATTGAGCAAGTCTTTGTTTTGATTGCGACAATAAGTAATTAAAAAAGGGCCAGTACAAGATTATTACGGTTGTTCCAAATACTAACCAACTCTCTCGCCAGCCAAGTTGCGAAATAAAAAGAACCGCAAGAAATGGAAGAATTGCTTCTCCCAATGGCATGCCGAATCCAACAACACCAATTGCTTTTCCCCTATTATCATTGAAGTAACGGGCCATTGACGTGAATGCAATATGAAACATTAGTCCTTGACCACAGAACCGCAACAAAAAGATCGCAACAACTAATTGCCATGCGTGTTCACTGAAAAACATCAACCCACAGCCGGCCAATAATCCTAAGCTAGTAATAAAAGTAAATTTACGAAGATCAGATTTATCGAGTAAAGCACCAGCATAAAGAATTATAAGTCCGCTGGTTAAGGTGGCAGATGAATACAGAAGACCATATTCACCCGCGGATAAATTGAAGTCCTGTTGAATCGATTCACCAAACCAAGCGATAAAAAAGGTTTGGCCGAAATTTCCGAAAAAAGCCGTAAGCAAACCAAAGCTTAAGAAATGGTAGTTGGTCGAAGTGAATCGATAGTAGTCTTTTAACATAACAAGGTTTAAGCAGAAATTTTCTAAAGAGATTCAGCAATTAGTTGGAGAGTGTGATGGCCCAAACTCTGAGCTGGGCCTGCAAAAAGCTATTGCGGGTAACGTTCTTCCAATTCGTTGTATACCTGCTTGGCAAAATCACTAGCACTTGAATCTAATTTCGCAACAACTTCAACCAAGTGTTCATTGTCTTCTTTGCCATTCCACTCTTTAATGTAGCTACCATCTTTGTAACCATGGTCCTGGCGGAAGAAATTAAGGACATTTTTACCTACGTAGCTGGTGAATAGTTCGTCAAACGACATGTCGATCTGTTGCATACAACCCGCAAAAATCTGAGCATTAAAGGATTTTGTTTGTAGAGTATTTAAAGCGAGATCTTCTAAAGTTGTTCTGAATTCGTTATTTGTTCTAACGTCGCTGAACTCATACTCAAGTGTTTCAGCTATTTTGTTTAAGTCATCGCTGTCACTCAAACGACAGCTTAAACCAAAGTGAAAAATGTCCACTAGCTCTAGCTTAACCTGCTCCATCTCAGGTTGCTGGTGTTTCCACCACTTCCACCCATAATGGTCTAGCATCTCGCCACACTCAATCCAAATTGCTCGATACCACTCGAACCCTTGGTTGAGCCAGTCCTGATGGACTTTCTTATTCATTCCATCTTGCAGTTCAAGCATGGTAACTAATTGTTTTTGCTTAGTCGAAGCTGTCATTCTTTAAAGACCTGTGTAAGTTTGTTATTCAAGGCTGGCTAAAAACGAGCATGCCAGTCGAGGCTAATGGTATCCAATCCTTGGTTGGGAGTTTCGAGATAGCCGTTAGAGTAGTGATTATAGCGCAATGTTAGACGATGTTGTTGGCCTTTATCGAGCGGCATGCCAATACCCAAAATAGTCGCAAACTGTCCATTGGTTGAAAGTTCAATTGGAGGCAAAATTTTTGAATCGAAATAACTAATTCCAACGCCGAATTGCCAATACCAATTGCGTTCTTTGGCAGTACTTTCCCAAAAGTTAAGAACTGGTCTAAATGCGATGATGTTGATTTCCTGATCTTCACTAACTTGAGAATAATAAAATTCGTACTCAAGTTCTCCATAGCCAAACAAGCCGTGTTCGAAGTTTGTTTCACTATTCCAAAAAAAACCAAAACTTGATTGTCCTGAACCGCTACTACTCTTGGACTGAATTAGAGAGTTGTCCATGCCCGTACCGAAACTGATAAGCGCACCGTCGATAGCACGGATCTGGGGGCAAACAAATAATGCTATTACACTTACTAAGCAAAAATTAATTCGACTCATATTTTCCCGTATCGTAAAATTATTATTAATATGTTTCTCTAATTCTTGAGTTTATTGAGAATTAAAACCCCTTTTGCTTTCTAATCATATCGTAAGCAGATTGTATTTCTTGTGATTTTTCTGTTGCGACTTTAATCATCTCTTCGGGCATTCCTTTAGAAACAAGTTTATCTGGATGATGTTGTGCCATTTGCTTGCGATAAGCTCGCTTAATTTCTTGTTTATTTGCGCTAGCGTCGATCCCCAACACTTTATAGGCACTTTCAATTGAAGGGCCATTGCTTTGCGTGTATTGGCCTGTGCGTCCATCTCTTCTGAAAGACTGTTGGGCGATAACCATTTCCACCAGTCTTTCTATCTGCGAGTGGGGAATCCGAAATGCCATGCCGATGCGGTAAAGAATCTCCATTTCAGGTTGAGAAACAGTGCCGTCAGCTGTAGCCGATACAATCTGGATTTCGATAAACATTTGGATCAGACTAGGGCTTCTAGCGCAAGTTAACTGCAATTCTTTTATGCAGTGTTCAAAGTCAAATGATGTCGATTTTCCACGGTTAAATGCGTCAATAGCTTGTTGACGTCTATCGCCTTGAATACCAAGTTTGAGCATAATTTGTTCGGCCGCGGCGATTTCATTTTGGGTGACTACGCCATCCGCTTTGGCTAAATGACCCATAACAGCGAAACTAGATTCAAAAAAGACTCTTTGAGTCTCCTGTGGGTTGCCCTTGTTGAATATTGAGTCGCCAAATGCCGAATCAAAATTTTGACTTATTCCTTTATCAAAAGAGTGGCCTAACCAGATCCCTAATAGTAATCCCGGTATGTTGCCGATAAGAAAACCTAGGACCCCACATATGACCTTGCCTGAAATTCTCATCCTAATTGTTATCCTGTGACTTTCTTAGTTCGTGTAAGCGCTCTGGAGTGCCAATATCTTGCCATTCACCGTAATATACTTCACCACTGACCTGGTTTTTATTTGCGGCCTCTCTTAGTAGTGGCGCCAATCCGAGTTTTTGATCTGCTAGTTGGACATTGAATAGTTTTGGGTGAATTATAGAAATACCTGCATAAGTAAACATTTTGTCGCTCTGATTAACAATTTGATGGTTTTCCAGTCCAAAGTCGCCGCCTGGATTTTGTAGTGGGTTTTCCACTAAAACAAGATGAGCTAAATTTTCCCCTGTTTTTAATTTTTTGAGGGCGCCCCCCTCAGTCAAGGTTGAAATATCAATATCACACCAAACGTCTCCATTAATGATAATAAAAGGATCATCCCCAAGCAAAGGGAGTGCTTTGATTATTCCTCCCGCTGTTTCCAATGGTGTTTCTTCTCTTGACCAGCTAATTTCCACTCCCCATTTTTTGCCCGTTGAAAAGTAGATTTCTATTTGTTCCCCAAGGTGGCTATGATTAATCACCAGTTGATTGATACCTGCTGCAATGAACTTTTCAAGGTGATATTCCATTAGAGGTTTACCTGCAACCTCTAGCATCGGCTTTGGAGTCTTGGCTGTCAAAGGCATCATTCTCTCGCCTTTTCCTGCAGCTAGAATCATTGCTTTCACTGACAAAACTCCAAGCGAGGTTCGACTCTGGTTTGGAGGAATTCATTGAAGTCCGTAAATTCGGGGTATCGATTAGCTATTTTTTTTACGTAGCGGTAGGTTAAAGGCAGATCTTTTAGGTACCCAGGTTTAGAGTCTCGGTAATTTAGCCTGCAAAAAATCCCTAATACTTTGATATGTCTTTGCAATCCCATCCAGTCAAAAGCTCTTCTAAAATCATCAAAAGTCAGTTGGTGTATTTTCGCATCCAAAGAGCGCTGCCAAAACTTATTGCACCAATTATCTACTCGATCGTCCGGCCATTCAATATAGCAGTCGCGCAATAAAGATACTAAGTCATAGGTTATCGGGCCTATTACCGCGTCCTGAAAATCGATAACTGCTAAATGGTTTGAGTCGGTCAACATCAGATTTCGAGAATGAAAATCCCTATGGACAAAGGTTTGAGGTTGCTTCAAGGCGCTTTGAGCCAATAATTCAAATGTTCGTTTGAATACAGTTTTTTCTTGGTTATCAATGTTTATTGAAAGATGGCGTTCTAAGAACCAGTCTTTAAATAAACTCAATTCAAAGTTCAGTTTTTTATTATCATAGTTTAATAAACCGCCTTCTTTCGTTACCGGGATTGACTGCATGTTCAACAATATATCGAACGCGTGGGAGTAATAACTATCGGCGTTTTTCGCTGTCAGTTCTGCCAGCAGTAGTTTGTCTCCCAAGTCCGAGATGATTATGTAGCCTTGTTCCAAATCTATATGTAAAAACTGAGGTACAACGAGATGGTGCGATTCGAGTAATTTCGCAATTGATGCAAAGGCCTGGTTGTTTTCATGTTCAGGGGGGGCATCAACAGCAATAAAAGATTGGTCACTACACTCAAATCTAAAATAGCGTCGGAAACTGGCATCTCCTGAAACCGCGATTAACTGAGGAGAATCAATGTTCATTTGTTGAGCAACCCATTGGCTCAAGTTGTCTTTTCTTGGGTCGTGCATAAATTATCTAGTTACTTCTGACTATCAGGCATAATGCCTGCTATGGAGCCCGGACTCAAGTGGACCACGTGTAAAATTAAAAGCACTTTCATTTTGTTTACCGAATGTGTCTTTATCGCGTATCATACAGGCCATTCCAATGCCTTGTGTGGCAAAAATAAGCAAAATTAGAGACTAGCAAGCTGAAGACAATATCTTATTCACCAATTTATCTGTTTTTGTTGCAATTGGGTATTGCCGCAAGTGCGCAAGCTGATCCTCTGAACTTAAAAGAAAGTGCGCCTGTTAAGGTATCTGGTCAGATAGAGTCGACTCAAGTTCTAGAGCAGAATAAGTCTTGCCGAGTGATTAAGCCTCGCAGCTTTAATCAATTGAATGCTCAAATTCCTCAAGGAAGTCGTAAATTAAGTTTTGATGATTCTCCGGTAATCAGTGAACAACAAACCGTTTTGCAAGGGAACGTCACCCTTAAAGAAAGAGATTTTTCACTATCTGCCGAGACCATAGTTCTATCCCATCAAACTGAGCAGGTTAAGGCTAGCGGTGGAGTAAAAATAGAGTCATCGGCCAGTACATTCAGTTCAAACGATTTGATTCTAGATAGCCAAGGTAAATTTGAACTTAATTCCGCTGAGTTTGAATTGGTTAAGTCGGGAGCTCACGGTAAGGCAGGAAAAATCTCGCAGTCGAACGTCAAAGATACCCAATTACAAAATTTGACCTATACGACCTGTGAAAAAGGAAGTGAAGATTGGTACCTTCAAATGGGTGAACTTAATATCAATCATCTTTCAGGACGGGCAGAAGCCTACGGCACGAAATTAAAAGTTAATGACATTCCGGTGTTCTATCTGCCATATTTTACCTTTCCGATTGATGATAGACGCCAGTCCGGTTTGTTGTTCCCAGCGCTTAAAAACAGCGACAAGAATGGTATTGATTATACTCAGCCAATTTACTGGAATATTGCGCCAGCCTTTGATGCGACTTTCGCGCCTCGTTGGATTGAGAAGCGCGGCAGCCAGTTAGGTACGGAATTACGTTGGTTGACAGAAAAATCCTATTCTATCTGGGATTTCGAATACTTGGATGACGATGAGGTTGTTGCTCAACAGCTATCTGATGCTTCACTGGATGTAGCCCATCTTGATGTAAGGCGATGGCTATCTAAATTCAAATCGGAAGCAAAATTTAATCAAAACTGGCAGTTGAGCATAGACTCAACCAGAGTGAGTGACGGTGATTATTTCCGCGATTATGGTTCCGGGCTGGAATCTTCTAACGCCACCCTGTTAAAAAATGAAACGTTACTTTCATATGCGGATAATATTTGGGATCTCAATTTATTTGCGCGAGCTGATCAGAGCCTTATCGGGCTGTCTACCTACCGGTATTCGCCAAGTGTTACCGCAGAGGCAGACCATATGGCATATGGCCTGCGTTGGCAATTGTCAACAGAATGGACCGAATTTACCCATTCCGATGTCGGCCAAATTGAAACAACTCGCGCGCATATTCAGCCGAGTATCAGCATCCCTTTAACGAGTAGTTGGGGATTTGCGATTCCCAAAGTAAGTTGGCTATCAACCCAGTTTGAACAGGTAGACAAAGTATTAAATGCTAGTACTACCATCGAACGCGAGCTCCCCATTTATAGCTTTGATGCCGGTCTACATTTTGAGAAAACCTATAATTCCACACATCGGCAGTTGACTCACTTGGTCAGTCCAAGGTTGTTTTACAGTTATGTTCCCTATGAAAAGCAAGACAATATTCAACTATTAGACTCTTCCGAACCTCTATTTGGTTTTGGCCAGTTATGGCGCGAAAATCGATTTACAGGCATTGACCGAGTGGGCGACACCAATCATGTCAGTGTGGCCATAGCGAATACTGTTATCGATGACCAAAGTGGTCGTCAGGTTTTTTATGCCAATATTGGTAAGCGGGCCTATTTTGAAGACCGAAGAGTTCAACTAAATGGAGAATCTTGGCGTACCGCAGAGGCCTCACCTTGGTTGCTTGAGACTGAATTCAATATTGGAAATTCATTTAGTTTTCAATCTCTTATCGAATGGGAGCAAGAGGCGGACAAAGTAAATCAGTCTTACGCGAAACTAAAATTTGAACCCAAAGCCAATCATATTGTCAATTTAACTCATAGGTATCGCGATACCAATGGTCTGCAGGCGGATGAAACTGATTTGTCCTTCGCCTGGCCAATAAATGAAAGGTGGCGGCTAGTTGGAAGATGGTATAATGATTTGGCTCGCGAGCAAACAATCGAGTCTTTAGCCGGCATTGAATATGAATCTTGTTGTTGGGCGGTTCGAATTGTCGCGCAGAAATATCTGAGTACCCAGTTTGACAGCTTTGGTGCTATCATCCCGTCCTCAGATGAGTATACTAGCGGGATCCAACTGCAATTTGTGTTTAAAGGACTGGGCAGTGCAGGGGGCTCGGGCTTGGGAAGAGTGCTAGAATCCAGTATTTATGGATATCGCGATCCTTTGTCATCGTTTTGATTAGTTGAAGCTTGTCATTGAATGAGAGTGGATTGGCTAGGCAAGAGTTGTTTTAGAATAAGGCTGTAGCAATACGGTCTGTTGCAAATGGTTAAGTAATGAATAAACTGTATAAAATCTTATTAGTTTCACTTTTTATGTTCCACGCCAGTGTAGCAATAAGTGGAGATGCAAAACTGATTGATAGAGTGGTAGCCTTAGTCGACACCGACGTGGTGTTGGGCAGTGAGTTGGTGCGAAGAACCAATTCTATTATTGAACAAATCAAACAGCGTAATCAGACAGTCCCTCCAATTGATAAACTTCGTGACCAAGTGCTTGATCGTTTGATCGTTGAATCATTACAGATCCAAATGGCGAAACGAGTGGGCGTTAGAATTAGTGATGCTGAGCTAGATACGACAATTGCTCAAGTCAGTCAACAGAACAACCAAAGCGTAGAACAATTCAGAAAAGATGCTGTTAAAGACGGTACGCCGTGGCAACTGTTCCGCGAGGACATTCGCAGAGAAATCATGATTTCTCGAGTTAGAGGTGGTGCTGTTTCTCGTCGAATCAAAGTGAGTGATAAAGAAATCGATAATTTACTTGCGCAAATTAATCAACAAGGATTGAGTCGTGCACAGTATTCTTTGGGACATATTTTGTTACCGCTTGCAGAAGGTTCATCTCCTGAAGACGTTAACGAGATTAGAAACCTAGCCCAGAAACTTGTTAGCGAGTTAAGAGCTGGCGCCAACTTTGAAGAATACGCCATAACTTATTCTAAAGGGCAGAACGCACTGAGTGGAGGTGGTTTAGGTTTCCGAAGTCTTTCACAATTGCCAAGTCTTTTTGCGGGTAGCGTAAAGAATATGAAGGCAGGAGACATAACCGAGCCGCTACGAAGTGGTAGTGGGTTACACATATTAAAACTTAAAGAAGTCAAGGGCGGGTTTGAAACTCATAGTGTGATCCAAACCCACGTTCGTCACATTTTAGTCTCACCCGATGCAATTACTGATGAACAAGCTGCATTCGAGAAGATTCAGTTAATCCGTCAAAGAATACAAGACGGGGAAAAGTTTGAGGATTTAGCAATAGAATTTTCGGACGATAAAGGCAGTGGTTCTTTGGGGGGGGATTTAAAGTGGAGTGACCCCGGCACTTTTGTTCCTCCATTTACTAAGGCAATGGATGCGTTGGCTATAAACGAATTAAGTGAACCGGTGAAAACCGAATTTGGCTGGCATATTATCGAAGTGCTTGGCCGCCGCGATCAGGATCAGACAGAAGATAAGAAACGAGAAAGAGCTTATCGAATGCTACATAATCGAAAATTTGAAGAAGAGGCTCAACTTTGGATCCAGGAGTTAAAGGATCAGGCTTATATCAAAATACTCCTAGAAGATGCCTAATCAAAATTTCGAACTCCCCCGTGTTGCGATTACAATGGGGGAGCCTGCCGGCATTGGCCCCGAGCTAATTGTAAAAGCCGCACAACTTTCATTTTCTGCGCAACTAATTGTTATCGGTGATCCCAAAGTGCTTGAACAGACAGCACAAATGCTGGGAGTTTCACTTGATTTGTCGACTATCGACTGGCAGTCCAAAATTGAGCCGCACCGTTCAGGCCATTTATGGGTTGAGCCAATTAGTTTTGCGACGAAAGTTGAAGTCGGCAAACTCAACTCTCAAAACGCACCTTGTGTATTGGACATCCTAAGACATAGCAATCAATTGGCGATGCAAAACCAAGTACAAGCGATTGTAACTGCACCGGTCCACAAAGAGATACTTAACCAGGCTGACGATTCATTTTTTGGTCATACTGAGTTTTTTGCTTCGCATGCCGATGCGTCCGATGTGGTGATGATGCTGGCGACTAATTCATTGCGAATTACACTTGCAACGACCCATTTGCCCCTAAGCAAGGTACCTCAGGTAATCACTAAAGAACTTTTAACTACAAAGATCTCAACTATCCTGGATAATTTGGAAAATACGCTTAGGCGACCTGTTAAACTTGCCGTTTGCGGTTTAAATCCTCATGCCGGAGAAGGTGGATTACTTGGGAAGGAAGATGATTCTGTTATAGCTCCGGTGATCAAGGAATTCCAACAACAAGGCAAACAGGTATTTGGGCCTTTTCCCGCTGACACTCTTTTTACACCGCAAAAACGTGACAAATTTGATGTATTTCTAGCTATGTATCATGACCAGGGATTACCTGTAGTTAAAGCATTTGGGTTTGGCCAATGCGCTAATATTACGCTAGGCTTACCGTACATTCGAACCTCCGTGGACCACGGTACCGCTTTGGACATTGCCGCTTCGTTTCAGGCTAACAGCGACAGTTTAGAGTATGCTATTAACTATGCAATTCAGCTTATCCAAGGAAAGCTGCCTCAATGAAGACATTCAATCCTTATCAACATCAGGCTAAAAAGCGATTTGGCCAAAACTTTTTAACTGACATTGCGATTATTGAACGGATAGTAAAAAGTATTCGGCCGAAGCAAGGTGACAATATCGTTGAAATAGGACCTGGCTTAGGCGCCATTACCCGTTTGATATTGCCTGAAGTCGGAAAAATGAGTGCGATTGAGTTAGATCGTGATGTGATCCCTAAGTTAAAATTTAACTGTGATCGTCGCGGCGAGTTAAGCATCATTCAAGAAGATGCGCTTAAGATTGAGTTTGACCGGTTTGCCGCTGATGGACCCATTCGGGTCATTGGTAATCTGCCTTACAATATTTCTACACCGATCATGTTCCACTTGTTCGAGTATTTATCTGATATCAAAGATATGCACTTCATGTTGCAAAAAGAGGTTGTTGAGCGAATGGTGGCGCAGCCAGGCAGTAGAGTTTATGGTCGGTTAACCGTAATGACTCAGTTTTTTTGCGATGCACAGCGACTATTTTTGGTGCCGCCGGAGTCATTTGAGCCTGCCCCTAAAGTCGATTCAGCGATTGTGCGATTAGTTCCGAAGGTTTCACCTGAAGTGAAGGATTTTAAGCTATTCTCTCAAATGGTTACCGAGGCGTTTAACATGCGCAGAAAAACGGTTAGAAACGCGTGGAAAAAACGATTACCTATTGAAGCCTTCGATGAACTGCAAGTCAAGCCGACTTTACGCCCGGAAAATCTGACTTTGGAGAACTTTGTGGATGTGGCTAACTGGGTTTACCTAAACCCTGATAGAACAAGCTAGCCTTTTGATTTCAGTAAAAAAATTTACGATATAGAACTCTCTGTTTTTGCTCTCAAATAGATCCATAAAGGGCGACGTGGTATTATCCTAACTCAACAATAAAAGTGCCGATTCTCTTCGAAATGCATACAACAAAAACCTATCCTGCGGCTTGGTACAACAAACTGATGATTCAGTTGTTTCGTATTTTTGTTAAGAAGTTTATGCCGCCTCGCTGGTTTTGCCGACCAATTCCAAAGCAAACCGAGAGAAGCGCAAAGGTGGGCCCGCTTAAGCTAGAGATCGTCAGTCACTGCTGGCAATATAGTAACATGTTGGCTTATCAGCTGAGCTCGTTTGTTAACTACCCGCCTAAAGATCTCAAACTCCAAGTCACAGTTTTTTATTGTGAAGAGGATACTGAAACCAAATCTACTTTAGAATTTTTTGAAACTTTTGAAGTCGAAAATGTGACTTGGAATTGGCAACCATTAACAAGAGAAAAACTTTTTCGTCGAGCAATCGGCCGGAATATGGCCGCACTTGTTACAGAGGCTGATTGGGTCTGGTATACCGATTGCGATATCATTTTTCATCAAGGTTGTTTGGACTCGCTGGCATCAGCACTTCAAGGTAAACAAGGGGCGCTTTACTACCCCCGCCAAGAAAGAACAACTTCAATGCTAGCTGATTCTGATCCAATGCTAAGGAAAGGTAGAAAGCCTCAGCTAGTGGACATTCAAACTGATGAATTTAGTTTGCATTCGCGTGATAAAGCCAAGGGAGCTTTTCAAATTGTGCACGGAGATATTGCTCGCGCGATTGGTTACTGTGACGAAATGAGAGCTTTTCAGACTGAGGTGAATCACTGGAGCAAGACATATGAGGACACTGCCTTTAGATGGCTGCTGCAAACTCGTGGCGAGCCGATTGAAGTGGATAGTGTTTGTCAAATCCGTCATATCCATAAAGGAAGGTATAAAAAAGGAACTTTGCTTTCACGGTTACGCAGTAAAATCCGACGCATGCAGGAATAGCTGCAGGGCTCCTTAGAGCGATCTATTGGAGTTACTAAATCACAGAAGAATTTAATTTATAAAAGTCTAAGTTATAAAAGAATCAGCCATGGTAAAAAAACATAAAAGAAGTGCAAAACAGAGCTTGAAATGGTGGTGGAGTACTCGAGTAGTTGGTTTATGGCGTATGAGAATTGCCGGATTTTTTCAACGTAAACTGGCACCTCAAACCGGGCACTTTGAATTTCATCGCGATGCAGAACCTTTAGGAGAGTATGATCCGGAGGGAATTACGGTAATTTTAACCGCTTATCGAAGAGCAGAATACTTAGCCGATCAAATCAAGGCTCTTAAAGCCCAAACCGTGCCGCCAAAAGAAATTTGGGTGTGGTCAAATCGCAGTCCCGATGAGTTGGTCGATATATCGAACATGGCCGACAGAGTTGTTATTTCAAATACTAATTGGCTTTTTTGGGGACGCTTTGCGTTGGCCAATATGGCGAGGACTGGCTATGTAGCATTTTTTGATGACGACATCTTGCCGCAGCCAAAGTGGTTTGAAAATTGTTTAGCAACAATCAGGAGTGGATTTGACGGCATACTTGGCGGTTCTGGTGTGATACTGCCGAAAGAAGGTGGTTATTCCAGTAAAAATAAAGTTGGTTGGAATGGTGGTCACTTAACAACTACCGCACAAGTCGATTTGGTTGGCCATGCGTGGTTCACTAAGAAACAACATCTTAATTTTATGTGGCGTGAAGAGCCCTACACTTGGGATAACGGAGAAGATATTCATTTGAGCTACATGGCGTTGAAACATGGAAATGTAAAAACTTATGTTCCGCCACACCCAGAAAATGATCAGAGTCTTTGGAGTTGCCGACCCGATTTTGGCAAGATAGTCGGCCGTAAAAATGTAGCTACTTTTAAAACTGCGGGTCATAAAGATATTCGTTCAGAAATCGTTAAACATTTTGCCAAAGATGGATGGCAAGTGTTAGCCACCTTGGCGCCGGAGAAAGAGCTGGAAGTAAAAGAGTTTGGCGCAGAACTGGATAAGTTTAATGAAAAAATAAGAAATGGTGAGCCCTTTTCTTTGGTACGTTTCGGTGACGGCGAAATGCTTGTTATTAACGGTGAGGCCATAGACTTATCCAAAAAATGTAATGGTGAACATCGATACACGCCCAATGATGAAAAAGATGAGAGGTATCGAGAAATCTTGGAGCAGTCATTGTTATACCAGGATGAGCGTTATTTTGTTGGTTTACCATGCCGCTGCTGCGTCGGCGATGAGCACTGCGAGAGTTTAAGAGTTCAGTCGCGTCAAGATGAAAGGCAGTTAACTTGGGCAAATATTTTTGTGAACGCCAATTATCCCAGGTTTCTGGATGAAACAGTCGCCTGTTTTTCTAACACGACTAATAACCTTATTTGTCACGAAAAAGCAAACGAGGAGGGATTGCCGTTCGAAGTCAACCACACATTCAGGATTGGTGGAAATGCTTGGGTAAACGACTATGAGCGATTAAATGAGGAACTAAGCGCATACATCGAAAAAAATCAAATCTCTGGTCAGACATTCTTATTCTGCGCCGGAGTGTTGAGTAACATGTTGATTTACCAATTGACCAAGAAACACCCTCACAATACCTATATTGATCTAGGCTCAGTGTTTGATTCAATGATGGGGCTAGGGAAAACTCGGCGTTACTTAGAAGGTAGTCGAAGGCGTTTGAAGAAGGTTTGTGTATGGTAACTTATTGATTTATATGGCTTAACTCCTATTCGCTTAGTGAAGAACTCAATCGCTATGCATTTTTATCCCTGCCATCAGCTTTGTTCAGCTTAGGTTAATATTGACATTGCTATACTCCTGACTAATTACTGATTATTCGATTGCAGATGTTGTTGGGAGTAACTGTGAAATTACCTATATCTTTACTTGTGGTACCGATACTTATTTTTACCACTGCATGTTCATCTCGCTATAGTGTTTCATCTCATCATCATGCGCGGCATCACGGGCATGTTTCCGTCGGCGTACACAGTCATGGACGTGGGGATGGTGCAAAGGTACTAGGTGCTCTGATTGTGGGCGGATTGATAGGACATGCACTTTCTGAAGCTAACAAAGAAGAAGAAAGAGTTCACAGACGGGTAGTTCATTCTGACAAGCAGACCGATGAAATGGTGAATGGCTACCCAATCGAGTCAAAGCAAATTCAACCTGAAAAAAACGAAGAGCAAAATCGTTACTACCAAATTGGTCAAGATGGAAACTGTTACTTGATGGAAACTAAAAAAGGAAAAGAGCAAATTGTTGCGGCGGTGCCGAAATTTTCCTGTGAATAGCTTTTAAATGAGTTGTTCTTTAGTTGTTGGTTTTAATTAATAATTCGACTGCTTCTGATTCAGGAAGAGGTTTAGCAAGAAAGTATCCTTGGCCATGGTGGCAATCCAATTTCTTTAATGTCTCCAACTGAAAACTTGTTTCGATCCCTTCAGCCACCCAGTCGATTTCCAGTGCATCAGCTAGGGCAATAATCGTAGAGATAATTGGAAATTTTCTGTTTGATTCGTTTATTTGAGAAACGAATGAACGGTCTACTTTAATTATGTCGAAAGGTAGTTGGTTAAGATAGCTGAGTGATGAATAGCCGGTACCAAAATCGTCCAAAGAAATTTTGATTCCTAACGCTTTAAGCCTATGAAATAGAAGTCGTGCTTTACTGATATTTTCCATTAAAACATGCTCGGTCAATTCCACCAATAAAGACCCCTCGGCCAGCTGATATTTTTCAATGACCTCTGAAATATCGTCGACCAATTTGGAGTCCACAAATCTCTGTGCAGAAATATTGATACTGATATAAACCGGTTCCCTGGTGACTGATTGCCACTTTTTGATTGTTTTGGCTACCTTATCTAATAGGTTCTTATCGATTACTTTTACTAAATCATATTGTTCTGCCACGCCGATAAATTCACTGGGTTGAATGATGCCTTTTTCAGGGTGATGCCAACGCATAAGTGCCTCAAACCCTAGTATTTTTCCGGAAGACAAATTAACAATTGGCTGGTAGTGAAATATGATTTGTTTTTGCTCTATGGCAATTTCGAGCTCATGTAATAGTTGGCGAGCATACACCACCGCATGGTGCAAAGAACTTTCGTAAACTTGAATATTATTTTTACCTTGGTTTTTCGCGTGGTACATCGCGTGATCTGCATTTTTCATCAGATCTTGCTTTGAGTTGCAATTCTCGTCGTTAAATGCAATTCCAATACTAATTGTTGCATAAATAGAAGTGCCTTTAATTTCAATTGGAGTATGCATGACTGACAAAATGCGTTGGGCAACTTTAATCGCATAAGAAGTACTTTCCAAATCTTCTAGTAGAATCGCAAACTCATCACCGCCAATTCTTGCCAGGGTGTCTGACTCTCGCAATTGAGCCTGCATTTTAAATGCCGTTTGCTTAAGAATTTCATCCCCAACTTGATGACCGAAGCTATCGTTGATTTGTTTGAAGTTATCAAAGTCGATAAAAAACACTGCAAGACTTGGCTTTCGTTTTCTACTTTGCCTTGAAAAGGCGTGTTCTATGCGATCGACAAAAAGTGACCGATTAGCTAATCCGGTAACCGGATCATGAAGCGCTTGGTGATGTAATTTTTGATCTTTTATCTTTCTTTCAATCGCAGTACTGACATGACGGCTAAGAAAATTTAAGAACTCCAGATCCTTTTCTTCAAAATAGATATCTTTGTCGTAACTTTGAAGCGCGATCGCACCTTGAGTTGTACTACTAACTTCAAAAGGAACTGCAAGCCAACTTTGAGCAACGTCGCCTTTTCTAACCAATTGGCCAAGCTGATATCTTCGTTGCAACTCTTGGTAATCGGCAAGATATGGCTTTTGGCTCTTTATAACCCGGCTAACAAGGGAGTTCTTCATCTCATTGTTGTCAAATTCCAGATCAAATCGGCCACCGTGTTGTTCGTCATGTATGTACGGAAACGAATAAGAGTTACTTTCTTTATCCCATAGAACAACGAAAAAACTGTGTGTCCTAACTTGTTGGGCAATTAGTTGATGGAGTTGTAAATAAAACTCTTCTGTGGAGCGAGAGTTGTGGGTCAGCTCCGAAATTTTTAGAAAGACTTCAGATAGTTGCTTGGAGCGTTCAAGTTCATCTATAGTTTTTTCAAGGGTAATTGTATTTGATTCAAACCTTATTTTAGAGGCTAAAACAGAAGCTAGTATTTCGACGTATCTTTGATGATCTGGCGTAAAAAAATTTCGCATAGAGTGTTCTGAATCAATAACGCCAATTAACTTTCCTTGAAAGGATATTGGTACCGCCAATTCAGAATAACGCATTTGATCATCAACGATGTATTCAGGATGTTCTGAAGTGTTTGCAATTCGAATTGATTCAAGACTTTGTGCTGCTTTCCCGACTATACCTCTGCCAATTTCTAAGGTTATTGGGTTTAGAATTTCATAACGTACTGGGTTTTTGGGGCCAAAAGCTGCAGTTTGTACAAGTTGTTCAGTGTGCTGATCTAATAAATAGATAACGCAATCTTCAAAATTCAGTGCTTTAATTGTGTGATGAGCCAGGTGCCAAATCACATCTTCGGTTTGTTCAAACTGGTTAACCTGCTCAACGAATTCAAGAAGCCCTTCAAGCGCACGATGTTTCTCAAACAGGCTGAGCTTATCTTTTTGATTGATTGGCGGAATGGCTCGATCATCCCGCTTATTTCGTTTCAACTAGCCATTCCCGTTAGGCAAACGTACTTACAGTATAGCCAAGAAGAATAGTTGGTTCTCGCTATTGCTAATACAATAAATCATAGGAATAAGATAAGACAATAAAAAAGGGCCTTAAAGGCCCTTTTTAGACATTACTTATACTCGTTACTCGTCGAGAAAACTTCTCAAACGATCTGAGCGAGTTGGATGACGAAGTTTTCGAAGCGCTTTAGCTTCAATTTGTCGAATACGCTCACGAGTAACGTCAAATTGCTTGCCTACTTCTTCAAGTGTATGGTCGGTGTTCATATCAATACCAAATCGCATACGTAAAACTTTGGCTTCACGCGCGGTAAGTCCTGCTAAAACAGATTTCGTCGCTTCTCTTAAACTTTCTGAAGTCGCAGAATCGATAGGTGAATCTTGATTAGCGTCTTCGATAAAATCACCAAGATGCGAATCTTCATCATCACCGATCGGTGTTTCCATCGAAATTGGCTCTTTTGCGATTTTGAGAACTTTTCGGATTTTATCTTCCGGCATATCCATCCGTTCAGCTAATTCTTCCGGCTGAGGCTCTCTGCCCATCTCTTGCAGCATCTGTCGAGAAATTCGATTTAACTTATTGATGGTTTCGATCATATGAACCGGAATACGAATGGTTCTTGCCTGATCTGCAATTGAACGAGTAATTGCCTGACGGATCCACCAAGTTGCGTAGGTTGAAAACTTATAACCACGGCGATATTCGAATTTGTCTACAGCCTTCATCAGGCCGATGTTTCCTTCCTGGATAAGGTCTAGAAACAGCAAGCCGCGATTGGTGTATTTTTTAGCTATCTAAATAACAAGTCGTAAGTTCGCTTCGACCATTTCTTTTTTAGCACGTCGAGCCTTAGCTTCACCAATAGACATACGTCTATTGGTTTCTTTAACTTCCGCGATGGTCAAGTTGCTATCGACTTCAACTTTAGCCATTTTGTTTTGCGCGCGAATAATATCTTCGGCTACTTCTTCTAACGCTTCGCGATAATCGGTGTCTTTCGCGAGCATCGAGTCAATCCACTTGGTATTGGTTTCATTGCCCGGGAAGGTCTTGATAAAGTCTTTGCGCGGCATTTTGGCCGTCTCGGTAGACAAGCGCATAATCAGCCTTTCCTGAGTTCTTAGCAAGGCCATACGCGAACGCATTTTGTCTGAAAGACGATCAAATGTTTTTGGTAACAATCGGAATTGCAAGAAAGCTTCTTTCATTCCTTCGATATGTTTGACGGCAGTCTTATGATTGCGTCCGTATTTGGCAATGGCAGCAACTGATTTTTCATAGTGCTTTCTCATTTCGCCAAACAACTGGGCAGCTAGTTCTGGATCCGGGCCTTGATTACCTTCTTCTTCTTCTGAATCGTCATCCGTTTCCAAATCAGCATCTTCATCTGCTAACTCTTCTTTAGGTACTTCACTTCCGACATGGCTCGCCGCCATTGCAGCTTCTTCTTCAGATTCTGCAAAACCAGTTATGATATCTGTTAGACGAATTTCTTCAGCTTGATAGCGATCAAATTCATCGAGCAGCATTGAAATGGTTTCTGGATACTCTGCAATTGATGCAAGTACTTGACGAATTCCGTCTTCGATTCGTCTGGCGATTTCAATTTCGCCTTCTCGGGTAAGTAGTTCAACTGTACCCATTTCACGCATGTACATACGTACAGGATCAGTCGTACGACCGAACTCGCTGTCAACGCTTGCCAATGCAGCTGCTGCTTCCTCAGCAGCATCTTCGTCTGGCGCGGACGAATCAGTCATCAATAAAGCGTCAGCTTCCGGTGCGGCTTCGAAAACTTGAATACCCATATCATTAATCATGCTAATGATATCTTCTACCTGATCCGGATCGACTATATCTGGTGGAAGATGATCGTTTACCTCAGCATAAGTTAGATAGCCTTGTTCCTTACCGCGAGTAATCAAAAGCTTCAGCTGCGACTGCTGTGAAACTGGAGATGAAGGGGAGTTATCTGTCATTCAACTTACCTTAAAATCAGACTTTATTAGTGCAAAAGATGAGAATCGGACTAGATCAATTCTCTGAACACGAAACCGCCAATTATACACAGTCTAGACTCTGATCAGCAAGATTACTAATCCCTAAGTCATCATAATTACAACAATTTTGTGAATATTTGTTGGTTTAAACGCGTCATTAATAAATGGGGGGGTTATATTGATTTATCAAGGTTTAGAGAAAAATAGTAGATTTATCCGATCATTTTGAGTAGATAGCTTTCTGCAATTGCTTTAGTTGATCTTTCTCCGCGCCAGTGACGGTACCATTGCGAAGCTTTTCGGTCAATCTATCCCATTGATCTAAAAGGTAATTTTTTTCTAAGCGTTTAAATATCTCGCAAAGTTCTGAATGTACGTTTTCCGAATCCGCATGCAACTCCATATTGGCTAGTTTAATTAGGTGGGGATATTCCGGTTTTTCGCGCCAATTCTCGACCAATATTGCTGTGGTAGCCGCTTCATTGTTGGAAATAAGCTTATAAATTTCATACAACATTTGAGCACCAAGCTCTTCTATGGGTTTTAGCCAGCCTAAATCTGCCGCGGGAAGGGCATCAGGATATTGCAATAAGAGGGCAATTGCCCTTCTAAATGGCGCCTTGTTTCGCTCACTCTGCTTAGGCTTTGCTGTTGGCGGGGTCTCTACTGTTTGTTGTGGTTGATGCCCCTGAGTGTTGTATTCTGGAGGTGGGTTTTCGTTGTGATATGTCGGAGGATTTTGCCCTGATTGAGATATTTGTGATTGAGTATCAATATCACCTGGTTCCAAAGTTGATTCGAGTTGCTTTTCACTTAGTCCAGTCAGCTGGCTCAACTTCTGTTGAAAACGGGCCAATAAAATGGGTTCCTTTATTTCGGTTATAAAGGGTTTTGCCAAATGTACGAGCTTTGCCGGGCCTTCAAAAGTATTCATATCGACTTGGCTGGTTAGATATTCGAATAAATAGTCAAATAAAGTGGTCGCTTGTTGAACTTGCTCTAGAAAAGATTCAGAACCAATGTTTCGAACCATGCTGTCAGGATCTTCTCCTTCCGGCAAAAACATCAAGCGGATTTCTCTGGCTTCTTTTAGAAGTGGCAGCGCATGATTGAGCGCACGCAGTGCGGCTGCGCGGCCTGCTTTATCACCATCGAAACAAAACACAATACTTGGGCAAATTCTAAACAGAGTTAGTAAGTGGTCACTTGTTGTGGCGGTTCCTAATGTAGCAACTGCATTGTAAATCCCATACTGGGCAAGCGCGACCACGTCCATGTACCCTTCAACAATGATAACTTGATCGATATTACGTAACTGGCGACGCATTTCATAAATTCCATAGAGTTCTCTGCCTTTATGAAATAGGACTGTTTCCGGAGAATTTAAGTATTTAGGCTCTCCTTTATCGATCACTCTCCCGCCAAACCCTAGCACCTGGCCTCGTCGATTGCGAATTGGAAACATAATTCGGTCGCGAAAGCGATCATAGGCACGGCCATCATCTTTCTTTATCATCATGCCTGTCTTGACCAAGTTTTCTTGTAGCGCTTTCTGGTCTTTTTCCAGGCCGAGCAGATTTTGCCAGTCGGGCGGGGCGTAGCCGATTGCGTATTGCTTAGCAATCTCTCCGCTAAGCCCTCGATTTTTTAAATACTCAATTGCTTTACGAGAATTAGGATGGTGTTTTAACTGTAGCTGATATGCCGCCGCAACTTTCTCCATCGTTTCATATAGTTCGTTGTTTTGGTTGAAATTTGAACCTAGAGATGCCTCTCTCGGGACTTCCATACCTTGCTGGCCGGCGAGCTCTTCCACTGCCGCGACAAATTCTTGCCCTTCATACTCCATAATAAAAGTCAGTGCATTACCACTCGCACCACAACCGAAGCAGTAATAAAACTGTTTATCCGGGTTAACCGAAAATGAAGGGGTTTTCTCGTTATGGAAAGGGCAGCAAGCGCTGTAATTTCGGCCAGCTTTTTTTAATGGCACGCGACTATCAATAATATCTACCAGATCGACTCGGGCGAGTAGTTCATTGATAAAGGATTGTGGGATTCGTCCTGCCATTAACTAAAAAATTTAACTCAACTAACTAAAAAGCTATTTTGCCTAAGCTTGGGATGAAATGAAATGGCTAACTGAAAGAATTCTGCTAACTAATTGATTTATATGAAGGTTTGTAGTGGTTGCCAGCTAAAGTCAAAAACAAATTAGTGCTGCATTCGAGGAGTTCTCGTATCTCTCAATAGGGAAGAGCTTTAAATTGAATAAGGCAAGCCTTAAGAGAGCTTACCTTTTACTAATCCGCTTAATGCCGCCATCTGATCTGCACGGCCTTGCATTTGTGGTTTGAGAATAGCCATCACTTTACCCATATCGCGCATCGATTCAGCTCCTGTTTCACTGATTGCAGCGTCAATCATGGCTGCAATGTCATCATCGCTTAGAGCTTTAGGTAAGAATTCTTGTAGCGCTTCCATTTCGGCTTTTTCGGTTTCAACGAGATCCAAACGGCCGCCACTTTCAAACTGAGCGATTGAGTCTTTACGTTGTTTTACCATTTTATCTAGAATGTCCAATACGTCAGCATCGGTTAGCTCAATTTTTTGATCAACTTCAACTTGCTTAACTTGAGCAAGTAACATTCGAATAGTACCTAAGCGAACTTTTTCTTTAGCTCGCATAGCTTCTTTCATACTATCTTTGATTTGTGCTAGTAATGCTGACATATCCAATTCCG
The DNA here is from genome assembly GCA_026196875.1 of Kangiellaceae bacterium. Classification (GTDB taxonomy): domain Bacteria; phylum Pseudomonadota; class Gammaproteobacteria; order Enterobacterales; family Kangiellaceae; genus Aliikangiella. The sequence goes on from JAPHTP010000030.1 coordinate 21,138, forward strand.
GTTAATTCTTATTTCAATTTAGTTAATCAACTAAATCTTATTTAATTAAATCAATACTGCCAAAACGGATAAAACTTCTGACCACAGGCTTTAATTTAGTTCCGCAAAAAACGGAAAACCAAACTAAATTTGTCGTTCAGAAGTTTATCTTTTACCTACTTGGCCTATTTAAAGCCAAAGTCAGGCTATAAAATTAGTACAAACGCTTACGTTGTAGTTGCTCGCGAGAAGCTTTTTTCAACGAACGCTTTACCGCAGCTGCTTTTTTGCGTTTGCGAACTGATGTTGGCTTTTCGTAGTGCTCACGACGGCGTACTTCTGACAAGATGCCCGCTTTTTCGCAAGCGCGCTTAAAGCGACGAAGAGCAATATCAAATGGCTCGTTTTCTTTTAACTTAACTGCTGGCATTTAATAGTAATCCCGGTTTGTGCTCATTATTGAGCATGTTAATCTAATTTAAAGTATAAAAAATCGTCAAATACGATGAGGGCGCAGATTCTACTGCTTTTTAACGCTGAATGCAAAGCCCTATCAAATAATTTTGGCACATTTTTCAATGATCTGTATGATCCCGTCATAAAGCTGGTGTGATTCTTTTAAATCGAATCTAAATTGACTTGAGTGAATTTAGCCTAAAAGGTGGATAAAGTGGGTAAAATCAAGATCTTAGGTATTGAGAGTTCATGTGATGAGACAGGTATCGCAGTTTACGATGCTGAGAATGGAATTGTCGCCCATGAACTCTATTCTCAGGTTAAGCTGCATCAAGATTATGGTGGAGTCGTTCCTGAGTTAGCTTCACGAGACCATGTTCGTAAAATAATTCCATTAATAGACAGAGCTATGCGGCACGCGAATTGTCAGCCCCATGATATTTCTGCCATTGCTTATACCCAGGGACCGGGGCTAATTGGAGCTTTACTCGTTGGAGCAACAGTAGGCAAGAGCATTGCGATGGCATGGGATAAACCTGCTATTGGCGTACACCATCTTGAGGGACACCTACTGGCACCAATGCTTGAGGAAAAACATCCAGAATTTCCTTTTTTAGCGTTATTAGTTTCTGGCGGTCATACCATGCTGGTTGATGTAAAAGCACTAGGAGAGTATGAGATCATAGGAGAATCAATTGATGATGCTGCAGGTGAAGCCTTCGATAAAACTGCAAAAATCATGGGGTTGGATTATCCTGGTGGCCCGCTTTTAGCTAAACTTGCGGAAAAAGGCGATGGTTCAGAATCTCGTTTTCCTCGTCCTATGACTGACAGACCGGGATTAGATTTTAGTTTCAGTGGCTTAAAGACTTTTTCCGCCAATCGAGTTTACGCAGCGGGAAATGATGAACAGCAGCTAGCAAATATCGCTGAGGCTTTCCAAGATGCAGTGGTTGATACGTTAGCGATAAAATGTAAAAGAGCGCTGAAGCAGACTGGCCACAATAGATTGGTGGTAGCCGGCGGAGTCAGTGCAAATACAAACCTGCGCGCCCAATTAGCTGTATTAATGAAGAAGTTAGGTGGTGAAGTTTACTATCCATGCCATGAGTATTGCACAGACAACGGAGCGATGATCGCTTATGCCGGTTATTGTCATTATGTAAAACAGGTTAGCGATCAAAACCTTGGGGTTTCGGTACATCCGAGATGGCCTCTGTCCGAAGCCATCCCAAATTAAAATTTACAACTTTTCGACTTTATAGCCTTTTCGCTTGAGTTGCTCAACAACGCCGTGCTCACCGATTAAGTGAGCCGCGCCAACTAGTACAAATTCGATTTCCGGGGTTTTGAAGTACTTTTCCAGCAAAGGCATCCAATTGTTGTTTCTGTCGACCAGGAGAGACTGATACATTTTGGGGTAGTCTCTGCGCATGGATTGATTAGCAATCTTATCTAATCCCTGGCTGTCGCCATTTCGCCATACTTTAATCATGTCAAAGAATAGCGACTTAGTTTGATCGATATCCTTTAGCATTTTCTTATAAAAACTATCTTCGTCGCCTTCGCCTAACTCCGCTAAAAATGATAGTTGCTCGTCAGCGGTTTCCAAATATTTTAGCTGTTTGGCATCGGTGCGGGCTTTCCCTTCAAAGAATGCATCAATGCCTTGGTGGCTAACGCCCAATTTTTGCAGCTCAGCCATTAACATAGTCGACATGATTAAACCAGGTTTGGCTTTTCGGAAAAAGTTTAATGAAAGCCCAATTGATTCTGCTTGCTTCTCCAGAGCTTTATAAGTTTCCTCTGAGACAACTGATTGAAGTGTTCTCTCATCGCTATAACTGAGAATAGACATCATTTTTTGAGCCATTGCCGGGGTGCTTAACTCAGCTATATTTGTTTCAAGGGTTACTATCTGTGAATTCTGGTAGGCCTTTTCGAATTCTTCAGGTAATGGGTAGTCACTTGGTCTTAGTACATGAATTGTGCCGCCAAGGTATACAGTTGCTTCGCCTTTGGTCGCTTTCCATACCGAGGTTTCCGCAAATACCGAAGTCGAAAGACTTGCAAATAGAATTGAGGCTAAGATTTTTTTCATTGGTTGTCCTTAATTTATAAAACAGCGACTAATTGAGTCTAAAATCGCCGTGATTTATTACAAAATAATGCAATCGTAGATTAATGTCCTATTATCGGTTCTTGCCCTCGAACAATATTTTCGACATTTTTCCTATGCCGTAATAGCACAATGGCTGATAGTGATGCCATTGGTAAAAGTAGTTCTGCGGCAAATTGAGAAGCATAAACTGGCAGCACAAATGCCGTTATCAACGAGGCAACTGAAGAACGCTTAAAAGTCCACGCCGAAATAAGCCAGCAACCCAATGCTAATAAGGCAAACTGAGGCGTGACTAAAATAACTGTGGTCATCATACTTGCCACCCCTTTACCGCCCTCAAATTTAAAGTAAACCGGGAAGCAATGTCCAAATAATGCCGCTGCACCAATCCATAAAAGTGAAGTGTGGGAATTACCTAACCAGAAGCTTAACCCAATCGGCAAGGCTGTTTTAAGAATGTCGCCTAGTAGTGTGGCGAAAGCAGCAGAGCGACCACCAATTCTAAGTACATTGGTCGCCCCAGGATTTTTGGAACCCACTATTCGCGGATCTGGTAAGGTGAATAAGCGACAAACTAACACCGCAGATGAAATAGACCCGCTTAAATAGGCAAAGGTTAAAAGTGCGATAAATAACAAGTCCATTAGATTATCAGGCGGTCTATGTGTGGGCGCAGAGTATAAGCCCGATTGTAAATGATCACCTATCCAAATAGAATTAGAGCGTGCGGATTTTTCACCAATCACCTCTGCTAATGCTCGTTTTTTACTCAAGTGAGGCTGAGGAAACGTCGTTTAGTCTCTCTAAATAAGCGACCGGTAACGAAGCTGGATGAAGAATGAGCATGGCCCGTTCGGGGGTAGCTAAAATTTAGCCAAACTGCGTTGTTCCTCATTTACTTGGGATTACCAGACTGGGATCGTCACGCTTTGCTTGACAATATTTTAGCTTTAGCTGAGGCGACTGATGAAATATCAATGCGCTTTATTTAATTCACTAAGTAATTAATTTGGACTATTAATGGACATTGTTTTCGTTCGACAGCTGGAAGTGAACACCGTTATCGGTGTTTTTGACTGGGAAAGAGAGATTAAGCAGAAATTGGTTTTTGACCTCGAATTAGGGACAGATATTGGCAAGTCTGCTGAAACCGACGCCCTCGAAGATACTCTAGACTACAAAGCCATCTCACATGCCGTATATGACTTTGTTGAAAAAAGTGAGTACCAACTGGTTGAAACCGTCGCTGAAAAAGTAGCTGATCTTATCTTGACCCAGTTTCCGGTTCGGTGGTTATCTCTCACTCTAAATAAGCCTGGTGCCGTTAGTGTCGCTCAGAGCGTGGGCGTAAAAATTGAACGGGGCCAAAAAGATTGATTGTATATCTAGGACTCGGCAGCAATATTGAGCCGATTCAAAATATCGCCAAAACCAAGCAGGCATTAACTAAAGATTTTCCCTCGGTTAAATTTTCTCGAAGTTTTGAAAGTGAAGCGGTTGGTTTTGAAGGGGATAATTTTATCAATCTGGTTGCTCGTATTGATACTGAATTATCTCTGGAAGAATTGATCCAGTATCTTAAGACTCTAGAAGATTCATTAGGAAGGGTTAGGGGCGGAGCTAAATTTTCCTCGCGACATATCGATATTGATATTCTTTTATACGGAAATCTGATTTGTAAAAAACCAATTTTATTACCGCGAGAAGAAATCACCGAGAATGCATATGTTCTTTGGCCCTTAGCTGAGCTTGCTCCTGATCTTGTCGAACCTGGGGGGCGTTTAACTTACGCTGAGTTGTGGAAACAGTTTGAAAATAGGCAGAGTTTACGCCCGATTGACTGATTGGATTGATGGTTCAAGTTTCTAGATATAGAGCTTTTTACCCGATTAAATATAGAGTCTTCTGCCACCATCGACTTTTATTATGCTACCGGTTGAGTAGGTGGCGTCCATTGCCAGGTAAGCAACTGTCTTAGCAATATTATTTGGTTCACCGAGGCGTTTTAATGCTGTGTTTTGAATAATTTGTGTTTTCAGCGCATCGCTCGGTAATTGAGCATCGGAGTCTTTATCAGAGCCAGTGATTTCCGGCCACAAAATGGCACCCGGTGATACCCCGTTAACTCTTACATGAGGGGCAAACTCTATCGCTAATTGTTGAGTTGATTCTGCCAGTGCTGCTTTGGAAGCAACATAAGCTGAATGTTCGGAGTGACCTGCTTCTGCATAAATATCGAGCATATTAATTACTGCGCCGTTAGTTTTGGCAAGGTGCGCAAAAGCACTATTACTTAGGTTGACAGCAGCTAACCAATTAACGCGATTAAACCTTAGAATATCTCGCTGGTTTAGCTCTAAGAGCGGTGTTGGATAGAAGATGGAGGCGTTATTTATTAAATAGTCGAGTCGAGCATAAATCTTAACAACCTTATCAACTAAGTCTTTCACTTGTTCCTGTTTGGATAAATCTGCCCGAATTAAATGACAGCTGTCTTTTCTTTTGGAGTTTAATCTTGTTGCTAAAGCTTCAGCGTCTTCCGCTGAGCGATTGAAATGTAAAACAAGCGAACATCCGCGTCGATGTAGTTCCTCAGAGATTGCTCTACCTAATCTTAAGGAAGCACCGGTTACAAAGGCCACTGGTCTTGCCTTCGATTTATCGGCGTTTTGGTTATTAGAGTTTAAGCTTGGCATTGTTAAGGGTTACAATCTCAATGAAAACAAAATCTTGAGGTTGGCAGTTTAGCCTATGCAGCAACAAAAAATAACGCTTTCACAACAAGCAGCGCAAATTAAGGCGGAGCTGGCCTCTAAGATCATCGGTGAGATTGACAATAATGATGGATGGCTGCCATTTTCAGAATTCATGGGCTTAGCGCTATATTCTCCTGGGTTAGGGTATTATCAAAATTCGCTGCATAAGTTTGGTGAACATGGGGATTTTATTACCTCGCCGGAGTTGGGGTCTTTATTTACTCAGTGTTTTGCGCAAGCGTTAATTCACCTTAAAGATGATTGTCAGAATATATTGGAAATAGGCGCTGGGAGTGGCGCTATGGCCTCTGGATTATTGAAGTCTCTGCAAAAACTTAATCAATTACCAAACCGATATTTCATCCTTGAACCAAGTGCCAGCCTGCAGAGTCAACAAAAGGAAACCCTCACCCGAGATACACCTGAGTTACTAGAAAAAATTGTTTGGCTAGATAAACTTCCATACGGTTTTGAAGGGATAATTTTTGCCAATGAAGTGGTCGACGCTATTCCTTGTAACAGAATCAAGCTCTGTCAAGGTGGGTGGAGGCAAGTTGGCGTCAGCGTCGATGCGGAGCCTACCCAGAGCTTTTATTGGCAAGTTCGTCAAGCTCAAGAAGAAAACGAATTACCTGAGAAATTAAGAGAGCCAAATAGTTTCGAGCGAGGATATACAACGGAACTAAGACCTCAAGCTGGACCTTGGCTTGCTGCATTAGCCGAGTCTTTAAGCCGAGGGCATGTCCTTTTATTTGATTACGGATATGGACAAGATGAGTATTATCATCCGCAAAGAAGTGACGGTACGTTACGCTGTTTTAGCCGGCATATAGCTCACAGTGATCCTTTACAGTTAGTAGGGCTCCAGGATATCACTGCGCACGTTGACTTTTCAGAGTTAGCTAAAGCCGCGGTCAGCAATAATTTGGTCGTTGAGGGGTTTACAACTCAAGCGGGATTTTTATTGGAAAACGGACTTCTCGACCTAGCCCAGGAAACTTCAGAGCTAACCGAGAGATTTCAAACCAGCCAGCAAGTCCAAAAATTAATTGCGCCAGGACAAATGGGCGAAATCTTTAAAGTACTTCATCTGTCCAAAAATACCAAAGTGCGTATGCCCGGGTTTAGCTTGCAAAATCATCTGGGCAAATTGTAATCCTAAAGTTAATCGAGAGAACAGCAACCCCTGGTCAAATCGAATTTGGTTTAAGTCGCCTTACTTCTCGATTACAATAGCGAGTTTGAAAAATGGACTATAGCTTGATATTCAGAGATTAGTCAGTTTGGTCTTATAGCGATAAGCTGTTGGAAATAAAATTTATGCACCGTTTAAGAAACATATCACTATTTTTGTTCCTGGGATTAAATAGTCCACTGGCTTTGGCTGCAGCTGATACGGTTCCATGGTTAGCCTATCTTCTTGGCGTTATGGCAAACGCAATGGTCATTGGCGCCTGGTTAGCATTTCGAAATCCAAAAGCGGAAAGCATCACAGCGAAGTTATTGCTAACGGGGCTATATTTTTGGGTTATCACTTTTGCTGAACTTATCGTTTTATCGGTTATCTATTACTTTACAAAATAAACAGGAAATTAATTCATGGATTGGGTTCAAGCGGTATTACTCGCCATTCTTCAGGGGTTAACGGAATTTCTCCCAATTTCAAGTTCTGCGCATCTTATTTTGCCGTCCCAGTTATTAGGCTGGGCGGAACAGGGATTAGCGTTCGACGTTGCCGTTCACGTAGGTTCTTTACTAGCTGTTTTGATCTATTTCCGTAAAGAAGTCGTGGATATGATAGTTGCATGGTTTAGCTGGGTTTTTAAAGGAGAGAAAACGCCAGATGGGAGGCTCGCTTGGGCGGTACTTTGGGGGACCATCCCGGTAGGTCTTGTAGGTATCATATTTAGCCAGTTCGAAATTGTCGATAAATATCTTCGTTCAACAGGCGTGATAGCCACGACTACAATTGTGTTCGCTCTGGTTCTTTGGTGGGCAGATTCGATGGCTCGAGAGGGTCGAGATGAACACGAACTAAAAGTGAAAGATATCATGTTCATTGGGTGTGCTCAGGCTCTGGCATTAATTCCGGGGACTTCTCGTTCGGGGATTACTATGACCGCTGCATTGATGATGGGATTAACCCGCACAGCTGCGGCCAGGTTTTCTTTTTTGCTTTCTATTCCTGCAATTATTTTACCGGGAGGTTTGAAATCGGTTGAATTGGCTACTAGTGGTCAGCCGGTTGATTGGGGGTTAATAGGGTTAGGCGCCGCAGTTTCAGCAGTGAGTGCTTTAACTTGTATTCACTTCTTCTTAATCTTGTTAGATAAGGTTGGATTTAAGCCCTTTATTTATTATCGCTTAGCGTTAGGCGCAGTATTAATCTGGATAATTATATAGGTTAGATCCTAAAGAATGTCAGCGAGGTGTTTAACTTTGCTGACTCTCTGTCGATGAATTTCTTCTCCTAGTTTTTTGCCTTGGTAGCCTTGAGCTAGCAACCCTTGAACATCAATATCTTTGCATGCCGAGAGAGCTTGACGCATTAATTTGGCTTGCGGATATTCCTTATCCTCAAAGCCGGTACGTCCCTTAAAGTCAGCTTCGCAAACTTGAAGAAACTGCTCAAACCTTTTTAAATTTCTAAATGCGTCTGTTCTTTCGAGTACTTTAACGATAGTACTTGCTTTAAGCTCTTCAATTCGGTGTAGATGCAGATGGAATTCACTGGCAATTTTAGCTAGCTTTTCATACTCAGTTGGCGTTTTAAGCCTGCGACTCATCGTTTGAACCAATGGAACGCCTAACTTTTCGTGACCTTTATGACTTGGATGATGTTCTTTCGGGGTTTCTCCTTTGCCCAGGTCATGGCATAAAGCGGCGTAACGAGTCACTGTGTCATCGGTGATGAGTGCAGCTTGTTCTAAAACCATCATAGTATGAACACCTGTATCAATTTCCGGGTGCCATTTTTCCGGGTTTGGGATCCCCCAAAGGGCCCCTATTTCCGGAAACCAATCACTCAATCCACCGCATCCTCTTAAGGTTTCAAAAAAAACTTGCGGGGATCTTTCTCCGAGAGCTCTGGATGTCTCCTTCCAAATTCTCTCAGCTGCGAGAGACGTTAATTCGCCTGACTCACAAATCTTGCGCATCAGGCGCATTGTCTCTTCTGCAATGGTAAAACCGAGATGGTGATAGCGTGCGGCGAATCGCGCTACTCTGAGTACCCTCAAGGGATCTTCTTCGAAAGCGGGTGAAACATGGCGGAGTATTTTGTTTTTTATGTCTTTGTGACCACAGTAAGGATCGAAAATCTGGCCATCCTGTGACATGGCAATCGCATTAATAGTCAAATCTCGGCGCTGTAGATCTTGTTCTAAGGTAACGTCCGAGTCGGCATAAACTTCAAATCCGTAATAGCCTTTGCCCGACTTGCGTTCAGTTCGAGCAAGTGCATATTCGTCTTGAGTTTCCGGATGGAGAAAAACAGGAAAATCCTTACCGACTTGCTTAAAGCCTTTTTCGAGCATTTCTTGGGGAGAAGCACCCACTACAACCCAATCATATTCTACAACTGGGTAATCGAGTAATTTGTCGCGTACTGCGCCGCCCACGAGGAATATCTGCATAAATAGCCGCTACAGACCTATTGAATAAAACGAATACTAAATGGATAGCGATAGAATACACCGTCGTTGGCCTTAATACCCGCAATTATTATTACGATGATTTCGAAAATGGCTAGTCCAAATAATAGAGGAATGCCAACAACGACAAAAACGAGTACAAATGCGATAAAAAATGCGATCAGCATAGTTAACTGAAAGTTGAGCGCTTCCTTACCATGATAATCGACATATTCAGATTCATGTCTCTTCATTTGCCATATAATCAGAGGTCCTAAGACGCTTCCCAGTAATGGAAAAACAAAGCCGGCAAAAGCCGCAAAATGGCAAAACATCGCCATCGACTTTTCTTTGTGGGTTGGACTATAGTTGTCGTTCATCTTGTATCCCCTTTGCGGATCGTGCAGAATGAAGGCGGCTCATTGCTATATTAGCAAAACAGTTAAGTCTTTGTGCAGCTTTGCCATCCTAACCTATCTTCGAAATTAACCCAAATCATACAATTGCTACGCTTAATACTGGTATGTGTGGATTAATTCCTAGTGAATTAACGCTCGATATCGATTAATATTCGAGCAAATAAAGATGATTCTAGGTTATTTGTAGAATTAGACTAGATTTTTACAGTTGTACTAATTGATAAATTTGTAATGTATGTATCTTGAACACTTTTCGTTAAAAGAGAGACCTTTCTCAATTTCGCCGGATCCACGATTTCTTTTTATGAGTAATCGTTACCGGGAAGCACTGTCGCATTTAATTTATGGTGTAAAAGAGGGTGGTGGATTTGTTCTATTAACTGGAGAAGTGGGCACCGGAAAAACGACTATTTGCCGCTGTTTATTGCAGCAACTTCCAGAGAATACGCGATTGGCCTTCGTGCTTAACCCAAAACTTAACAGTCTTGAACTGTTAGCGACTATATGTGATGAGCTCGGGGTTATGTATCCAGAAAACTGCCAAAGTTTAAAAATACTGACCGACAAACTTACCGAGCATTTGGTTGAATCTTATAAACAGAACCTAACCGTTGTGGTCATGATCGACGAAGCCCAAAACTTGGAGACAGAGGTCCTAGAGCAAATACGTTTGTTAACTAATCTGGAAACTCATCAAAAGAAATTGCTACAAATTATTTTGGTCGGCCAGCCTGAGTTACAAGAAAAATTGGCACAACGAGAACTTCGACAGCTGGCGCAGCGAATTACTGCTCGTTATCACCTGAGACCGCTCAATTTAAAAGAAACAATTGCTTATATTCTTCATCGAACCCGCATCGCTGGCACTCGCAAGCCGCTCTTTTCAAGACAATCAATAGAATACTTGCATAAAAAAACGCAAGGGATCCCTCGTCTTATCAATACAATCTGTGATCGCGCTTTAGCTGGAGCGGCTTCACGACATAAGAAACATGTCGAAAAGTCAATAATGGCTGAAGCGGTCAAAGAAATCATGGGGGACTTTTCTTCGCAAGATACGGCAGAAATAATTGCTCCAAACTGGTTCAAGCCAGCTGCGATTGTTTTTAGCGCGCTGGTGTTACTGGCGAGCGCATACTGGTTAGGTGGTAAAAATGTTCCTAGTTCTACAGCGAGTCAGGCGCCAATTCAAAGTTCAAATGTGATTGGTGAACCAATCTCTCAAGATTCTCAACAAGCAGTTGAATTACAAGATGAAGTATCTCAAGGTCAATCATTAGTTGAAAGATTGGTGGGCAATCAACCATGGGATCATAACGGGAAAATTGCATTCAAAAATTTATTTAAGTTATGGCAACTTGAGTATTCCCCTTTAACCCAGGGAGAGCCTTGCTCATTTGCGGCTAACTACGGCTTGAATTGTAATTCAAGCCGCGGCAATTGGCAGCAACTTCGAGAGTTCAATCGTCCGGTAGTATTGAAATTTTCTGCCGGACTGCAAGGAGAGTTTTGGGGAATGTTAAAATCTCTGCAAGGAACTAAAGCTTCAATCATGATTGGAGATAAAGTTCGAGACTTTGGTTTGGGCGAACTTTCGACCATATGGACTGGCCAATATATTTTGTTGTGGCAAGCGCCTGAAGGTTATCAAGGAGATATAAAATTCGGTGATAGCGGCGATGCAGTGTATTGGCTATCTCAAAGTTTGAATTGGCTTAATCAAAATGAAAACAACCCTCAAGATGTATTTGACCAGAGCTTAAAAAGCGCGTTAATGGACTTTCAAAGTCAAAGGGACATAGAAGCTGATGGGATTGCTGGAATGCAAACCATTTTAAAAATGAATGCAGAAACAATTGTTGGCATTCCACTACTTACCCAATTCAATTAACTATTCAAAAGTATTAGAGTTTAATAAGAAAGTTTATGTCAATTTTACTTGAGTCTCTTAGCCAAAAAGAAGAAACCGCATCACCAGACAAAAAAGATGATGTGCCGGGGCTCCATTCGACGCATTTTGATGATGAAATGCTGGATGATGAGTGGCTACTTCGGAAGTTAAAAATGTGGCGCCTTGTCTCAATTGCCAGTGTTATATTACTGACGGTGAGTTGGATTTATTTTATTTTTAATTGGTCAACTAGTGAACAGATTGTCAGTGACAATATAACTGAGAGCAATATCCGGCAACAAAAACAAGCTACTCCAGAAAATAAACCTTTAACAAAGGAGATCGCGTCAACCGAAAATGGAGCCGCTCAAAAGACTGAAGTTGAAAAAGAGAGTGTTCGTCCGAATAACTTGACGTCGCAGGAAACTGAAGTTGTTCCCGGTGCAATCGATAAAAGGGAAGTTTATCAACCGAAAAAAAGGGAAGCCAAATTACATAGCCAGCCGCAGCATCAAAGTCAGACGCGGAAGGATAAACCTTCAGGCACTGTTTCTGTTAGCGCTGAAAACATCACTAATTTAGCAAATAACCAACGAGCAACATTTCTTTTAGAAGAATTACCTTCTAGCATTCAACAAGATTTTCCAGAATTGACTCTTGGTTCGTATGTCATAGCTGATGAAAAAGACAAGAGCTTTATTATTCTTAATAGCAGTTTCTATAAAGTGAACCAAGTCATAGCGCCTGAAATGGTTTTAAGGGATATTACTCAGCAACATATTCTTGTAGAATTTAGATCATATTTAGTGAAAATCCCTCACTCTGGATAATTTATGACCTTGACTATTTTTTGGCAAAAAGCCAAAAAAATATTCTTTCGCTTATTCTTAATAGGATTTGCCTTTTTAACATTTCTAACAATTTATCTAGACTCACTTGTTAGAGACGAATTCAAAGAAAACGCCTGGAGCATTCCCGCAAAAGTCTACGCGCGCCCTCTGTCTTTTTCTTTAGGTCGAACGCTCAGTTTAAATGACCTTTTGAGTGAGCTAGAGCTGCTAGGCTACCGGCAAAAAATAAAAGCGACTTCGCAAGGTGAATTCGAACGTTACCAAAACACAATTGTAATATTTACCCGCCACTTTAAATTTTGGGACGGAGCACAGCCATCTCAAGTCCTGGAAGTGACTATTGAGAATAATAGGGTTGCTGAGTTAAAAGATTTTGAAACAGGTAAAAGTGTCAATTTTTTACGCCTTGATCCCGTATCGCTCGGAAACATCCAGGCTGGCAATAAAGAAGACCGACTGCTGGTCACGCTTAAAGATCTACCTAGCTATTTTGTCCCCGCATTACTTAATACAGAAGATCGAAATTTTTATAATCATTGGGGAATATCTTTAAAAGGGATCGCCAGAGCTGCTTGGCACAATTTTTCGCAAGGTGAAGTGCGCCAAGGTGGTAGTACATTAACTCAGCAGTTGATGAAAAACCACTTTCTAACGAATGAAAGAAGTTTGTGGAGAAAACTAAGAGAAGCCATCATGGCTGTTTTAACAGAATACCACTATGACAAGGACCGCATTTTAGAATCATACATTAATGAAGTGTACCTGGGGCAAAGTCATCAGTCGGCAATTCATGGATTTGCCAGGGCAAGCCAATTTTATTTTGATAAGCCACTTGAAAAAATCAATTTGAGCCAGGTGGCCTTACTGGTTGGTATGGTAAAGGGGCCGTCATTATATAATCCCAGACGTAATCCGAACAAAGCAAAACAGCGACGAGATTTGGTGCTAAAGCAAATGTTAAATGAAGGGCTGATCGCTGATGAAGATTATAGTGATGCAGTTGGGCGAAGTTTACAAGTAGTCGCGAAAGCGAAAAGAAAGACCAGCAAAGTGCCCGCATTTATGGGGTTCATTAAAAGAGAGCTAGCAACCCAGTATTCACTGGCGCAGCTGCGTGACGAAGGGCTGAAACTTTTTACCAGCTTAGATCCTTTAGTCCAGCGAAAAGCCGAAAAAGCTTTAGCCGTTCGTTTGAGAAAAATTGAGGCGAATCGTGAAGAAAGTCAAAAAGGGTTACAAGGCGCCGTTATTGTCAGCGACATAAAAAGCGGCGATATTCTCGCTATGGTAGGAGACCGTCAACCAAACTATATTGGGTTTAATCGCGCAATAGATGCCTACCGACAAACGGGCTCAGTAATTAAACCTTTCGTTTATTTAACCGCACTAGAAGAAGCTCAGCAATATAATATGTTGACGCTTGTTGAAGATACAGGTTTTTCATTAGAAGGATCCGACGGCAGTATTTGGCAACCTAAAAATTATGATGAAGAAGAACATGGCGAAGTAACTTTAAGCGATGGCTTGGTAAATTCTTTCAATTTAGCAACTGCGAGGTTAGCGCTATCTGTTGGGGTTGAAAATGTTGCCCAAACAATCAAAGAAGCAGGTTTTAAAAGGGAGCTGCCGGCATTTCCTTCAATAGCACTTGGAGCTAAAGAAATGTCGCCACTAGAGGTATTGAGACTGTATCAGACTCTGGCTAACGGTGGAGTTGGGGTGGAATCTCAAGGACTAATCGCTGTTCAAGATCAATCAGGTGATTTATTACAACGCTACCCTAGAAGTGCGGAGTCCAGGTTAGAACCGGAAAGCACATTCCTGACAAAGTATTTACTCACAGAGGTGGTAAAGAGAGGTACTGCCAAACAATTGAACTCAGTTTTTAGTAACAAAACCTACGCCGGAAAAACTGGTACTACAAACGACTTGAGAGATAGTTGGTTTACCGGCTTTGGTGATAGTCGAATTGCAGTTGTATGGCTTGGAAGAGATGACAATAAGCCCACCCAGTTGACCGGAGCGAGCGGCGCATTGCAAGTATGGAGAGACTTATTTAGCCAATTAAATGAACCTTCATTGCAACTTGCGGCGCCGGATGGGGTCAAATGGGCGTTTAAGTCCGGTGGTTTATTTTCAAGTTTCGGCAGCTGTAAAAATAAACAGTTGATGCCTTTTTATGCTGAATCGATTCCTGATAATGTGACTGTCTGTGAATAGGAGCGAGAAAAAGTCGTCGAATTTTTAGCATAAT
>JAPHTP010000061.1 GCA_026196875.1 Kangiellaceae bacterium
CTTAGGAACTTTTATCATCTACATCTCAATTCTACATCGCAGTATTTATCAGTCTTAATTCACTTCTTAATTCACTTCTTAATTCACTTCTTAATTCACTTCTTAATTCACTTCTTAATTCACTTCTTAATTCACTTCTTAATTCATTGTCGAGTATAAAAACCGAAAATGTCACTATAAACCCTATTAAAGTCATTATTGCCACTTTAGTCAAGCTGATTCTACCCGTAAAATGAACAGTATCAATGATTTTCAAGGAGAAAGTCGATGAAGCTCCCTCACTTTATATCTTTATTAGTTTTGTTTGCAGCCTGTTTCCTGGTATCTCTATACTTGACTATTTTCGCCGAAATAACGGCATTCAGAATTTTTGTTGTGTTTCCGGCATTATTTTTGACTATGTTCGCAACTTTCGGCTATTTAATCGAATCTCGAAATGGATTTATGGTATCGAAAGAGAACAGGACTAAAGTTAAGGAATTGGATGAAAGGAATCTAACTCAAAATGAGTCAACATGTAGCTTTGCTATAAAATTTAGAACAGATTCAAATAAAGTCGCTTGACCAATGCTCACCAAAAACAGGCATAAAAAAAGGCGCTTAAAGCGCCTTTTTTCATAAGTAATAATTTACTTTTTATGGTCAAGCTTCTCTTTGATACGAGCAGATTTACCACTACGCTCGCGTAGGTAGTAAAGCTTAGCTTGACGAACGTCACCGCGACGCTTAACAGTGATGCTGTCAACCAATGGACTATATGTTTGGAAAACACGCTCAACACCTTCACCGTAAGAAATTTTTCTTACTGTGAAAGCAGAGTTTAAACCACGGTTTTTAACTGCGATTACAACACCTTCAAAAGCCTGAAGACGCTCACGATCACCTTCTTTAACCTTCACCTGAACAACGACAGTATCACCTGGTGCAAATTCAGGGATCTCTTTACTCATTTGTTCCTGTTCCAGCTGATCAATTATCTTACTCATTGTTCACTCCTGGGTCTCAAAATATAAAATTCAAATTAAATTCTAGTTTGTTTCAGAGTCATCATTATTAACTCGATAATCCTTCTGAAACGCCTCGAGCAACTTTTGCTCTTTTCGGGTTAATTCTTTCTGTTGCAACAACTCCGGGCGTCTTAACCAAGTGCGTCCTAGTCGTTGCTGTAGTCGCCACTCTTCAATTCTTTGGTGGTTACCACTTAATAATACTTCTGGCACTTGCTCTCCTGCATAAACTTCAGGACGAGTATAGTGCGGATGATCCAATAATCCATCACTAAAGGAGTCTTGTTCCACTGAATCAGCATGTCCCAGTACGCCTGGAACCGTTCTTCCTACTGAATCAATCAAGGCCATCGCTGCCAATTCACCGCCGCTTAATATGAAATCTCCCAGGGAAATTTCTAAATCGACGTGCTCTTGCAGAAGCCTTTCGTCAATACCTTCATATCGACCTGCCACCAGAATCAAATGCGATTCCTGACTGAGCTCATTGACCAATTGTTGGTCAAATCTCCGCCCTTGGGGTGACAAATAAATAACTTTGCCTGGCTGAACTCGCTGACTCTGCTCAATAGCCTTTTCTAAAGGCTCAACTTTCATCAACATTCCAGGTCCACCACCGTATGGCCGATCATCAACTGTACGGTGCTTGTCAGAAGTAAAATCTCTAGGATTCACTTTATCTACTGACAAAATGCCTTGTTTAATCGCCCGACTGATAACGCCTTGCTCAGTCACAGCATCAAACATTTCAGGAAAGAGCGTAATCGCTGTAAACCTGATATCGGGTTGTATACTCTCTACATTAGAGATATTCGTCATCCCAATCTACCTCGATCTGATTAGTGTCCAGATCGACTTTTTTAATAACCTGTTTGGGAATGTAAGGAATCATCATCTCCTTACTCTTTTCCCCGGCAACTTTGGGAAGCTTGACGACCAATACGTCGTTAGCACCAGTTTCTATTAAATGCGAAACCTTGCCGATGTTATCGCCTTGAAGGTTAATCACCTCTAATCCTTCAAGATCTCGCCAATAAAAGTCATTTTCCCCCAGCGTCTTTAACTGAGATGGCTCAATGGCGATTTTGGTACCTATCATTGAGTTGGCTTTCTCTCGGTCATCTACTCCATCGAGTTGCGCCACGATGGTTTTACCCTGAGAGCGCCCATTAAGTAGTTTAACCGACTTCCACTCTTTCCCCTGCTTAAGCAACCAGGGGTTATATTTGACGATGTTGAGCCTCGGTTCAGTATGCGAAAATACTTTTACCCAGCCTTTTACGCCAAAAACCCCAGTTATTTCACCAATAATAACTGGAGATTCACTCATCGCTCTAAGTCGCTAATTATTAAGCTGCTTGGCTGTCTTTAATTAACTTTTTAACGCGATCGCTTAATTGAGCACCTTCACCAACCCAGTGATCAACACGAGCCTGGTCAACACGGATACGCTCTTCTTGACCTGTTGCAACTGGGTTGAAGAAACCAACACGCTCGATAAATCGACCGTCACGAGCACTACGCTTGTCAGTAACAACCATGTGGTAAAAAGGGCGCTTTTTAGAGCCACCGCGAGCTAAACGTATGGTTACCATGCGTTATAAATCCTCTAAATTCTTAACATTTTTCCGGGGAGAAAGCAGTTTAAAAGGCTTTTAATAGACCCCGGTTCTCAAAGGACGCGCATTTTATCCTTAAACGTCTCATTTGGGAACCCTTTTTGGGCTTAAAATTGGTGATTATTGAAGAATAATGACCCTTAAGCGTTTTTTTATGCTTAAGGGTGTATATATTAGTTATTTTTATCGACCGAATGGTGGCATACCGCCACCAGGCATCATGCCAGACATACCACGCATCATTTTCATCATTCCGCCTTTGCCCTTCATTTTTTTCATCATTTTTTGCATTTGCTTGAACTGTTTTAGGAGGCGATTTACAGCTTGTACGTCGGTCCCAGACCCGTTAGCGATGCGTTTTTTGCGAGACCCTTTAATAATATCGGGAAATGCCCTTTCTTTTTGGGTCATTGAGTTGATGATCGCTTCCATCTGCACGGTCACTTTATCATTCATTTGGTCTTTGGCGGCTTGCGGAATATTTCCCATTCCCGGCATTTTATCCATCAAACCAGTTAAGCCGCCCATACTTTTCATTTGCACAAGTTGCTCGCGGAAGTCTTCCAAATCGAAGCCTTGGCCTTTAATAACCTTTTTAGCTAACTTTTGCGCTTTTTCTTTATCAACTTTACGCTCGACTTCCTCAATAAGAGAGAGCATATCCCCCATACCAAGAATTCGAGAAGCAATTCTTTCTGGGTGGAACGGCTCTAATGCATCCAGCTTTTCCCCTACCCCGATGAATTTAATTGGTTTACCTGTGATATGTCGAATAGACAGAGCTGCACCGCCGCGCGCATCACCGTCAGCCTTGGTTAACACCACCCCTGTAAGCGGTAATGCTTCATCAAATGCTTTCGCGGTATTGGCCGCGTCCTGACCAGTCATACTGTCAACAACAAACAAAGTCTCAGCTGGATTTACAGCCTTGTGGAGCACTTTGATTTCGTCCATCATTTCTTCGTCAACAGCTAAGCGGCCAGCTGTATCAAGAATCAAAACATCTGCAAAAGCTTTTTTTGCTTCAGCAATTGCTGCTTTAGCTATATCAACAGGTTTTTGGCTTTCATTACTTGGGAAAAACTGAGCTCCGACTTCTCCGGCGACTTTTTCTAACTGGGCAATTGCCGCAGGGCGGTATACGTCAGCACTAACCACCATAACCGACTTCTTTTCGCGCTCGATTAAGTAACGTGCGAGTTTCGCCGTAGAAGTTGTTTTACCAGCTCCTTGCAGACCGGCCATTAAAACCACGGCTGGGGGCTTGGCTTTTAACTCAAGAGACTCATTCGCTTGCCCCATCGCCTTGATCATTTCATCATTAACTATCTTGATAAATGCTTGGCCAGGACTGAGGCTAGACTTAACTTCTTTACCTAGAGCACGATATTTGATCTTGGTGACAAAGTCTTTAACTACAGGAAGCGCTACGTCAGCTTCAAGCAAAGCCATACGCACTTCTCGTAGCGTTGTTTTAATATTGTCCTCAGTAATTCGACCCTTACCACTTACCTTCTTTAATACCCGGTTTAAGCGGTCACTTAAATTATCAAACATTCAAAAATCCTAATTTGGCGGTTTTAATCGGCCTTTCTCTATGGCAGCTATTATAGCGAGTTTAAAAGGGAGCTCAACATCGAAGCCGAAATCCACTTAAAAAAAGAAAGTCACTCACTTTTTGAGTTAGGTCATACTCATTTACAGATTTAAGCAAGATAAACAGTTTACACGTAAGCGAGCCTTGATCATAATAAGCTCAGGTTAGGGCCTGCTTTTTTGTCAGCTTTGGCCCTGCGATTGAGGCTAAAATGACATCTCTCATTGTCGCCTAAGTGCGCCTACTTTTGGTACTCCTGATTTATGTGGTATATCTAGCCGCAATCGTTGCACCTAGACTTATGTCATTTTAGTCACAAGAATGGCTGCTGACAAAAGATAAACAGGTCCTTAATTAAAGGTTTTTTAAGTTGTTAGTTACATCTCTAGAAGTCATTAGCATCCTTCTTTATCTGGGAATATTTAGTTACTCCTGGCAGCTTTTATCACAAGGAAAAACTCTCAGCTCACATACAGGTTGGGTACTGTTAATTGCGCTTATCACCCATGGATATCTATGCTACAAGCTAATTGATGGTGGCGAAGGCCAAAACCTGGGGCTATTTAACATTTTCAGTATGACCACTTGGTTGGCAATGTGTTTGGTTGGTTGGAACCTATTCAGGCATAAAGCTCATTCTCTACTTTTAGTAACCTTACCTATCGCAATAATCAGCATTATTGAAGCTGCATTTTTATCCGGCTCTTCGGTAATTACACTAAGTGGCAAACCTTTAAATCTGCTACATATTTTTACCGGCATAGCAGCTATGAGTATTTTGCTCCTATCAGCATTGCAGTCAGCTCTGGTCCTCTATTTAGACCGTGGATTAAAACACCACCCTGCAGCTATCCATAGTTGGTTAGGACCGTTACAAGGTATGGAAAGGTACTTGATTCAACTGCTTACAGTTGGTTTCATCTTAATGTCCGTATCCTTATTTTTAGTATTGTGGCTACCTAACGAGTTAAAATCGGCTCAAGCAATTCATAAAATTGTGCTTACAATTGCTTCCTGGATTATACTTGCCAGCTTAATGTTCGGTCGCTATATTCGTGGATGGCGCGGTGTTTTCGCTGCTAAATGGAGCCTGCTTGGCGTATTTTTACTTTTATTGGGATATTTTGGCAGTAAGCTAGTAATTGAGTATATAGTTAACTAAAATCGAAGCTTATTGGTTCACCCCTGTAGAACTCACTTAAATTCAGAGATCCACTTCATTGGACGACATATCTACGACGACACTGTCGTTAATTCTATTAGCTTGCATCATTCTCTCTGGTTTTTTCTCTAGCTCTGAAACGGGCATGATGTCGCTCAACCGCTATAGACTAAAGCATAAAGCCAAATCCAAACACCGAGCAGCAATGTTGACACAAAAGCTGCTTGATAGGCCTGATAGATTAATTGGGCTTATCTTAATAGGTAATAACTTCGTCAATATTTTAGCAGCGTCTATTGCTACTATAATTTGTGTGCGCCTTTGGGGTCAAAATGGAATATGGATTGCTACCGCAGGCCTTACTTTTATCATATTGGTCTTCGCCGAAGTCACTCCTAAAACCCTAGCGGCTCTGCACCCTGAGAAAATAGCATTTCCGGCAGTCTACGTCCTTACCCCTTTATACAAAGTCTGTTTCTTCTTAGTCATCGGTTTAAACGCTATTACCAACGGCTTGCTTAGGCTTTTTGGCATAAGGGTTGAGGATGGCGGTAATGAACACTTGAGCTCTGATGAACTAAAAACTGTAGTAAACGAAGCAGGTGCTCTAATCCCCAAAAGGCACCAAAACATGCTTTTAAGCGTACTCGATCTGGAAAAAGTTACCGTCGAAGACATAATGATCCCAAGAAATGAGATTTCTGGAATCGACCTTGATGAGCCTCTCGACGAAATCATCGCCCAAATGAAGAATACAGTACATACGCGGTTACCAGTTTATTCGGACGAAATAGACAATATTGAAGGCTTTTTGCATGCAAGACAGATGATCAAATTACTAGCCTACAACGAAGAGGACCTAACAAAAGAGGCGATTAAACAAGCCGTAACACCGGTTTATTTTATTCCCGAAGGAACCCCACTAAATACTCAGCTGTTAAATTTCCAAAGAAAAAAGTTAAGAATTGGTTTAGTTGTAGACGAATACGGGGATATCCAAGGGCTGGCGACACTAGAAGATATTCTCGAAGAGATTGTTGGCGAATTTACTACAGATATCGCAGATACCAGTAAAGATATATCTAAAGAAGAAGATGGCAGCATAATAATCGATGGTAGCGCGACTATTAGAGAAATTAACCGCTCTTTAAGTTGGGAATTGCCGACCGATGGACCAAAGACCTTAAATGGCTTAATTCTGGAGTATATTGAGTCTATACCTAAAGCGGGCACCGGATTCAGGCTAGGAGGCTACCCTATGGAAATTCTTCAAGTAAAGTCGAATATGATAAAAAGCGTGAGAGTTTGGCCCGAACTTTTTATTTCAGAAACCGTCACAGAATAAATAATTTATTAAAATCAAGGACCAACAAGCCTTAACCCATGCTACTTTTGGATTAATTTAGTCTAAAAGGTCGATTTTTCTTGCCCAAATTATTCCACTTGAACTATTTTAGTGTTATCTTTTAATTTTGAGATATAGTTCACATAATTATTGCTAGGCATAGTTTAATGCCAATCGTGGATAACTGCCAGACTGAGCTCATGGAGGACTGAATGGCCGAAAACTTATCTTTATATACCTGTCGAAACGGCGAAACAACCACTCGTCAATTCATTCGTTCTGGACGCTTTTTCCAAAACTCAGGCCACTGGTTCTTCAAAACACGCGAAGGTGTTGATTATGGCCCGTTTAATAGCCGCACAGAATGCCGTTACGCCTACAACGAATTTATCGAGATAGTTTCCAACCAAAGTGATCTTAGCACTATGCCTCTTGATTACAATGATTCGGAGACGGACTGGGAGATACCCAACATTAAGTTTAATTAAAAAACGACCCCATAAAAAAAGCGGCAGTAGCCGCTTTTTTTACATCGAAACATCTTAATTATTAGTAAAAAATTGACACATAAAATCTGATTACGTTAGCGCTGAAGGAATACAAAGGCTCAGTGCCGGCAGGAGCATCAACCGTCAGGTCCCTAAAGTTATCAAAATCGAACCGGATATGATCAACACTTAAATGAACAACAAATTTGTTTAAAGTTTCCCAGTCTGGAAGCTCTTTTTCATAACTCACCCCTAAACCGATAGTCTGCGAGGTAAAAGTGCTCATTTCTTTATCTCGAGCCCGAAAGTTTTGTTGATCGATTCGATCAAACAAATCACTGTAGAAGTCTGCATTGTTCTGACTATAACTACGTATTTTCGCATCAAATATCCACTCATCTCCATAGGGATGAACATAAGCTATTTCAGCTGTATCGGCTTCAATTCCCCAGGTATCAGTAAATGTTTTTAGCTCTAACTTTACAGAAGCTCTATAAGGGAGATAGTACATTCCGCGCACAGCAAAAGCATCACTAGTGCGCGTACTTGGATAAAATTCCGGCTGAAAGCTATATCCGTTCTGTCCGCCCGGATCCCTATATCTAACTGAGCGGTACGGATTGTTCAAAAATCCTTCGTCAGTGATAGTTTCAAATGAAGCCCCAAGGATTGAGTCTTTCGTGAGTATTTGTGAAAGGCCTAGCCTTAAATGCCGGCGGTTGGTTTCTTCAGCAAAGTCCGGCTCTCCCCTCTTACCTACCGTATCCCAACCTTGAGAGTAACCAAGACTGAGAGTAGTTAGATCACCAAAAAAGTCTTGCGAAACATTAAAGTGAGCAGACCGAGCAGCGAAGTCGTTTTCGTCACTTTGGGCGTAGCTCAAACTCATGATGGTTTTATCGCGAAGATAATCAATACCGACACTTTTTTCGACACGTCTTTCGGTATATGCACTGGCTGTCGTTACAACGTCAATCGAAGCACTACTTACATTATCTATGTAGTAGTTCGCCGATACGGATACGGTGTCCTTAATCGACTTGCGGACTAAAATTGATGGTCCCTGAATTTTTACTCCACCACCCTCAAAGGAATGATACAGCGCGTCAGTCCTATCTTCAGGAAGAACGGCAGCATTGACAAACCCAGATACCCAAAAGAGAATTAAAGTAGCAAACCAGCCTGTTACATTTCCCTGAAATTTTGTGTCCCAATTATTCTCATGCTTGGAGGGACTAATTACAGCCACAACCACCTCCGGCACTTCCTTCCGCACCGCGTGCTCCTTCTCTAGCCTGATGGACATGGTGTAAATAATTATCAGACGCTGGAGCTCGGCTAAACGCCATAATTGGATCTGCAAGATTTTGGCGCTCGTAAGGTTTTACCCAGGGCTCTAAAGAAGAACAACCAGTTAAAATAAACCCACCGGCCACCAGAGCTACTCGAAAAAATTTCTTAAATGGAAAATTCACTATTACTCTCGCATTAATTCTTTAATTTTTGCTTTGTATTTCTTTTCGTCGCCTGCCTTATAACCTGGATGGATATAACGCACATTCCCGTCACGATCAATAATCGCAGTGCTAGGCATAGCAGAAACGCTGTACAATTCACTCACTTTACTTTTCGGATCGTATAAAACAGGGAAGTCTACCGGCGTATCTTTGAGGTAATTGATCGCTTTTTCTGATTTCAAATCAACATTAACCCCTAAAACGGTAAACCCTAAAGCTTCATACTTTTTGTGTATGTCATCTAAAATAGGCATTTCCTGACGACAAGGTCCACACCAGGAAGCCCAGAAATTAAGCAAAACTACCTGACCACGAAAATCAGATAAACGTACGTTTTCGCCACTACGGCTTTTTAACGTAAAGTCGGGTGCTGCAACTTTTTTAGACGCCATCGCATTTGCACCAACTAATAACATTGCGGAAGTTAAAACTGCCTTCAACCACTTACTATTTGCTTTCATCTCTCTTCCTTATCTCAAAAATAATTCATTAAATTATAGCCTGATGCTAGAAAAATATTGTGAAACCGGTTGAGATTTCCAGATCTACTGCTGTTTTAGCGCTACCGAGGAGTTCAATATCATAAAAATTATCTTTCAAGCCAAAATGCACAGAAAGCCAATCATTAAATAACACTTGATACCCTGCTCCGAGCGTAACAGTTGAGCGGTTATCTCCCGC
Organism: Kangiellaceae bacterium; assembly: GCA_026196875.1. Lineage (GTDB taxonomy): Bacteria > Pseudomonadota > Gammaproteobacteria > Enterobacterales > Kangiellaceae > Aliikangiella. The sequence goes on from JAPHTP010000061.1 coordinate 9,417, forward strand.
AAACTCAGTGCTTCCAAGGCCAGTTAAAAAATAAAATGAACTGGTAAAAGCTAAATCCTTTCCTAAAAAGCCCTCTCCAGGTAAAACGTTAAATCCCAAAGCAATGTTGTAGTGCGTATATTCCCGCTGTTCATCAGTGAGTAATACAATATTCCCGCTTAGCCTTTCAAAACTACTCAATCCTGCTGTAGCGACTCCGTAGTTAAATGACACAAAAAAGTCCTCAGTAACATGGTAAGAAACCTGCAAACTTTTAATATCTGTCGAGCCAAAATCTTCAATACTTATTACGCCATAATGAAGACCAACTTCCCAGTTTTCGGTATCGATAGCATCACGATCGATTTCGCGGCGTTCAACCTCGGGATCAAATATCTTAATGTTTGAAATACTCCCCTCTTCTTCTGGCTCGCTCTCAGCAGCATTAACCTGAAGTGCAATCGGAGATAAAAATAACGCCGCAAGAGACGTTAAAAATATACGCTGAATCCTATTTTCCATTCTTCAATTTCGTCGTTATCGTTTCTACTAGTTAAAATGGTATGCGAGTTATATTCTGCTCTCACAAAGAATTGTCGCGACACATATATTCGAACACCAACTCCAGCATGGAGCATTTCGTCTTCGCGATCTTCTGGCAATATGATCGTCGCATTTGGTTTTATCTTAATTTTACCTGCACCTATTTTCGCATAAGGCGATACTCGCCATTCGGGAAAAGGTTGGTGCATTAAACTTACATTTGCAAACGTAATATCAGATACATTTCCCAGGGCCTGAGATATTGATAGTTCAGCGGCAATATTCTCAGTCCAACTCCATCCACCATACAAAGTTGTAACGTCCGCTCCACCAAAGTCACCCGCCAATACCCCGGCTTCAAAATTTCTTGCAATAAACCCTGCTTGATCAGGTTTCTGTATTTCGAAATTAGATCCATCGGGGTTCAAAGTTTTTTGCAATTGATCTTCGTGGACCCACCCCAGTTTTCCGCGCGGCGATTTAACTTTATACCACTCGGTCTTCTTTTTTATTAACGAAACCTTTTCGCCCTTTTCAACTACGTGAAACACAGGGTAACCACGCCCAGGTCCGGTATGAAATTCGATAAAAGCTTCTGCTACTTCAACAATTTGATATTCGTCTTCAGCATTTGCTTTAGGCGTTTTTACTATCGCTGCGACAAACAATCCCATCAAGATCAATCTCGCAGCACTTAAAATCTCGCTCAATGTTTTTTATTCCCTGAATAAGATGGCTCTATTGAATAACAGATTACTGTGGTACGTCAAAGGGATTATTGTAGTATTGACCACCAATATCCAGCCATTCCGCAATTATTTTCAATTCAGCAGGTGTTAACCAACCATTATGAGAGCCTCCAGCATCAAAGATTGAGAAAAATCTTTGATTTGCTAAGGCTGAGGCTACATTCATTGGCGCTCCTAACGGTACAGTAACCATAACTGGAATAGGATTACCGTCAGCGTCTAAGATCAAATTTCCATCAGCGTCTGTTTCGTATACCGGGTTTCCGTTTGCATCCAGTAAAGGAACTAATTGATCAATCAATGCACCGTTAACTAATTCTTGAGCATTATCACCAAACATCAATTCTCGATAAGAAGTAACGTGCTCCGGTTCATCTGCAGATACACTGCCAACTAAGTCTAACTGAGCAAAAGGAACTTGCGTTTGACCCATAGCGTCAGTGTTACTGTGGCATGAAACACACGTATTGTCTTGTACCAAGTTGCCCATGCCATCCAGCACTTGGCGATCAACTTCCCAAATAGGCTGAATATGTTCAACATAATTTATGGTGATGCGGCACTGACCGTTCCAACTACTAACACATCCAATTAAAGTGGGAACTGGAGAAGCAAGATCGGAATAAGAATATTCAAAAGAGACGTCAGGATTTCGAACCGAAGGATCAGTCCAGACGTCATCATACTTAATGTTAACCGACAAATCTTGATATTCATTTAGGCGATTATAAACTTGCGCCATGGTTTCGCCTTGATCAGCAAATAAACTTGACACCGTGTTAGGAAACGGCGCTCCCGTCGTTGGGGCTCCGGAGTTCACTGAGTCAGCTTCGGCATTTAATCGACCATGAGGTAGAGTACTTGCATTTGTGTGGCACCCATTGCAGTGTTTAACCTCACCAGCCTTTACAGTCATCCAGTTGCGATGTCTTCCTCCAATCCTACGGCCATTTGTGTCTAACACGCTAATCGAAAACGCGATATCAGCAGGAACCTTAAACATAGCTGAACCATCCGGCTCAACCGGCGCATATCCTATAATGTCTCTCATCAGCTCCGCTTGACTTCGTCCGAATGCCGTACCTTCTAAATCGACTAAATCTTCATCCGGCATTGATACAGCCTTAACAATTCGAATAAACCTTGCGGGACGATCTGCCGCCAGAGCTTGAGCCGGATCAGCTGTTGCAGCTATGCCAAGCGGGCTCAAATCAACGCCATCAAAATCGTAAACACTTCTGATATGCACTACACCAACATTCTCAGTAACTAACTGTTGAATTGCTTGATTTGTTGTCAATTCAGAGTTCACATAAATTGCTGGTAATTCTCTTGGCCCCATTGCAACCACTTCGTGCGCAACTTCTCCCTCAACCGGAGTTACAATCGGTAACTGCGTCCCGTCTGCGGGGTTATAAATCCATATGCCATAAAGGGGTTGTGCTTCAGTAGCCCCGGGGGCAGCGAGCCCTTCTTCTGTACAAGGGACGATCACCGGATTATCGTTTGCATCCACAGAATCTAATCGACATTGAGTCCAGCTAATTAAAGCTCTCTGCGAGCCATCATACAGCGGATAAACACTGGCAAATCGTCCACCGCTCGAAGGCTCATCGTCGGTACGAACATCAAAAGGAGTAGCCGAAACCTGTCCCGGACCAGCAGCCCCGGTAGCAGGAATTGTAGTCTGATTAACGTCGATGAAGTTTTCCCAATCAATGTAGATTAGTTCACCACCCAGGCTAATTGAATTATCCTGTTGGGCCTTGACAATTAAACGACCGTCTTCTGCTTGGCGGGCCCCCACAAATTCAATTGTCGAACCATCGCTTCCAGTATCATGACTTTCCATTCCATAAAGAATTTCTAAACCCGAGCCGTCCTGATTAATTTGATATAGGTTAATTGCATCTCGCCCATAGTTATCCCATCGGCTAAATACGACTTTGCCATTAGTTAATACAGTAGGATCTGTATCATGGCTTTGGTTAAATGTGAGCTGATTTATTTCTGTGCCATCATCGTTCATGACATGCAATGATAATGCTTCAACATTTCTATCTTCTTCAAAAGCTGCAAATTGGGGTTTACCTTCATCTAGCAAAATGGCCTTTGCTGATCTTTGTCTGGTAGAAGCAAAAACTATTTTTCCATCAGGTAAGTAAGCAGGTGCAACATCATCACCGTCTTCAGCGGTAATATCCGATTCAATAATTCTTCTTAAAGTCGCAGTTGTTCTATCGTACTCCCATATATTCCAGGTAGGTTGCTCGTCTTCGTCAGCGCCTTCAATTTCGGCCGCACGCATGGCAAAAACCAATTTGGTTCCGTCATAAGAAACCTCCAAATCCTTAACGTCATAAAGAGCATCTTGCTCAAAAACCCCCTCAGTAAGGTTAGTTTCAGCTGCACTTGGTGAGGCCCTGTCTCTTAGGAATAGTTGCGCACCAGGGTTAAATTCGATTGGTTCTCTCAGATCTAAGGCAACTCGCTGCGTTCCTCCATTGCCATCATCCATAACTGGAATAGGTCTTTTAACATAAGCGATAGGAAAATCGACAACAACCGGGTCGGGATCTTGCCCACTTTGTTCTATAGAAGTGCCATCTTCAGAACATCCAGCAATTACAGCTAGGCCGAATATAAGCGTAAAATGTCTTTTTAGCAGATTCATTTGTACTCCCTACCTTAGGGTAGCCAGAAGTTTCATTAAATAGATTAGCAAATACTATCTCAATATACCGCTCTGGAATGCTGGAATTCAGCGATCTTGGCAAAATTAGCAGGCAAACGATAGCTGGCAATTGAATGAAAGGCGTATATCTCCCATTGGACGGTATTATGCCAATGTGTCGTGTTGATTTCTGTGCAGACATTCACGAAAAACGAGATAAAATTTAGCTACACTAAATAGTCCCTAGTGGAGCGTTTTCTCTATGCAAAGGTACATTGAAGAGGGATATTGCCTTTGCAACTGAATGAGCAAACCTTAGAAAAAATACAGGTAACGACAATGAAAATAAGCGTTTCGAATGCGCAGCAGAATTACAAACGCGTAACTCTCTGCACGCTGCTCGCGGGGCTCACCACCCTGGCAAGCTTTACAGCGATTGCAGGCCCGAGGGAACAGGCTAAAAGAATACACGATCGACTGGCTGGAATACCGCCAACAGAGACTGTTTTAGATGCGATGGAAGCAGATATAGTTGCAAATGATGCCATTGGTGCAGCATACACAGCAATGAACAATGATGCCTTTTATAGTGTCACTCTAAAAAACTGGGTGACTCCCTGGACTAACGAACCGCAAACCGTATTTGCACCGCTGAATGACTATACAGCAACAGTCATCGGCATTATTAGAGACGATGTAGACATTCGTCAAATGCTATACGGCGATATAATCTACGTTGGACAAGGTCAAGGCTTACCAGCCTATTCCGCATCTAATAACGACCACTATGAACAAATGGAGCTTCAAGCAATGCCGCTCGGAACGGTTCTGCAACAGCAGACTCAATCTTCTGTTACTGGCCTTGAAGCTGCAGCCACCGCGGGTATCTTAACAACTCGCCAATCTGCCAAGGCATTTTTAATTGACGGAACCAATCGTGCTCATTTTCGCTTCACGATGATAAACCACATGTGTGGTGATTTAGAGCCTCTAAAAGACATTGAGCGTGCCGCTGATCGCATCCGCCAAGATGTATCACGCAGCCCCGGCGGTGATAGCAGAATATATAGAAACTCTTGCTACGGTTGCCATGCAGGAATGGATCCTTTAATCGGGTCATTCGCCTATTACGATTATGAATATGACGTTGATAGCGACCCTGAAGGGGAAAACGGTAGATTAGTTTACAACACTTCCGGTCAAACCGATCCAGACACTGGCACACGTGTTAAGTCAAAGTACCACAACAACAAATTCAACTTCCCTCCAGGTTACATCACTGTCGATGACAGTTGGACTAACTACTGGCGCAAGGGACCTAACCAATTAATCGGCTGGGATCAAACGCTTCCGGGCAATGGTAACGGTGCCAAATCAATGGGCCAAGAAATCTCCCATAGTGAGCGTTTCGCCAAATGCCAAGTTGAGAAAGTATTCGAAAATGTGTGCTTACGACAACCACAAGATCAAAGTGACCGCGATCAGATTACGACCATGATCACTTCATTAAGAAATAACGGATATCAGCTTAAGCGCACTTTTGCTGAATCTGCAGTTTACTGTATGGGAGAATAATGATGCAGAATATTAATCAAGATATCTCCCCTAAGTTAAAGACGTTTTTCTCAAGGCTCACTATCACAGCAGGATTAGCTTTAGCTATCGCGGCTTGTTCTGGAGGGGGCGCAGACGTAGAAGAAAACCCGATTGTAGAGCAACCACCAGAGTCTAACTATAGTGGACCAGCCCCCCAAACTGACGATGTTCAGGCGTTTAAACTGGCAGTGTGGGATAACCTATATCAGACTAATCGCTGCGGCGCATGTCATGGCTCGGGACAAGCACCAGAGTTTGTCAATTTGGCCGACATCAATGTTGCTTATGATGCTGCTAAGACAATTTCTAATTTGGAAAGACCTTCTGAATCTCGAATGGTAACTAAAGTAGCGGGCGGTCATAATTGCTGGTTGTCCAGTGATTCAGCCTGTGCGGATACCATCACTAGTTACATAACAAACTGGGCGGGAGATGCGGCTGGTGGCAATACCGAAATAGAGCTAACACCACCACCTATTCGCGATCCCGGTGATACTCGTTCCTTCCCTGAAACGCCGGATTTATTCGCAACCACAGTTTATCCATTACTGGATCAATACTGCTCAGGTTGCCACGATGATTCTTCAGCGAATCCAATTTCGCCATTTTTCGCCAATGGTAATATCAACGACAATCCGAATGAAGGCTTAGATTCAGCTTACGCTGCCGCTCAAGCGCGTATTGATTTGGACACACCGGCAAATTCGCGTTTTGTTGAAAGACTTAGACACGAATTCCATAACTGCTGGAGCGACTGTCAAACAAATGCTGATGAGATGGAAACCGCGATCACTGCGTTTAGGGATCAGATCCCGCTGACCCAAATCGATCCTAGTCTACTTATCAGCAAATCTTTATTCCTGACTGATGGTATTGTCGCAAGCGGCGGTGGCCGGGTTGATAACCACGTTGTCGCAATGTGGAACTTTAAAACAGGCACAGGTGATACCGCATTTGATACCAGTGGTATTGAACCAGCGATGAACTTAACCTTACAAGGCTCATATAGCTGGGTCGGCGGTTGGGGTATCCAACTTGTTACGGGCAGAGCCCAAGCCTCGACCAATACGAGTAAAAAGCTACATGATGAAATTACGTCAACTGGCGAATACTCGATCGAAGCATGGATATCTCCAGCTAACGTTACCCAGGAAGGGCCTGCGGTCGCAGTTGGCTATACGGCAAGTACGACCCAACGTAACTTCACCTTAGGTCAGACATTGTATAACTATGAATTCAATAATCGTTCAAGTGAGACAGACGAAAACGGTGGGCCATCAATCTCTACTCCAAACGCGGATGAAGTCGTTCAAACTGCGTTGCAACACGTTGTCGCAACATTCTCGCCGACGGAAGGACGTAAGCTTTATGTTAATGGTGAACTTGTAGCTGAAGAACAAACCGGCGGAACGCTTAACGAATGGAACGATACTTATGCATTTATCTTAGGTTCAGAGGCTGATGGTGATAACCAATGGGCTGGAACTTATAGAATGGTTGCCATTCATAAACGCGCTCTAACTATGGAACAGGTTGTTCAGAACTTTGATGTCGGCGTTGGTGAAAAATTCTTTATGCTGTTTAGTATTTCTCATCTTATTAACATGGACGATGCATATATCGTTTATGAAGTGAGTCAGTTTGATAGCTTTGGTTACTTATTTGATAAACCTTTCTTTATCAGCTTGAATGACCAAAATGTGCCTGACAATATCGATTTAGAGAAAATACGCGTTGCCGTTAATGGTAAAGAAGTTAAGAATGGCCAAGCTTATAAAAACTTGACTATGACTCTTAATTCGACGGATTACACACCTGCTGCTGGTCAAACTATTTCTCGGTTAGGCACCATTATTGGCTTAGAAAAAGGACCAACCGCTGATGAATTTTTCTTAACTTTTGAGAAAATTGCGGATGCCGAAAATCCTTTTGTTGAGCCGCCGGCACCTACCCCTGCAACACCAGTAGATTTACCTGCACAGCCAGAAATTGGCGTAAGGGATTTCTATGAAGTTCATGCAACCATGTCAAAGGCAACGGGAATTAGTATGGCGCAATCAGATGTTGCAGCGATTTATGAGCGAGTTAAGCAACAATTGCCAACCTTAACAAATATCGAGTTCTTTACCTCCGCTCACCAAATGGGTGTAACTCAACTAGCTATTGAATACTGTAATGTATTGGTAGAAGACACCAGCGCAAGGGCTAACTACTGGCCAGGATTTAGCTTCAGCGATCCGGCGAATACATCGCTAGATTCTCAAGCAGAGAAAGACTCAGTATTAGATCCGCTGTTAACCAATATTCTTGGCACAAACTTAGCGTCTCAACCGACTAACAGCGAGTTTAAAGATGAACTATCTGCCTTGACAGATACTTTGATCGCTTGCGGCGGCGGAACATGTCCTAATGGACGAACTGAAACTGTCGTTAAGGCAGTATGCGCAGCCGGTCTGGGTAGCGCAGCAATGTTAGTGCAATAATGGAGCGTAGAGTAATGAAGAAATTTACTAAAGAACAATTGTTAAATGCGCCGTTATTGCATCGTTCGCACAAACGGCCGACGACTCGACGAGATTTTATCTCTCAAGGCTTTATGGCAGGTACTGCCAGCATTATGGCACCTTCGGTACTTGGATTATTTGCAAATCCACGCCAGGCCAATGCAGCTCTATCGCCAGATATCGAAGCATTGCGAAATGCTTGTGGTATCGCAGTACAGGGTGCAGGTAAAATTCCGTTTATCTGCTTTGATTTAGCTGGTGGTGCGAACGTCGCCGGCTCAAATGTCCTGATAGGTGGCCGCGGCGGGCAGCTCGATTTTATTTCGTCTGCAGGTTATGCTCGCCAAGGCTTACCAGGCGATATGGTACCTTCAGTGGTTAATCCTCAAACTGGACTTTCTGATTTTATCAATAGCGACTATGGCCTTTCTTTCCATAGTGATAGCGCATTCCTTCGCGGTATTCAGGATAAAACCACGGCAGCTACCGCTGCCAATACTAACGGTGCAGTTTTACCAGCACGTTCAGACAACGACACCGGAAATAATCCGCACAATCCTATGTATGGAATTAATCGTGCAGGTGCAGATGGTTCTCTGTTAACACTTATCGGGTCCCGTAACAGCGATTCTGGCGGTAACTCGATGTCTCCTGCTTCTATGATGGATTTAACTGTTCGTCCAACCAAAGTGGACCGTCCTAGTGACGTTACAGGTTTAGTTGACGTGGGTGACTTAGTTGGCTTGCTTAGCCAACAAGATGCAGTTTCCGTAATGGAATCTATTTATCGCATTTCAGATAATAAATTAAATCGGGTAAACACTAACGTTTCAACAGATGATGTTATTAAAGAAATGGTACGCTGTGGTTATGTGAAGAGTGCTGACCTTGCCGATAGATTTGGTGATCCAACAACTCTTGATCCTGCAATCGACCCAGATATAGTTGGACCAACAGGAATCTTTACTCAAGACGAGTTTGATTCAGATGGAGAGTTCAGAAAAACCGCTTCAGTTATGAAGATGGTTATCAATGGTTTCTCTGGAGCCGGTACTATCACTATGGGTGGATACGACTATCATGGTCAAGGTCGCTCAACTGGAGAAGTACGAGACTTCCGAGCAGGTCGTTGTATGGGAGCTTGTCTTGAGTACGCTCGCTTAGTGGGTGTTCCTTTAATGATGTATGTGTTCAGTGACGGCTCAGTAAGTGCAAATGGTGTTGTCGATGACAGTCAAGATGGCCGCGGTAAATTCATGTGGCAAAGTGACAATTCATCTACTGCAGGTTCTTTCTTCCTTGTGTATGACCCTAATGGTCGACCAGATCTGATCGGTGGTACACCGGATGAACAAGCCGTTCATCAACAGATAGGTTATATGCGTTCCGACGGCTCGACAGAGACCGCTTCTTCGCCAGCAGCCAATAACCCTAACTTACTAGTGGAGACCATTGTCCTCAATTATATGGCCTTACACGGAGAACAAAATAATTTTGCAACTCTGTTCCCCGGCCATGGTTTAGGTAATGCAACATTAAGAGACAGTCTTACTGCCTTCCAACCGATAGTTAATGGTACAATCGGAAGCTAATGACTAATTTCGGGAGAGTATATACTCTCCCTTCTTTTCTCTAGCTTCGAGCATGGACTATACAAAATCAATCGATAAAGCCACTAAACTTCTCCAAGAACTTGAAATAGATGACGCACTGAGTGTCTTTTATCAACTTCTTAAAGCTCATCCAAACGACCTGCAATTAATAGACCGAATCTATTCCTTAGAAGTAAAACGCCCGACGCAACCAGGCTTCGAAAAAATATGCCAACATGTATTTGGGCTAACCTCTTCTCGAAGTGAATATCAAGAGTATGTCGTTCGTGCTTTCGGAGACTATCTTCGACTCACCCAAAATCTACCCGAAGTTGAAGACAAAAAACTGTTTAATTTATTCTACCGGCTTGGTTTATCTCATTTTACCGAGCAGCTCAAAATATATAATGAAAGAATAAAGTCGGAATACGCTGACGACAGTAGAACCCCGGAGGCATTAAAGCTTTACTGTGAGCAACTAATTAAACAAAAGAAATTAATACGAGCGAGAGATGAACTAAAATATATCATTGCCTATTATGCAGAGACACCTGCAGGCCAATGGTCTCTTGAACAACGCAAAAGACTTGAGATGCTCATCATAAAATAAATCAGTAATACTAAATCCAAGTCATTTAAAGGGAATGCCAAATGTTTAGACTATTAAGTTCAGCGGTTCTTTTTGTACTTCCACTCGTTGTTCATAGTCTCCCAATAGATCAATCGATAGATAGCTCTATTAAGCAATATATAGAGAAAAAGACTTTTTCGAGCTTAAGGATTTCAAACTCTGGAAAGTACGTCGCGCTTAAAATCAACCAAGAAGATATTGAAACCAATAGAACAAAAACTAATTTAGCAATCTATGGGTTTAGCGGAAAAAAACTATATGAAAGCAAAGTTGGAAAATCATACTCCAATCTTTCTTGGCATCCTATGAAAGAAATTCTGACCTATTCTAAACGTAAAGATAAGAACCAAAACCTGATTTACTTATCACCGACTGGAAAAGAAATAAGCTCGATTAAACTCCCTGATTTTTCACAGTATCAATGGCTCCCAAATGGCGATAGCCTTTTACTGATAGAGTATGATACCTCTCGCTCAATTCCCTTCGCAAAATATAAATTAAAAGGAAAACTATCAGCCCACTCCCAGGTTAAAATTTATAACCTTAAGTCGCAAAAAACTAAGACTCTGATTAATACAAACACTTCTCTTAGTGATTTTTCAGTTTCTCCTAATGGCAAACTATTGGCATTTGTTGAACGAAAAGTACAACCCAATCAAGGTTACTTCGGTAAGGTTCAGGTTTTGAATTTAGAGACAAAAAACATCTTCACCTTGGTCGCTCAACCTGGTGCCCATACAAATTTGATGTGGGATGATTCCTCTTCTTCTATCGTATTTGAGAGCAAATTAGATAAGTCAATTTCAAACTCTCCAAGTGATGTATATCAAGCAAGACTCATTGATAAGAAAGTCGTAAACTTAACCAAAAATTATCCAGAAAATGCATCCCCCATTTCAATTAATCAGGAGAAGCTACTATTTAGAGGGCTAAAAAGCCAACGCAGTGCTATCTTTGAGAAAAATTTGAATAATAATCAAATTACAGAACTATCTACCCCATTCGTAGAAATTGCGTATGCTATAAACGCAACGGACAATCCAAACAAGATACTGCTTGCCGGAGCAGAACAAGATGGATTTTTGTTACCCGCAACCATTCGCAAAGACACCAATGAACTAACTAAACTCGATGCGCCGACTTTTGACTGGAATAAGTGGGTTGACTATCACACCGAGTTAATTAGCTGGAAATCCGAAGACGACCTAGTCATAGACGGCATACTGTTTAAGCCAAAGAATTTCGATCCTAAGAAAAAGTATCCTTTGATAGTGACTGTTCATGGTGGACCTAGAGCGCAGGATTACCCGCTATTTAGCCGCTATGAAATTTCGCATTTACCGTTAGCGATGCAAAAAGGTGCTCTTGTACTAAAAATCAATTACCGAGGTTCTGTTGGTAAAGGAGATAAATTTGTCAAAGCTCACCACCGCAGTTTAGGTAAAGATGTTCTGGACGTTATAAATGGAACTAACTATATAATTAAACGCGGGTATGTTGATACTAAAAAAGTGGTATTGCAAGGATGGAGTTATGGTGGCTTTATTTCTGCCTACGCCACAACAATGAAGAACCATCCTTACACAGCCATTTATGTTGGCGCAGGCATAAGCGACTGGACTATTCACTATGTTCACGAATATGAAAATGTAACCACTAGAGATTTCTCTTTTGCGGCAACTCCCTGGCAAGATCCGAAAATTTATCGTAAATCATCTCCAATTACTTATATTAACAACGCTCGCACGCCGACATTGATTATTCACGGCGACAAAGATCCAATAGTCCACGTTTCCAGCGCTCAGCTGCTTTACCATGGTTTAAAAGATCGCAATATTGAAGTCGAATATTTAGAGTTTGAAAACATGGGTCATTGGGCAAGTCAGCCTAAACAAAAATATGCCCTTCATTGGTATGCCTGGGCTTGGCTAAGCCGCAATCTATTTACCGAGGAAGTTAAAGTTCCAGAAAAACTTCAGTTAAAGCGGTATAATTGACATGCTCAATGGTACCTAGTGATTCAGGTAAGGATAATTACTCAAAGGCTTTTAGATAGTTTTCCGCTTTCCCTAAAAGCTCTTGATCAGTTCCTCTTTTTAATATCGTCTCAAGGCTCAATTTCGCTTCAGGTAACCTATTAGCAAACTCAACAAGTAATTGTGCCTGGGTGAAATACAATCTTTCCCATCCCGTTACCATCTTGAATTTCTGATTAAACTTCTCGATTAGTTCTAGCGCAACTAAAAACTGAGTCTTATTTTTCATTTCTTCGGTGATGGCAGCGACTACATCAATAGAGTTTGGTGTGAAGTCAATTTTCTTTTTACTCAGCTTAAAGTAAAACTCGGCTGCATGGCGAACCTTTCTGTTTTCAACCATTACTTCAAAATAGGATTGCGCAATTTTATCTAAAAATGAAAGTTGCCCCTGAATAGCATACAGCATTATTAACTTTTCACTAGCTTTGTAATCCAGTTCGTTTTCTTTAATCTTATCCAAAAGCATTCTCTGGGCATCTTCAAAGCGGCCCTCCTGGATCATAATGTTAACTTCCGCCATAGGATCTGCCTTAGGCCCATCAACTACTTGAAAAATCGTTTGCCGATTGATTGTAAAATTTAGTTCCTGATGAAATTGATAAACCAGATACCCTGCCATTAAAAACACAATCATGGTCAGATACAGTAATCCCCAATTAACAACGAGCCGTTTCGCGAATCCGGAAGAAGACTCGACTAATTGAAATGATTCAATACCTAGAACACTCGCCAATAAAATAACCGCATAAAGAACGATGTAGGCTTTACCAAAAAGATTAATGATATATCCCACTTTTACAGGATTAATCATACTAAACATGGATTTTTCCATCATTAATATGATTATTGAAGCTGGTAAACCGAGTATGAGAAACCCCGCTAGTATTATTCCTATTACGCTACTTATCGCTGAAAGTTTGACGATTAAAACGACAGAAAATACATATATCAGCATTAGCTTTATAAACATGCTTTTGCTTTTTGCAGTAAGAAAGTCAGAGACTTTTAACTTAAGATTCTCCCCAGAGGCAACAGACTCCATTGCAGCAAAGAAAAACTCAATTAATGGTAGAAGTCCGAGCAAAAATAGTATTGCTCCGATTTTTCCAAATGGTAACAAAGAAAATACAACTGCAAATACTGAGATTAAAACTAGACTGGCCGGATTAAATGGAAGTAAAAGCAAATAACCAATTTTTTGCCAGAAAGGTGGGATGCTTTGAGCAATACTCAATGACTCTAAACTTCTTCGGCACAGGGTACACTTTGGCAAGTAACTTCGAGTATCTTCAGGTACACAAGCATTACAGAACTTTACATCACAATGTCTGCACCGCCAACAAGCCACAGCAGTCGGATGGTATTTACAATTTTGTGATTCTACCAACGGAAATTCCCTAAGCCTAAATCTTGCCAGAACAAACCACAGCGTTTAACTACTGCCAGATTAGTTTGTCACCGCAAGTTTCTTGCATCTTTTTTAAATATTCTTGGTGCGAACTAATTTCTTCATCCGAAGCTTTAATTATTTTAAACGGCTGTCGATTTTCGGGTAGACGTCTAATCCCTTCATCATCTTTCGCTGAAGCTAGATAGTCTTGCTTTTGGGTAAGGGTTAAATCAGTCTGTCCACCTGTCATTGATAAGTAGACTTCAGCTAGAATTTCAGAGTCTAGTAACGCCCCGTGTAACTCTCGGTGAGAGTTATCGATCCCATAGCGCTTACACAATGCGTCCAAGCTATTTTTCTGGCCAGGATGCATCTGTCTAGCCAGGACTAAAGTATCTAATACGGTACAATAGTCTTCTAAATTGCCTAATGATTTAGTCAATAACTTGAGTTCATGATTAAGGAAGCCCACGTCAAATGGCGCATTATGTATTACCAATTCAGAATCCTTAACGTACTCGATAAAACCCTCGGCAATGTCTTCAAAGAACGGCTTGTCAGCCAGGAATTCATTAGTGATACCGTGAACTTCGATTGCACCATCATCTACTTCTCGGCGAGGATTAATGTAGACATGATAGTGATTGCCAGTAAGTCGACGATTCACCATTTCTACACAACCTATCTCGATAATTCGGTGGCCTCTTGTAGGCTCTAAACCTGTAGTCTCAGTATCTAATACTATTTGACGCATGCCTTTATCTTACTCTATTAGTTTCTTACCTAAAGCTCATCAATACCACGATTGGCCAATTGATCAGCTATTTCATTTTCTGGGTGGCCACTGTGCCCTTTAACCCACTTCCATGTAACTTTATGTCTTTGGTTTTGCTCATCTAACATTTGCCACAGATCGACATTTTTTACCGGTTTCTTTTGCGAATTCTTCCACCCTTTAGCTTTCCAACCATCCATCCACTCGGTAATCCCCTTACGCACATATTGTGAATCGGTAGTTAGTACTACGACACTCGGTTTCTTTATCTGTTGGAGAGCCTTGATAGCCGCGGTCAACTCCATGCGGTTATTGGTGGTTTCTTTCTCTCCACCGTAAATCTCTTTGCTATGTTTTCCCGCTCTCAATAGTGCTCCCCAGCCTCCTGGGCCGGGATTACCACGGCAAGCGCCATCGGTAAATACTTCAATTTTAGCCAATGATTTTCCCTTAAAGTATTGAACAATTAAGTTTGGTTTTAGTTAGGAACACTCCAAACCAAATCTAACATATTAGATGGAATATAGCAGTAGTAAACTTGTTGCCTTACGATAAGAAATTGGTTTTATTTACTTTCTTTAAACAGTTGTTCAAACCAATTTTCCACTTGATTTCTTACACTCGGTTCTGCAACTCTAGAAGGGACTAACTGCTTATTTCTTCGCCAGCTAGGTCGAATAGGCGTTAAAGTTGAGACCTTTTTTCTCGCTATAATAATGTAATAACTGCAAAAACAATTACAAAATACATTTGCCACAGATTTTAGCCAATTATAAAACTTGCCGTTTTGAATTCGTTGATTTGTTGCACTAATGTTGATCTCTTGGTCCATTTCAAAACCAAGTAGATTAAACCAGTCATTTAGCCTGCGGCGGCTAATATCTCGTTGTTTAGCCTCAGGATAATTTCGCCACCGCTTATAATAGCTAATCAACCCCGGCCAACTAAATGGGTTCCGGCCAATAATGATGGCTATTCCTTCCGGAATGAGAACCCTCTCAACTTCTCGCAAGATTTGGTGGGGATTTTCAGAGTTTTGTAAAATGTTTGGCAGTAAAGCTAAGTCAATACAGTCTGACGCAAATGGAAGCTCTTCAAATCGACACTTCACATCTAGCTCATCATGCTCTTTACCTATTACAACTTTGTGCTTAATCAGCAGGTTACTTTGAGCAAGTTCCGCCGCTTTAGACGAATAGAGCAGAGCGTGATAGCCGAAAATTTGCGCTAACTGAGGAGCTAGCCTGTTGGCAATTAGCTTTTCACGTTTAACACTTAGATTGTCTGTTGGCTCAGGAGATGGTCCCATAACAACCTCTGACGATTCGATGGTCTCAGCAATTCGGTTGAGTTACACTAGCACCAACCTCTTACGTTAATAATAGCTTAAGCTGCTTATGATCGCTATCTCCCCTATTCCTGCCTTTAACGATAATTATATCTGGCTAATCGAAAACAATGGCTTTGCCGCGGTAGTCGATCCAGGGGACCCAAGCCCTGTCATTCAAGCGCTCGAACAAAATGGACTGCAATTAACCACAATTTTAATTACTCATCACCACGCCGACCACACAGGCGGTTTGGCAGCTCTTAAACAAAGGTATTCCGCTAAAGTTTATGGCCCGGCAAGAGAGTCGATTAAAAACATAGATATCCCCTTGTCACAAGGTCAGAACATACAACTCGAAGATTTAGGTTTGTCCTTCAAAATTCTTGATATTCCAGGGCATACTGCCGGGCATATTGCTTTTTTCTGTGAAAATAGCTCGGCTGGCCCTATTCTATTTTGTGGTGATACGCTCTTTTCAGGGGGCTGTGGTCGATTATTTGAGGGGACCCCAACCCAAATGTGGGATTCGTTGCAGAAACTATCTGAACTCCCTATTTCGACGAAGGTTTATTGCGCGCATGAATACACAAGTTCCAACTTGCAGTTCGCGTTAGCGGTAGAGCCGAATAACGCTGATCTAGTCAAATATTCCTTGAAAGTTCAGCAATTGAGACAGGCATCACAACCGACGCTTCCCTCGACGATAGGTCTGGAGCTTAAAATAAACCCATTTTTACGTATTCGCGAATCAAACGTGATTGATGTCGCGGAAAATCGCTCTGGAGAGCGAGAATTAAGCGAATCTGAGGTATTTGCTTCGATTCGAAGCTGGAAAGACTCATTTTGACTGGAATTTGACATACTTGGCTTTAAAAAATACCATTTGTCGCGACTAGAATAAGCTTCGAGTCTCAAGAAAAACTCAAATTAAATACTACGCTATCTACGAGGTTAGTTTTTTGAATTTTAGGTTATTGTTTTGTCTAGCATTTTTAGCCTTGTCAGGCTGTAAAACGCTTTCTCTTACTGATTCAGATCAGAACTCCGACTACCAGCCAACGCCACAGGAAGCCCAGGCGCAAGCGCAAAGATTGGCTCTGCTGCAGGCTAAAAAAGAAGAAAAAGCCGCCATACAGGATGAGTGCCTTGCTGAATTAGATAATACTGTAGACCCCCAGGTCTATGCAGATATATGGGATAGGGTTCAAAACCAGCTTAATTTTTCAATTCCTGATAATCGCAGAGTTAGAGCGCAAAAAAGCTGGTATACAAGGCACCCGTCTTACATGAAGCGCGTAACCGAACGCGCAACGCCTTACCTGTTCAACATAGTTGAAGAATTGGAGAATAACGACCTTCCTTTAGAACTCGCTTTATTACCGATAGTAGAAAGTGCATTTGAACCGTGGGCATATTCTCACGGCAGGGCGGCCGGGCTTTGGCAATTTATCCCCGGCACCGCTAGAAATTTTGGTTTACAGCTTAATGACTGGTATGACGGGCGTAGAGATGTTTATCACTCAACTAAAGCCGCCATGAGGTTTTTAACCTATTTACATAAACGTTTTGATGGAAACTGGCTCTATGCTCTCGCTGCGTATAATTCGGGAGAAGGAAACGTTAGAAAAGCGATTAGACTCAATAAAAAGCGCGGCAAACCTGTTGATTTCTGGTCATTGAAACTCCCCAAAGAAACCAAAGCGTATGTACCAAAGTTGTTGGCGTTAGCAGAAATGTTATCTGAGCGCACACCTGAAAGCGATTTATGGACTCCTATCGACAACTTACCTTACTTCGATCTGGTTTCAACTGAGTCGCAAATTGACATCTACCTGGCAAAAGAACTCGCTGAAATATCTATTGAGGAATTCTACGCATTAAATCCTGCGTTTAATAAATGGGCTACCGGCCCGAAAGGTCCTCATAGTATTTTATTACCTGTAGACAAAGTAGAAACTTTCAAGACTAATTTAGCCCAAATTCCTAAGTCGCAACGAATTTCATTTAAA
This sequence comes from Kangiellaceae bacterium, assembly GCA_026196875.1. Classification (GTDB taxonomy): domain Bacteria; phylum Pseudomonadota; class Gammaproteobacteria; order Enterobacterales; family Kangiellaceae; genus Aliikangiella. Next base: position 27,228 of record JAPHTP010000061.1, read on the forward strand.
AGTTACAAAATAAAATCTGGTGACAGTTTAATTAAAATCGCTAAGCAGTTTGACACAACGGTCGCTCTCTTAAGACAGCATAATTCAATTCGAGGCAATTCGATAAGAGCGGGCAAATCGCTGTTAATCCCTGTACCTTCTGAAGCCAGAGATAAATACCTCAAAAGCGCATCACAACGCCTATTGGCTTCGCAGAACGCCAAACGTTCAGGACAGAAGCTAACTTTTAAAGTAAAACCAGGTGATTCATTTTGGGACCTGTCTCGCAAATACAAAGTTAATATCCGCAGGCTGGCGAAATGGAATAATATGGCGCCAACAGACCCGTTGAAAGTTGGGCAGAAATTGGTGGTTTGGACAAAAGAACCACAATTAAAGCTTGCTTCATTAGAAAACTCTTCCAAAAAGAAACGTAAGATTCATTACAAAGTACGCAATGGTGATTCTTTTGCGAGAGTGGCCAATAAGTTCAGGGTTAGCCTCAATGATATTAAAAAGTGGAACAAGTCGAAATTGAAAAAGAAATACCTTAAACCCGGGGACTCGCTTACGCTCTGGGTAGACATAACCCGACAATACTAAAAAAGGCCCTTGAAAGGGCCTTTTTTCTACCAAATGTTAGATAAATCTCATCCTTGATAAACCATATAAATGTCAGCCCTTGCATAATGCGACTGATCGAATGGTGGTTCCTTTTCAACAAAGCCTAACTTCGAATACAAAGTCAATGCGGGTACCAATTTTCGATTAGATTCAAGAAACAACTCTTTGAACTCGGTAGCCTTAAACTGATCAATAGCTGCACGGCCAAGCTTCTCCCCTATCCCCAAACCTTGGTAATCGTCATCTACAGCCATTTTTGAAAGCTCCAATTGCTCTCCATTAGCTTTAATCAAGGCTACCGTCCCGACAATCACACCTTGATAACGCGCTAGTAAAATAAAACCTCCAGGTTCGATTATATTCTCTTCGGGGCGAGAAAGTACTTGGTGATCGATTTCCTCCATATAAAAGTACTTTTCCAACCAATATTGATTAAGGCGATAGAAATCTTTGCCATATTGAGGCGAATAATGAATGATCTCGACTCGATTTACTTGTCTTTCTCGCTCAAGTTCTTCAACTCGCTCTGCCAAAGATCTTTTCGTTAATTCTCTTTCCAAAATAGCAACATTATCAAGAAGATTAGCCCCTCGAATATCCAAGATCTGCTGCACAACCTGACGTAAACTCTCCCACAAGGGTTGCAACTTGTCGATAGCTTCATAACCTTGAGGCGTTAGAGCCAATAAGCGCCGCCTCTCGTCTGCCGGATCAGTCTCGTGGTAAAGCCAACCATTCTGCTCGAGCTTTCTACTCATTTGGCTTATGGCAGGATGAGACTGTCCCATTTGTTCTGCTAACTCCGTAACCGCAGAATTCCCATTCGAGGCTAACAGCTGCAATATAGGAAAACTCCTCGAATTCAGATTAATCTGACGTTTCTTATAGAGTTCATCAGTTTGCTTAAACATTAACTCGCTTAACCTTTTTAATCGAGTTCCTAGTGTGATAACACCAAAATCTTCCAAATGCCGCATGCTAACTTCCTGCTTTGAAACTGGTAACACAATGACTGAATTAGCCGCCATGGTAGCTAGAGTTTAATCTTAGGTAATTACTTACGTAATTACAAGACATGCATCTCAATTCTGAATGATTTTTTTAGCTTATTGAATTTAAAGAACTTATAGTTTATGTAATACCAGACGGGCTTGGTTAACGAACAACTCAAAAGCCTCTCGCTGTTCTGGAGTAATTTGAGGGGAATTCAGACCATTATCAGCGTAAATGCAACCGATGACCTTTCCTTCGACTATTAGCGGTCCCCAGATAGCATGTTTAACGCCAGTTCGCTTTATTATCTGTCGAATTGTCAGCGCCTTCGCCCTGAAATCCGTTTGCAACACAATTTGCCTGTTATTCAATATTTTCTGTTGAACTTCGGGTATATCCTTATAACAGTTGAAATTGAAGTTTTCTTTGGTTTGGCTTTCCCTTTTTTCTATACAGTGCTTTGCAGTTATTCGAGTTCTTTCCTTGTTAAGTAGTGCGACCAAAGCGCAAGAAAAACTCCCGCCTCGCTGGATCCCTTCGAGAAGTAGGGGAAGAACTTTGTTGATATCTATCTTCTCCGAGCTCATCACAGACAGTTCTTGCACGGCATCGAGTTGAAGAACTTTATCTACCTCAATTTTCTTGCCGCCCTTCGCACCTGGGCTCAATTTTTGAGGTTGCTTTACATCCAGTTTAATCCCAAACTGCTTAAGGCTCTTTTGAGTTTCTTCGGTTGCATTTACAATTTTATCTGTGACAGTTTCAGGGGGCTTGTTGGTATAGCGAACTATCGATTTTAAGTGGATTTCAATAGATTTTGTTATTCCTTGCAACTCGCAAGTAGACGCGAAGCTGTTGCCCAATAGGATGCTTCTTGCAGGACTTGATTCGGCATAGTTGCCGCCAAGCACTTCAGCGATCATAGGAGCAATATTCCAGGCTTCACAAAGACCTAGAGTTAGATCAGTAAAATAACATCCAATAAGATCTCTTTCCTTACCCGTTGCAAGTGGGTATGCGTCACGTAATTCCTCGGCGAAGTTACTGCCGGACTCTACAGCAGAATAAACAGCGATTTCTCCTAAATTCATTAACAATGAGGAAATGAATATCTCTTCGGTGCCTTTAACCTCATTCAATAGTGCAATTTCCTTAGCCTGAATGGCAGCGTGAAAAGCTCGGGCAATTAAAGCTTGAATATTATCTGAAGCACCTTGCTTTAAAAATTGCTCCATCAGTAAACAACTTGCACAGACTTCTTTTATCGATTTATGGCCAAGCACCATTATTGAGCGACTAACGGTTCTAATGGCCTTTCCATAAGTATTAAACTGTGCACTATTGGCAAGCTTAAGTACGGAGGCTGTTAAATTAGGGTCTTTGAGGATGGTACGCGCTAACTCAGAGGAGTGGGATGAGCTGTAGTCTTCTACGTTAGATAATGCATGAATACTCGCATTAAAGCTAGGAATAGAGGTACTCTGGAGGAGCTTTAGCCATGCAGCTTTGTTATCTGGAAAGTCGCTCATGCATTATTCGATTTATTTCTAATAGACTTAGTATAGTCAATGAATTGGCCATTACATTTTAAGCCAAAATTAAAAAATCAACTCGAACAAGGAGGAAATGGGTTATTTGAATGATGAAGCTTCACTTATGGGCGATTAAATGTAGAGGAAACCGCCCATAAGTAAACTTTTAAAACTAGTTTCTAAATAGTACTTGCTCGCGCTGGAACCACCAGTTGCAAAGAGCTAGGAGCGCCCCGGCAATTATTGTCGTGGACACAAATATTACACCTAACATTGCCATATCTATTGTACCTTTGAAGATTTCTTTAATAGCTAACGCCACATTGGTAATCGGTACAGAAGCCCACATCCAATCCAATTTAACCCCCGGTAATAGGGCTAAGATCAAAGGAAATATAGCCAAAATCATTATGGGAGACATATAGTTTTGTGCTTCCTTAAACGTCCTTGCATAAATAGAAACACTCAATAGTAATGACGCAAAAATAGCTGCTATCGGAATAAGCATCAAGAACATCAATGAAACATCACCTATGGAAATGGTCGCCAGCGAATCTAATAGTCCGTTGATTTTAGTACTACCACTTGCACCTAAATCAGCTAACATCATTGGCCCAAATACGCTGGTTATGAGCCCAAAACTTATCAGTGTTAGGAAGACAGCAACAAAGGAGGTAGTAAAGATAACCAGGAACTTTGCGATAACAATTTCAAACCTAGAAACAGGTGTTAGCAGAAGAGTTTCCAAGGTACCTCTTTCTTTCTCTCCCACTCCGAGGTCTAGTGCTGGAAACATAGCTCCCTGTAATCCAATAAGAATTAGAATGTAAGGGAGGAATCCGCCTATTTTCTCTCCAAATGATTCTCGCTCATCAGCGGTAGAGGTTTTAACCAAGTTGATAGGCTCGTTAATTGCTTCGCCTTGCTCTTGAGTAAGCCCTAATTTGGTATACCTTGCTGTAATTAATTCGTTCTTTAGAGACTTAATAGCTCTTTCCACTCGTCTAAAAATTACAGCGCTGGTCGTTGCAGAATCGTTATAAAAGAGCTCTATTTCTGCACTCAGTCCATCATTTAATCGTTGCTGCGTATTTTCAGGAATAACCAAAACAAAACGAATATCACCTGTATTAATTTTCTCTTTTGCACCGGCAAGATCAACCACTTCAACTAATTTGAATTTTTCCTGCTCGTCTAAAACAGAAGAAAACTCAGTATAGTTTTGCGAACCGATTATGGCGTAGTTCAATGACTCATCAATTGCTTTTTTAGTAATCTTTCCGGCTACGGTAATAAAACCAAACATAATGAGAGGCATTATCAAAGTAGGCAAAAGTACCGTGAAAATAAGTGTTTTCTTGTCTCTAGTAAGCTCAAGTAGCTCTTTAATATAGACCTTCAACATGATTAAGCTACCTCTTTCTCATCTACAAGATTTACAAAAACATCATAAAGATTTCCAGTATTGCCAAGTGCGCGGAACTCATCAAGAGAACCATTAAACTTAGTAATCCCTTCATCAATTAAAGCAACTCTATCACAAAGTTTTTCAACCTCATGTAAATGGTGAGTTGAGAAAATAACAGGGACATCGCTACCTTTATATGATTCGATAAAATCTAGAATAGTCTTCGCAGAAATAACATCTAGTCCTGTTGTAGGCTCGTCCAAGACAATAACTTCCGGTTGGTGGATAACAGTTCTAGCAATATTCGCGCGCTGCTTCATACCAGTCGAAAGTGAGTCAGCTTTTTTATCCGCAAAACTGTGGATATCAAGTAAGTCAAAAACTTTGGTTAGCTCCCTTTCAAGCTCATCTTCATTCATACCGTGAAGCCGCCCAAAATATTGAACATTTTCACGAACAGTTAAACGATGATATAAGCTGGTTGTACCTGATAGGAAACCGATGCGCTGACGCATCACCAATGGATGAGCAATCACATCATCGCCGTTTATTACAATCTGCCCATCGGTTGGTTGTAGCGCGGTAGAAAGCATTCTTAGGCTCGTTGTTTTACCAGCGCCATTTGGTCCAAGCAAGCCAAGAACTTGGCCTGAGTCGCAGCCGAAACTCACGTCTCTTACAGCATTAAACCAATGCCCTTCTTCCCTTGGGTCAATATGTTCTCTGGATTTCTTCTTGTTTTCCTTGATAGTTTTGCTATCAAGCCGAAAACGTTTTTTCAGATTTTTCACTTCTAGCATGGAAGCTCCCTTAATAAATAAACGGCAATAAATTATCAGTAGTGGAATATGCCAATTCTTTCGATCGATTTCTATAGTCAAAGTTACAACGAGTTTCTTACAAAAATACTCCGAAAAAATGACCTGGTAATATTCACACGTGTATTTGGAATATTTTTTAAGCTTAAACGATATGGAGTGTAATAAATTTCAATTTTATACGACTCATCAATTAACTAACTACTTTGCAACTGAATACAGAACAAGTTATGGGGGAAAAATGACTGACTCAGCAACAAACAATGAACCAAACGATGGAATAACACCTAGCTCTCCATCATCCTTTTCTATTTTTACAAATATTTTCACATCACCGGATAAAGCATTCAACGATATTAAGGCTGATTATCCAGTCGTAATGCCAATGCTGACCTTAATAGCCTTAAATGCTCTCTTGGTAATTGCCTTATATGCGAGCATTGACTTCCAGTGGTTTGTAGACCATATGGTTGAGTTACAAGCTGGTGAACTTACCAAATCAGAGCAAGATCAAACGCGACAAGCCTTTGAAATGATGTCTCCAGGCATGATGGGTGGAATTGGCGCTTTTTCCGTAGCTGTCGTTTTATTGATCGTATTTTGCTTACAAGCAGTTTACTTTGTTATCGTTTCTGGAATCACCAACGATGGATTTGAATTTAAACAATGGTTGTCTTTAGCGACTTGGTCTAGCCTGCCTTCATTGCTCGGTACACTGGCTTCTTTTGTCGTTGTTTTCACCTCAACAAATGGTCAAATTGCTCCGGAGTCATTAAATCCCCTTAGCTTAAATGAGTTATTCTTCGGACTAAATGCTTTAAAAGGTGTTGGCAATATTATGGCTTCAACTGATATCACGATGTTTTGGAGCATCGCTCTATTAACTTTAGGGTATTCAAACTGGACAGGTAAAAGCAAAGCCAACTCATTTTTTATCGTGATACTTCCTTTCGCCATTTATTTTGGTGTTCGATTCTTAATTGCTTAATAAAATTGGAAGGATTTAGTTAGATGAAAAAAGCCATCATCTTTATAGTCGTCATCGGATTAGTTGTGGGAGTTCCTTTATCTAAGAAATTCCTAAAATCAGATGAAATTAAAGAAGTTCAAATTGAAGCCGTCGATTTGCATAAGATCAAGGCCTCAATCTTAGCTTCTGGCCAACTTAAACATGAAGACGAGGTTAAGCTTTCTGCCGAAGTTATCGGTAAAGTCAGCAAACTTTATGTAGAAGAAGGACAAGAAGTTAGCAAGGGTCAGCTAGTTCTAGCTATCGATGATCAAACTTATGCCGCTGCGGTTGAACAGCAACAAGCTGCAGTTGATCAGCAACGGATTGCAATTGAAAGGCAAAAGATGGTGGTTGAAAATGCTCGCAGGCAACTTAAGAGAAAGACCAAGCTTTTTGAACAGAACTTGCTCGATAATGATGCTTTTGACTCGGCAACACATCAATTTCAAGTCGCTGAAGTGGACCTTAAAGCTGGCTATGAGCAGCTAAAGCAAGCCGAAGCACGGCTGGAACAATCCAAAGATCAGCTTTCCAAAACAAAAGTGGTTTCACCTATCGATGGTCGAATTACGTCTCTAGACATTAAAGAAGGTGAAACGGCAATTTCCGGAACTACGAATATTGTTGGCTCATCTTTGATGACCATTGCCGATCCGCAAAGTATGCTCGCAGAAATAAATGTGGACGAAGCTGATATCGCGGATATTGAAGTCGGCCAAAAAGCTGAAATTATTGCAATAGCGTTTGCGGAAACCCCTTTAGTTGGTAGTGTTGTTTCTATTGCATCAAGCGCAAAACAAGCGCTAGGTCGTCAAAATTTGAGCTTCGCAGTAAAACTGAAACTGGAAGCAGAGCAAAATGTAAGCTTGCGTCCAGGAATGAGCTGCCGTGCAGAAGTATTCACTCAAGGGGAACAAGAGCTTTTAGCTATTCCCGTGAAAGCGATTCAGACGGAAGAAGATAATGATCAGGACTTAGTTGAGAATTACGTATTTGTGTTGAAGGATGGTCTAGCTGCTAAGACGAAAGTCGAAACAGGCATCTCAGATGATTCATTCCAACAAGTCTTGAATGGGCTCGAACAAGGCGTATCAATCATTACTGGACCGGACAAAATAGTCCGCCATTTAAGAGATGGTGATCGAGTTTCTATAGTTGAATCCAGCAAAGATTAGTCTCTGGAATTTATAGGGTATTTCTAATGGGATTAATACGACTAGATAGCATCTGTAAATATTACAGTATGGGCGATCAAACCGTTAAAGCGCTGGATCATATCAATCTATCCATAGCAAAAAATGAGTACGTTGCTTTTATCGGCTCATCTGGCTCAGGGAAATCAACCATGATGAATATTTTGGGTTGCCTTGATAAACCTACTGAAGGCGATTACTTTCTCAACGAAAAAGAAGTCGCCAAGCTCAATCAAAACCAACTGGCCGATATTCGTAATCAGGAGATTGGGTTCATTTTTCAGAGTTTTAATCTTCTACCTAGAGCGTCAGCTTTGCATAATGTGATGCTACCTTTAGTGTACAAAGGGATCGGATTAGCTGATAGAAAAAAGCAGGCTGTCGAGGCACTCGAAAAAGTAAACTTAGCTGATCGCATGGATCATATTCCCAGCCAGCTTTCCGGTGGCCAGCGACAAAGAGTAGCTATTGCTAGAGCTTTGGTAACTAAACCGTCCATTTTGCTCGCAGATGAACCTACGGGAAATTTAGATACCCAAACTACACAAGACATAATGGCGCTGTTTGACGAACTTCACAACGAAGGACAGACAATAATAATGGTAACCCACGAAGATGATGTTGCCCGACATTGTCAGAGAGTCATCCGCTTAAGTGATGGTAAAGTTGTGGAAGATTACTACAATGAAAACAAGGAAGCGCTTCATGTTTAGTTTAATTGAAAGTTTCCGTAGCGCTATTATCTCTGTTAAAGCTCATGGATTCAGAAGTTTTCTAACAACACTCGGAATCATTATCGGAGTAGCGTCCACCATTGCAGTTGTATCTGTAATCCAAGGTTTAAGTTACTCAATTAATCAACAGTTTGAAGGGTTTGGCTCAAATTCAATTTCTATTCGCTCATTTACTCCTCGAAGTGAAAGAATGAAGGGAAAAATAGCGAGGATTACACCTGAAGATGTTGAGATGATTCGTAAACAGGCGGAAGGTGTTGAATATATAACCCCGACCCTTCAGTCGAACATTGGTGGAACCAGTGCCATAAAATACAAAGGTAACCAGGCTTTTGCTAACGTTGCAGGTACTACCTACACTTATCAAGACGTACAAAACCTAGACATGAAATATGGTCGATTTTTATCTTACAGCGATAATCAATCGCGTAGAAAGGTAACAGTTATAGGTGATAAGCTAAGGGAAGAACTTTCTCTACCAGAAAATCCTGTAGGCAGCTTTATTTATTTTGCCGGCGAGTGGTTAAAAGTAATTGGACTCACAGAACCCAAAGGATCCTTCTTTGGATTTAGCCAGGATAACTTCGCCATCCTCCCTTATTCGACGATGCAAGGCCTGAATGGAAACTTACTTGAGCCTGATATTTTCCTGCAACTTCAATTAAAAAGCCTAGAAAATCTCGACAGCATAAAAGATAAATTGAAGCGCATAATTCGCAAACAACACCACTTAAAACCCGATGAAGATGACGATTTTAAAATCGAAACTCCAGAGCAATTAACTTCGGGAATTTCTCAAGTCATTAGTACTATGACGATTGTACTCGGAGGTATCGTGAGTATTTCTCTTATCGTTGGCGGAATTGGTATCATGAATATAATGTTAGTCTCCGTAACTGAGCGAACACGAGAGATAGGCATATGCAAAGCAATTGGTGCAAAACGCCACCATATATTACTTCAATTTCTTATCGAGGCAGTTGTGTTATCCCTTTTAGGGGGGATTATAGGAATCATCATCGGATATGGCTTGGGCGTATTAGCAGCAGCCTCTATTCCTAATTTCCCACCGGCAAATGTACCATTGTGGGCGGTTGGAATCGCCTTCGGATTCTCAGCTTTCGTTGGGATTATTTTTGGGATTTTACCTGCAGCTAAAGCGGCTAACTTAGATCCTATCGATGCATTGCGATACGAATAAAGACAGAAAATTTCTCCCCCAGTAATTAGATGCAAACTTACAGGCTATTCTTATCAATTTCGTTGGGCAGTTTCCTATAGTATTGCGGTAATACTTGAAGCCTCCACAATCAAAATCTAGTGGGACCCTTTTGCATGTTTTTAGTAAATTAACCGAATTTGATACCTACTAATAATTATTTGTAGTTTATTGACACGCAAGAAGTCGTCCTTACCTTCTCTAATCTATGATTACTTTTTAGTGACTCGAGATAAAATCGTAGCGCCACAATAAAATGCGCCTTCCAGAATCCAGTCTCTAAACTATTGCCCTATCCTTTTAAGATTCATTTATGGAATTGGATATATTATTTGGGATTAATAATTTGAGGCATAAAAAAACCGGCAAAAGCCGGTTTTTTAACAAACAATCTAAAAGCTTAACACTTATTAGCTCGTTTTCTATCCTTAGCAAAGTTAGTCCATTGGGCTGCTTGATTACGATATTTCTTGAACTTCTGTGCTTGGCTAAGCACCGTAAAAGCACTATCACATCTGCCCATACTAACTAGAGCAACACCCTTACGTAAATGAGCACGGCCTGGATCCTCTAACTTTCCTTTTGCAATGGCTTTATCGTAAGCTCTTACAGCTTCACCCCATTTTTCTTGGTCAGTTAAGATTTCAGCTTGTCTCAGGTACTGCTCACCTGTGTCAGACAACTCAGCAGTTTTCCCATAAGCCTGAACGGCTTTAGTTAACTCATTACTTAGATGATAATTTGCAGCAATGTTTTCCCACATCTTTTTCTCAGACTCAACTAAACCTTTATCAATTCCTTCCTTAAGAATTTCAGCTGATCGAAGAGGAATATCGCGATAAGCAAAAAGAGCAGACAACCAAGTGTAGTCTTGATCTTTATCGAATTGACCTCTTAGATAGAACATCTCCATAATGGCTAATGCATCATCAACTTTATCCATCTGAAAATAGATTTGTGAAAGTTGGCGCCAAAAGCTTTTTTCCTCGGGAAAGTATCTGATCATGTCCTTGAGTATTTTGGCAGTACCAGGAACATCATTTAGCTCCCAATGAATTGCCATCAGCATTTGATAATGGTTCTTCTTTGGCTCCTTTCCAGAAGTAATTGCGAAATGTGCGGGGCACGCAGCGTCTCTCATTTTGGCATTTTCAGCATACATAGCGGCAAGCATATAATACGCACCGGCATCATCGACGATAGAGTTATCCATCCAGGCCAGTATGACTTTTAATGCTTCTTTTTTATTACCTAAACCGTACAACAAACCCGAAACATTCATACGGATATTCTGCATACGATCGTTGGGTAAGTTACCTTGACCAAATTTCAATGCGTTTTGGAAATGAGGTAAAGAACCATTTTGATCATTATTCTGCGCATAAGCATATGCCAAATTCAGATATGCAGTAGCTTTAACATAATCGGAACGAGCAGTGTTGGCTAAATTGCCTAATACCTCGTAAGCCTCGGTATACCTAGACTCAGCCATCATTTCCTGGGCGCGTGTTAGGCGCTTATGGACACGCTCAGTTAAACCTTGAATTTTAACCTGTGGCAGCTCTTTATTCTTATCAATTAACGGCTTACAGCTTTTAGTTATACTAGTTGTCGATACCGACGCTGCGGATGCTCCCAAACTAACTGATAGCCCTAAGACTAAGGCAGCACAAGTCCTTATATTTAAAAAACCTTTCATATAAATCCTGCCTTATTCACCTGATAGTTTAAATTCCATTGTATAGCGCATGTTAGGTTGCTCAATCGCTTTCCCATCAACTATACGAGGTTTGAATTTCCACTTATAGATCGCCTTTCTTGCGTCACGCTCAAAAACCCTTTTAGGCTTAGCGTCGATAACTTCTACATCTTTCGGCGAACCATCAGGAGAGACCGTGAACTTAAACCTTACCCAACCTTCAATACCTTCCATTGCCGCTTTTCTTGGATATCGCGGTTGAATAACAACCATCGGAATAGCGTCACCATCAGACATATTGGCAGGGTCGCCCATCGCGCCAACGTAAGTATCACCAACAACACCAACATCCAACTTAGCCATCTTAATATTCATATTTTGAGGATTAGGCTTTTGGACCTTATTAATCTTCTGTGTTTGCGGTGGTGGCGGATTCTTTGGTGGTGGTGGCTTCTTCGGAATCCGACGATCACGAATTTTCAAGTCATCATCAGGTTCGACCATCGTAATTTGAATAGGTGGCGTATCGCTTCTTTCTGGTGGCTTAAGTTCCGCTTTAATCAGGAACGCCATCAAAATAAATAAGCCGAAAGTAACACTTCCACCGATCCCTAAACCAATAAAAATTCTTTGCATATTAGTTCTCCGCGGCAACTGATATATTTTGGACACCAGCTTTCTTTGCTGCATCAATTACATCTAGCATAATTCCGGATTCGCTTGATAAATCAGCCTGAATTACCAATGAACTTTCCGGATTTTCTAATAGCATGTTTTCAATCGTCGTGCGTACGTCGTCTTTTTGAACTTTACGCTTGAGCATGAAAATCTCGCCATTTTCAGTAATCCCAACAAAAATATTAGCTTTTGGCTTTTCAACTGCTGTAGTAGCAGTAGGCTCCATAATATCCACGCCGGCTTCTTTTACAAAAGAGGTTGTTACAATGAAGAAAATCAACATGATAAATACGATGTCTAGCATCGGCGTCATATCGATCGCTGCTTCTTCCTCTTTTGGTTTTAAACTCTTTTTAGCCATGAAATATGATTCCTTCGCTAGTGATGAGGCATATGATCAGCTAATTCTTGAGCGTGCACATTTGCTGAATACTCAAGACGAGAGCTGATAAACAGACCAGATAACGCTGCAACCATTCCTGCCATTGTAGGAATAGTGGCCTGGGTAATCCCAGCAGCCATCAAACGTGCATTACCAGTACCTGACAAAGCCATAATTTCAAATACACCCACCATTCCGGTAACAGTACCTAACAACCCAATCATTGGGCAAATAGCAACAACTGTTTTGATTAGTAGAAGTCCAGAATGCAATTTCTCGTTCATTTGAGAAATCCAAGCATCTCTAATTCTATGAGCTCGCCAAGAGGTTGTGTCTTTGCGAGCTTCCCATTTTGCAATTAGAAGTCGAGCTTGCTTAGGGTAGGTATAAGAAAAATACCATAACCGCTCAATAATCATCGTCCACATAACGATTAGAGCAGCAGCGATAAACCATAATACATCGCCTCCCGCTTCAAAGAAGCGGGAAACTGTATCGTATAGGTCTTGGAAAAATAGCATTAATTAAGCTCCCGCTTCTTCTTCATGCTGTGCAATCAAACCAGTACTTTGCTCTTCTAAGGTGTGGATCAAACCTTTAGAGATCCCAGCAACAACACTGTGAGTAAGAATCAATGGAAGCGCTGCTACGATACCAAGTACAGTTGTAATCAATGCAGACGAGATACCGCCAGCCATAATTTTCGGGTCACCGGTACCGTAAAGCGTAATACTTTGGAAAGTTTCAATCATACCGGTTACAGTACCAAGTAATCCCATCAATGGTGCTACAGCAGCAAATACCTTAATTACAGTTATACCGCGTTCAATTCGAGGTGTTTCTTTAAGAACAGCTTCGTCAAGCTTAAGCTCTAAGTTCTCAACGTCGTCGTCTTTATTCGCTAAGTAAACAGCCATAATACGACCAAGCGGATTATTACCTGGAGTAGAAGATTTTGCTTGCGCGCTCATTTTACCGCGTAGACCAAGTAAAACGATTAATCTTTCTAGTACAAGAAGTAGACCAAGTGCAAGAACAACACCAATCGCCGCTCCTACAGGACCTGCGTAGTTAACTACCCGCTCAGGCCAAGATTCACGCTTAACTTCTTGGGTTAGGATGTTTCCACGCGAAGGGTCTAAAGCTAGTGCTGCATAACCGCTTGACGCACCTAAGAATGGGTTAACCATGTTTAAGTAACGACCAACAGGCTGACGAGTTAACTGTTTAACATCTTGACTCTCGTGGTCAAATACTAAGTACTCACCATCTGACACCAGGTTGAATACACCGACACGAGTGATATTGCGTGTTTCGGGACGACCTTCAGTATTAATGATCTCTTTAGAGAACTTAACGACCTTGCCTTGCTCAGTCATTTCGGTCTGCATTGCTTCCCATAAGCTACGGATCTCAGGGATTTGTGGGAATTCTTTAGCTTGTGCCAGCTCTTCAAGCAAAGTGAAACGACCACCATGCTCTGAACTCACAATAGAACGGCGGAATCGAGCAGCAGTATCGCCAGCTACTTGACGCACAACCCCAACCATCTCACCTAGAGTACCAGCTTTAAGGTGTAATGAATCTTCCATCTCTGAAAGCTTCTTCTCGTTTGCAGCGTATTGCGCTTTCAAACGTTCCATACGGTCTTCTTCAGCTTTCTTTTCAGCCAGAGCCTGGTTTAACAATGCTCTCTGGTTATTTCTTTCTCTTAGAAAGGTAGCTTCACGCTCTTTATTGACGTTTGTTTGACGGATTTTGTTCTGCTTAACTAGCTGTAGCAATTCATCAAGAGTCTGAGCTGCAGGCTTTTTAACTGCACCTAAGTTCTTCTGTTCAGCTGCAGATACGTTAATCGCAGCACCTGCCAACATGGCAGCAATAAGGATATTCTTTAATTTCATCTTAGTTAGCCCCTTTTGCAGCTGGTACTGGAAGTTTAATCAATTCTGGCGCAGCTTGTTTATTAGCCATCTTAATTGCTAATTGAATACCACGAATATATTCACTTTCAAGTGCTTCATATTGGCCAGAGTTAGGATTGTAATAACCAGCAGATTTTCCATCTAAGGAAAGAAACACTAGAAGAACACGACCAAATCTAAGGAAATCAACTTTTTTCTCGCCGCCACTTCCGGTTGAAACCGAACCTTCATATGAATCGATTGATTCCCCGTAGCTGATTTCGGTTTGGTAAGCTTCTAAGATTTTACGATATTTCTCAGAGTTTGAAATATCCGCACGAAGCATATTGTTTTTAAGGTCGTTGACACGCTTTTCACGCTTTTCCATCTCAAACGGAAGGTCTAGCTCGATAAATGATTCCAAAGTCGCAATCATCTCGTTCATTAAAGGAACCACGCCACGCTCAGTAGTATCAATGGTATCCATCTGATTTTGAATAGAAACCATCTCTGCTTCTTGAGAGCTAATTAGATTTTCTAGCTGATTATTGTAGATTTTTAAACTTTCGATGATACGAAGCGTATTTTTGTACTCTGCAGCTAACTCGACAGTTTTTTCAGCATATCTATCAACCTTCTTCTGTGAGGCTGCCGACGAAGCTGCAACCTGTTTTTCAATTTTAATTGATTGATCAACAGGGTTTGCCAAAGCACTCCCCACCCCGAAACTAGCTAACATTCCCAAGACTGCAGCTTTTATTACAGTTAATTTATAGCGATTAAGCATGTGACTTCCTAATTATTTTTAGGGTTGAAAATAAAACGGCGATATTTGAAGCAATTTTTTGCTACAAACGAACCAAAATCGGTTTAAGGGTTTAATTATTGTCCAATTTTTGGTTTTTATAACTCGTAAAGTGCCCTCGTAAATGCCCCGAACGCACGATAAGGCCGACTATAAACATATTAAAAGAACGAGTCAATGGATTATAGGATAAGAAGAGGCGTTTTTCGCAAGCACTACAAACAAAGGGTTTAACAAGTCATACCAGTTAAAATCATTTGTTTCACTTAGGCAAATATTTAAATCTTGCCATTAGCTCTCCATTCATACTTATAATTCGTTCGATTTGTCCTTTTTCTAGAAGTTGTCGCCACTGGTTCGCGCGGCCTTTGTTGAAAAACTGCTTTGCATTTTCATGTTTTTCAATAAATCCACTGGCCCTTTCTTGAGCTTTTAATTTGTCAAATCGACTATTCTCTATCGCAGCCTTGAGCCGTTTAGGATCCTTTTTTAATTTAAGGAATGATTCTACTTTCCTAAACCACTTTTTGGGGTTAGCAAGCAGGTCCTCGTAACGAAGAACGAGTATTGAAGGGTCAGGATTGGTCCAACTGGAGACATTTTTGGACCAAGAAGAAATAATCTGAGGCACATGAGCTTCTTCCATAGGAGTTCCGGTCATTTCTTCTGCCATAAAATCAATCGCTTGATCAATAGAAATACCAAAATAGGACGACATAGAAACCACCACATCAAGCGGATTTCTAACGACATATATTGCCCCGGAAGTCACCGAGGCAGTATGAAGGGGCTTGCCTTTATATTCTCCAAGAAAATTGTGCGTTTTAACAAAGGTAGTGCCTTGTGCCCTAGAAGCAATTAACCCATGAACGGTCGGTCTTAATTCACACACTTCTTCGGTAGACAATTGGTCAAGAGTCCTATCACCATCCAAACACTCTTGATACAAGGAAGCCGTAGACTCTGAAATTGAACGGTTGTATAGATGATTAATATCTATTGGAGTGTTCTGGTTAGCTATATAATTTTCAATAAACGCCCGCACCCATGTATTCCCAGATTTAGGATAGGAAGCAATCCACACTATATTCCCCAAAACAATCCCCCTGTTTTTAAATTCATTTAAGGTTTTGTGCCCCTGATCGAAGAATTTCTATTCTACTAATCTATTTTCACCAATCAAAACTTCGTCTATTAAGGAGAGGTCTTTTTTATTCACTAGCTGTAACCTACCACCTTTTAACCAATACGCAGCTTTACCCGCATTATTAAAATCCAAAATCAGCGAGTGATTACTTTTAGTTTCTGTATCTCCCCATATTGTTTGACTAAGTCTGTCTTTAACAAAGACTTTTTGGCCTGGAGCCAAGCTAATTTCGGAAAAAGCAAAAGTCTCGTTTTCGGATACTTCAAAACTAATTGAATCGAGCCCGGGCGCTAGCAAAATATAGTCATCCAATTTAATGTGATCGCTTGAGTTGTTAACAATAAAAAACCATCTATCTTCAGACATATCAATAGGCTCTGAAACCTGATCGAAGCGCAACGCTAACCCTTTGGCGGTCGAAGGTGACAAGCTCGATTTAGTAGTTTTTGACGATAAGTCTTGAATAGTTGAATAAAGCTGAGCCGCAGTAACTGCACCCACATCATCAACTACTCTTACAAGAAAACCGATTTCTGTGTCTTCATCAACTTCCGGTACAGTGAAAGTAATAGACGAATTACCATTTTCAAATTGCACGTCCGGACCACTCACTTGAGTCCAGTTATATTCATCAATGTACCCGTCAGGATCCGTAGCAGTAATGGAAAAAGTTACTTGTGATCCTTCCGCTATTGTATCCGGAATATCAAAAGATATTGACGGACCTCTATTTCTATCGCCTTCGCTGCTGCCTCCACCGCAAGCAACAATAAACAATAACAAAGCAGCAAAAGGTATGGATTTTAATTTCAAGCCTATTTTCGAATTCATAAGACTCACACCAGATAATAAATTCACTGATAGATCCCCTGTACTAAAATTTTCAACATTCTTATTCATTAATCTATTAGTCGATTAACCTAATTATAAATAACGATTGCAGACTAACGTTTTGAGAGCAAATACTCAAGCTATTTGCCCTTGCGGGCAACAATGTAATTTACACTAATAAATAGTCTCACTTTGTGGACTTAAAATATAGAGTATTAATTACTAACCTATAGATTCACATCCTACATTTGTAATAACATAAGATGTCCTTCAAAAATGAACTTACAACAAACGGTATGACTCCTGAATTATCGAGCCTATTAGGCGAAGTTAAAGCGCAACTTCAAACTCAAAATATTTCCAAAGCAATTAGTCTTCTTGAAAATTTAACCACCCAACACCCCGACTTTGAAGAGGCTTGGCGCTTATATTATGAAGTTGCCAATTACTATTCTAATTGGCAGGTAGCATTAAGAGCTATTTCCCGACTCGTTGAGTTACGGCCAACAGACGCTACAAATATGATTGCGAAAATTAAAGTCCTCGAGAAAGCAGGTAAGGTAGAGGAGTTTATCGAAAGTGCAATGAGCCTGGTTAAATCTGAAGACTTGAGCACCGCGATACTCAATGAATTGGCAAGCTTGCTTTGTAAATATCAAAAATACAAAGAAGCTGAATATATTTATCGTCAAGTATTTGCCCAAACACCCTCAGATTCAAACAATCTTCTTAACTTGGCTACTGTTCTTCAATATCAAGGCGATATTGAACAAGCAGATCATTTCGTAAGAAGTTCCATTCAACAAAATCCAACTAACTTCGACGCCTACTTTTTTGCTTCACATCTTAAGCGAGCTACAACTTCTCGGAATAATATAGATGAGTTAAAAAGGACTCTTGATGAAGGTATTGCTGATCTAGTTTCGCAAGCCAAAATTTGTTATTCATTAGCTAAAGAGCTTGAAGATTGTAGTCAGTATAGAGAAAGCTTTGAATTTAGAAAGCGAGGAGCAGACACTTATCGCAGTACATTCAATTATGATATACAAGACGATTTGAACTTTATCACTTCCATACAAAAAAATTATAGTAAAGATTTTTTGAGTAACACCCAGTCAATCAATCAAAGCAATGAACCAATTTTTGTTGTAGGCCTTCCTCGAACCGGCACTACCTTAGTCGAACGAATTATTAGCAGTCATAGCCGAGCACGAACCGCAGGTGAATTAATTTACTTTAACCAATGCATGGATGAAGCCTTTGCTGGGTTAGCTCTCTCGCAGAATACATCTTTGGATGGCTTAGTCGGAGCTTCTACCAATTTTGATTTCAATCGATTAGGCCAAAGATATATCGAATTAACTCAACTTTACACCCGAGGTAAACCACACTTTGTAGATAAGTTTCCACAAAATAGTTTGTATTTGGGTCTTATTCATAGTGCACTCCCAAAAACAAAATCTATAATTCTGGAAAGACACCCTCTTGATGTGTGTTATTCAGTGTATAAACAGATCTTCACAAACATTTATCAGTACTCATACACGCTTGAGGAAGTTGCTGATTATTTTATAGCTCATAACCGCTTGATGAAACATTGGCAGACCTCAATTCCCGACAATGTATTGACAATCAGATATGAAAACGTCGTCAATGATTTAACCGCTCAGGTCGAAAAAATACTTTCTTTTCTTAATTTTGATTGGGAAGAAGATTGCCTTAATTTTCAGAAAAATAAACAGGCTTCAGCTACTGCTAGTTCAAGCCAAGTTAGACAGAAGTTATACTCGACCTCAATCGGCATGTGGAAAAACTACGAAAAGGAACTTTCTCCCGCTATCGCTAAATTAAGTGATGCAGGTTGCTTAGATGAATGGGATACTTGAAAAATTGATCGTTCCAGGTGGCACCTACTTTGAGTAAATACCTGAGGAAAAATGGCACAGCCTTTTCGTTCACTTTTCTAAGCGGCTAGGCTAGCGGATTTATTGAAGCCACCACTTGCTCATTAACGCCTAATCCAACAGAGACTTTGCTCTGGAGATGTTTGAACTCAATTCCCAAAAGAATTGATGAGAATCGTACTGTGCAGAATTCAAGTCCATCTTGGCAGTGCCATCAGGATCCTCAACCGTAAACCTGGCTATGCCATACTCTGCTAGCGGGCGTTTGGATACTGATAGGTTATTATTTTCCTTAAAATAACTTTCTACATCGTGCACTAGCTCGACTTCAAGTGGGTATGTTCTTGATTCTTCAGGCATTGCAAGTTCATTTACTTCCAAAATACTATCCAAAGCAGTGCTTTCAGTTATGTTGTAATTTTCTTTTATATAGGAGCGGAGCTCGCTAAAAAATAAATTCCAACCTCCCGGTAAGCATTTATCGACGTCAAAAAACCTGAAACAAAAACGAATATGAGAGTATTTTTCCTGATCGCTTCTCATGAATTTTCCTAACCCAACTAAGAAATCAAGTGCAGTGATATTGTGATCCCACTGCAAGTACCTTAGCAAGTAACGTAGTACAGAATAACCATCAGCAATTGTGAAGTGCTTATATAGCTCCTTCATAATTGCTAGCTCCTCTTCAGAATAACTAAACGTTGACGTCAGATAACCTTGTGCATCTGCTCTAATTTTGTACTTACTAATATAGTCGGGATCTGCCATTGGGCTATTTGGCAGTAATTGTGTTGGGTAAGCTTTAACCGATACATCACGATCAAAATATCTTTGCAAATCATTTTTAAAAGCTTCAACGGTAATTCCAGGTAAGCCGATCATTAAATCAGTAGATAGTGGAAGTCTTTGTTCATTGAATACTTCACTTAGCTCGTCATACTTAGCCGTTTTAATATTCTTGCGGTTGATGACTTCTAGGGTTTGAGTATCAGTTGATTGTATCGAAATAACTCCTTGGCTAATAATGCCGCCTTGATTGAACACTTCAATAATTTTAGCTAAGCGCCAAGTTGTATTTTTGGTGTAGTTAACGACAACTTCAGATGGAGCTCCATATTTTTGTTTTAGCTGTACAATATGTTGAGCAAGCTCAATATCTCTATCATACATGCCAAAATTTGCATCAGCTATCCAAAGCACTCTGATCCCTTTTTGGGCTATCCAGTCGACTTCTCGCTTCACTCTGTCTAAATCAAATTTTCGCACTTTTTGACTCGTTGCAGATCCCCAATCACAGAATGTACATCCGAAAGGACATCCTCGATTCGATTCAACGATAGCGGCTTCTACATTACCTTGATAGGAATCGAAATGCCCTTCAAGATAAGGTGAAGGGATATCGTCAAAGGACCTCATTCGAATTCTATCATCCGTCCTAATCAACCCACGGTTTACATCTTGAATATCCCGAAACGTAATGCCCGTAACTTCGGACATATCTTCCGATTTGAAACCTAGTTTTCCAGAACCATCAATAAACATTTTCGAGAGAATTTCACATATAGCAACTTCTCCTTCATTATGCACTGAAAAATCAACCGACGGATTATTATGAAAAAACTCTTTAGATTTTTTTTCATAATTAGGCGTACTAGGTCCGCCATGAATAGTTATATTTTCGGCGTTGTGCGACTTTACTGCCTTAGATACCTGTAAGTTTAAATCGACAGACCACATGTAGTTTGAAAATAGCCACACTCCTCTGCCAAACTTTTGATATGGCCCCCTCAAGTATTCTTCGGGCGAAAGATAAGAAATAGGTACTAACGTAAAATGCTCTAGCAACCCCTTATCTTGATAATTCTCTACTGAGCTAAACAGCATTCCCAAAGCCAACGGCAAGTGATTTTCCATGTGGGGAAAGAAATAAACAGGAATTTTTTCTTTGTTAACTTCAATTTGTTTCCAGTCATCATTGCTCTTCCAACTTATCGCGCTACTGTGAATTTCGGTACTAATCGAAGCCATTTTATTCTGGACAAGTACAAGAGCTCCAATATAGTACAGCCAATTGACAGTTGCTCTTATAGAGGTTTTATCAGCAAACATATTGCATTGATTTTCCACAATACGGAATGAGTGAGTTGAAGCAAAACTCAACGCAATCAAAGCAATTTCTGAGGAAATTTTAAAATATCTTCTCAGTACAGGTGACCAAACTCTAAATCCGTTTTGATGTGGTGTTAGCGCAAAGTTCCTTTCTAGTCTTAATTGCTTATTCGTTACATCATCAATATCTTCGGCAGTAAACTCAGTGATATCAACTAATACTTCATCTAGGTAGGATGCATCACTTGCATTTGATCGGATGAGTTGATTTGCTTGATATAGCTGTTCGATTCTCTGTCGAACTTGCTCCTTTCTTAAAGGCAAAGGACTATTTTCAAATACGGGATGATTGAAATATTCGTTAATTGCTTGCTCAAAATTTTTCTCATTTGCAAACACTTCAAGCAATGGAATATCCCAAGGTTGTAATAAAGTAGGAGGTACCTTGTCACTAAGTTGACCTGCAATGAGGCGACCTTGCTTTGCAAGAAGTGTTAAATTAGGGTGGACAATCAGGTTTTCAGATTTCAATTGATGCAACCTTCAATCAATTAGCGTTCGTACCGTTCAGTTTATCTTTTCACAAACGAATAGTATTGACCTGCATATTCAGATTCATTTTGGAGAATCTTACCTTTATCTTCCAAGACAAGTCCATATTTTTCGAATACTCGGTACCACTCGGGGAATTCCTTGATCCTTTTAGAGACATTTAAAACGTCTTCTAAACGAAGGAATGCGCTAAGCTGGTCAATGTAGAATCGCTTGATACCGTCTAAATTCTGTTGAAATACTTGGGCATTCATAGACACTATAGCTGAAACTGAATTTGCTATACCTGCAATTAGCCGACTTTGGCGCGCCATATTGTTTTTAGATAGCGATGAGAATATTTCGCTTATTTGAGAAACAAAATCAGCATGTTCTATTTTTTTTTGTATTAGCTTTTCAAAACAATCAAAAAAACCATTTTCCTTCAAAAGTGAAAACTCAGCTTGTTCTTGTTGCATGTATTTTTCTATAGCAGTTTGAAAACTATGGCAAACCAACACCAACCTACCGTCTTGCTGAAGCAAGTCTGAAATAATTGTAGCAACGCTATCCCATTCACAGTATTCAATTCCGTACTGACTAGTTATCATGCTAAAGCTTGCACTCGGCAATTGAAGTGACTCTACCGGAGTTCTATCAATAATTTCTATTTTGGAAATAAGTTTTTTTATTTCATCAGATCTGGATTTGATTTTGTTTTTGTCAACTACGGCAGCATCAACCCCCGTAACTTGAAACCCCAGTGATTTGGAATCAGAGTAGTTTTGCGCAAGTAGTGCAATAGCACCGTTACCAGTACAAAGGTCAAGTACTGAAGAATTACTCTTCAGTTGACTAAACCTGTCGTTCCAAAAGGCTTTTAGCTCACCATCATAATTTTCTGAAAAGTCTTGAGGCAAGGAAGTGATACTTCCTGTCTCCCAATACTTACTCCAATGCTCTAGCTTGTTACTCATAACTTGGATATGACCCGTATTTTCAAAGTCTTCTAATCTATATTACCTTCAATAAAAAAAGGCGTGCTAAGCACGCCTTTTCTAACCTAACCTTTCGATTAGAAAGATTGAGTGTAACGGAAGTAAGTAATACGTCCATAACCATCGTATAGGTTAAAGTTGTAGTCACGAGAACCAACTAAACCAACACCGATTTCAGGAAGCTCTTCTGTTGCATTTCTTACACCAAAAGTAAGCTTGCCATCCCAAGCAGTGTTGTAGTTAACTTGAAGGTCATGAGTAACCCACGCTTTAACTTTTCCTTCTCTCATCAACGTTTGATTTGGATCAACTGCTATGTCAGCACGATTAAGCTCATCAGCTGTATCTCCAATGTAGTTGACATTCCAAACGAACGCCCAATCGTCAATTTCATAAACATTAGAAATTGTCATACGATTCTCTGGAAGACCTGGGTCGCCAGCTTGGTTCCACTCTGAAGTTCCTTCAGTATTAATGGTAGTTAGGTCGCTTGACTCATAAGTAAGAACGTGTGACCACTGAACCATAGTTCCAAGTTTACCTACTGGTAAATCCCAGTTGAAACGAACGTTAGAATCGAAACCACTTGTGTTTAACGTACCTTCGTTACCGTAACCTTGAATAATGTTCAAGATCGCGCCATTAGCAGCACGAGTAACAGAAAGTCCTGGAGGAAGTGGGTCGCCACGGTTGTCTTTGTTAACTAGCGTTTGCGCATCGAAGAAAGTAATCTTGTTATCCATTTCGATGTTGTAGTAGTCAAACGTCAAGTTAACCCAATCAGTTGGCTCATATGCAAAACCAAATGAGAACTGATCTGAGTTTTCAGAATCAAGATTTGGATTAGCAGTACGTGTACCATTAATCTGGATTCCAGTACAAGGACTTACACCTTGAGCATCACAAGTACGTTGGTCAGTTACCGAGTCAGCACTGAAAGAATCTAGCTGAGTTAAGATATCCAGAGTTGGAGCACGGAAACCTTGACCGTAAGATGCACGAAGGGTTAACTCGTCCATTGGCTGCCAACGGAAAGAAACTTTTGGAGAGAAATCACTACCGTAGTCACTGTAATCATCGTGACGGCCAGCGATGCTCAATTCCATGTCTTCTGTAACTGGAATCAAAGTTTCGAAGTAAAGAGCAGTAACGTCACGGCTACCACCAGCACTGTTACCTGCTGAACCACCTACTTGACCTGCTTCAGAAAGAGAGTCATAGCGATCTTCATAGAACTCTTCACGATACTCACCACCGATGAACATTTGAACAGTTCCAGCATCCATTTCCATCACGTCAAAAGCTGCAGACGCCCACATTTCGTTTTGGTCGTAGAAGCTGATTCGAGAAATAGTTACTTTCATCGAGTTCAAGATATTGTCAGGCGTGCTGTATGGGTCACGTAAATCGTACGCGCCGCTTTCGATATGATCAGCTGCCGCTGAACGTAATAAGTAGTTACGACCGATGTCGTTAGTACGGTTTTTAGTGCGACGAACACCGAAATCTAACTCAACGTCGCCAACCATACCAGTTGCGCCAACCATTAAGTCTTCGATTTGATTGTCTACATCACTATCACGATTACCTAATGCGTCGAAACGATGCCACCAGTTAACTTCCTGAGCTGTAGAAACGCCGTCATAGACATTACCAGCAGGGTTAGTTGGGTTGTTAGGGCTAGTCGCTGATAGCGGAGTTGAGAAGTAGCTTGAATCAGGAACTGGCGCATAACGACCGAAAGAGTGTGATTTGTTAACCGAAGCATTTGCCCAGATTTCCCAATCGCTGTTGATTTCATGACGACCTTTCAACCAAAGTGAACGGTTAGAAGTCGAAGCTTCATCAGCACTTACTAATGTGAAATCAAATGCACAACGAGTGCCACCTACAACTGCGTTAGAGTTTGCAACTGTGTAGAATCCAGTACCTGCATAATCACAAGCTGTTCCGCCTGCACCATCAGGAATTGAAGTCCAGTTAAAGTCATCAGTACCACCAGTAATGGTTGTGTAGCTGTTACCGTAAACAGAAGCACCTGGATTGTTCCAAGGGAATTCGCGTGCGAAGATAATGTCACGGCCGTTCCAAGAAACACCACCCATTAAGCTAGAAGTAGCGCTTGATGCACCAAATAAAATAGAACCTTCTTCACGGTCACCACCGTTTTCAGAAGGGTTGCTTACGCTTGCTTCACCAAGCATGATTTCAGCGCCTTCGTAACCTTCACGAGTGATAACGTTGATTACACCACCCATCGCGTCAGAACCGTATACAGCTGAAGCACCGTCGGTTAGAACTTCGATTCTTTCAATGGCACCCATTGGGATGCTGTTTAAGTCATTGTTAGAACCAGTTGAAGGTGATTTAGGAAGACGACGACCGTCAACCAATACTAAGGTACGAGAAGAACCGATACCACGTAAACTTACAGATGAAGTACCCTGTGCAGAGCTACCAGACTGAGGACGGAAAGAACCAGCACTGTTAAAAGTTAGACTACGTAAGAAATCTGCTGCAGAGCTTTCACCACTTAGGTCAATTTGCTCTCTATCAATTACAGTAATTGGTAAAGCACCTTCAACGTCAGTACGTTTAATACGAGAACCCGTAATGGTAATTTTCTGCTCTTCCGCTTCTTCTTCTTCAGCAGCAAAAACTGCTGGAGCAGAGTATGCAGTAACAGCAGTCCCAGCGAGTAAAGCATACTTCACCGCTTTCGCAATTGGATTGCGTTTATCTAATGTACTCAATTTATTTCTCCCTGGTTGTCATGGAGGTTGTTATAAAGTGAAAAGAGGCTCTTCGTTATACTCAAAAAGTCCAAAATCCACATCTTTTGGCCTATAGGCCTGATCTGCCAGCCCCGATACTAACCGTAATGCGGCTCGAAGGTCAACACTTTGTTTCCAAATATTAATGGCTATTTTTTATACATAAAACGGAAAAAGAACAGCCTTTTAAAGTGCTCTGAAGGTCATAGCGAAACCGATAAATTATTCTTAAAAATCAACAAGATAGAATTTATCTCTTAGGCGAGATTTGTTGCATTTTAGATTACCCAAGCCTCCGCAGCTTTTTCGAATAAATCCCACGCTGCTTGTTGAAAAATTATAGATGTAACAAAATTTATAAATTGAAGGCTACAAGAAGTGAGTTTTAAAGCCTCAAATGAGCGTCTTTTAGCGGAAAATCTAGGTCAAATTGAAAAAGAGGAACTCTCGAATTTTAAACATACAAAAAAGCCCGCTTAGTATAAGCGGGCTTTTTTCTTAACAATCAAATAGTTACAATCATAAACCAGTCATCATTGCTCCATCTTTTTAAACTCTTTTTCTAATTCAAATCGATTTGAAGTGACAAATGATTCCATTTTTTGCAGCTTCCTTTCAATTTGAGAGAATTTGCCTTCTATACTATCTAATTGATCAACAGTCGCCGGGCCTGCGCGCCACACTTCTTTTACAGAAGGTCTGTATGGCTTGTCTGTGTGATGATGGCTAGCGCTGGTGTTTCCATGCTTGCTTTTTTCAAAACACCCTTTGCTGTCTTTACTTCCTGGTTTAGGGTCTAATATGAAGTATAAAACAAAGTAAACGAGAATTATCGGTCCAAACCCCATCAAAACCATGGAAACCGTAATTATTCTAACTACCCAGGTTTCAAATCCAAAATACTCTGCTACGCCTGAACACACTCCGCATATTTTAGCATTGTCAGGATTGCGATAAAGTTTTCTACTTCGCCCCTGATAGTTTTGATCACGCGTCATGCTTTTTTCTCCAATCTGGAGTTTCTTGATCAAGTATCGATTCTAGTGTTTCGATCCTTTCCATCATTCCATCAGCAATTTTTGCCAGTTCTTGTAAACGATTATGCTCCTCTTCTGAAATCCCTGACTTCTGATTTGTAGAACGGTAGTGCATAACGATCCAAGTAGGCGCCACAACAGCTAACAACAGTATCGAAGAAATTAATGCGATTACATCACCCATTCTTATTGCTCCTTTTTCGACTTTTTATTGCCACTTACTCTAGCTTTTAGCTCTGCAAGTTGTTGATCTATTTCTTCTTCTTTTTCCAAATCATCAATTTCGTCAGCTAAAGAGCGGTTCTTACCTAGGTCAAACGATTCAACTTCCGATTCTAATTCATCCAGCTTTCTCTCAAACCTCTCAAATCGAGTCACCGCGTCACCCGCAGAAGAATCATACAAGCTTTGCTTAACCTTGAGGCGTGAAGATGTTGTCTTATGCCGCATAATAAGTGCTTTTTGGCGAGCCTTTGCATCATTCAACTTCTCTTGAAGCTGGCTGATTTCAGTAGACAACTTAGCCAAGACTTGTTCAAGCTTATCCAATTCCTTTTGTAGCTCGTCCGCAACTTCTTGCGCATTATTGCGCTCCATTAAAGCGGCTTTCGCTAGATCTTCGCGGCCTTTAGCTATAGCCAGCTCAGCTTTGCGCTCCCACTCCTCAGCTTCTGCTGCAACCACTTCAATTCTTCGCGAGATATCTTTTTTCTCGGCTATAGTGCGTGCCGATGAAGTTCTCACTTCGACTAAAGTATCTTCCATTTCTTGAACAATCAGCCGAATCAACTTTTCAGGATCTTCCGCCTTATCAAGAAGTGCATTAATGTTTGCATTTACGATGTCAGCAAACCTAGAAAAAATACCCATTGAAACTTCCTCCGGTCTTAAAATAAGATATCTAGCCAATCGATTTTTGATTCTGATTGTTCGACAGAAACAACTTCGCCATTAGCTTTCGAATAAAAAACATGCTCCTGATGGCTGCCCGATTGTGCAACCATAATGCCTAACAAGCCGATGACGCCTATAACCACTTCAACCAGCAGCTTGCTGCCTCGCTTAGAAAGTGATTTTTGTTGTGAAGTTAAAAGCATTTTACGCCTCAGTTGGTTAAATCCACTAATATTTCCTTTGATAGTGAAGATAATACAGTTATTGTGCCAACTTTTACCCAGCCTGTTAACTTATTGTATTTTATCGGTTTTTACTTAAATTAAGCTAGTATATTGATACAACTTATGTGAAAATACTTCACCTATTGGTCAAATTCGCTAATTTGATTGACCAATATTTGTTGTCACCGTCTAAGCAAACTGATGGAATAACCCCAAAATGAATCGTAATCAAGACAACCTTATTGGTGAGGCCAGCAGCTTCCTTGAAGTATTAGAGCAAGTCTCCCAGCTAGCACCTATCGATAAACCGGTGCTAGTAGTAGGTGAAAGGGGAACCGGCAAGGAGCTAATCGCCGCACGACTACATTATCTTTCACTTAGATGGGACCAACCCTTTGTTAAGCTCAATTGCGCAGCTATAAACGAAAACTTACTTGAAACAGAGCTTTTCGGGCATGAATCCGGCGCCTTTACTGGCGCTAGTAAGAGACACTTAGGGCGATTTGAACTGGCGCACAAGGGAACTTTGTTTCTCGATGAAATTGGCAATAGCTCGCTTTCTGTACAAGAAAAACTTCTGCGAGTGATTGAGTATGGCGAGCTTGAACGAGTTGGAGGTAATAAAACCATTAAAATTGACGTCCGACTGGTAGCTGCAACTAATGAAAATCTTCCAGAACTAGCCAGTCAAGGAAGATTTCGAGCTGATTTACTCGACCGTCTCGCTTTTGATGTAGTTACTCTGCCGCCACTTAGGGCAAGATTAAACGACATTTCTATTTTGTCGGAACATTTTGCATTGGCGATGACCCGGGAGCTTGATCGCGAGTATTTTGCGGGGTTTACCGACTCGGCTCAACAGGCCTTGCTATCTTATAGTTGGCCAGGTAATGTCCGAGAATTAAAAAACGTCATTGAAAGAAATATTTACCGAGCAGCACCAGATCAATTGATAGATAATATTCAATTTGATCCTTTTGAATCTCCATTTCAATTAACTGGTGAGCGCTGGTCCTCTCCTCCTACGGAGATAACAGAATCAGCCGCCGGCTCTTCGCGTCCAGCGAATAAAGAACAGGTAGCAAGTGAGGGGAACTCTTCGACAGATTTTCAATTCCCCTTGGACTTTAAACAAACAATCTCAGACATAGAAGTCGATCTTATTAATAAAGCCTTGGAACAATCGCAATTTAATCAGAAAAAGTGTGCAGAATTGCTTGGCTTGACTTATCATCAACTACGTGGATATCTCAAAAAATACCAGTTACTCGATCAAAAGTGATTCGTCTAAACCAAAATAATTTTAGAGCTGTACGTTGCTGTTTATTTTCATTCACAGTGGCTTTGTTGTACGGGTGTCAATATCAGCAAAATACTAAAGTAAAAGAAGACGTATTGGTCTATTGCACCGAAGGGAGCCCACAAACATTTAATCCTCAATTATCCACTTCAGGAACCACCTTTGATGCTTCATCCCGGACTCTTTATAACCGCCTGGTAGAGTTTCAACCTGGCACAACATACATCCAACCGGCCTTGGCGCAAAGCTGGGAAGTTTCAAGCGATGGTAAAACCTACACTTTTGATTTAAGGCGCGACGTTAAATTTCACAATAATTCGGATTTTCAACCGAGCAGAAACTTTAACGCCGACGATGTTATTTTTAGCTTTGAACGCCAGTGGGACAAAAAGCATCCATATCATGACGTATCTAATTTGAGTTACAGATATTTCGAAGCCATGCAACTTGGAAGTTTAATCAAAAATATCGAGAAAATTTCCGACTATAAAGTTAGATTTGAATTGACAAGAGCTGAAAGCCCTTTCCTGGCTACTATGGCGATGGACTTTGCGTCAATTTTATCTGCAGAATATGCCCAACAATTAGTATCACAGGGCCAACCTGAAAAGTTAGACACTAATCCTATAGGTACTGGCCCATTCCAGTTAGTAAGATATCAGCCGGATGCATACATTAGATATAAAGCTCACCCTGATTATTGGCAAGAAAAACAGCGATTAGAAAATTTAGTTTTCGCTATTACTCCCGATCCTTCTTTGCGATTTGCTAGAGTTGTTGCCGGAGAGTGCGACGTAATGGCAAATCCTTTACCAGTGCACATCAAAGCTTCTAACGAGTTTAGCTACACTAAAGTACTGCAAAGTCCAGGGTTAAATATCGCGTACTTATCAATGAATACACAAAAGCCGCCATTCGATAACGATAAAGTTCGCCTAGCTTTAAACTATGCAATTAACAAAGACGCTATCATCCAGGCGGTATATCGAGGGACGGCTTCCAAAGCAAAAAATCCAATCCCCCCCAATATGTGGTCTTACGATCAGGACACTAGTGATTTTGGATATGAACCGCGCAAGGCCAAACAACTTCTTGAAGAGGCGGGCTACGCAAACGGCTTTGATATGACTGTGTGGACTATGTCAGCCCAACGTGCTTACAACCCAAATGCAAAAAAAATGGCTGAGTTAATCCAACAAGATTTGAAAGACATTGGTATTCGTTTAAAAATTGAAACTTTTGAGTATGGAAGTTTTCTTAATAAAGTCAGAGAAGGTCGACACCATTCAGCCCTATTAGGTTGGATAAGTGATAATGGTGACCCGGATAACTTTTTCACTCCACTACTTAGTTGCGCAGGAACACTATCAGGCACCAATTCTTCAAATTGGTGTAACCAAGAATTTAACCGCTTAATTGAAAAAGCCCGTTCTCAAAACCAACTCAAAAACAGAGCGCGTCAATATAAGAAGGCTCAAGCTATTTTCAAACAACAGTCTCCCTGGGTGCCAATTGCTCACGCTACGCAACACGTAATAATCAATCCTCGCGTAAAGAATTTTAAAATCACTCCTTCAGGTGGGGTTTATTTTGAAGGTGTTTATTTAGATGAGGAGTTTTATCGTGATTAAACTCCTTATTCGGCAGTCACTGCTTCTAATTACCAGCTTATTTATCTTAACCATTTTTACTTTTTCGATTTCGCGTTTTTTTCCAAGTGAAAACTTTAACCAACAGCTTCAAATTCAAGCTGAGCACAGTGCTTTAGAAAATTACTCCAGATACTTATCGCAAATATTCAGTGGTCAATGGGGAAATTCTGAATTAAGAGGTTCCGATGTTCTGCAAGAGTTTCTTACTTTTTTTCCAGCAACAATGGAGTTAGCGACACTAGCTCTTTGCTTTGCATTACTTTGTGGTATTCCATTAGGAATAACTGCCGCTAAAAATAAAAATAGCTGGCAAGATAAACTGATCACTTCTTCAACCCTAGTGGGCTACTCAATGCCGATTTTCTGGTGGGGCATGCTATTAGTCTTACTAGTCTCACTCTCCTGGGGGCTAACTCCTGTCGCTAGTCGTCTAGGTTTTGAATACGACATTATTCCAGTAACCGGTTTCATGTTAGTTGATACTCTAATTTCCGAGCAGCCTTATGCTGTAGAAGCTTTCTATGATGCACTCCACCACCTTCTTCTACCTTCCATTGTATTGGGTACGATTCCGTTGGCTATTTTTACACGCGTTACTCGTTCTGCAATGATCAAAGTATTATCGAGCGACTATATTCGCACAGCAAAAGCTAAAGGGTTATCCGACTTTAGAATTATTTGGTTGCATGCAATGCGCAATGCGCTCATTCCGATCTTGACCGTGGTTGGCTTACAAATAAGTGTACTAATCACAGGGACATTAATAACTGAGACAATATTTTCCTGGCCAGGAATAGGAAAATGGTTGCTAGAAGCAGTTTACAGAAGAGATTTTGTTACTCTTCACGCTGGTTTACTCGCAATTTCTGCATTAGTCATTTTCACCAACGTAATAGTAGAAGTGCTTACTTACTACGTGAATCCTAAACTGAGGATCCGCGAATGAAACATCAACCCCAGTTTTACCAACAAAGTAGGATCCCAAGTACAGCTGCAAGGTGGTGGGATAACTTCACCCAAAATAAACTTGCAACCTCAGCGCTTGTAGTTTTGTCATTCATTATTTTGATCGCCATTTTCTCTCCACTACTCGCGCCCTACGACCCAACATTACAGTTTGACGAGTATTTAATTCCTCCTTCATGGCATGCAAACGGTCAACCGCAGTTTTTGTTAGGTACTGACGAAATAGGTAGAGACATTCTATCCCGATTAATATATGGCGCACGGCTTTCTTTAAAACTCGCTCTGATTGTCGTTGCCATAGCTGCAACCATAGGTATCCTCCTCGGTACTGTAACTGCTTTTTCAAATCGATATATTGAACATTTAGTGTTGAGGATAATGGATTTAATTCTAGCTCTTCCATCTTTGCTATTGGCGATAGTAATTGTTGCGATTATCGGTCCTGGCCTGCCTAACGCCATTTATGCAGTAGCAGTAGTATTAATTCCACACTTTGTTTTGACCACTCGCAGTGCAATTCGTAATGAAATTAACAAAGACTATGTTACAGCGATGATTCTTGATGGCGCCAATAAAACTCGATTATTTCTGAAAGGCATTCTTCCAAATATTTTGCCGCCATTAATCGTTCAACTAACTTTAGCTTTTTCAACTGCAGTTCTAGAAATAGCAGCTTTAGGTTTTCTAGGCTTAGGGGCCCAAGCTCCAAACCCAGAATGGGGAACAATTTTATCCGAATCACATGACAATATCGTCAACGCGCCTTGGACCGTTACATTCCCAGGTTTAGCGATCTTTTTTACTTTACTTTCGATTAACTTAGTAGGAGATGGATTGAGAGATGCCATGGACCTAGAGAAATAGAGAACTGCAATGCCTTTACTTAGAGTCGAAAATCTTAGCGTTTACTACAATACCGCGACCGGTCCACAGCCGATTGTTGACCGAATGTCCCTTAAAATGGATGAAGGTGAAGTACTAGGTATTGTGGGCGAGTCTGGCTCGGGCAAAAGTATGCTGGCACTTGCTATTATGGGGCTGCTCTCGCCCAAGATGTCTATGCGCGCGGATTACATTAATTTGGATGGCGAGGACTTAATGAAGATGGAAACCCTCGAACGAAATGCCTATGTTGCATCCAAAGCAGCAATTATCTTTCAAGAGCCCCAATCAAGTCTGAACCCTTGTTTCACCGTAGGTAGCCAACTAGATGAAACTCTGTCGATCCATCAAGGAGGTACAGGTAAGTCACGCAAAATAAGGGCAATGGAACTACTCGATTCCGTTGGCATAATCCAACCAGATATTCTTTTAAAACTCTATCCACATCAACTTTCTGGAGGAATGAGTCAGCGTGTTTCTATCGCGATTGCGCTCGCATGCAAACCGCGCTTATTGATTGCAGATGAGCCGACAACAGCTTTAGATGTAACAATACAAGCTCAGATCTTGGATCTTTTGGTTAACTTGAGCCAAGCCGAAAATGTGGGCTTAATGTTAATTACCCATGATTTTGCTTTGCTTTCAGAAAATACCGATAGAATTGGCGTAATCTACTCAGGCCAACTAATGGAACATGCTGCCACAGAGAATATACTCAGTTCGCCCCAACACCCATATACCAAAGCATTACTCAACAGTATTCCACAGCTGGGTGATCGGCACATGAAAGGCAGTCGATTGTTCGCTCTCCAAGGTCACATTCCCCCGATGGATGAATTACCGGTGGGTTGCCGACTCGGTCCAAGATGCCCAAGCGCAGAAAAGAAGTGCGTAGAAAAACAAGAATTAGCCAGTATAGAAAATCATGGCAAAGTTCGATGCCACTTAGTTGACAGTAATAAATCGAGTACCAAATGACCCTGTTAGAAGCACAATCTATTTCAAAATACTACGATCTAAAAAATCATCGATTTGGTAAGGCCTCTCGATTTGAAGCAATTAAGAATGTGAGCTTTAAACTCGAAGCAGGAAAAACGCTAGCTATTGTTGGAGAATCAGGAAGCGGCAAATCTACTTTGGCGAGACAAATCATTGGAATAGAAAAACCAACCAATGGAAGCGTTTATTTTAATGGTGAGCTACAGAATTTTTCGAATAAGAAACAACGCAAACAACGATTTAAAAACATTAGAATGGTGTTTCAAAACCCATATGACTCACTTAATCCACAAGCTCGTATTGGTACTACATTAGATGAAGTTCTTGCAATCAATACCAAACTTTCATCAAAAGAAAGAAAACGCAAGATTTCAAAAACACTTAATATGGTCGGTTTACTTTCAGAACACCAATACCGTTATCCGCATATGTTTTCAGGGGGCCAAAGACAAAGAATAGCTATTGCGAGAGCAATCATTTTAGATCCGCAAATCGTGATCGCCGATGAACCGCTTTCAGCACTTGATGTTTCCATACAAGCCCAAATTTTGAATTTACTACAAGAGTTACAAGAAGAAACTGGAATTTCATTTTTGTTTATCTCTCACGACTTAAATGTCGTCGAGCATATTGCCGACAGCGTATTAGTAATGTTTCGAGGAGAAGTCGTTGAATATGGAAGTGTCGCAGAAATTTTCGATAATCCTAAACACCCATATACTCAGGCACTTTTCTCTAGTACTCCCATGTATCGAAAAAGGTTTCCCGAATTCTCTCGTCCCAGACAGATAAGACGATTGGAATCAGAAGCCAATGGCTGCAAATTTGCCATTAGGTGTGAGTATTGCGGTGATAGATGTTTAGATGAAAAACCAGAACTATTTAAGCTAGAACAAGAACATGAAGCGGCTTGTTTTAAGGTTGAATTAAAAAATTGATTTAAATAAAGCGAATCTGACTATTTGCATAATAGTTAAACAAAAAAAGCAGCCTAAGCTGCTTTTTTTATAGTCACTTGAAGCTATTGTGCCAAATTATCAAGGTTTCGTCTTACCTCAGCCTTGACGCGGCTCTCTTGGATAAAGCCCGAATAACCGGCATTGGCGAAATAGCGGCTAACGAACAACTATCTTTGCTTTTTAGCTGCATCTTCGGCGCTAGCCCAATCACCTTTTTCAACCTTATTTAGCATAAGAATCGCAAAGCCTTGAAAATCTTCTACCATTTCGTACTCTACTTCACCCTCTGCTGGTGAAGGCATCTTGAAGAATTTCTGGCTAGTCATGTAAGAAAGTGCTGCATTATTTCGCTCAACATTATCTAAGTCAGTCCATTGCAACTTTTGTTCTTGTATTAGTTGCTCTGTATCTTCTTTAGCTTCAAGTTTGGCAAATACCTGATCAGCAATTTCGCCGGCAGCCTTTTTAGCTTTTGATTGAGTTACACTATTTTTAACTCTTTCCTTTACTTCTTCCAACGGTTGAATTGTCGATGGCTGATGTTCCTTTAGACGAAGTACAACCATGTGGTTCTCACCTAATTCAATAGGAGTAGAATTTAACAAAGCATCTTTAACGTCGGAACTAAACGCAGCGTCTTTAACTTGTTGATTGGCAAATAGTCCATCGCGGCTAGACAAACCAAACATGGGGCTAGTTTCAATTGCGACACCAGCTGCTTCAGCAGATTCTTTTAGAGAATCAGAAATTTCAAATGACTTTTCTTTCAGTATTTCCGCTTTAGAGTGGTAAGCTTCTTCTGCCAATTGCTTCTTCAAGTCAACAGTAATTTGATCTTTCACCTGCTCTAAGGTCTGGGTTTCACCAGCAACCAAATTAGTTAACTTGAGAATTTGGTAGCCGTCTTCAATTTTAACTGGTTGACTGGTTTGCCCTTCTTCAACCAATTGCTTTGCCGCTTCTTCGGCTGCTGGCTCTAACGCACCTTCGATTAGAATCCCCAAATCTCCCCATTCGTCGGAATCAGCCTCAGCAACAACCTTAAATTCTTCGCCATTAGCTAGCTTCTGACTTATTGCATTAGCTTTAGCTTCAGCCGCTTCTTCACCATCATTATTAAGAACCAAAATGTGCGAGTATTGTTTTTGATCTTCGCCTTGGTAGCGCGGCAGGTTGTCTTGGTAGTAAGCTTCAATATCTTCTGATGTTGGCTCTTGAGAAGCTTGTAATTTATCGATTGATAACTCGATATACTCTACAGAAACTTTTTCTTCAATACGAAAAGCTTCTTGATTTTCATTGTAGTAAGTTTCTAAATCTGCATCAGTGATTTCTAGATTTTGCTTGAATTTCTCAAAGTCAATTTTTAAAGCTTTGCCGCTTCGTTTTTGAGAAATCAACTCATACTCAGATTTAACTTCACTTTGTAAATGGAATTCTGTTCCAGTCACACCATCCACCAAATGGCGGTAAGCTTCTTGATATTGGAACGCACTTTTAAGCTGTTCACGACTCATGCCGATACGGGCTAGAGTTTGATCAACAATTGCGGGCGAGTAATTTCCATCAGCGTCCTTAAAGTTTGGATCATTTTGGATCACACTTCTCAATGCGACCGTAGATAACCTTAAACCAAGATTAGAAGTTGATTGCTCAGTGACCTTTCTATCAATTAAGGTTTGCAACACTGACTCTTGAAACGCCTTTTCGTCTTCTTCTGTCTTAACGTTTGCGTTGTAATAGTCTGCACGTCGAGACCTTTCTCTTTGATACTCTTGTTGAAAATCAACTCGGGAAATACTTTCATCGTTCACAATCGCAACCGCATTCGGATCGCCTAAGAAGAATGAAGAGGTAAAATACCCGGCGAAAATAAAAGAAATTACAATCAAAAAGACGATGACTTTGACCCAGGGTTTCTTTACCCCTTCTCTAATGCTTTCTAACATAGCAAATCGCTCTTAAAATTTTTATATTTTTTAAATTAAAACTATCTTTAACCAGGCTGTTAACCAACCAGAATAATTTCCCCATCGCTGAGGACCTAACGAAAAAACGCGCCTTGAACGGCGCGCTTAATCTTGGCGGAGCGGACGGGACTCGAACCCGCGACCCCCGGCGTGACAGGCCGGTATTCTAACCAGCTGAACTACCGCTCCTAATGCTCATAAGTGCAACTTATACTCTAAATGATTATTTGAATAAGTCAGAAACTAAACACAAATAATTAAGATGTAAGTTGGTGGGCGCTAGTGGGCTCGAACCACTGACCCTCGCCTTGTAAGGGCGATGCTCTCCCAACTGAGCTAAGCGCCCATCAAATGGAGCGCTAGTTTACCGCGTCTTTAAGGCCTTTACCAGCTTTAAATCCAGGTACTCTTGCAGCTGGAATTTCGATAGTTTTACCTGTTTGTGGGTTACGACCTGTGCGCGCTGCACGATCCTTTACAGAAAACGTTCCAAAGCCAACTAAAGCTACTTGATCGCCTTTGCGAAGAGTTTCTGTAATAGAGTCAAGCATAGCGTCCAATGCTCGGCCAGCAGAAGCTTTAGAAATATCAGCGCCTGATGCAATCGCATCTACAAGTTCAGATTTATTCACTTAATTCCCCTTTAATTCTTATCAGTTAAGTTTGAGAGCATAGATTTGTGATGATTCGTATATGCCCCTCGCGGATAACTTTATACCAACGTACTAAATTACCTGTCAAGCAACAAATGCTCTTAATCCCAGAAAAACCGCGGCTTTGGTCAATTTTACAGCGTTTTTATCCGGCTAGTGGAAGCCTGATAGTTAATGTATATGCAATATGTGAACTAAGCCTCATTCTCTAAGATCGTTTAGTGCGGTTTAACTTCTTCTGCATTTACTTCTTGTTCGGTCTCTTTCTTTCCCGCATCTACGGACTTCGATTTTTCTTTAGCTATTGGAGTTGGCATAGAAACTAACGCCTTTTCCAGCACTTCATCAATCCACTTAACCGCTAAGATTTCTAAATCACCAATCACGTTTTTAGGGATCTCTGCCAAGTCTCGTACATTTTTCTGTGGAATTAATACACGCCTAATTCCTCCTCTGTGCGCAGCTAATAATTTCTCTTTTAACCCGCCGATCGGTAGTACTTCTCCTCGAAGTGTAATTTCACCAGTCATGGCCACGTCTTTACGTACTGCAATACCGGTCAATGCTGAAACCAAGGCCGTACACATTGCACCACCAGCACTAGGACCATCCTTTGGCGTTGCCCCTTCAGGAACATGCACATGAATATCTTTGTTTTGATAGAAATTTTCATCAATACCCAGAGATTCAGCGCGGCTTCTAACAACCGTCATTGCAGCCTTAATCGATTCCTGCATAACGTTACCCAGGTGCCCTGTCGATATCGCCTTTCCGGTACCAGAAGTAACTGCCGCTTCGATTGTCAGTAAATCTCCACCTACTTGAGTCCACGCCAGCCCTGTAACCTGGCCAACTTGATCTGCTTCATTTGCCTTACCAAAGTCGAATTTCTGAACCCCCAAAAACTTATTAATATTTTTGGTGTTCACCTTAATTTGTTTTTTCTTTTTGTCGAACATGAGTTCTTTAACGACTTTTCGGCAAACTTTCGAAATTTCTCTCTCCAGATTCCTTACCCCAGCTTCGCGCGTATAATTTCTAACGATTGAAGTAATTGCGGATTTGGATAATTGGATATCTTTTCCTTCCAAACCATTAACTTTTTGCTGTTTGGGCAACAAATATCGCGTTGCAATATTGAGTTTTTCATCCTCTGTGTAACCTGAAAGGTTAATCACTTCCATTCGATCCAACAGCGGGCCAGGAATGTTCATCGAGTTTGCAGTACACACAAACATAACTTCCGATAAATCGTAGTCAACTTCGAGGTAATGGTCGTTAAAAGTGTTATTTTGCTCAGGGTCAAGAACTTCGAGTAAAGCTGAAGCCGGATCACCGCGCATGTCCATTGCCATTTTGTCGATCTCATCCAGTAAGAACAGCGGGTTTCTAACTTTGACTTTGCTTAACTTTTGAAGAATTTTACCAGGCATCGAGCCAATATAAGTTCGGCGATGTCCTCGAATTTCGGCTTCATCTCTGACTCCACCTAAGGACATTCGAACAAATTTTCGACCAGTAGCCCTAGCGATTGATTCACCGAGAGACGTTTTTCCCACACCGGGAGGTCCAACAAGACATAGAACAGAGCCACGTAGTTTTTTGACACGCGTTTGAACCGCTAGATATTCCAGAATGCGCTCTTTAACTTCTTCGAGCCCATAATGATCGGCTTCTAAAGTATTTTGCGCTTTCTCTATACTAGTATCTAATTTACTGCGCTTTTTCCAGGGAATATTAAGCATCCAGTCGATATAACCACGCACTACAGTCGCTTCTGCAGACATAGGAGACATCATTTTTAACTTCTTAA
Source organism: Kangiellaceae bacterium (assembly GCA_026196875.1). Taxonomy (GTDB): domain Bacteria; phylum Pseudomonadota; class Gammaproteobacteria; order Enterobacterales; family Kangiellaceae; genus Aliikangiella. Next base: position 65,851 of record JAPHTP010000061.1, read on the forward strand.
TTTCAGCGTCCGCTTTTTCTCTTGCTTCTTTCGGCATTCCCGCTTCAGCGACTCGGTTAGACAACTCTTCAATATCAGTTGAACCATCTTCATCACCGAGTTCTTTCTGGATAGCTTTCATTTGTTCGTTTAGATAATAGTCTCGCTGACTCTTATCCATTTGCTTTTTAACCCTGCCACGGATTTTTCTTTCAACATGAAGCAAGTCTATTTCAGACTCCATCAACCCCATTATGTATTCTAGCCGTTCTGCTATGTCAGCAATCTCAAGAATAGCCTGCTTGTCTTTAATCTTTAATACCAGGTGGGCAGCGATAATATCTGATAGTTTTTCAGCTTCGTCGATTGCAGAAACAGTATTGAGCACTTCCGACGGTATTTTTTTGTTTAACTTAATGTAGTTTTCAAACATTGCTTTTACTGAGCGACTAAGAGCACTTTTTTCTTCTTCACTCGGCTGGGTCGAATCAATTGAATCAAAATTTGCAATTAAGACTCCATCATCTTCACTTAGCTTAGTAATCTGAGCTCTGGAAATACCTTCGACTAGAACTTTCAAATTTCCGTCAGGTAGTTTGAGCATCTGCAAAATATTAGCAATGCACCCTTGGCTAAAAATATCCTCTTGGCCTGGCTCATCTTTATTGGCATCTTTTTGCGCTACCAGCAATACTTCATTACTCGCGTCTGAGGCCATTTCAAGGGCCTTGATAGACTTATCTCTTCCGACAAAAAGCGGAATAACCATATGGGGAAAAACCACTACGTCACGCAGCGGTAGAACCGGTAATTGTTTGGCGTCTTTATCTGACATAATAAATTCTTTCCTGGTTCCTATAACCACCTTACTTCACATTGTGCTCCCTATTTATAGGGGCTCAGCAAGGTAATGTTATCTTGTATTCGATATCTAACTACTAGACTATATAAGGGTAACTTCTGGAAATTCAATTAACTAGGCAATAAAAAACTGACTTAAAGTCAGTTTTTTATCTCGTGTTAACTTACTTATCAGCTGCTAGCTTTTTATCTTGACTCTCGTATATCAATAGCGGCTCGGATTCACCATCGACCACCGCGGCATCAATTGCTACCTTGGTGACACCTTCCATCGAAGGTAAATCATACATAGTGTCAAGGAGGACTTTTTCTAAAATGGATCTAAGTCCGCGAGCTCCAGTTTTTCTGTCCATCGCCTTCTGGGCAACAGCTCTGAGAGCATCATCACGGAATTCAAGATTTACACCTTCCATCTCAAATAACTTGGAATATTGTTTTGTGAGTGCATTTTTGGGCTCGGACAAAATTTGCACTAAAGAATCTTCATCTAACTCTTCAAGAGTAGCAACAACCGGGAGACGTCCAACAAACTCTGGAATCAAGCCATACTTAACTAAGTCATCAGGCTCAATCTCCTTAAACACCTCACCAACATTCTTGGATTCGTCTTTTGACCTAACTTGGGCGCCAAAACCAATTCCAGACTTCTCCGAACGATCACGGATGATTTTATCCAAACCTGCAAAAGCACCACCACATATAAATAATATGCTACTCGTGTCTACTTGCAAAAACTCCTGTTGTGGGTGTTTTCGTCCGCCTTGCGGAGGTACAGACGCTACAGTACCCTCTATTAGTTTTAGTAATGCTTGTTGTACACCTTCACCAGATACATCCCTGGTAATCGACGGGTTGTCTGCTTTACGAGAAATCTTATCAATCTCATCGATATAAACGATACCGTGTTGAGCTTTCTCTACATCATAATCACATTTTTGCAGCAATTTTTGGATAATATTTTCAACATCCTCACCGACATAGCCAGCCTCAGTCAATGTTGTTGCATCTGCAATAGTAAATGGAACATTTAACAATCTGGCCAAAGTTTCCGCGAGTAGTGTTTTACCACTTCCGGTAGGACCAACTAACAAAATATTACTTTTGCCAAGCTCAACTTCGTCATTTTTTAGATTAGATCCCGTCTGGAGTCGCTTGTAGTGATTATAAACAGCAACCGATAAAACTCGTTTAGCTGCATTCTGACCAATAACGTATTGCTCAAGAATATCGTTAATCTCTCTAGGAGTGGGTAACTTGTTAGCGTCAGTATCTTGTGTAACTTCTTGAATTTCTTCACGAATTATATCATTACACAGCTCTACACATTCATCACAGATGAATACAGATGGTCCAGCAATTAGCTTTCTTACTTCGTGTTGGCTTTTCCCACAGAAAGAACAGTAGAGAAGCTTACCGCTATCATCACGTCCACCTGATTTTCTGTTATCGCTCATTTAATATCCTTTGAAAACTTGAAATTTTCTATACCGATTTCGGATTCAATTTCTATTGCTAAAGCTTAGACCTTTTAGACGAACTTTGTCGACAGGCAAAGCAAAAAATCAGCCTTTAAATGTGAAGTTAATCCGATTTTCGGTCAAAATCAACTACTGTCGAGTAGAAATTACCTGATCGACAATACCATATGCTGCAGCTTCTTCAGCGCTCATAAAATTGTCTCTATCAGTATCTTTTTCAATTTCCTTTAATTTTCGACCAGTATGTTCAGCTAAGGTTTTGTTCAACGTCTCACGCATTTTCAAAATTTCTTGGGCGTGAATCTCAATATCAGAAGCTTGGCCTTGATAGCCTCCAAGAGGTTGGTGAATCATTACTCTTGAATTCGGCAATGCAAACCGTTTTTCTTTTGCTCCACCAGCTAATAAAAACGCTCCCATACTACAAGCTTGACCCACGCATAAAGTTGAGACATCAGGCTTGATGAACTGCATTGTGTCATAAATCGCCATTCCCGCGGTAACCGAACCACCGGGCGAATTAATGTATAACGAGATATCTTTGTCTGGGTTTTCGGACTCAAGAAAAAGCAATTGGGCTACAATCAAGTTAGCCATATGGTCTTCAACCTGACCGACTAAGAAAATAACCCTCTCTTTTAGCAGGCGTGAATAAATGTCATAAGATCTCTCCCCTTTGGCAGTTTGCTCAACAACCATCGGGACTAATCCAAGCGCTTGTTCTTCTAATATAGAGCTGGTCGCTATCATTCTTTATCCTTGTTTTTCAGAGAGTTATAAATTAAAAACCCAGTATTCAACAACTTTTAGTTAACATATGGGCTAACTATAGCAGTTTCAATACTGGGTTGGTAAATAACAAGAGGCTTTTTAAGTAAAAAACTATTTACTCAGCTGATTCTTGCTCTTCCTTCTTTGGATTCATTACTTCGTCAAAGGACTTAGCCACTTCTGAAATTGTTGCTTTCTCTTCAACAAATTGAATTACATTATCTTCAAGAACTAATTGTTCTACTTCATTTAGACGATTTTCGTCTGACAAATAATAATTGATGACTTCTTCAGGTTGCTCATATACAGACGCTAGCTCTTCAAGTTTAGTTCGAACTTGGTCTTTATCTGCTGTTAACTTGTTTTGTTTAATGATTTCGCCAACCACTAAACCAAGCTTAACGCGGCGATTAGCCTTTTCCTCAAACAACTCTGACGGTAAGTCCGGGAGATTCCCACCTTGGGCTTGAGCGCCAAACTGCTGCATAGCCTGTTGTTTCAGATTTTGAATTTCCTGGTCAATCATAGATTTAGGGATATCGAAAGCATGAAGATCAACTAATGCATCCATAATTTGCTCTTTCGCTTTAGCTGTTAGAACCTGGTTTAGTTCTCGCTCCATATTCTTGCGAATATCAGCTTTCATGGTCGAAATATTGGCATCTTCAATGCCTAATCTTTCAGCCAACTCGCCCATTTTTAACGCTTCTTTCTTATTAACAATCTTAACATTTGTCGCGAAAACAGCATCTTTCGCTGCAACATCTTTATTATGATAGTCTTCCGGGAAGGTTACTTTGACTTCTACTTCGTCGCCAGCTTTAGTACCAGCCAATTGGTCTTCAAAGCCAGGAATCATCTGTCCTTTACCCAACTCTAGCGCAAAATCATCAGCTTTACCGCCTGAGAACTCTTCACCATCGATAGTACCAACAAAGTCGATGACAACTTGGTCGCCTTCTTTAGATTTACGTTTTACTTCAACCCAATTAGCTTGTTGATCTCTTAATGTATCAATCATTTTAGTTAAGTCGTCGTCCGCTACTTCGGCCGTCATTTTATCGACCTTAACGGCAGCAAAGTCGCCTAATTCAACTTCAGGATAAATCTCGAAAGTTGCCGTAAACTCAAGGTCTTTGCCCTCTTCCATGGTAACAGGCTCAATGTGAGGAGCCCCTGCTGGTTGAAGCTTCTCTTGTACTACAGCTTCATAAAAAGAACGCTGCATAACTTCAGAAACCACATCTTGACGAACATGCTTGCCAAATTTTTTCTTGATTACATTTAGCGGAATCTTGCCAGGACGAAAACCGTTCATTCGTTGATTCTTAGCTAAATCTTTCATTCTTTCAAGAGCGACGTCATCAACCTTGCTCGCAGGTACGCCAATCGTAAGCTTACGCTCTAAGCCGCTTGTGGTTTCTACAGAAATTTGCATTTATATGCTCCAACTGAGTTTTATTACTTCTTGTTAGCGCCAAAATAGTCTGACACTTTAATTAGTTTACTTAATTAAACCAAAACCTAATATGACAATATTAAACTGCCTTTAATCTGGATTGAAGCTATGAGACAACATATGAGGAAGGTAGCTAGAGCTTAGATAGTATGGATGAAAAAGTGCATCCGGTAACTGGTTAGCACCAAAGCTCAGGCGACCACCAACTAGCTCAAGCCAGAACTCATTTACCGTTAACCTGTCGGTAAATGATGAATTACAAAGTGGTGCGAGAGGAGAGACTCGAACTCTCACGCCGCAAGACACTGGAACCTAAATCCAGCGCGTCTACCAATTCCGCCACTCTCGCACTTTGTAAAACACGACTGTTTTATAAAACAATCAAAAATTGGGGTGGACGATGGGGTTTGAACCCACGACCACCGGAATCACAATCCGGGGCTCTACCAACTGAGCTACGTCCACCATCAAAACCTTTCGAGCGATGCATTATATACGCATTTAGCTCTTTTTATAACCCGCCAGGGCTTAATGGCGCGCCCGGCAGGATTCGAACCTGCTACCCTCGGCTTAGAAGGCCGATGCTCTATCCAGATGAGCTACGGGCGCATTGTTCCATAGGAAACCCCGCGTTTGAAATCGAAAACCTCAATTTAGGCTATCAATCTCAAAAGAAATCTGGTCGTGGAAGAGGGATTCGAACCCCCGACATCCTGCACCCAAAGCAGGCGCGCTACCAGACTGCGCTATTCCCCGATTTCCGCCTCTTGGAGTTGCCCCCTCAAGGAGCGCGGAATAATACTGGCTAATGTCACCGCCGTCAACAAAGAAAAGTAAAATATTTTAAAAAAACTTTTACTTGGCAGTTGGAACTACAATTGAGAAAATAACACCTTATATTTCTACAAGTTATTTGGTAATTGTCTCTATGTCAGCTCAATTGATTGACGGTAATAAAATTGCAGCGGAGCTCCGCTCAAACATTAAACAATCAGTTCAAAAAAGAATCGATTTAGGCCAAAAAGCCCCTGGATTGGCCGTAATTCTTGTCGGTCAAGATCCAGCGTCAGAAGTTTATGTTAATAAGAAAGTTAAGGCTTGTGAAGACGTACTATTTAATTCCCAGAAAATAGTATTACAAGACTCCGTTAGTCAACAAGATTTGCTTGCGCAAGTTGAAAAGCTCAATCATGATGAAAGTATCCACGGAATATTGGTCCAGCTACCTTTACCTGAGCATCTAGATGCCAGCGAAATACTTGAAAAAATCCGCCCCGAAAAAGACGTAGACTGCTTTCACCCATTTAATATTGGGCGACTAGCTCAACGCATCCCAGTTCTAAGGCCATGCACGCCCTACGGCGTAATGCTCATGCTAGATTCGATTGGGCAAGATGTTAAAGGCTTAGACTGTGTCGTTGTTGGAGCCAGTAATATTGTAGGTCGTCCCATGGCAATGGAGTTGTTGTTAAAAGGCGCCACTGTCACCGTGTGCCATAAATTTACCAAAGATCTAGCTGACCATGTTTCGCGCGCAGATTTAATTGTGGTAGGTGTTGGAATACCGGGTCTTGTTAAAGGGGAATGGATAAAACCGGGGGCAATAGTTATAGATGTCGGCATTAACCGATTGCCAAATGGAAAGCTAACCGGCGACGTAGAGTTTGAGGTTGCCTCACAAAATGCAAGTTGGATTACCCCCGTCCCAGGTGGAGTTGGTCCCATGACCGTAGCGACACTAATGCAAAATACGCTACTCGCTGCAGAAACTTATAGTTAAATCTAGCAAAGTTTAGGGACCATTCATTTCGAGCACACTAGGTCCCTACTTTCTCGTAATCAGTTCCAGCAGTCCTGTTTTACCTGCCCCCAAGCTTTTAATCTAGATATTCTATCCAAACAAGATATTAAACTTGGAATATGCCATTTCCCCTAGCTGCTGAACCGATTTCTCGTCAAATAAGCCGAGATCCGTCATTTTTACCTATCATTCTGTGTGAATTCTTGCAAAAATCAATTGAATAGCTAGTCTTAATCTTGCAGGCCAATTAAATTTAAGCAAATCATTCACTTATGACCTTGAAGTTCCTTGTCGTTGACGACAGTAAAGCAATGCAAACCATAGTACAGCGCATTTTGGCGAGTGCAGGCTATGAAGAGCATGAGTTTCGCTTTGCCGACAACGGCAAACAAGCTCTGGATACTATCATCAAGTGGAATCCCGATCTGGTTCTACTCGATTGGCATATGCCGGAGATGACGGGGATTGAATTACTTGACAAGGTCAATGAGCTGGAATTAAAAACGAGAATTGGTTTTATTACCGCAGAAAAAAATCAATCTTCGCTCGAACGAGCGCGTGAAGCCGGCGCCATGTTTGTAGTTAACAAACCGTTTACGGTAGAAAAACTAAAGGAAAACCTCATCCCTGCGCTATCTGGCGCATCAACCTTAACCGACTCGCTACCTCACGTGAAGGAAATGATTTTTCCCTCAACTTCTGCGCTGAGTACGCTCTTATCGACAATAACCGATAGTAAAATAAAAGTTGAAAAGGTTTCTCCAATTGACATTAGCCAGCTGACTTTACCTTGCACACTCGCACTATATGGCGACAAAGATAAGAATATTAAGGCAGTCCAAATTCTTGACGCTAAGACTTCAGATAGTCTCGCCGAAGCATTCGCATCCAGTGTGTTTAGAGGAGAGGCATTTGACGATAAACTGCTGGCAAAATCCCTGCTAAAAGCTCTATCAATTATGGCGGTGTGTTTCTATAGTGTCGAAGAATCCCAAGAGCTCAGACTTTTAAAAACTTACAATATGCAGAAGTTGATAGCTAAAGTAGAAAAAATGAACCAAATACCTGAAGAGGAAAGGCTTGATTTAAAATTTACATTTCAGGATGGCGATTCTTGCTTTTCAACTATCTATCGCGAATCTAAAAACGGTTTTTAACTAATCTTCCGTTTCATTCGATTCAACCTCATTGGCTTTATTCTCATCTGCTCCAGTCTCACCAGGCTCAGGCTCTGCCGACTCCAACTCATTCAAAACTTCCAAGAATTGTTGTTCTAGTAGTTGATGTTCACTGGTCAGTCGGTCCAACTTTTGCGAGGTTTCTTGATGAATACTAGATTCTTTTGAAACGCTCAAAAATTGCTGCTCCAGCATCTCATTCTCTATCTGTAACCTGTCCATCACTTCTTCTTTCTCATCCAGTTTAGATCTCAATTCTTCAAGTTTGAATACCAGTTCAGCATTTTCTTCACCCGACTTCGACTGAGCTTCTAAGACCTTATTACGCGTTTCCAATGACTTGTATTTTCTTTGCAGTTGCTTGCTTTCATTTGACAGGCTGACGTAATTCCGATGCATTTGATTTTGCGCCGCTTTGTGCATTTTAATTTGTTCTTTCTGAGCGGCAAAAGCTCTAGCTTTAGCGACAAACGCCATCAACTGATCAGTGGTAGTATTCAATTGCTTCTTAAGCTTATCATTAAGCTGATAGGCCTCTTCTAACTTTGAAGATATCATTTCATTTTTCTGTTCAGAGCTTTCTAACTGGCTAATCGGTACTTGTTCAATGCCATCGGCTTCTTCCAACAGTTTCGAGGTCACATCGAGAATATCTTCGGCATCAGAAATAGACTGCTCTTCTTTACTTCTCTCTTGCTCTTCTTGCTCCGAAAAAAGCTCTACCTGTTGCGTCGAGCCTATCATTTCACCCAAAGAATTATAGCGCTCTTTCAACTCGGCTAACTTTTCACCTTCTTCGAAATTTCCGTTCTCAAGTAGCCTGCCTCGCAATACATCCAGAACCTGGTCTCCGCCGGTCATATTAAAAGCAACAGCATTTTTCAGGTCATGGTACATTTCTTCAAAGTTTTCAGAGGGTTGTTTCTCCTGATTCTTTAATTCATCTTTTAGTTGCTGAAGTTGCTGCTCCGATTCGGTCAGTTTTTGCGCCAGCTCTTTCTTACCTTCTTCGAGCTTCTGATTTGACTCTGAGAGCTTCTGAGCTTGTTTTTCACCATCCACCAGTTGCTGTTGAATTGCTTGATATTCCTTTTCCATTTCATCAAGCTTGTTTTGACTTGCATCAATTTCAGCTAATTTTTGTTCCAGCTCCTGAATTTGCTGGTTTTGATCCTGAATTTTGACCCTTAATCCCTTGGCATGCCGCTTTTCGTCCTTTAACTTATTGCGCAAAGATTCAATCGAGCCTTGCAGATCATTGTTTAGATTGTTTAAGTAGTATAAGAGCGCGCCAGCAATAGCGACTAGTACTAGAAAGACTTGACCGATAATTACGATTACTGACGTAGACAATAGAAAGACCTGTTTTTAGACCACCGCTTTTAGTATAGAAGTAAAGGATGGTTTTAGCATAAAAATCAGGCTGTTATATACAAAAATGCCGGCAAAAGCCGGCACTATAAAATAGGCTTTGAAGACTAGTTTTGCCAGAAAAGGTCGCCACCATGCTCCTCGATAGTCTCGAGGACTTTTCCTCCCCCTCTTGCGACGCAAGTCAACGGATCTTGTGCTACGATAACCGGCAGGCCGGTTTCTTCAAGAAATAAGCGGTCTAAGTCTTTGATCAAAGCTCCGCCACCTGTAAGAACCATACCTCTTTCCGAAATGTCAGCAGCGAGTTCTGGCGGTGATTGTTCCAACACAGAACGTACAGCTCGGATCATACCGGCTAACGGGTCTTGCAACGCTTCTAGGACTTCATTGCTATTGATAGTAAAGCTACGCGGAATACCTTCAGCTAAGTTGCGTCCACGCACATCAATTTCCATCACTTCACTACTTGGAAATGCGGTTCCAATTTCATGTTTAATTCGTTCTGCAGTCGCTTCACCAATCACAGTTCCATAATTACGGCGAACATAGTCAATAATCGCTTCGTCAAACCTATCCCCGCCAATTCTAACGGAATCAGAAGAAACAACTCCGTTTAAAGATAAAATCGCTATTTCTGTGGTTCCACCACCTATATCAACCACCATAGATCCCCTAGCTTCGCCGACAGGCAAACCAGCTCCCACCGCAGCAGCCATAGGTTCTTCAATCAAATACACATCACGAGCACCAGCACCATATGCGGATTCTTTAATTGCCCTTCTTTCTACCTGAGTTGAGCCACAGGGAACGCATATTAATACTCTCGGGCTCGGTCGCATAAAGAAGCTGGAATCATGGACTTTACGGATAAACTCCTGAAGCATTTTTTCTGTTACTTCAAAATCAGCGATAACCCCATCTTTTAACGGACGAATTGCAGTTATATTGCCAGGGGTACGGCCTAACATAACTTTTGCGTCCTTACCTACCGCGGCGATAGATTTGTTGCCGCCTCTTTCATGTCTGATTGCTACAACCGAAGGTTCATTCAATACTATTCCCTGCTCTCTCATATAGATCAGCGTATTTGCTGTTCCCAAATCTATTGAAAGGTCGGCAGAAAAAAGTCCTCTAATTTTGTTGAACATAGTTTTTGTTATTCCAGCTCTATAGTCTTCTAAATGTGTTCTTTAATTTTCTCAAACTCACAATTAAGCGCGGCGGCTCAAAATTGCCGTTGATTATCGCGCACTTCCCCTTGAAACAGAAGGCCTTCAGTTAAATTTCTTATGAATATGCTCGTGATACCTCAAAATGCAGTTCTCAGCGTGACAAGAAGCAATCATATTTGAATCATGGAATCTTGAACTTGGCGCCACTCACAGGGAATGTAGGCCCCACTCCAAGATTTGTAACGCAGCTCAAATTTCCTAGTGGAGCTCTGAAAAATGCACTTTGAGGTATCACGGGTATTTGATACGATTCAAATAAATTAGTTCCGGAAAAATCTAAATGCTTCAGTTTATTTTAGCGAAACCACAAGATAGTCAAAAAATTGCGGACTTAGCTAAACCTATATGGGAAGAACATTACACGCCAATTATTGGTGCTGAACAGGTAAAATATATGTTGGATAAATTCCAATCAGCTGCAGCAGTGGAGGAACAAATAGATTCTGGATATCAGTACTATTTAGTTAAGAATGAGCATCAGTGTATTGGCTATATTGCCCTGGAGAAAAGGAACACGACACTATTTATAAGCAAGTTCTATCTTAGCTCTGAGTTTCGGGGTAAAGGGCTTGCTAAGCTTATGCTTGCGCGCATTTTTAACATAGCAACTCAACTCAACTGCGATTCGCTTGAGCTTACGGTTAACAAGTTCAACCCTGCTTATAAGGCCTACTTGAAGCTAGGATTTGAAAATATCGAGTCAATCCAAATAGACATCGGCAATGGTTTTATTATGGACGATTATCGCATGTGCTACAAATTGAGCAGTAATCTCCAAAAAACCTAATAAAATTAACGGCTTTAATCGCTTCTTTTTGGCTAAAACTTAATCACTTTACTACACTTCAAGCATAACTCTGGTTTTTGAGAGTGTTTAGAGGCATGTAAAGATGGAGTTTTTCACCAAGCAATCAATTCGTTTGAAGATCCTTTTTATCCCGATAGTGGGCGTAGTAGGTTTCTTAATATACTTGTTCGTTTCCCTGTTTTCTATGAATCACAACTTGGACCTGCTGAAAAACGCCAAGGATGTCCAATTTCCACTGTTACAGATTTCAGCCGAGAGCTTGAATCAACTTGAAGATATAAAGCAAACGTTGGCAGACGCAGCCGGTATGGGAGAAGCCGAGAAACTGGATTCTGCCAATAACATATACGAAGATCTTAAACGCGAATTAAATAAGGCAGTTTCCGTTGATCAGTCTAACGCGCCAACGGTGAACGACTTGATAAGAGAATTAGAAGGCTACTATTCACAAGCGTTTGGATTATCAAAAAGTATCGTTGAAGGTACCGCAGATTTTGCGACTCTTGGAGAGCAAAGTCAGCAGATGACACGAAAATTAACCAGCTTGCAAAAACATTTAAGCGAGTTTAATCGTGCTAGAAACCAAGAATTCCTTGACGCTTTCAATAGTGTCAATGAAGAAACCGAATCAACGGTGTCCGTTGGCATAACCGTCGGCTTGGTTACTATAGTGTTACTATTTGCGGTCTCTGTACCAATTAGCGTCTCAATAAAAAATAGTATCGACGAAATCATTGTCTCAATGCGTCGAATAGCGGAGGAAGACGGAGATTTAACCCGTCGCATACAATCAAGTAGTAAAGATGAAATTGGTCAATTAGTTCACTGGTTTAATACCTTCATTGAAAAATTACAATCGACAATTAAACAAACGGTTGAAACCGCTCTTCCGTTAGCCGATACCGCAACTAGAGTTCAACAACTTACCACTCGCTCTCAAAAAATCTTTCAACTGCAGCTACAGACGAGCGAACAGTCGAGAGTTTCGGTTGACGAAATGAATCAAAGCGTAGAGCGAATTTCCAATAATGCAGCTCAAGCTTCCACCTCCGCATCTGAGGCACAAAATGGTGCTAATAAAGGTTTAAATGACGTTCAAAAAACTATCGACAGCATTAATTCGCTCGCCAGAAATATTTCCGAATCTGCAGAAACAGTTTCGAAGTTGGAACAAGGCTCAACCAAGGTAAACGTTGTACTTGATGTAATCAAGGGAATTGCCGAGCAAACCAATTTGTTAGCACTTAATGCAGCCATCGAAGCCGCTCGTGCAGGTGAACAAGGACGAGGGTTTGCAGTTGTTGCCGACGAAGTCAGAAGCCTGGCCTCTCGCACGCAGGAATCCACGGAAGAAATTAACCAAATTTTGGAAGAATTGCAGACCGCAGCAAAAGATGCTGTAACCAAAATGGATAACAGCAGAACTCAAGTTACTCGAAGCGTTGAACAGGCGAGTGACGCAGGCGACAGTTTAAAAGCGATTACCGAGACTGTCAGCTCAATTAATTCAATGAATGAGGAAATAGCGCAGGATACTTCGCAACAAACACAGATCTCTGTGAGACTGGTTGAATCAGTATCCGATATTCAGGAGCGCACCCAGGAATCAAGTCAAGCTAGTGATGAGTTAACCAATGTGAGCGAAAAATTATCCGAATTAGCCTCAGTGATGGAATCAATAGCAACTCAATTTAAAGTCTAAGTAGTAATTTACAACAACTGTAGTTTTTATTCAGGGATCCCCAATTACAACGAGAATGAAACACAGGAGATAATTTAATGAAAAAGATATTTCTATCTTTTGTCTTATCGGCAATTTGTTTTTCCCCGCAATTAATAGCCACTGAAATAAATTTTTCGGGGTTTGCAACAATTGCAGGTGGATTGACTACGGACGACAATGAGACGCTGCAAGGTTACGATAGTGATCTGAGTGTGTCCAACAACTCACTGATAGCCTTGCAAGCTTCAACAGACCTTGGAGAAGGCTGGGGAATTACAACCCAATTAATATCTAAAGGTTCTGAAGATTGGAATCTTGCGACGGAGTGGGCTTTTGTCAGTTACGATACCAGCAATGATTGGAGATTTCTTTTTGGTAGGCAAAGAGCCCCCTTTTACGTTTACTCAGATTATCTTGATGTATCTTACGCTTATCACTGGATAAACCCACCAGGTGGTGTTTATAGCTTACCGTTTGATACGGTTGATGGGATCGGAGTAATTAAAAACTCTACGCTTGGTAGTTTCGATTCTACTATCCACTTTACGACGGGCAGAAATCAAGGTGACTTTGAAGTGCAAGGCTTGCCAAGCGAAGCCGATTTTGGCGACTTTTATAGTTTTGCTTGGACGCTAAATAAAGACTGGTTTACTGTAAGACTAAGTTATGCGAGCTCCACCTTTTCGGTATTCGCAGATGCACTAACGCCTTTAACAGACGGGTGGAGAGCGGCCAATTTTCCTCAAGTAGCCGACAGCTTAGAAGTGGTTGATGATTCAGGCGATTTTAAAGGAATTGGTATCATTATAGATTACAACAATTTCTTGTTTGTCACTGAATTTACCCAGGTTGATCCTGGCGATAGTTTTTTCCCGCCGAATGATTCATATTACTTAAGTTTTGGATATCGGACTAATAATGGGATGTTTCATTTGACTACAGGAGTGGACGACAACGAGCCTAACTTCGCAATGCTTAATGGCATTCCAAGTGGAGTAGATCCAGGGTTAGATTTTTTAATCGCTTCTACCCAAGGTTTATTGCAAAGCAACTTGGAAGACACTAGCTTCTACACACTTGGATATAAATGGGACTTAGATGCACCTATTAGTTTAAAGTTTGAATATACAACTTTTGAAGATGACGTGTTCTCAACCAATGAAGCCTCTTTACTTCAATTTGCAATAGTCACTGTTTTTTAAAAGGAGAGTAAAAATGAAAAACTTTCTAAAGCGTACATTTATCTCCTTGCTCGTATTTTCGTTTTCACTACCGGCTTTTGCGGAGGTATCTGTTATAGTTCATCCCTCTAATGCCAGTAGTATTTCTAATGACGACATTAAGCGAATTTTTCTTGGAAAAATGAAGAGTTTTCCGGGGGGCTCCCAAGTTCTTCCTGTTAACCAATCCTCAGCTAGCGCAACCCGTAAAGCATTTGATTCAGGAGCTTTAGGAAAATCCGCCAGCCAAATAAAAGCCTATTGGTCAAAATTGGTTTTCAGTGGAAAAGGTAATCCACCTAAAGAAGTGCCTAACGATCAAGATGTTATCAATCTGGTAAAGGACAACCCGGCGGTAATCGGCTATATTGACTCCGCTAGTGTTTCTGGCGATGTAAAGGTTGTAGCCAAATTTTGATTTAGAATATGCCGGTTACTTGACCGGCACACTCTCTAACTAGATTTGATATCTAGTACTTAATCGACACTTTTGAGCAGCCTTTAATATTCTTCAAATTAAACAGTAATTCATCACTGGGTTTTACTGACCACTCTCCAGATGCGATCAGTTCAGCGGAAATATCCGATAAACCAAAGTTAAATCTCACCGGACACAAGCCTCCTTTAAATGGAGTCAGCGACTCCACTATTTCTTCGGCAGCAATCTGGCTTTTATCTAAATCGACTTCAATTAGCAAGTGATCCGCTTTTTGCTCACGAACTTCAGTGAGCTCGTTTATCTCAACACCACTCATTTTCAGACCGCCGGAAAAATCGTCAGGAGAAATATCACCTTTAGCAACGATGATCGCATCTTTACGTAATACTTCTCTATTGGCTTCGTACAAGTCGCTGTAAACCATTACATCGACACGGCCACTTTGATCGTCCAACGATACAATTGCCCAGTTAAGTCCTTTCTTTGTTTTCATCACACGGATGCCAACTATCAAACCTGCAACAGAAACATACTCACCGCGACGAGTCGGCTGAAGAGAATTCAATCGCAAATTACAGAACTGTTTAACTTCAGGTAAATAACGATCGATTGGGTGTCCCGTTAAATAGAGCCCTAATGTTTCTTTCTCCCCGCCAAGAATTTTATCTTCCGGCCAAGGACGCACCGAGGTAAATTCGGGGCTCTTGTCTCCACTCGTATCGGTCGGAGATCCAAACAAATCATTTTGACCGAGCAATTGATCCTTTTTAAATTGTTCTGCACTTTTAATCGCATGCTCTAGTGAAGCCATCATTATTGCGCGGTCGGGGCCAAGCGCGTCCAAAGCCCCGGCCCGAATTAGTGCTTCTAAGTTTCTCCGGTTGACTTTCTTAAGGTCAACCCGATTACAAAAGTCGAATAAATCTTTATATTTACCATTAGCCCCACGCTCGTCAACAATCGATTGGATAGCGGCTTCGCCGACGCCCTTAATCGCGCCTATACCGTATATGATCGTTTTAGGTCCATCGATAGTAAACTTGTAAAGCCCCCTGTTTACATCCGGTGGAACAATACTAATTTTATTATTTTTGGCATCATCAACATAGGTAACCACCTTATCCGTGTTATCCATATCTGAGGACATTACCGCCGCCATAAACGCCGCGGGGTAATGTGCTTTTAGCCAAGCGGTTTGAAAAGATACTAGTGCATAAGCAGCAGAGTGAGATTTATTGAACCCGTAGCCTGCGAACTTTTCCATCAAGTCAAAAATATGCCCAGCCAGATCGCCATCTATATCCCTGGCAACAGCACCTTTCATAAAAATCTTACGCTGCTCTTCCATTACCTCAGGCTTCTTCTTACCCATCGCTCGTCGTAACAAGTCTGCACCGCCAAGAGAGAAGTTGGCTAAAACCTGAGCAATCTGCATGACTTGCTCTTGGTAGAGTATGATGCCGTAAGTTGGTTCTAAAACAGGTTGCAGATCTTCATGTTGATAATCAGAATGTGGATAAGCAACCTCCTGACGACCATGTTTACGATTGATGAAATCATCAACCATTCCCGAGCCGAGCGGTCCTGGTCGAAACAGCGCTACCAGAGCAATAATATCTTCGAATGAACTAGGTAATAGCTTTTTAATTAGTTCTTTCATACCACGTGATTCCAGCTGGAATACGGCGGTAGTATTAGCAGATTTCAAAAGCTCGAAAGACTTTGAGTCTTCCAAGTCTATGGTTTCGATATTTAGCGGCTCTTGATCTTCCGGAATGAGCTGCTGATTCACCATTTCAACAGCCCAATCAATAATAGTAAGCGTACGCAATCCTAAGAAGTCGAACTTAACCAAGCCCGCGGTTTCAACATCGTCCTTATCAAATTGGGTTACTAATCCCTCACCAGCTTCATCGCAATATAACGCAGCAAAGTCAGTCAAGTCTGATGGAGAGATGACCACGCCTCCAGCGTGTTTACCTGCATTCCTAGTGATCCCTTCGAGCTTAACGCCCATGTCCCAGATTTCCTGAAAATCCTCTTCTTCGTTATATCTTTGCTCGATTTCAGATTCAGCTTCCCAGGCTTTTTTAAGGGTCATCCCGGGATCGAATGGGATCATTTTTGAAATCTTATCAACAAAACCGTATGGCTTACTCAGTACTCGTCCAACATCACGAATTACAGCCTTGGCAGCTAAACGACCAAAAGTAATAATCTGTGATACCGCGTTACGCCCGTAAGTTCTTGCAACATAATCGATAACTCGATCCCGACCATCCATGCAGAAATCGATATCAAAGTCGGGCATCGAAACACGTTCGGGATTAAGGAATCTCTCAAAGAGCAAATCGTACTTCAACGGATCTAAATCGGTAATTTTTAACGCGTAAGCAACCAAAGAGCCCGCTCCGGATCCGCGGCCAGGTCCCACAGGAATAGCGTGGTCTTTACCCCATCGAATAAAGTCAGCAACGATTAAAAAATATCCAGGGAACCCCATTTGGTTGATAACATCTAGCTCGATTTGTAATCGTTCATCGTACTCTTTCCGCGTTTCGGCAAAATCTTCAGCTGAAGTGTCAAACAGAAACTCTAGGCGTTCCTCTAGCCCTTCTTTGCTGAGTTCACAAAAATACTCTTCAATTGTCATTCCTTCAGGAATTGGGTAATTAGGCAAAAAGTACTCGCCTAAGTGCAGTTGAAGATTGCATCGCTTAGCAATTTCAATGGTATTTTCAATTGCTTCCGGTATATCTGAAAACAACTCGACCATTTCTTCCGCGGATTTAAGATATTGCTGGTCGCTATAGGTTTTGGGACGGCGTGGATCGTCGAGTACTCGCCCCTGATTAATGCACACTCTAATCTCATGTGCTTCGAAATCTTTTTGCTCAAGAAAACAAACGTCGTTAGTTGCAACTACCGGGGTACCACTGCCTTGAGCAAAACCCGCGACTGACTGAATGTAAGCGCCTTCGCCCACTTTGCCTGTACGCTGTAATTCCAGATAATAACGATTGGGAAAATGTAAATTCCAGAATCCCAATTGACTGGCAGCTTGCTCATGATTATTGGCTAATAACGAACGGCCAACATCACCATCTTTGCCACCAGACAAGACAATTAAGCCCTGATTAAGCTCAGTCAGCCACTCTTTTTCAACAACCGGTTTCCCCATTTGCTGGTTGGTTTGATATGCACGAGAAATCAATTTCTTGGCATTTAGGTAACCATCGTTGTTCATACATAAAACGGTAATACGGAAAAAATCATTATCGTAGTCCGAATCATTGACCCAAAGATCAGCACCGGTAATCGGTTTAATCCCACAAGCAATGGCTTTACGATAGAATTTGATTAGTCCACAAAAATTGACGTTGTCGGTAATAGCAACCGCGGGCATTCCTAACCCGGCAACTTTGTCCAGAGCCGGAGCAATACGGCAAATACCGTCTACCATTGAAAATTCCGTGTGCATTCTCAAATGGACGAATTGGGACGCAGCATTGCTGTGAGCTTCATCAGGTTGGTTAGTAAGTTCTATATCTGACATAGAGAGTATTGAGTATACAAATTGTTATTTACTTGTTTTGTTTGCTAAATCAAACTTAGCTGTTTTTGAACCGGTCCGAAACTTTTGCGATGAATCTCGGTAACGCCTAGCTCAACAATCGCTTCGCGATGCGCTTTTGTTGGATAGCCTTTATGTTTTGCAAAGCCATATCCAGGATAAATTTCTTCCATAGCCACCATTTCGGTGTCGCGTGCTACTTTGGCAATGATTGACGCAGCGCTAATCGCAGGTTCTTTTAAATCGCCCTTTACTATCGCGTCGGCAGTACAATTTAATTTGGGCACTTTGTTCCCATCAATTAAGCAGTGAATAGGCTGTTTGCTAAGCCCTTCAACAGCACGTTGCATAGCCAGTAAACTTGCCTGCAAAATATTAATTTCGTCAATTTCTGACGCATCACACCGAGCTATACACCAAGCGAAAGCCTTTTCTTTGATTTCAACCGCCAATACTTCCCTCTTCTTTTCAGAGAGCTTTTTGGAATCAGTCAATCCCTCGATAGGATTTTCTGGATCAAGGATCACGGCAGCGGCAATTACCGGCCCAGCCAACGGCCCACGCCCGACTTCATCGACACCGGCGATTAATAGTTCTGATTTCAAAAGATCCCTCAATAAATAGTTGGGTTATTCTTACATTACTTTGTTTTAGCTTTGGTTTTAACTTTCACTTTAACTTAACCTAAACTATTTTTTACTTATTTTTCATAGCGTTAGGCCAAATCCAGCAAATTGCGTTTGGTATCCCATTATTCCACAACACCAGAGTGTTTCCTAGATAAAATTAGTGCTAAATCCGTGAGATAAAACACTGTTTATTGTATGAACAAATTCTCCCGATAAATTCCCATAACACCTGATTTATGCTAATGTGCGCACATCTTCTTTGGCGGCAAACAGCAGCTTTATTTTGTAGCATAAGCATATATTGCTCTTGCCTTTGGCTAGCTACTGTTTCGGCCTTCTATAGTTAGATTTCTACTAAAATATACTTAATTTATTTTATTGCCAGGCAGGCTTCTTTTTTAAGAGCAAAGTCAAAAAATATGAGTAAAATTAAAACCGCAGTTATCGGTGTTGGCTATCTAGGTAAATTTCACGCGCAGAAATATGCCGCTTTAGAAAATAGTGAACTTGTTGCCGTTGTCGATGCAGATCAAGAAACCGCAAACACCATTGCGGCTGAGCATCAAGTGGAAGGACTAACAGATTATAAATCGCTATTGGGTAAAGTAGATGCGGTAAGTATCGCAGCACCGACCAGCCTTCATTTTAAAATCGCGAAAGATTTTCTTGAAAATGGCAGTCACGTTTTAATTGAAAAGCCAATCACCGTAACAGTTGAAGAAGCCGACAAGTTAATAGCAATAGCCTCAGCCAATAATCTTCTTATACAAGTAGGCTTTTTGGAAAGGTTTAATGCCGCAATTCTTAAAATGGACAAAGTGTTGACCCAACCAATGTTTATTGAGTCTCACCGCCTTGCGCCTTTCAACCCACGCGCGACAGATGTAAATGTTGTATTAGATTTAATGATTCATGATATTGATATCATTTTAAATATCATAAAATCAGATCTTAAATCTATCAGTGCATCCGGTGCCCCCGTGATTACTAATTCATCAGATATTGTCAATGCTCGTCTTGAATTTGAAAACGGGTGCGTTGCCAACGTAACTGCCAGCCGCGTATCAATGAAAACAGAAAGGAAGATGCGTCTATTCCAACAAGACGGTTGTGTCACCATAGATTTTCAAAATAGAGAACTAGGTGTGTATAAAAAAAGCGACCAAGTTGATGAACACGGCATTCCCCAAATAACAGTCAACAAAGATAGCTATGAAAATAATGATGCACTAATGACAGAAATTATTGCTTTTCTTAATAGCATCGAAACTAAGTCACCTACTCTGGTTACCGGCGAAGACGGCAGAAAAGCACTTGATGCAGCAATTCAAATATCCAAACTTTTGAGCGAGTAAAATCCCAATGAATATCCCAATGGTTGATCTAAAACAACAGTATCACGAGATCAAAGACGAAATCGATCAAGGCATCCTGGCTGCTCTGGAATCGACCCAGTTTATTTTGGGCCCCAATGTAAAAGCATTTGAAAAAGAAGCCGCCGACTACCTTGGTGTTAAACATTGTCTGGGAGTTAATTCAGGAACAGATGCTTTGCATCTTGCCCTAATAGCCGCCGGAGTCGGAGAAGGTGATGAAGTAATTACCACTACTTTCACTTTTATAGCGACAGCTGAAGCTATTAGCTACGTTGGCGCCAAACCAGTATTTGTTGATGTTGACCCAAAAACTTTTAATATTGATTTAGAACAAGTTAAAGCCGCCGTAACAGAAAATACCAAGGCTATAATCCCTGTTCATTTGTTTGGCCAACCCGTAAACATGCCCGAGCTACTTGAATTTTGCCAATCCAAAAATTTGAAAGTAGTTGAAGATTGTGCTCAATCGTTTGGTGCACATATCAATAATAAGCAAACGGGCAGCTTTGGTGACTTAGGTGCCTTTAGTTTTTTCCCGAGTAAAAACCTCGGGTGCTATGGCGATGGTGGACTGATTAGCACCAACTCTGACGAGATTTTTGAACACCTGAATGTGCTTCGAAATCATGGAATGAGTGTTCGTTATCATCATACAGAACTAGGATTTAACAGTCGCCTCGACGAAATCCAAGCCGTGATTTTAAGAGCTAAGCTTAAGCGAATTGATCAATACAACGATAATCGCCGTCGCGTTGATTCACTATATAAAAGCCAACTCGCCGATACCGGTGTAATTACTCCTTATGAAGATGGAATAGGTAAACACGTTTATCACCAATATGTTTGCCTTCATGATAAACGCGACCAAATCATGCAAGCACTTCAAGCGGAAGATATTGCCTGTGCTATATATTACCCGATCCCTTTACATCAGCAAGATGTTTACCAAGCAGCTAATGAAGGTGTTCGTTTACCTGTGTCTGAATCCATCGTTGCTCAATGCTTTGCGTTGCCAATCTACCCAGAGATGGAAGAAGAAAAGGTTGTACGAGTATGCGAAGTGATTAAGTCAGCCCTGTAACTAAAAAATATCTCCTCATGACTCAAAATGTTTTAATTAGTGCCGGGGAAGCCTCCGGCGACTTGCATGCAGCCAATCTTGTTAAAGAACTAAAAAGACTGAATCCAGAAGTGGAAGTCGCTGCGATGGGTGGTGAAAATCTGCGTGCAGCCGGTGCAAAGGTTGTTATTGACTGCGCTGATTTAGCAGTTATGGGACTAGTCGAAGTTTTACTAAATTATCGAAAGTTAAAAGCAGCACTTAATAAAATGTGCGAAATCGTTATCGAGCAAAAACCTGATCTATTAATTTTGGTGGACTACCAAGAGTTTAATATGAAGCTGGCGGAAACAGCTAAAAAACATGGTGTAAAAGTATTATTCTATATTGGACCGCAAGTTTGGGCCTGGCGCTCCCATCGCGTATATAAAATGCGGGAAAAGATCGACATGATGGCGGTTCTTTTTCCTTTTGAAGTAGACTTTTATACTAAAGCCAATGTCCCGGTGCGTTTTGTAGGCAACCCTCTGGTTGATGAAGCTAAAGCATCTAAGTCAAAACTGGAGTTACTTGCGGAATATGGACTAGATGAAAGTAGTAAAGTTGTAGGACTTTTACCTGGTAGCCGGCGTAGTGAAATAAAAAGGATATTACCGATTCAATTGGAAACAGCAAAGCGTCTCAAAAATAAACAACCCGATCTTCAATTTGTGCTGGCGGTTGCAAGTACTATTAGTAAACAAGAAATAGAATCTCAATGTACCGGTTATGAAGATTTAAACATTCATTTTATTCAAGATATTCCCTACAACGTGATGTCAGTTTGCGATTCATTGATGACAGCATCAGGTACTGCAACCTTGGAAACAGGTTTAATGGGGATCCCCTGCGCGATTACTCATAAAATTGCGCCACTTTCCTATGCAATTCTAAGAAGGATGATGACTATTGACAAAGTAGGTCTAGTCAATATAGTTGCAGAAAAATCGATCGTTAAGGAGTTTATTCAGAATGACGCTAAACCCGAAACGATTGCCCAGGAAATTAATCGTACTTTGAACGACCAGGAATATCGAAACGGTATGATATCAGAGCTAAATAAAGTAAAAGAAAAATTAGGTATTTCAGGCGGTTCAAAAATAGTCGCTGAACTCGCCCAAGAAATGCTGGTAAATTAAGTTAAAGACAGGCTAATGGCTACACCACTTTCGCTAACACCCAACCCTTATTAGAGTGCTGGTATCGTTTCTCAACAATTACTTCGACATTATATAATTCTTGAAGCTGAGGAAGAAAAGGATAGTGGTGGTAATCATCAATTAATATGTAAGTTCCTTTCCCAATAAATTTCTTAAAAATGGAGTAAGCAAGCGCTCTGCCATTTCCGTGAGGCCCATCCAGAATAAACACATCGGCGATATCAATACTAGGAAGCTGCGGCTCAGAAACATTGTAAAAACAATTTTTGGCTCGAGTGTCTTTGTCCATATTTTCGGCAAGCGGCATCGACTTATTACGCCAAATATCAAACCCGTTATCACTATTAAGAATCTCAGTAAATTCATGGTCTGATACATTGGCTAAAGGACTGAGATTTAAGTTAAGCGCATCATTTTCTCCAACCATTTCCTTCAACTTTTCAAACCATTCTTGGTCATGTTCATACGAGTAAAGTGAAATATCCAATTGATTTGATAATTGATTTAAAAATAGCGTCGATTGCCCTCCTCCTAACTCGATGATGTTATACTTTGATTTTTCGTCAAGCAGGAGATTATAAAACAACGCTCGAATTGCGCTTTCTGCAACCGCAAATCCATTGAATATGCCACCACTCTCTTTGAAAGATTCTATTTGATTATTTATCAACTCGTTGTAGTTTATTTTTTTATCTATTTCATTTTGACTTTCAAGAAGATATTCTCGAGCAGCTTTTTTTCGAGTGTGAGTCAATTTCTTGTTTATCTTTTGAATAAGTTTTTCAAATGGCATCTTACGCTCTTTTCCACGTCTAATACGTGGTCTTGTTTTTTCAAGTTTGATGGACTGATAATCTACACTTTTGCAAATTCTCAAGCAAAGTATTCTTTGAGGAAATGATAAACGAAACAGCATTTTGTTTATCATTATATTATTTAGTGTATTTTTAGCGCGCTATTCCACGATCAGAATTTTGGATAAAGTCTAACATCTTTGCAACACCAGCCGAGTCTTTCGCCAATGTTGCAAGTTGATCTTTAACTAATTCTAACGAATCGCCGCTTCTAAAAATAACTTTAAACGCTCGACGAATTGATTGTATTTCTGATTTTTCAAAACCTCGTCTCTTAAGACCAACAGTATTTATCGTTTTTGGTTCCGATTCTGCGTACATCACAAACGGTGGGACATCTTGGGTCACTTTACTCTGAATTCCAATCATGCAATATGCGCCAATCTTGCAGAATTGATGAATACCAGTAAATCCACTGAGAATAGCAAAATCATCCACCTTTACATGTCCGGCCAAGTTCGCGCTATTCACAATTACTATGTTATTGCCCAATATACAGTTATGACCTATGTGCACATGCGCCATAAGCATATTATCATTACCTATTCTCGTTAAGTTTTCTTCGGCAACAATTGCGCGGTGAATGCTAACGTACTCTCGAACGCTGTTACGATCACCGATAATAAGTTTAGTATCGGCCGACTCATCAAACTTTAGGTCTTGAGGAATATCTCCGATAGACGCGAATTGGTGGATATGATTATCTCGTCCAATTACGGTTGGTCCCTTGATCACTACATGAGCTTCAATGCGAGTGCCGGAACCAATTTCTACATTAGCACCAATTATAGAGTAAGGGCCAATCACAGCATCGTCAGCAATCTTTGCCGACGGGTCAACAATTGCAGTTGGGTGGATCATGAATTTCTACTTTTCGTTAAACCATAGAACCGCGTGCTAAGCCACGCTTGGATTCATTAATAAACTTGACCATAGACGAGACGTGTTCCGAATCCTTAGCTAACTCTTCTAATTGACTCATCACTTGCTCGAGAAGCAAACCACTTCGATAAACGACACGGTAAGCCTTACGAATATCACCGATTTCTTTACCGGAAAATCCGCGGCGTCTTAATCCTTCAGCATTAACTGCTCTTGGAGCCGAATCGGCATATAATACAAACGGTGCGATATCCTGAGTTACCGTACTTCGAATCCCCACAAAAGCATGTTCACCAATATGACAGAACTGATGAATTCCTGAAAAACCGCCTAAGATAGCCCAATCCCCAACAACCACGTGGCCGGCTAAGTTAGAACTGTTTGCGATTGTTATATTATTACCTAATACGCAATCGTGAGCGATATGAGTGTAAGCCATTAACAGATTTCCGTTACCAATCTTCGTTTCATAGCCGTCATCGACAGTTCCGCGATGAATTGTACAAGACTCACGAATAATATTGTTATCGCCAATTATGGTGCGGGTCGGTTCACCTTTATATTTCTTATCTTGATTGGCCTCACCAACGGAACAAAACTGGTAGAAATGGTTGTTCTTTCCTATCGAAGTATGCCCGTTAATAACCACATGCGGTCCGACAACGGTTCCAACATCAATGCTGACGTGCTCCTCAATCACCGAAAAGGGGCCGACTCTAACATCGTCACCTAATTGAGCTGAAGGATGTATAACCGCAGAAGGGTGAATAAGATTTGAACCAGACACCTTTAAATCTCCTGTTTGGAGCACATGAGCTCAGCCGAACATACTACTTTACCCTCGACTAATGCTTGAGCATCAAATTTCCACATGCTTCTTTTTCGTTTTAGCAATTTGACCTTAAGTATAACCTGATCACCTGGTTCCACCGGCTTTTTAAATCTAGCGCTATCGATGCCGACAAAATAATAAAGCGACTTTTCATCAGGTAATTCATTAAGTGTTTTGAATGCGAGTATACCGGTTGCTTGTGCCAAAGCTTCCAAAATGAGTACGCCAGGCATGACAGGGCGGTGAGGAAAGTGGCCGACAAAACATGGTTCGTTTACCGTAATGTTTTTTATCGCGTTCAAATATTCCCCCGATTTAAAATCAGTTACTTTATCCACCATAAGAAACGGATAACGATGAGGTAAATGTTTCATCACCTGATGAATATCTAAAGAGGAGATTTGATTATCTTGACTCATAGTGAAACTCAAACCTTTTATGATTGAACCTTGTGCCGGTAATCTTTTACTGAAAAATGGCTTCTAGTTTACTATGTTAGTTATTTATTTTGCAGCTCTTTTATTTGTTTTTGTAACTGCTTCATTTGTTTCGCCATATCATCTAACTGTCTGAATCTAGCCACATTTTTTCGCCAAGCCTTATTATCTTGCATACCAGTTCCTGAAGAAAATACACCGGCCTCTTTGTTAGAACGATTTATTACGCTGCAAGCGGTGACGTGTGTTCCCGGAGCAATTTCCAGGTGGCCTAATATAGTCGAACGACCGCTAAAAGTGCAAAAATCTCCGACTTTCGTGCTCCCCGCTACCCCTGCATAAGCGGCCATTGCTACATGTTTTCCCAACACTACATTGTGGGCAATATGGCAAAAATTATCGAGTTTTACGCCATCCCCAAGAATCGTGTCGTTAAGTGCCCCTCGATCTACGCAAGTATTTGCGCCTAGCTCAACATTATCACCAATAATAACTCGGCCCATTTGAGGAATTTTTACCCATTCACCTTTTTCGTTTGCAAATCCAAATCCATCAGCGCCTATTACGGCACCAGCATGAATTAAACAGCTCTTACCTACCTGCACATTATGATAAATACTAACGTTAGAAAATATTCGAGTTCCCTGACCTATGGTTGTACCCTTACCAACTACAACATTTGGTCCTAAGATCACGTTCTGCTCTATAACAACATCATCTTCGATCACACAACCAGGAGAAATACAAACATCCTCTGCTATTTTCGCACTTATTGCGATTGAGGCCGTTCTGTTGATTTCAAGTTCTGGCACTGGTGTCGTATCCAACAACTGGGCAACTTTGGCGAAACCCAAATAAGGATCGTCGAGGACAATACAATTACCGTTATACCCACTTGCGTCGTCTTCGCACAATAGGACACACCCAGCCTGGCTAGAATCGAGTTGAGCTTTAAATTTAGAACTTGTTAGAAATGATATTTGGTGTGAGCTGGCTTGATCTAAGGGGGCAATAGAGGAAATGGAATGTTCTCCATTTCCTCTATATGAAGCCTTTAAATAGGCTGCTAAATCAGAAACTGAGTAAAGTACTTTACTCAAAATATTATCCCGCAGGGTTGCTGATGATCGCGATAACTTTATCTGTAATATTTGCCGCATCAGTTGCATGTAATGCAGCTTCAGCTCTTAAAATTAAGTCAAATTTCTCATCTGCCGCAACTTTCTTAACTGCTTGGATAACTTTGATTTGAATTTTTTGAAGTTCTTGTTTCTGGGCAATAGACAAATCTTCATCAAGAAAAGCCTTTTTCAATTTAAACTCTGAATCCAAGGACTGTAGCTGACGAGTTATTTCAACTTTTTGCGCCATGGTCATAGTCATCTCATCACGCTTCATTTTATCTTGGATTTCTTTACCTTGTTTTTGCAACGCAATTAAAGCATCTTGTTTTTCTTTAAATTGCTTCTGAATCTTTTCATTAATTGTCTGTCTTTGCGGCGATTTAGCCAACACAGCTTGCATATCGACAACACCAATCTTTAAATCAGCAGCAGTTACCGATGCACTACCCAAAATCATCGCTGTTGCAATTAATAATCTTTTTAACATCACTTACACCTTTTAATTAATTTTTGTTCAATTCTTTAAATATTAACTCTTTAAATACAAATCTATAAATACTAACTCGGAGAGTTTTACTTAGAAGGTCTGTCCCACATTGAAAGAGAAAGTCTCCGTCTCATCATTATCTTCATATTTTATAGGAGTCGACAAACTAATAGTCAACGGCCCCATAGGTGATAACCATTGTAACGAAAATCCAGCGGACATTCGATAAGTTCCTGGTTCAGAATACTCTGGCACCTTAGCAAACTCTTCTGCTGCTAGATCGCTAAACCTGTCACGATTGAAGTCAGTATCCCATAGATTCCCCGCATCAATAAAGAAGCTTGTTCTGAGCGAATTATTATCTTCCGCAAAAGGTACAGGGAATATCAGCTCCAATGTACCTAAAACTCGAGCATTACCGCCTTGAGAACGACGATTTATAATCAACGTATCGTACTCAGGTGGCAAAGGAATGTCTGCACCAATTGTTCCATCAGGATTTACGATACCACCAGTATATTGGGTGACCCGGTCAAGTAACCTTGGACCAATAGTGTTAGTATCAAACCCTCTAAGAGTCCCCGAACCCCCAGCGTTAAAGTTCTCAAAATATGGGAGTCTGGAGGTATCTCCATATCCATCGCCGTATGAAGCTCTAAACGATGTCATAAAAGTCCACCTAGGCGCTATCGGTATATAATGCCTAATTTGGTAATCTAACTTATAAAACTCTAAATCACTCCCAGGAACGGTAGCGTTAAGCGATAGTGACTGGCTTGTTCCACGATCAGGGAATATCCCTCGGTTAAGCGTATTTCTGGTCCAGGAAGTAGTGAAACGAAATAGCTCGTAATCGAAGTTTGGATCTTGCCTAACATCTCTGTCATTTTCTTCAAAAAAGTCGATAACTTGTTGCGACTGAGTGCCTTGCGCCTTAAGTAAGTTATCAGAGTACCCCAGCCCAAAATTCAATCTAGTCACTTCGTTCACTGGGTAACCTACATTGAAATCGATACCTTTAGAATCAAGTAAGCCGTAAGGCAGATTTACTGAACCATAATCGGTCTCACGTAAAAATAAACCAGCTCCGGCACTAACCGCGTCGATAGTAAAATAAGGGTCAAAATAATCGACGCTGTAACTTTCAATGTAATCACTTTTGTTGATTGCAAATTGAATGCGTTTACCCGAGCCTAAGAAATTATTATGACTAACATTAGCATTCAGCGATAAACCAAATCTATCACTGTAACCTACGCCACCGGTTATGGTCCCCGCAGAGCGCTCTTTAACTTCATAGTTAACGTCAACTCGATCATCTTTCTCTTCGACTTTTGGCGTTTCGACCTCAACTTCTTCAAGATAAGTTAAGCGTTGTAGTCTGATTTTGGAGCGCTCAACGCTTCGCGTCGACAAAGCACTGCCTTCCATTAAGCGAACTTCACGCCTCAATACCTCGTCATTAGTCGACTCATTTCCAGCGAAGCTAATTCGGTTAACATAAACTTTTTTGCCAGGATCGATAAAGAGGGTTAAGTCAACTTTATTTTCTTCTTCGTTAATATTAGGAACAGTAACAACCTTGGCAAAAGCGTAACCAAAATATCCAAGATTTTCTTTAATTTGTTCTTCTGCAAAAGATACCGCTGCAGCTGAATAAGTATCTCCTTTAGTTAAAGGCATAATGGCTTTTAACTGCTCTTTAGTTAATATAAGTTCGCCGGAGAATACTATCTTATCGACTTTAAACTTCTCTCCTTCATCTACATTAATTGTAACGTAAATACCTTTTCGGTCCGGAGAAATAGAAACCTGAGTGGAAGAGTTGTTATAGGTTAGATAACCACGATCAAGATAGAAAGATCTCAACGTCTCTAGATCACCACTCAACTTTTCGCGCGAGTATTGATTATCACCAGTGAAAGTGGATAACCAGCCTCCTTCCGATAGTTCGAACTGATCGAGCAGCTCTTCATCAGGAAACAAATCATTTCCGACGATATTTATACTTTTAATTTCAGCCGGTTCGCCTTCATTAACAATAAACTTTACATACACTCGATTTCTCGACTGCTTGATAACTTTATCTTCAATTTTGATCGAGTATTTGCCGTGTGCAAAATACTGTTCTTCAATGCCGATCTTGATGCTTTTTATTGCTGAGGGGTCAAAAACTTCCCCTTTTGCAAACCCGGAACGACGCATAGCATCGAGAATCTGCTCACTTTCAATGTCAGAATTACCTTCAATTGAAATATCAGAGATAGTAGACCTTTCTTTAAGGTCAATAATGAGCTTCTCACCTTCCCTAAACAAACGTACGTCTTCAAAACTATTTGAGCCGTATATTGTTCTGATGATGGTCGGTACACGTGCAGGAGACAAGGTTTCTCCAACTTGTAACGGGAGCAGGTTAAAGAAAGTACCTAACTCCATACGTTGCAATCCGAGTACTTCAATATCATTTACTACAAAGGTGTTCTCGTCTTGCCTTTCAGCAGCGTATGTTACCGGTGCACTAAAAGTTGACGCCCCTAGCGCGGCTACCGCAAAAATCGTATGAGAGATTTTGGACTTAAACTTGTACTTCATAATTCCCTAAATTGTTATTTGCGCTCTAAATACGCTGAATTTATTAAAACTGACGAGAAATATCGTTAAATATAGCGATAGCCATCATCATAAATACCAGTAGCACTCCAACTTGCAACCCCATTTCCTGAACTTTTTCAGATAACGGCTTTCCTTTTATCGCCTCGATGGAGAAAAACAACAAATGACCTCCATCAAGCAGTGGAATCGGCAAAAGGTTAATAAAACCAAGATTCACACTTATCATCGCTATAAAGCTGATGAAATATACCAGTCCGCTTCGAGCAGTTCCACCCGCGCCTTCAGCAATTGCGATCGGTCCACTTAAACTCTTGGGTGAAATATCACCGGTTAAGAGCTTTTTGAACAGCTCAGCACTCAGAGTAATCATTTTAGCCGTCTTATCAACCGCTAAACTAAATGACTCACCGACCCCACCTATGCGAGTAGAATAGTACTTATCTGCGTCTATTTGGGGCCTATATGGACTAACGCCAAGAAAGCCAACTTCTTCTCCATCCGGCTTGTGAGAACCTATGACCACAGAAACAGACTTCAGTTCATCGTTTCTTTCAATTTCTATGGTTACTTGTTTGTTTTTATCACGTCTTATTAATTCGACTAAATCAATCCAATTTGTAACCTTAGTTCCTTGATAACTCTTGATTAAATCGTCAGGCATCAGACCTGACTTACTAGCAGGAGTTCCCTCCGTCACTTCCCTTATCTTTGGTTCAATAATTATGTCTTCAGTGCTATGTCTGATACCAAGAGACCCCAAAATATCAGGTTTGTCAGAGTCTACCGTCCAATTGGAAAGTTCCAATTTTAGAATCTGGGTTTGAGTATACCCAGGTTTTCTGACTTCTAACGCCAAATTTGACTTCTCTCCTAAACGACGGGCAAGTGATTCCACCACATCTTGCATCAAAATAACGCCTTCTCCATCAACCGAAACAATTTCATCTTTCTCAGCTAAACCGGCTTGGCCTGCAATAGATGTTGGTTCAATAGCACCTACAATAGTATTTCGATCAGTAATCCCCATTAGGAATACGAGCCAATACAGAAATATTGCTAGTAAAAAATTAGCGATTGGACCCGCAGCTACAATTGCGAATCTGACCCATACCGGCTTGCGGTTAAACGCTTGATCGAGGTCTTTTTCAGACACTTCTCCTTCCCGCTCGTCCAGCATCTTCACATAACCGCCGAGAGGAATTGCCGCTATCCGATAGCAGACTCCATCCTTAGCCGTTTTTTGCCAAATTGATTTGCCAAACCCCACAGAAAAAGTAAGCACTTTGACGCCAAGTTTTCTGGCAACCCAAAAATGCCCCCACTCGTGAAAAGTTACTAGAATTCCCAAAGCAATAATAAAGTAAAAAATATTCGACAGTACTTCCATGCTAGTGAACATCCTTGTTGATGATACTTTGAGCTACAGCTCTGGCACTTTGGTCAGCTTGTAAAACCTGCTCAATTGTTTGAGGAGAGAATATTTCGCTACTTTTTAAAGTCAACTCAATTACTTCAGAGATCTGAGTAAACTGTATTTCTCTTTTTAAAAATGCTTCCACTGCGACTTCATTGGCGGCGTTAACAACACAAGGTGCACTACCTCCTCTGTTTAGCGCTTGCTGAGCCAACTTCAAGCAAGGAAACCTTTCATAATCTGGAGCCTCGAAAGTCAAATTGGACATTTGGTAGAAATCAAGCGGCTCGACACCAGCGTCAATTCTCTCAGGCCAAGCAAGAGTGTGTGCTATAGGAGTTCTCATATCTGGCCGCCCCATTTGTGCCAAAACCGAACCATCATGGTAAGAAACCATCGAATGCACAATACTTTGTGGATGCACTACGATATCGATTTTGTTGATATCTGTTTCGAACAAAAAGCAAGCCTCAATTAACTCGAGCCCTTTATTCATCATGGTTGCTGAATCAACAGAAATTTTCTTTCCCATATCCCAGTTAGGATGTGCGCAAGCTTGTTCTGGGGTCACAGTTTGTAAATCTTGCAAAGGAATAGTTCTAAAAGGCCCACCAGATCCTGTTAACAATATTTTATGGACACCTTGGAGCAAGTTTTCTTGGCCTAACCCAGCGCCGTGTAAGCATTGAAAAATTGCATTGTGCTCACTATCTACTGGCAACAAAGTTGCACCGTATTGCTTTACCGCTTCGGTAAAGATATTTCCCGACATTACCAGCGCTTCTTTATTTGCTAACAAGACTTTACAACCTTGTTTAACGGCTGTAAGCGTGGGTAACAGACCCGCGGCGCCAACAATAGCGGCGACAACGGTGTTTAGCCCGGGATAATTCGCCGCTTCATTAAGCGCTTCGCTTCCAGTTTCGACTTCAATATCTAGTTCGCATTCAGTTAGTTGCGTTTTTAAAGTTTTGCCCGCAGTTTCATCGACTAAAACTACTAGCTTTGGATTAAACCTCTTACATTGCTCTAACAGCAGCTCGTGATTGGAGTGAGCAGTTAAGACCTCGACTGAGTACTTTTGAGAATTTCTCTCAATGACATCCAGCGTGCTGGTGCCGATAGAGCCAGTCGAACCTAAAATACAAACAGACTCTCTCATCAAAACCACCCAAAATAGGTGAAGCTTAAGAAGAAAATAGGCGCGACGGCAATTGTGCTATCCAGTCTATCTAAAAAGCCGCCATGTCCCGGCAGTAAATTACCAGAATCTTTAATATTGGCCACGCGTTTCATTGCGCTTTCAAAAAGATCTCCCACCACAGAAATGCCTGCAAGACATAACAAAACACTGGTATAGAGCAACGGCTCACCAATTTCAAAACCTAAAATTAATGCACCAGCCCAACCAACTAAAACACTTAGTAATAGACCTCCAATCACACCTTCCCAAGTCTTATTCGGACTAACCACGGGAGCAAGTTTAGTTTTTCCAAATGCCTTACCACTAAAATAGGCTCCGGTATCTGCCGCCCAGATAAGTAAAAACATGAATAAAACTAAGCCTCCGCCACGATGAAAATCAACGAGGTAACCGGTTTTACGAATGCTAATTAAAGCAACAAATAATGCCGGTAAAAGAAGGATCCCTAAAACTCCGATAGCCCAAGAGTTGGCCCACCATTTGGGCAATGTTGAATAGGTAAAAACGATAAAAATAGATATGAAGACCGCAATAATTCCAGCAACCAAAACCAGCATAGGTAAATCCCAAGCCAATGCATTCGGCCAACTCAATGAAGGCCAAAACTTGAAATCTCCCGTTTGTTGCCAAATCAGGAAGTTGAGTCCAGATATCAAGATAGCGTAAAAAGCAGTTAGGGTAATAGTCTTAACGCCGGTCAATCGAGCCCACTCAATAGCCACCATAAACACTATGATACCTATCGCAATTGAAAAGAAATTTAAAGGCACAAAGAAAAATAGTAGGATGACTACTGGAAGAAGTACTAATGCTGTTGTTATTCGTTGTTTTAACATAAGTATTGTTTGCCTTAATCTAAAATCCCTATTCTTAGTTAACGTCTCTTATTTAGCGTCAACCTGTTCCCCGGTCTTGCCAAATCGACGTTGTCTTGAAGAGTAAGACTCAACAGCCTTTTCGAATTCTGCCTGGCCAAAATCAGGCCAGAGAACATCAGTAAAAAATAGTTCAGCATATGCGGCTTGCCAGATAAGAAAATTACTTATTCTTGTTTCCCCGCCGGTTCGAATTAACAAGTCTAGATTGGGAAGTTGACTAGTCGAAAGGTTCGCCTCCAGCTCAGCTTCGGTGATCGCTTTTTTACCCTGATGTTCGGTGATAAACTGATTTACAGAGTTAACAATATCCCATCTTCCGCCATAGTTGGCAGCCACATTTAACCGTAGCTTATCATTATTTGCTGTGAGTTCTTCTGCTTCAGCGATACTTTGCTGTAACTTTTTGTTAAAGGCGGTTGTGTCACCTAAAAACCTTAGACGGACTCCATGCTTATTAAGCATTTTCACTTCTCTTTTTAGGGCCACTACAAATAATTCCATAAGGAAGGAAACTTCCTCTTCTGGCCTTTGCCAATTCTCGCTACTAAACGCAAATAGCGTGAGCGACTCTACGCCTAACTTTCCCGCTATTTCAACCGTTTCTCTAGCCTTCTCAACACCAACTTTGTGCCCGCTTGTTCGCTTTTTTCCACGAGCCTGGGCCCATCGCCCATTTCCATCCATGATAATAGCTACGTGTTGAGGAATACTTCTTTCAGTCATCTTGAGTTAGAGCTTTCTTTTATAAAATTAATCAACTTTCTAGATACAACTACGCCGTGTTACCCAAAAAGCAACACGGCGCGGTTATTTATATTTTCAATACGAGTTATACTTCCATTAACTCTTTTTCTTTTTCCGCAACCAACTCATCAACTTTTTTAACATGCGCGTCGGTTAGTTTTTGGACCTCGTCTTGGGCTCTGCGCTCTTCATCTTCACTGATTTCTTTTTCTTTTTCTAAATCTTTTAAAGTAGAGTTCGCATCACGCCTGATATTTCGGATCGCAACTTTAGTGCCTTCAGCTTCGTTACCCACAACTTTGATAAGATCTTTACGTCTTTCTTCAGTTAAAGGAGGCAAAGGCAACCTGATTAAATTACCTGCAGTATTTGGTGTTATGCCTATA
This sequence comes from Kangiellaceae bacterium, assembly GCA_026196875.1. Classification (GTDB taxonomy): domain Bacteria; phylum Pseudomonadota; class Gammaproteobacteria; order Enterobacterales; family Kangiellaceae; genus Aliikangiella. The sequence goes on from JAPHTP010000061.1 coordinate 99,867, forward strand.
TCAGACTCCATGATTGCTTTTTCAATCGGCTGAATCATAGTTTTTTCGAATGGTTGAACGGTAAGTGTTCTTGAGTCTTGTACCGACACATTTGCGGCTTGATTTAATGGGGTGTCAACACCGTAATAAGAAACAGTGAGATGGTCCAACAAACTTGGATGCGCGCGACCTGTACGGATCTTTTGAAGCGCGAGTTTGAACGATTCGATACTCTTGTCCATGCGAGTATTTGCATCTTGTTTTATATCGTTAATCACCTTATCTACTCCATCTTTATTTATTATGTTCAAGACTATATTTCAATCAATCAGATTGAATTTTAATCACAAGTAATAAGCGTACCAACATTACCATGAAGAACAGCATTAATTAGCGCACCAGGGCTCTGCATATTGAATACTCTTATTGCTTTATCATGGTCACGAGCGAGACAAAAAGCAGTTAAATCCATTACCCCTAGTTGTTTTTGTAAAGCTTCATTATAAGTGAGACGCTCATACTTAACAGCTTCTGGATCTTTGTTCGGATCTGCCGAATAAACACCGTCCACTTTAGTCGCTTTTAAAATTACGTCAGCATCAATTTCGATACCGCGTAAGCAAGCGGCAGTATCAGTGGTAAAGAATGGATTACCAGTTCCTGCGGTAAAGATTACCACCTGACCTGTCTTCATAAATCTCAATGCCGCGCGGCGATCGTAATCTTCACAAACACCGGTAAGCGATACCGCAGACATTACTCGGGTACCTACTCTTATACGCTCTAGAGCGTCTTGCATTGCTAAAGAATTCATAACCGTAGCCAACATGCCCATATGGTCACCTGCTACGCGATTCATTCCTGCTCTAGCCAATTTCTCCCCTCGAAACAGATTACCGCCACCGATCACTACACCAACCTGAATATCTTGGTCAACGAGTTCCTTTATCTCGGCGGCGATCCTGTCGAGCACAGAAGGATCAATACCAAACGGCTCTACACCTACCAAGGCTTCACCACTCAATTTAAGTAGTATTCTTTTCCTGTTTTTTAAAGGTGCAGAACTCGGCATGGTTATTATTCTCCTTTAACTTGAGCCATTACTTCAGCTGCAAAATCGTCTTCTTTCTTTTCGATACCTTCACCAACTTCCAAGCGTACCATAGAAATGACTTCTGCATTAGCATTCTTAACCAAAGTTCCAACATTCATAGATGTGTCTTTGATGAATGGCTGGCCTAGTAAACATATTTCAGCTGCGAACTTGCGCATACGACCTTCGATCATCTTTTCAACAATGTCTGCAGGCTTGCCGCTCTCTGTAGCTTGTGCAACGAAGATTTCTTTTTCACGATTGTATACGTCTTCTGAAATATCTTCTGCTTTAATAAATTGCGGGTTTGTCGCTGCAGCATGCATTGCTACATCTTTTGCTAAATCTTGGTCGCCGCCTTTAAGTGCTGCAACAACGCCGATACGACCGCCGTGAATGTATGAAGCCAACGCGCCTTCGTTTGCCTCGACTAGCTGAACACGACGTACGCCGATGTTCTCACCAATTTTAGCGATAAGGTTTGTTCGTGCGGTTTCAACAGTTTCACCAGAAGCTAGCGCAGTCTCTTTAAGCACTTCTACATCAGCAACTTTGTTTGCTAAAGCAGCTTCAACTACCGAGTTACTGAAAGCAACAAAGTTTTCGTCGCGAGCAACAAAGTCTGTTTCACTGTTAATTTCTACGATAGCAGCCAATTTGCCATCGTCACTAGATTTAGCAACGATAATTCCCTCTGCAGCAATACGTCCGGCTTTTTTTGCTGCTTTTGCAGCGCCAGATTTACGCATATTGTCGATTGCAGTTTCGATATCGCCGTTGGTTTCAACCAAGGCTTTTTTACATTCCATCATGCCTGCGCCAGTTCTTTCGCGCAGCTCTTTTACCAATGCAGCTGTAATTGCCATTTTAATTCTCCAAAAATAATTCTGAATTCTCAATCAAAAGGGCTGTACTCAGCCTTTTTGAAATAAGCAGTTGTATACCCATTTATAAATTAGGGGGCAAAAATAGCCCCCTAATTACATAAAGAGCAGAACTCTTTTAAAAGTAATATTCTTACTCTTCAGAAGCTTCTTCTTTTGCTTCTTCTTTTGCTTCTTCAACGAACTCGTCAGATGATTCTTCAGCAACAGGTGCAGTTGCAACACTTTGACGACCATCTAATACAGTGTCAGCAGCAGCTGAAAGGTATAATTGAATCGCACGAATCGCATCATCGTTTCCAGGGATAACGTAATCAACGCCATCTGGATTAGAGTTACTATCAACTACTGAAATTACCGGAATACCTAACTTGCGAGCTTCAGAGATAGCAATGTGCTCGTGATCAGCATCGATTACAAATAGCGCATCTGGAAGACCGCCCATGTTTTTGATACCGCCGATACTAGCTTCTAACTTAGCCATTTCACGAGTTAATAAAAGTGCTTCTTTTTTGGTCAAACGGTCGAAAGTACCGTCTTCACTTTGCTTTTCAAGTTCTTTTAAACGGTTGATTGACTGACGAATAGTCTTGTAGTTAGTCAACATTCCGCCTAACCAGCGCTTATCTACGAAGAACTGACCACAACGAGTCGCTTCTTCGCGAACAATTTTGCTTGCGCTTCTTTTAGTACCAACGAAAAGAACTTTACCTTTACGAGCCGAAACTGAACTTAAGAAGTTCAAGGCATCGTTAAACATCGGTAAAGAATGCTCTAAGTTGATAATATGAATTTTGTTACGTGCGCCGAAGATGAACGGCTTCATTTTTGGATTCCAGAAACGGGTACGGTGTCCGAAGTGTACGCCCGCCTGCAGCATATCACGCATTGTGACTTTTGCCATTGTATAAACTCCTGATTTTTAAGGGTTTTGCCTCCGCTACTCCCAACTACCAACTACATTTAATCAAACTTAAATGAAGCACCCTGATAGCTGTGCCGAACAGCGTGTGAATTAGGTGTCCCATGGGGCTCTCTTTAAGAAAAAAATCACCATGACTGACACGGCGCGCTTTATACCATAGATAAGGGATTCAGGGCAATAAAAATGCCAGTTTTGGCGCGATTTTATTGCCTTAATTGCAGATTTGTCTAGAAACCGCTCTTTTTGGCAAATTAATCATCATTTGACACATTTGCTCTTAGAATTGATTTAGACGCGTTAAATTTACTTAACTAATTGTTTCTGGCAAGGAAATAAGGATTATACGAGCATTTTGCCGGCAACTTCCTTAAACAGTTTAGCTGCAACCATTGCGGTCATCCGGTTAACATCTCTTTCGGGGTTGTACTCAACAATATCTGCGCCGACTATTTGCCCTCCTTTTAGCCCATGCAGAAGATTGATGATTTCTCGTACACTCAATCCTCCAGGTTCGAAATGTGATACACCGGGTGCATATGCAGGATCTAACGCATCGATATCAATCGAAATATAAACCGGTCCGTCGAAATCCAGTTCAATACTGGCTGCCTTAAAATCTTTCATTTGGTGAACTTCAACACCAAATTTCTTGGCCTGCAGCGCTTGATGTTCATTTAAAGTACGAATACCAACTTGAACCAACCTTTTGGCGAGCTTCGACTCCATTATGCGGGCAAAGGGGCACGCATGGGAATAAGGGTTACCTTCAAACTCGTGGTAAAGATCTAGGTGCGCGTCGAAATGCAGGATGTTAACCGGACCGTTTGCGGCAGCTATAGCCTTTAGTACCGGGTAAGTAATTGAGTGATCTCCCCCAAGAACAAATGGCAAAGCTTTTCTCTGACAAATAGGGCTTATTAGGTTTTCGATTTCCAAATAAGCCTGTCTTGTCTCTTCTATAGCAAAATCTCCCAAGTCAACCAATCTCGAATTCTGGTTGATACTCACTCCTAACTCAGATGTTAAATTGGCTGAACCACAGTAAAGAGAATCACGTATCAACGGCGGTGCCTTAGCCGGTCCTCGCAAATATGAAGAATTATGGTCTGAGCAAATTCCTAACACCGCAATCTGATTTTCGCTAATCTTATTTGGGTCATATTGGTTCATTCATCTTCCTCTAACTAAGCCAATCTGATAGCCCGCAATATACAGGTTATTCGTGAACTAATTCAAACGACTCTTTGGCCATTATCTCACCATTAACGATGAGTTCTAAATAATGAGTTCCAGGATAATATCTTCTCGTCGTGATAGGTTTAAACGAAAACATCTTTTTAAAACACTTCTCAAAAACAGCAGACCTTGATTCACTAATCTTAAATACTTTTCTTGATAAGTTCCCATTTGCTTTAACAAATGCTATCGCAAACTCAACCCTAATTAGACCTAGCATCTGACTTTGGGAAGATAACATAAAGCTGAATTCAAGTTCTTTTCCCCACATAACGGTATCGCTTAAAGACATTTTTGCAAGCCGGATGTGGGATGGAGAAGTAAACCCAAACAAAGTCAAAATGTCTGGATCTGCTCGCTTTAATAATGTCCGGCTCGCATGCTTTAATACCCAATCAACTTGTTTACTTTTACCTAAGTTTTTTGAAACCACTTGAATAAGCTCTGCAGGATGATCTTTAGAAATATCATTTAGATTATTAGCAACGCTTTTTCTCACGTATTGACTAGGGTCATTTAGTAAGGGCAAGATGATCTCCAATACAGGCTCCGGATTTAGTTTAAACTCCGTCAACGGCTTGGCCCAGGGTAATCGTGGGCGACACGCTTCTGAAGACAGTCGTCGAATGTGTTCACAGTTTGATTTTGACCACAGCTTGAGCTTGCTTAACGTTTTCTGAGGATGAGATTCAATATATGGCCTGACTGCAAACTCGGAGCTAGAACCACTAGTTATTTCCGCCAATGCTTCCAAGGAGGAATCCGGTGTTTCAAGCCCGAATTGTTCTATGAAATCGGGAAAAACTAAGTGTTTTAACCCGGAATAGTTCTTAGACACCTTAACGACTAAAGGGATAGCTATCTGTAGGTCTGCTGGTAAGTGCTTCCTCAGCTCTCCACTTATTCGTCGAATTCTCTGTTTTAATTCTAGCTCTGTCCAAGCATCCCTCATTACACAACGCTTAAACGTTCCAGATCTGAACTCTATATTCAGCTCTCCAAAATCTCTTGCCAAATCACAAACAAATGTTTTGCTAATTTCGTTTTTAAGAAGGTCTGCCATGTTATTAGTCTTCATTTGCCGTAAAGCCTAGAGTTTAACCGGAGACTCCTGACAGCCCTGTGTCAGGAAGGCTCTATAATTAATTATTGCGGTCATTGATTAAGCCCACTAAAGAAACAGATCGGCCGGAAAACGTGCCTCTGTTGCAAATAATCCGTGTCCGAATTGGACGATCTCGGGCTCAATCAGCGAATTTCTACTGTAATTACTACCATTAGGCTATAAATAAGGTATATCAGGAAAAATAACTGTGAGTTATAACAAACTACACAAATTTCTGATTACCACTTTTTTATTGAAGTAAGAATTGTTAATGTGCATTTGAGATATTGCTTGAATCAACTAGACAATACCAATTTTAATAATAAGACTCGAGAAATCGATAGTATGAAAAAAACTAAACTTAGCTCTACTACACGATTATTTTTAATTTCTAGCTTTGTGAGTACATCGCTCACCGTGTGGGCAGATGATGCAGAACGGGACTATTTTGATTTGAGCTTGAAAGAGCTGGCTAATATCAAAGTTGTTACGTCATCCAAACGCGAGCAAACCGTGAACGAGTCTTACGCCAATATCAACGTCATCACCAAGCAGATGATTGAGTCTCGCGGCTACCGAAATGTAATAGAAGTATTAGAAGACCTACCGGGATTTGACTTCGCTACATACGAAGACGGTGGTGGAGAGTATCCCGTGCATTTCCTGAATAGAGGAATAGGCGGTGATAATGGAAATTCCCGGTTACTGGTAATGGTTGATGGTTTTGTACAAAACCATATCTCATTTAACTGGTCACAAGGGCTTACTGACGAGCAAATGTTGCATGACGTAGAACGAATCGAAGTAGTACAAGGTCCCGGCTCCTCACTTTACGGCGCGCAAGCGGTTTCGGGCATTGTCCACATAATTACGCGTTCAGGATTTGAAGGGACCCAAGCAAAATTGACGGTTGGAGAGAATAGCAGTCGAACAATGGAGCTACTTTACGGCAAGATGTTAGGTACGGCCCATTTCCAGCTTGCTATGAAGGCTCATAAAAGCGATGGTGATTTCGGTAAGGGCCGTCCTGACCCTGCTGGTTATTTTACCAATAACGTTCATCCGGATATTTTAACCGCCAATTATGACGATCAGGGGAATTACGTTACTAATGTACCTAATCCTCTTGCAGGCCAGCCAATCCCAGATGGATTTAATAACTCAAAAGACGACACAGCTATTAGGTTAAAAGTAACCACTGACACATTAGAGCTAGGTGTAAATTACTGGAACAAAAAAGATGGACTTGGTAGCTATGTTGTCGGCTATGAATACGACGCAACTGGATCTGATTTTATTACTCACCATAGCGCCACAACCGTTTACGTTAAAAATACATCAGAATTAGTTGAAGATAAACTCAATTGGAAAGCAGATCTCTGGTACCGACTAGACAATCAGGAATCAGACACTGGATTTCGATACCTTTACCGCTTTAACCAGCTAAAAAAATCATATCATAGCGCGAGCAGCCAGATTGGATTCGAAAATCAGTTCGATTGGCAATTATCCCAGGACAAAACCGTTATTTTGGGGGCCAGGGTGTTAGGCAATCGACAAACTGAACAGGTAATCTCACTCGGGCAATTGCAAAGTGGCAATGAATCCACAACTAATTCTTCGTGGGATATTGCGGTCGCCGGAAACGGTCTTAACCAAGAAAAAGTTCACGAAATATTTGATGAAACTGAGACCGCTTTCTACGCATTGCTTGAGGGCGAGTTTAACGACAAACTTAGCTATTCAATTGGTAGTCGATACAGCAACGGAAGTGATTATGGCTCAACTAACAATCCACGCGCAGGCTTAATCTACCTTCCTTCAGATAAGTGGACACTAAAGGCGCTATACGGCTCAGCATTTCGTCAACCTTCTTTGTTTGAACTTCGCGATGAATTTCGCGGTTCTGAAGACTTAGCTCCGGAAGAAATTGATACTTATGAATTAGAAGCATCGTATCAGTTTAGCAATCACAGCAAGTTCAAAGTAAATCTATTTCACTCAGAACTTAAAGACAGTATCAATTTAATCCCAGATTTAAGCCGCGCTGGCGGGGAAAGATACGCCAACGTCGATAGCTCAAAATCGCGCGGTATTTCAACTCAATTAGATATGCAACCAACAGATAACATTACCTTGTTCGCCAATTACATTTTTCAACAAGGCAAAATGACAGGAGGGTCATGGGGGGAACTGACCCATACAGCGGAACATAAATTGAACCTGGGAATTAATTGGCAACCTTATGAGTACGACCTAAATATTAATCTGCGAGCCAACATCGTTGGGGATCGAAAAACGCCGGATTCCAATCAATATTTCAATGGACACGCAGACGGATATAATAAAGTTGACCTAGTCGTAGCATGGACTGAAATATTTGATGTAGCTGGATTAAACACTCAATTTATCTTCAATAACTTGTTTGACGAGAGCTATTTTGGGGTTGGCAGGCAAGCCGGTTCAAGTCTACCTTCTGACTACGACCCTTTAACTAATCCAGATCCAATTGGATTCATTCCAGCTTATCACCCGCAACCAGGACGAACGTTCCATTGGTCTATCTCGTATAAGCTGTAATTAACTGTTAACAAATAAGATACTAGTCACGTGAGCTCTCAAACGAAATTAGTCAATAAACTTTGCCAACATTTAGGTCTGGTAGGTTTGCTCGCGTTATTACTTTTGCCAATGCCAAAACTAAATGCACAAACAACTATAACCGTTGATAAAAATAACTTGTCCGAAATCAACCGCATTAAAGCAGCATATTTATTTAACTTTTTAAAATATGTAGAATTTGACGATTCAAGTAATTCTGATGACTCAAAAGAAAGCTTCGTTTGTATATTAGGAAAAGACCCTTTTGGCCGAACAATTGATGCTATGCAGGGCAAAAAAGCTAAAAATAAAACGGTTAACATAAGGAGATTGAGCTCAGAGCAAAACATATCAGAGTGTAATATCATATACATCAGCCAATCCGAAAGTTCAAACCTCGCCTCAATTCTGAAAGGTCTAGAAAACAGCTCTATCTTAACGGTGAGCGAAATTAAAAGCTTTACTCAGCAGGGAGGAATCGTTGAGTTTACCAAGAACAAAAAGAAAATTGGAATCACTATTAACCTAAAAAATGCACACCAAGCAAAAATTCGTATCAGTGCGCTACTTTTAGAAATTGCGAAATTGACGGAGTAATAATGCGATTGCTAAAAGATTTATCGATAAAAACTAAACTGACTTCTTTCATACTCATTACCAGCGGCGTATGTATCGTGGTAGTTTTGGCGATATTTATTTTTATCAACCAGCAAGACGAACGTGAATCCACTTTAAAAAACCTTTCTGTCGTAGCTACGTTAATTGGCAATCGCAGTAACGCGGCTCTCGCCTTTAATGACACAACACTTGGCCAAGAAAATCTAGAGTCACTTGAAGGGCATCCGCTAATAATTTTTGCTTGCCTATATAATTCCGAGGGAGAGTTATTTGCTGAATATTCAAAGGTAGCCCAACAAAAAAAGCAATGTGAAATACAAAGAAAAGTCGCACCACAATCGCAGCAACAAGTGCATTCCGAATTTTTACAAGTCCAGGAGCCGATAACGCTCGATAGCGAGTACCTGGGTAGCGTTCTGATCCGTGCCAGTAGTGAATTTATTCATCAACACCTAGCCCGTTACTTGGCTATTGCTCTGCTTATCGGTATTGCAGTTAGCCTTTTGGCATTAGCATTTGCTACCTGGCTGCAGTCAATTATAACTGGGCCATTGATTAACCTGACCAAGGTTGCAAAAACCATCAGCGACAATAATGATTATGGTGTTCGTGCGGATAAGCTGGGTAGTGATGAGATAGGTGATCTTGTTGAGTCTTTCAATAGCATGTTGGCAACCATAGGCTCACAAAACAAGAGCCTCGTTGAAACGACCGAAAAGGCTAACGCTGCAAATGCGGTTAAAAGCCAGTTTTTGGCCAATATGAGTCATGAGTTGCGTACCCCAATCAACGGTGTGTTAGGTATGAATGACCTGCTTCTAAGCACTGATCTTACCGATGAGCAACGAGAATATGTTTTGTTAGCTGGCCAATCTGGTAACGTTCTTCTGGATACAGTGAATCAAATATTAGACTTGGCTTCGATCGAAAGTGTAGGCCTGACACTCAAGCCAGAGGCTGTAGATATGGCACAGTTTATTGATGATATAGGCCACTTGTTTAGTTCTCAGTTAGCGAGTAAAAAACTGGATTTAGCAATCGACATATCCGTTAATGTACCAGCGCAATTGAGTTTTGATCCGGTTAGGGTAAGACAAGTTTTTATAAATCTGATCGCCAATGCAATTAAATTTACCGAGCAAGGCGGAGTAATAGTTAAAATCGACTGGCATTATGGAAAATTGGATGTATCTGTCGAAGATACAGGCATTGGAATTCCTGAAGAAGCTCGGGCTCGCATATTTGAATCATTCCAGCAGGTTGATAATTCTTCTACTCGCGCTTTCGGTGGAACAGGCTTGGGGCTACCAATCTCTCAGGAGATTTGTGTCGCAATGAACGGGCAAATTACTATCGAACGCTCAACTTCGGCTGGAACAGTGTTCAGCTTTGCAATGCAAGTACCGCAAATTTCCGAGGAAACAATCACCTACCCTAGCTTTGAAGTAGACCAAAAAGTGTTGATTTTGGCAGAAGTTTCTCCATTAGGAAATTGGCTACTAGATAGTTTTGAACAACATAACATTACTTGCAAACTAATTACCGAAGTCAACGATGGGCTGGCAGCGATTGACTCATTCGAAATAATCATGATAGATGCCAAATATGGTGCAGACGTTTTGCAGCAATTTGTAGAACAGATTAACCAAGATAACAAGAAAATAATCTGGCTTGATTGGGTGGGCCAAGAATTGCCTCCGGAACTATCCAGTCAGATAGAACGATTATACAAACCCGTTACCGCAAAAGGTATTTGTCGAATATTTGAACAACAACACATTCCCCCGAGCCCGATTCAAAAAGTAGACAGTTCTCAGCGAATCCTACTGGTTGATGACAATCAAATTAACTTAAAAGCAATTCAATCTCAGCTTAGTCATGCAGGCTACCAAGTCGACGTAGCGGAGAATGGTTTGCAAGCCGTTCAAGCTTGTCGTGAACAGCAATATGATCTGGCACTAATGGATATTCAAATGCCAGAAATGGATGGATTGGAAGCCAGCAGACTTATTCAACTGGAACAGCAGCATCACGCTCCAACAATAATCGGAATTTCCGCCCACGTACTTGAGGAACATATTAACAGCGCAAAAGATGCGGGTATGGCTGACTACCTTTGTAAACCAATAAAAGAGCAAGAACTACTAGAGAAAGTTAAGTATCACCTTAACCATGCCTAAACCTGACTGACTTTTCTAAAATTCCTTATCAGATCAACGCAAGCTAAGTTAAAACAGTATGTTGATATGGTGAAAAAATGGTGAAGCTGAGTCAAACCTATTGAAATTTAACGATATATCGATACTCTAGACTTTCACCATTGATTTCACCGGAGAAACTTGTTTGTTTAAAACTTCGTCAACCCGATCCCAGTATCACTTTGAGGATTTAGTGCTTGACCCATACACGGGCCAGGTTTGGCGAAATAATGAAGAACTCCAACTCCCAAAACTCTCATTTCAATTGCTTAAGGTTTTGGTAGTCAACGCCCCCAACGTCCTTAATCAAGAAGAAATAACAAGTGAAGTCTGGCCTGACATGGTCGTAGGAGATGAAACTCTCAAGCAAAGGGTCAGGTTGTTGCGCAAAGCACTCGACGATAAGGCTCAAAATCCACGTTACATCGGTGTAGTTAGAGGAAGAGGCTATCGCTTGCTGCCGCAAGTTAAGATAAAAGTCATTTCGCAAACAACCCCAATTGAATACGATTTAGCCAGTAGTGACCATGTGCCAAACCTTTTTACGCATACTACCCAAAAGCTTTGGCAAAAAATCTCCATGGGCTTGTCACTCTTCATACTAGCTTTGCTGCTCATTCTCTATGTACTTCACGCCCAGTTACAGCAAAAGAACAACGAGCAACTATTGCGCTCCATTGCAATTTTACCCTTTGTTAATGTATCTAAAAATGGCGAGGACGATTATTTGGCCCGTGGGATGACGTCCGAATTGATCCAGGTAATGTCAGAAATAGACAGCTTAAATGTTGCCACGCTAAACAGCGTCAAGCCTTACGCAAAGAGTAAACGAAGCATCAAAGACATTGCTTCGACCCTGAAAGTAGGCGCTATTTTGGATGGCTCACTTTATCGTAAAGACCGGCTGCTCCACTTCAGTATAAAACTGATAGATACTAGTGATTCCGAATTACTATGGGAGGGCGAATACAATTTCCAGTCTGATGATATACTCGCTATCCAGCGCAAAGTGATCTCCCAAGTAACAACTCATCTAAAAGCAAGACTGAACAAATCAGAGGTTTTGGACGATTTATCGCTTACTCAACCAACCGAAATCATTAAGGCTTATGATCTTTATCTCCGAGGTAGAGATTATTATGCCAGATATCGCCAGGCAGATAACCAAACCGCTATTGAACTCTTTATTCAAGCGCTCGACCTTGCTCCAAATTTTGCACTAGCTTATGCCGGTCTGAGTGATGCTTATTCGCAAGGAGTCTATCAGTTTGGAGCTGATGAAAGTTGGAGAAAACTCGCGCTTAACGCTGCTTTTCGCGCAGTCGAATTTGCTCCTGAGCGAGCGGAATCACATAAAGCGCTTGCGCTTGCGCATTATTTAAATGGTTCACTTAGCCTGGCAATTGATTCAAGTTTGAGGGCTGTTAAGCTGTCCCCCAGACATCCCCAGGCAATTACCAATCTAGCCTACTACTATCGCCACAGGGGACAACTCCAAAAAGCGCTAGACTGGCACAAACGGGCAGTCGAAATATCTCCTAACTACGCTACAGTTCACACTCACATAGGCCAAACTGCCCAATTACTAAGCTGGAATGAGAAGGCCGAGCAATCATACCTTACTGCTCTCTCACTGCAGCCCGACTATGTACTTGGCAACATTCGATATGCCTGGTTTTTAATGCGAGAAAATCGCTCCCAAGAAGCTATACAACGATTACAGAACAAAATTAAAGTTGCCCCGACAGAGTATGACTATTTACTCACTTTAGGCCAGCTATTACTTCTGCAAAATCATTTTGCTCCCTCTGTTGAATACTTGGAAGCAGCGGCCAATCTCAGGCAGGACGCACAGAACCTCGAATTACAGATCAGTTTGTTAACTGCGAAAACCCTCGAAATGAAGCAACTGGATAAAAGCACTATTACAAATTCTGACGAATTAAGATCGGTTCAACTTTTACTAAGTCAGAAAATGATGGCATGGCGCGCAACTCGGTTAAACATCAGTCAAGTACCAAGAGACTTTGTTTTTGCTGCCTATATTTCTTCATTATTAGGCGAACAGGATGATAGTGTTGACAATTTGACTAGGGCAATTGAATTGGGCTGGAACGACCTCAAAATGTTGCAGTCGGTTGACGCGCTTGCGCCGATTATGTTGGATCTCCGACTTAGTGAACATATGCTCAGTATAAAAAGACGAATCCATAGATTAAAACAAACTAACCTAAGCTTTTAACTTTCTCATATTGAGATTATGTGAATATTTCAGCCTGAAAAGTCATTGCATCACTTGTTCTTTGATAATTTTTTACTAGTCTAAATATTGGATCGATTAATTTTCGGCACTGGTACTATTATCGAAAATAAACCTTTGTCTTTCTACTGCACATCAACCTCAAGTAAGAGTTTATTGTAATTATCGGGAGTTTTATTGGTGGCTCAGAGTCAGTCTTACGCTCAATCCAAATTTATCGCAAGTAACTTTCAAGGCATGTCACAAGAGCAGTTACTCCACATAATGGATGAGTACCAACAGGCCATTAAAGTTCAACAAACCCTATTTCAAATTGCAAACATTCCAATTTTAGACGGAGAGCTATCTAACTTTTACGAGGCGATTCACCTATCTTTATCCGAATTGGTTTACGCAGCCAATATTATTATTGCCACCCTCGATAAAAAAGAAAAAAACCTCAATTTCGTTTACTTCAAAGATACAGTCGATCCACTTAGGCATGAAGAACTCAAATCAATGGCAGCCGAACGCATAAAATATACCTTCACAGGTTACGTACTCCGATCAGGAAAGCCGCTACTGGCAAACGAAGAAAAAATGCAAAACTTGATGGATATGGGTGAAGTTAGTCAGGTTGGCCAGTCTTGTGTATCTTGGATGGGAGTTCCCCTTATCATTGAAAGTAAAGTCGGTGGTGTACTTGCGATTCAGAGCTATCAGAAAGACATACTTTATAGTGAATCTGATCTTGAACTGATGACTTTTGTAGCATCGCACATTTCTACCGCGATTTATCGCAAACGAGTGGCCGAAAAACTGGTTAAGATGAACTCAGAACTCAAAGACTCGCACGCGAAACTGGAAGAAAAAGTTCAACTACGCACCAACGAATTGGTCAAATCTAATTATGAATTACATAAACTTTTACGGGAAAGAGAAAAAACTCAAGCCAAGCTTTATCACGATGCACTCCATGATCGACTAACAGGGCTTCCTAATCGAACCTTGTTTATCGATCGACTTTTGCAAGCAATGAATCGTAGTGATAGTCGTGAAAAACTTAAATATGCAGTATTGTTTATTGACCTAGATCGTTTCAAAGTAATCAACGATTCGTTAGGACACCTTACCGGTGACTTGCTATTAAAAGAAGTGGCTTTAAGATTAGAAACGGCAATTAGAGCTTGCGACTCGGTAGCACGATTTGGAGGCGACGAATTCTGTATTTTGCTGGAGGGAGATATCGACAAAGAACAAACCATCACAATTGCTAAAAGAATTGTTGAACAAATATCTCTGCCCTACGCACTACAAGGTTATGAGGTGTTTACATCTCCGAGTGTTGGCATTGCGCTTTGCCAGTCTCATTATGAAAATCCAGAAGAAGTCTTACGAGATGCAGATGCAGCAATGTACCAAGCCAAACTGCAAGGTAAGGCAAGATTTGAATTTTTTGATATTAGCATGCACTACAACGCGCTTAAGCGTTTACAATTGGAGACGGACTTACGTGTTGCGATTAAGGAAAAAGAGCTTGATATTCACTATCAACCAATTGTCGAACTAGATACTAAAGAGATTACCGGGTTTGAATCCCTCACTCGTTGGAAGCATCACCAACTTGGATTTATCAACCCATTAGAATTTATTGAAATTGCAGAAGAAACCGGGCTGATCATTGAGCTGGGCCGGCAAATTCTTTCAAAGGCAATCGCCCAGATTGCTATCTGGCGAAATCTAAAACCTGAATATAAAGACTTGTATGTCAGCGTAAACTTATCTCCCAAACAATTAGAAGATCCAAGTCTTGTTGACGATATTCTAGACTACTTAGAACAACATAGTTTAGATACTGACAGCCTTAAACTGGAGATCACTGAGAGCATTTTAATTAATAATTTTGACGTAGCAAAATCCGTATTAAATCAATTTAATGACAAGGGAATCGAAATAATGCTCGATGATTTTGGAACAGGCTTTTCTTCTTTGAGTTACTTACACCACTTTCCCATCAAAGTTGTAAAAATTGATCGTTCATTTGTTAACAACATGTTTGAGGAAGCAAAAGATCTAGCGGTAATTCGCTCAGTTGAGAATCTTGCATCAGGCTTAAACATGGGAGTAATCGCCGAAGGAGTAGAAACCAACGAGCAATTTGGAAAACTCAAGGAACTAGGTATTGAATGTGCCCAGGGATACCTAATTTCTAAACCTTTGAGCTCGAAAGACTTAGACAAACAATTAGAATCACGCGGTTTAAACTGGAACTAAATTATTTGGTTCGGTTGTTATAGATAATGATAAAAATAGAGTCCTGGATTTACTGAATCCTTTTTGTTTTCGAAACACTCTCCCCTTCCCTTTTTTGAACATCTTAGATTAAGGCTTAAAGCTATCCAGCGTTATCGGTACACCAGAATCAATTCTGGGAACATAATCACCTTGTGAAGAATCAAACTCATAATCTCCTTTCCATTCGTCAATGTTTTCGATCACTTGCTGAATTGCGCTGGCAATAAACCTAGCTTCATCATCGGTAGAAGTTGGATGTAATGAAACTCGCACCCAACCCGGCTTTTGCGACAAATCCCCTTCATCGATCATATCCGTAATCGCACATGAAGTTTCCTGATCAACCCCGAGTAAAATATGCCCGTATGTTCCAGCACATGAACAACCACCTCGAGTTTGAATTCCAAACCTGTCACTTAAAATTCGAACCATTAAGTTATAGTGAATTTCAATTACGTAGAAAGAAATCACACAAAGACGATCTTTGTTAGTCGAATGTAAAATATTTACACCAGGGATCTTGCTCAACTCGGCACACATTAATTCGACTAATTCTTTTTCTCTTTGATGAATCTTGTCAGTCCCCATTGCTTCTTTTAACTTAATAGCTAAAGCGGTACGTATCGTTTGTAAAAAGCCGGGGGTTCCACCGTCCTCTCTCACTTCGATGTCTTCGAAAAATCGGTGCTCCCCCCAAGGGTTGGTCCACGTTACCGTACCGCCTCCGGGATTATCAGGGACTTTATTGCGGTACAACTGTTTGTTGAATACAAGCACGCCGGATGAACCTGGGCCTCCCAAAAATTTGTGGGGAGAAAACATCACAGCGTCTAGCATTTGCGATGAGTTTTCTGGGTGCATATCAATGTCAACGTAGGGTGCCGAAGCAGCAAAATCTACGAAACAAAATCCATCGTACTTATGCATTATTTCGGCGAATTTATGATAGTCTGTTTTAATTCCAGTGACATTACTGCATGCAGTGAAGGACCCAATTTTCATTGGTCTTTCTTGATATTTTTGCAGCAAAGTTTCCAGAGCATCAGTATCCGGCATATCCTGTTCATTTTCCGGTATTACAACTAACGTAACCGCACATTCGTTCCAGGAAGTTTGATTGGAGTGGTGTTCCATATGTGTAATGAAAACTACCGGCTTTTCATTTTCTTCAATGGTAAATCGCTCTGCCCATTTTTCCGGCACTCTTAGACCCAAAATTCGCTGGAATTTATTAATCACACTGGTCATACCGGAACCTGAACAAATTAGTACATCAGTCTCATCGGCATTAACATGCAGTTTTATTTTCTGTTGCGCTTCGTGATATAGGCGCGTCATAGTGCAGCCGGTAAAGCTGGATTCAGTGTGGGTATTAGCTACCAAAGGCCCAACCTGTTTTGTCAGAAACTCCTCAATTGGTTCGTAGAGTCGACCGCTCGCAGTCCAATCTGCATATATGATGCGATTTCCATTATGCTCTAGCTGTTGCCCGACGATATTCAGTCGAAACTTTTCAAAGTAGTTTTCTAAATTCATATAACAACCTAACCATTTGAAAATCAAAGATTTTTAATATCTACAATTGTTAAGAACAAGCGCGTTTAGATATATTTGAATATATATATTAACTAATTCTAATATAAATCATCCTGCAACTCCAGAAGCTTGACTATACTTATTAACATAGGTTGTTCAGTTTACAGTAGTCTTCAGTGAGAAATTCATTTGCCGCAGTAAATAAAAACCGTGTTGCAGTCTGTGCTCTATTGTTAGTGTTTAACCCATTAGCGAGAGCTGATGCAGACATTACTGAAATTAGCCTGCAAGAGCTGCTGAAATTGAAAGTGACTACCGCTTCGAGAAAGTCCGAAAGCTTAGATGAGTCACCCGCTTTCGTCGAAATCATCACCCGTGACGACTTAATTAAAAGAGGTTATAAGGATCTCAGTTTTTTAATGGATGACCTATCTGGAATCCAAGTTTCCAGAACTTTCGGTGATAACTACTTTAACACCCTGTGGCGCGGAGTACGCCACACAATAGGCAGTTCACACCTCATTTTAGTCGACGGATTAAAGTTCAATCATTTATACAACAACGAAGCAGAAGTGATGGCGGCGCTTCCTCTGTCCAACATAAAGCAAGTTGAAGTCGTATACGGGCCTGCCTCAGTTGCCTATGGCAGTGACGCGGTGGTGGGAATTATCAACGTTATTACTGATTCTTCTCGAAAATCCGATGAGGACAAATTTAGTGGTTTTATCCAAATTGGTGAAAACGATGTCCGAGTCATGGATATGCACTATCAGTCTCAAATTGAAAACCTAGATTTTTTAGCTACCCTCAGATTAGACCAGGGCGATCTCGATTTTTCCAAAGTCAGAAATTATCGCTGGACCAATCCTGACCTACTAACCAATGTAGACATTTGGGGCGGATTCTATCCCCATTATACAGAACTGTCTTCACCTCACCGAAATCATGCAATCGACCTACGACTGAACGGCCAAGCCCATCGCTTTACTGCGCTCCACTACCGCCTTGCAAGTGGTTACGGGCTCGGGTATACCTTCGACCATTCACTTCCAGATGCCGGCTTGTGGATTGAAGAGGATGTTTCACTAAGTTGGCAATGGCAATCAAACTTAACCGACAAAATGGATCTCAAGACTTTGGTTCGTTATCGCGTTAGCGATATTGACAATGATTCCTTTTTTATCGAAGGCTACCTGACTAGCGATCAGCAATCTGGCCAAACTATAAGAGTTCTCGATGCTTCTTATTGGGAATCAGAAAACAATAGCCTTACTGCAAGCGCAGAAATAAACTGGCAGTTAAGCGAGCAGTGGGAAGTCCTTACCGGTATTGAAACTGAATTTAAAGACTTACAAAAAGCTTACAACATTAATTTCGGCCCCTCGCTTGAACCGCAAAATATCCAGGTTGACAACTATGCCTTTCCACAACCTCCGACAACAGATACCGTTGCCGACAACCATATTGATACCTCACAGAA
>JAPHTP010000047.1 GCA_026196875.1 Kangiellaceae bacterium
ACATAGTTATTGCTTTTCGTTTTCTTGCGATAAACGCCTAGCGCCTGGCTGAAATATTGAAATGCTTGTTTGAGCTCCCCTCTACCGTGGGATATTTTACCAAGCGAACGCAGCGGCGCCGCAAAATAACGATGAAATTCAGGTAAAATTGTTTGTTGTATTTCCAAAGCACGCTTTGAATAAACAAATGCTTCATCATAACGTTCCATACTTGTCAGTAAGATACTCAAATTATTAAGATAGATGGTAAAGTATGAGTGATTGCTGCCCAAGGTTCTCTCGTGAATTTTTATAGCAACTTTCATAGCCTCTGCGGCAGCTTCAAATTGCCCAACGTCTTGCTGCACACTCGCCAAACCATTCAGTGCAACCGCCATTTCTTGATGTTCATGTGCGCCAATTTGCTTAAGTAGCTGTATTGATTTTTCGTAGAGCGTCATCGATGCTTCGTATCTTCCAAGCTTTCTTTGTAACTGCCCGTACGCAGTATGCGTTTCCGCATACTCTATGCTAATACCATTAATTTCCTCGCTAATTAATTCTTCATGTATGCCAATACTCTCTTTAAAAAGCGCTTCCGCTTGATCAAGCTTTCTACCATTTACGTAAGCTACTCCAAGTGTGGTCAAAGTATTGGCCAGCGTAGTAAACGCAGGTTGAGCCATCTCTCTTTGAATAAGTAGAGATTTTTCCAATAACTCAATACTCCTGTCAATTTCTCCCAGCTCAATATAAACTTCGCCCAGACTCGTCAGCATGTGTGATTGAACTTCAGGTGCTTGCTCTAATCCCGTTAAAACCTTTTGACGCCCTTGGTCGAGTAATTCTGCAGCCGTCATCTTATTTAAACTGGATACATTGGGATCTGCCGACTTGAAGATATCGAGCATAAAATGCGAGACTTGTTGAGCTTTGCTTTGTTCTATTTGGCTTAATTCTAAAGCCGATTGGATTTTTTTGGATTGAACCGTGACGGTATAAGCGTAACTTATCAATATTAATATGGCACTTGTAATTACCCCCAAACCTTTCCAGTGGCGTCGTGCGTATTTCTTGCTTTGATAAATAAACGTCGCCTGTTGGGCGCTAATCGGCTTGTTGTTAAAGTAACATTCAATGTCACTTTTAAGCGCGGACATTGAAGCATAACGTTCTTGAGAATTATTACTTAGACATTTAAGAACAATTGCATCGAGATCGCCAGAAAGCTTACTTTTTAATTGGCCTAGTGAAACACCGCGAACACTTAGGAGTGAACTGTCTTCTGGTGTTTTTAGTGAAGTATTAACCAAGCTAGGTGTTGTCGGTGGCTCCTCACTCATGACTTTTACCATCTCAACTAAAGATCCGGACATATCTTGATAAGCTTGATGTCCAGTTAGTAACTTATAAAGTACCAGTCCTAGCAAATAAATATCAGTTGTAGTGGTTATGGGTAAATCGAGCAATTGTTCGGGAGCGGCAAATCCAGGAGTTAAAATTTGATTACCAGTTTGAGTTAGTTGATTGTCCTTTTCTTCATCAACTAACTTAGCAATACCAAAGTCGACCAACTTCACGGCGCCATTTTCCGTCACCAATATGTTTGAAGGCTTTATATCTCTGTGTACGATCAAATTTTTATGAGCAAAGTCTAAAGCGTCTATCACCTGTTTAAGTAGCGAAAGTCGCCTGTCGATAGTTAGCTTGTTGTTATCACAATAAAGATCTATCGATTCGCCTTCAACATATTCCATTACAAAATACGGTGTTCCTTCTTTGGTAAAACCACCATCATAAAGCTGCGCTATATTACGGTGCTCCAAACTGGCTAGCAGGCGTTGCTCTTTTTCAAACCTTTGAATTATTTGAGGATCACGATTAGTATTAGAAAGAACTTTAATCGCGACTCGACGCTCAAACGAATCACTGATCTGTGTCGCCAAATATACCCTCCCCATACCACCTCGGCCAATCTCCTTTTCAACCTCATACTTTTCGATCTCAGGAAAGTTCTTATTTGCATCTTGCTGGGTAGGCTGAACTGGTTGTTCAAGATCAGAAGAGCTGACCGATAACTTATCAAATTCTTGTAGTAAAGGTTCCACCTGAAGTAAATCGGCCGCTGGAGTGTCGAGAATATTGAGTTTATCAAGATCATTGCAGACTAACTCTTTTAGATCTTGATATAACGCCTCATCATGACGAAATTTATCTAAATATTCGAGCCGTTCAGATTCTGGAATGTCGATAACTTCATCGAGAACTAACTGAATTTCCTGCCATCTTGACTTTGATATCCCTATTGGCATATTGCTTTCCTTTACATCAAGTCTTTTATATTTCTAGTTGTTAAAGATCCAGATCGATTCAACTTTAAAAAAAAATTTGCTTTAATCTGAAAAACATTCAAGCTAGATCATTAAATCGCATTAGCGAGAAGTACTTTTGCTTTCTGCCAATTTCTACGTACACTGCGATCACTGATCCCAAGAAGTTCAGCGACTTCGATTTCTGTCATTCCGGCAAAAAAACGAAGCTCTACCAATCGGCCCAATTCAGGATCAAATGACTCAAGTTCGGTTAACGCCCTATCGATGGCAATTAGTTCATCAATATTTTTATCGTCTTGTTTCAGATCATCTACGCTGCCGGTTTTCTGCCATTCAGCGCCGCGTTTTTGTGTTTGCTTTTGTTTTGAATAATTGATCAAGATTTGGCGCATGGCTTTTGCAGCGATAGCAAAAAAGTGGTTTCTGTCTTGGCTTACAATGTTTTCACTTCCCGAAAGTTTAAGATAAGCCTCATTAACCAGTGCAGTAGTGCAAATAGTTTCCACCGCCCATACATTACCAAGTTGGCGGTGAGCAATACGACGAAGCTCCTGGTAAATAACCGGAAAGATCTTTTCCAAAGCATTTTCATCGCCTTGTTGGTAACTTGAAAGCATTTGTGTGAAGTTTTCTATCATATAAGTTAACGCCCTATCCTCTGGCCATAATGCTCAATGTTTTTTCAAGTTGTATGTTAAAGCTATCATTAATAAGAAGTATTTAGCCAACGAATATAATCGATATGAGATGGGTTGCCAATGGAGTGAAACCAAATATCTCGAAGTGATA
Organism: Kangiellaceae bacterium; assembly: GCA_026196875.1. Classification (GTDB taxonomy): domain Bacteria; phylum Pseudomonadota; class Gammaproteobacteria; order Enterobacterales; family Kangiellaceae; genus Aliikangiella. The sequence continues at coordinate 3,102 of JAPHTP010000047.1, forward strand.
TTTAATTTGATAATATCTCATCAAGCTGAAGTTTGTTTTCAGTTCGCTGAAAATAATTTATCAAGAAGTCAGTAAACACTTTAACTTTCGCCGAAACAAATTGTCTATGCGAGTAAATAGCAACAATCTTCCTTTCATTAAAACTCCATTCGGGAAGCAATACTTTTAAGGCCCCATCAAGTACGTCTGACTTCAAATAGTAATCAGGCAGGTAAGCCAGTCCCAAGCCTTTTTTAACTGCCGCTCTCAGTGCTAGTCCACTATTGCTACGCCAATGGCTTTTCACTTTTAGCGCTAATTCGCTCTCCTCTTCACTTTGCCTTAGACGCCAAGGCTTAGTATTACCTCGTTCCATAAATAAAAGGCATTTATGTCCTTTAATGTCATCTGGACTATTCAGTGGAGCGTCAGAGTCTTCAATATATTTAGGGCTCGCAACTATGTAGAATCGAGTGGTTGTGAGCGGAACATTAACCACATTAATATCGTTGCGCTCGCCCACCTGCAATGCAATGTCGTACTCACCTTCAAGTAAATCGACTTTTCGGCTAGTAAAATCTAGTTCAATTTCTAAGTTAGGATACTCATGCAGGAACTCCGAGATCGCTGGAACCAAGTGGACTTCCCCTAATAAAAAAGGAGAGCTGACTCGCAACACACCTTGTACCGTACGATGTAAATGAGTGACCGAGCTTTCTGCATCATCGAGCGCTTCAACAATCCGGGTACATTGGTGATAAAACTGCTGACCTACCTCAGTTAAATTAAGTCTTCTCGTGGTACGTTGCAGTAACCTACTCCCTAGTCTCTCTTCTAGACGGCTAACTTGTTGACTCACATGGCTTTTCGAAATTCCCAATATAGCGGCGGCAGCGGAAAAGGAGCCGCTATTTACCACTTGGACGAACTCTTCGATACCTTGCCAACGACTCATGAAATAGCTCCTTTATACTGTTCACATTTGTGAACAGTATTATCACAGATTAGAGTATTATCAATCAATTGAAAACAGTCTAATATATCTATGTTGTTCAAACGAGAGGACTAATTATGGACCCCCAAGACTTAATTAAAGCAGCGAGTATTATTGCAACAGCCATTATTTTAGCCGGAGCAGCCATTGGCTCTGGACTTGGTATTGGAAAAGTCGCGGCCAAGTTTATAGAAAGTGCCGCACGGCAACCTTCATTGGCTAAAGACCTGCAAGTGAAAACAATGATTATGGCCGCGTTTTTGGATGCGGTTCCGATGATTGCGGTTGGGATTGGGTTGCTAATTTTGTTTACTGCTCCTTCCTAAATCCTCTAGCGTTACTGAATAAAACAGTCGGGACACTTGAACAATTGTCCTGACTTTCCCCTTTTCTGTCTTCGTTTTCTTAACTGTCAACCAAATTAACTCCAACTCGTTTTACTTATTTGGATCAAAGAATGAATAAGAGGTTTTCGTGATAGTTAGGCAACTAGTTACGCAATTAAACACCCTATGCGCAATAACTTTAATAATGATTTCAGTGGGATGCGGAGGCTCTTCTGATCAAGCGGAAACTCTTCCTCCAATCGATGAAGGATCATTAGATATAACAATACCTGACAACATCTTTACGTCTAATCCGCAAGGCGATATCAGCTATCAAACATTGAGCAACCGAGATCCTGATTGTGCGAGTTACGCAGGAAATTACACTGCGACTATTATCGACCAGCAACAATCAGTCATTTTATCTAGCTATCTTGAAATTACTACCGATGAAGAATACTGTACTTTCACTAGCAATAATATTCCACAACATGACGTCGGTGCGAATACAACTACCGGCGCCAGCTTCGCAACAATGGTAACGCCTAACACATTGCCTTATGTTGTCAAAATAAAAAGGCATCCAGTTAAAACTTCACAAGCAACTTATGTACAAAAAGTTGCCAGCCATTTAACTCTCAACGGAATCATGTTGAACGGTGTTGATCTTGATGTGGATTCTGCTTTTTGCTATCACCCAGACTTTACAACTGAAAATCAGATAGGCCTAGGCACAAGAGACCAATGTGGGCTATTTGCAGATTGGTATGCTATTCCCGCTCGAAATCCTCAGAATGTAGTTCTAGATGAATACACCGGACATGCGTTTGATGGCAGATATCATTATCATGGTGACAATCATGCGCTCTCGGAGGTAGAGGAAGGTGACATCCTGCAAGCCGCAAATTTAACCTCAGAAGCAGGTTCTCCTGTAATAGGATTCGCGCCCGATGGATTTCCGATTTACGGCCATTATTTCTTTGACGTCGGAACGGGTGAGCAGAGAAAAGCAAAATCAAGCTGGAGAACTTATACTACTGAAAGAGAAACTCCTGAAGGCTCTGAAATTCAGGCTCCTTCAATTGCGACTCACCCAAGGGGAATGTTTGTTGAAGACTGGTATTATGAAGAAGGCTTTGGCGATCTGGATGAATGTAATGGAATGACCGATGCCTATGGAAACTACGCCTATTATTACACTGAAGATTATCCTTACGGTCCAGTCTGCTCTTTTGGAGAACCGGATCCGTCGTTTACTAAAATAAATACTGAGTATGATGACGGCGGGGCTAATGATTGAATCCTATTAATTACAAATCAATTGATTGGCCCCTCAGGCTTTGCCTCTAAGACTTCCCCATAGGACTCAAAATAATAATTGGCAGAAAATTTACAATTTCTGTCAGGATAATTAAATCTATCCCTTTACAGTTACGCTAAATTGCTCTCTGCAGCAAACGTTCAATGCTCGATAGATATAGCAATTAATTAATCACTCTACTCTTTTATTTCGCTTAAATTTTAGACAAAACTTATTCAGCTGCGGTTAAAGTTTCGTGTGATAAAAATGATCATAAGAAAGGCATTACTTTCAATCAAGGAGGTATAAACAATGACTTGGCAAACACTTAAAAATGCTACCAAACATATGGATTCATTGAAAAAGGAAAACGAAGAGTTAAGGTCTGCAATTCAGGAAATTATTGAGCGGTATAAAAATCAATCTAGCCAAAAATCAGATGGGCGATTTGAGAGCGAAATACTAAGCGACTTAACCCATTTAATTGCGGCGACAGACTAAACTCTTGAATGATAGTTAGCCCCATCAAAAACTCGACTATGGCAATTTCCAATACTGACTTGCCAAATATAATTATAGTTGCATGATGGGGCGTGTTGTTTTATAAAATTTTTTGGATAAAAAACAAGATTGGACAAACTGATTGTTCGTCTGATTTCGATAGTGTACAAACCAAGTGCAGTGCAATCTATAGAAACAGTGAAATGATGACGTTACGAAAGTTGATACATGAAAATTGATACATTAGGACAGTCAAAACGAGTTTATCGCATATAAAAGCCTTGTGTTGGCGAGAATAAGCTCGAGTATGGAGTCGGTATCGCTTTTCATATTTAATTCTGATTGCAACTTAACTGACTCTTTTAACTGGCAAATACCACTACTACTCTATTCACCGCTTGTAACTCTAGTCTAGTTTCTGAAAATTAACCTATCATTACCTTATTTTCAGCGTATAATCTCGCGAAGCTCGTGAATCAATGGAAGCCAGAGACTCAGTTGTTCTTATTGAAAACTCAATTTCAATTGATTTTGTTCTAACTTCGCCAAACCACAGGTATTAACCACCGTGTCAGAAACAACCTTTTCCACATTATCACTTACTACTCGTGAACTGAAAAACTTACAGTCGTTAGGCTATGAGACAATGACGCCAATTCAGTCTGCAAGTATTCCCTTGATAATTGAGGGTAAAGATCTTATTGCTCAAGCGAAAACTGGTAGCGGAAAAACCGCGGCTTTCGGCATCGGCCTTCTACATAAACTCGACCCCGGCTTTTTTGAAACGCAAGCGCTAGTAATTTGTCCAACTCGCGAGCTTGCCGATCAAGTTAGTAACGAGTTGCGACGGTTGGCGAGAGCTATTCCGAATACTAAAATCACCGTACTATGCGGGGGCAAACCAATGGGGGGGCAACTCGCTTCGTTGGAACATAAACCGCATGTTGTAGTAGGTACACCTGGGCGTTTACTCAAACATTTAAATAAAGGCTCGTTAACGCTTCATCACTTATCTACGCTGGTTCTCGATGAAGCGGACCGAATGTTAGATATGGGATTTTTAGATGATATCAATGCGGTTATTGAACGTACACCTGATGATCGGCAAACTTTGTTATTCTCAGCAACTTATCCGGATGAAATAAAATCAATTAGCCGATCAGTTCAAAATAATCCAGTAAATATTAAAGTTGAATCGCGTCATAAAGAGAATCAGATTCAACAAGCTTTCTATGATGTTGAAGATCAATCAAGAGGATCTCTTTTATTAAAAATACTCCAACATTACCAACCAACAGCTTGTGTCGTTTTTTGTAATCGGAAACAACAGTGCGATGAAGTTGCGAACTCTCTCGTTCAACAAGGCATTTCCGCTAAAGCATTGCACGGAGATATGGAACAGAACGAGCGCGACTTGGTTTTGACTCAGTTCTCAAATGGTAGTTGCAGCATTCTAATTGCTACCGACGTTGCTGCAAGAGGACTTGATATCAAGGAGCTTCCAATGGTTGTAAATTTTGAGTTATCACACGATCCGGAAGTCCATGTGCACAGGATAGGAAGAACCGGTAGAGCAGATACTAAGGGCATTGCGGTGAGTCTCTTTAAATTATCTGAAATGCCAAAAGTCATTGCTATTGAAAATGAATGCAAACAAGATTTGCCGATGGAAGATATAGGCGAGCTTAATACGTCTAAGGCTTTCAAGCCAAAACCCCAAATGGTCACCATTGGTATCAATGGTGGTCGTAAGGATAAATTACGAGCAGGTGACATTCTGGGCGCACTAACCGCCAATCAAAAAATTGCGGGAAGTGCTATAGGAAAAATAGACCGGTTCGACAGACTCACTTATGTTGCAGTTGATCGACGGGATTCAAATACAGCGCTCGACCTTTTGACTAAAGGAAAGATAAAAGGCCGGCAGTTCAAAGCTAGATTTGTAAAGTGACCTTTTTCTCATATTTGAGTGGTTCCTAAAAATCCTTCACATCTACTTTTTTGCAAACCACGGACGCATACTGGATAAGACACCGTCTTTCAAAATAAATTTATGTATGAGTGCCGCCATTATATGCATGATAACTAATCCAATCAGTACTTTTACAGAGGTCGAATGAACTAGCCGTAGTGCGGCAAAGGTTTGAGTATCAGCATTACCATTTAATGAAATACTGCCAAACAATTGTACCGGTAGTTGATGAAAATTAGCGGTCAAATAGCCCGTTAAAGGCACCAGCACCATTAATAAATACAATGCATAATGTAGCAATTTCGCTACGGTCGCCTGTTTTGATGCTAACTCGTGTTGTGGTCGTTCGTGCCTTAAGACAAAGCGTTTGCTAATACGTATCAGTATCAGCACGGTAATTATTGTGCCGATACTCGAATGTCCAATAAGCATCTCTATGCGGTCAGTGTCACCCATTTCTGGGTAAAATCCTTGCAATGCAAAAAACATTAAAATGATTAACGCCGCCATTAACCAATGCAGCAACTTATATGACCAGCTAAAAGACTTCATTGTCCACCTCCAGATAAAAAACCAACAATTAGTTTATGTAACCCAGTTTAATTGATAGTCTTAGATAGATAATTAGCTAAAAATACAAAAGATTGTTTTATCAGATGAACAATGATTTAAACCAAATCCGGATATTTTGCCAGGTGGCGCAGCTGCAGAGCTTTACCAAAGCTGCAGAAATGTTGGGGATTGAAAAATCCACCGTGAGTAATAAGGTGAATCAGCTTGAAGCACGCTTAGGCGTTAAATTACTTCAACGCACTACTCGTTCGGTGAAATTGACCGATGCCGGCGCTCAATATTTGCAATTTTGCCAACAAGCGCTGGCACAGTTGAAGCAAGGCGAAGACCTACTCAGTGAATTACAGCAGCAGGTAGTAGGTCATTTACGCATCGCAGTGCCGCAGAACTTTGCTGATATTATGTTGCCGATGATAGTGACTCCATTTTTACAAGAACACCCAAAAGTCACAATTGAGGTTCATCAGGGTTTACAACAAAGAGACCTGATAAAAGAAGAATTTGACCTGGCGGTTCGTGCTAGCTTTAGTGACGTTGAAGACTCGAGTCTAATCTATCGCAAAATCTATCAGTCAAAACGAATATTTGTTGCATCGCCTAAACATGTTGCGGAGTTTGGAATCGCTAAAAATGTTCATCAGTTAAGTCAACAACCTTATATCGCAGGCTTTTCTGATGAAAGAGCCGATGAAGCATTTAATCAGGTATTTAGCGAGGGCAAGTGGCATACTTTTCAATCAAGATTAAAAGTAAACTCAATGCCTGCAATTTCAAATGCCGTCGATGCCGGCCTTGGTTTTGCCATCATGCCAATAAGAATGGCACAACACAAATTAGCAACTGGAGAGCTAGTGCAAATCGCACCCAAAGTTGCACTAACAGACTCTTTGATTTATCTGGTTTACCCTAGCCGACTTGGTCAGCCGGCTAAGCTAAAGGCTTTTATCGATGCCATGGTTAGTTGGGGTGAAGATATGATGCAAAAAGTTTAGTAATCAAACCACAAAAACGCTCAGGTTAATTGAGCTTACTCTTTAATTTCTACGTTTATTAGCAACTTCTACTGCCGCCCTTCATAAGCGTCACTGTAGCGGATGATTTTACTTGTGTGAAGTTTGTCGCCATTATCAAACTCTTGCCAACGTGCACTCACTTCCAGCATCGCCTGACCGATTTGCTCTGCTCTTACTGCAACACCGACCGGTGAAAAAAAGTAATATAGAATTTCTTGGCCCAAATGACCATCTTCTTGAGTTGGGCCGATGTAGTCCGGCCTATAGGCAATAACGCGCATCTTTGTTCCCTGAGCAAAAGCGAACAGTGACTTTTCTGCTCGAACTTTTTCTCGAGCCCACATCGCAGTAGATTCATCCGATATATCGCTGGAGCTAATGTAATGAAATGAAATATTCTCTTTTTGACTAACACTGGACCATGCTTTAACAAATTGCGTTGGGAATTCTACATGAATCATACCGTATGTTTTTTCATCTACACCAATAGAGCTGAGACCGATTGCCCAATAAACTGCGTCGACTTGGGCTAACAGTCCTATTACTGCAGAATAATCTAGATAGTCTTTATGTATTGTCATTTGTGCCTTGCCTGACTTAATCCCCTCTTCCATACGAGGTGTAATACGTCGGGTAATGACGTGAATGTTTTCGATATCAGGACTTGCTAATGCTGCTTTGAGTATGCCGTCACCCGCGGTTCCACTAGCACCGAAGATCGCTATGGTTTTAGAATCCGCTTGAGCGTCTTTTAGTGGTGTAACGAACCTGTCATCTCGCAGTACTGTGATGACGCCGAATATATAGAATAGGCCGAATATTACGATTGGTGTAAGTAAAACGATTTTTAGCAAAGATAGTTTTATTCTCTTCATTACATTAATTTTTCCCTTTTTAAAATAGTCTATCTACTGACTATTCCCATATAACTCTTTCACAAAATAAGTAGCATAATCGAGACAATGTGAAAGAGATGTGAAATGACCAACCAAATAGATTGAGTTTGTCTCCTACTCTTTTAGTTGATATTCAGACAATTTGATAGAAAAATTCAGCACCAATAAATTTAGATATCAGTTTTATTTCATTTTTAAACCAAAGGGGCGGACTTGGCCTTTTGGCTTTCCTCTTTCGTTTCAGCCCAATTATTTTTAATTTTTGGCCATTTAATCACTTGTTTCTTAGATATTTTTTTTGAGGAGAGATAATATTTTCGTTATCTCTCAATCGTAATTGATAAGTAAAAAAATCACTCCTATAAGAATGGAAGCTTGTTTACTTAACAAGCTTCATCATGACTCGTGCACGTAATAATTTTATTAAGTTTTAAGACAAATGGAGAATCAAATGAGCGACTCAAAAACTCAATCATCTAATCAGAAAATTGGACTTTTCTTACTTCAATTGCAATCGGAAAGTGATCTAGCAGGCGCGCCTATTTTACATCTTAACTTGACGGTAGATACACCTCATCGTCAAGCTACTGGATTTGCAGAAGTCACTCAACCTCTGGCGGAGCCGATTGTCTGTAAATCTCATGTATCTGGCCCCGTTATTTATGAAACTGTTATGGGTCCAGGTTCGAAAGTTAGAATTGACTTGTCGGGCTATCCGAATATTAACTGGCCTAGCCAAGGTGGTGTTGGTCCGGTAATACCCAAGAACTTTGTTGCGCAAGTATTACTCGAGCCAAATTTTGAATCAGGGGAAGTTATATATCAATTCCTAAATCAGGCTGGTCAATGGGTAGAAGAAAGGCAAAAAATTGTAGAGGTTAATTTTGAACGACCTCATTTAGTTGCTAAGGCTGGATAAGGTGTTTATAGAGCCACCTTGGGGTTGGTGGCTCTCTCTAGTCTGAATCAATTCAAATACTTCAAGTACTCGGGCTTTAGTTTGGCGATAAAAGTTCTAAGTTTTTCTTTCTCTTCTTCACAAGCGTCGAGCGCGCCTTCATTAACAAAAATCCTAAAAACGTCCTCCCGCTCAGAGAGTACGACAGTTTGAATCAAAGGGATTCTATAAATCACTCTCTCGTATGGACTCACTCCCTGTTTTACTAAATACTCAACAGCAATCAACTTTTCTTCTGTTTCGTCTAGTGAGCTCAAAACAATATAATATGCGCCAAATTTATTAATAAATTCATTGTCAATTTTAGTGCTTCCTTTTTCAATCCCTTTGCTCAAAGATACTAATTCTTCAGTAAGCGCATCCTCGTCAGAGAAATCCAAAAACATTTCATCCACATATTCCAGGATATTTTTGTACTTACACATTTGACAAACGTTTGCTTTCGAACAGCTCTCTGAGGCTTCAGGGTAAGCAGCAAAATGAAAGAGGACTAGCGTTATAGGAACCAGGTATCGAAAAAACTTCAACTGGAACTCCATTTAATTGGTGACTATAAATTGTGTTTAGGCCATTCTCATATTGAGAGTTTAATGAGTAGCCAACCTTAATTATGTCACATCAAGCAGCTATTTTTCACCTAAATCCCGTTAATTACTTTGACCAATAGGACCATAACTTTATTAAGAATTCGAGATAAATATGAAGCAATCTCATCAATCGGCGTTAAAACCGAAGCTTAATCAACTCTGCTGTGATACGATTTTGTCAACCATTATTATTACGCGTACTTATTTTATAACAACAACGCAGTACACTTTCCAAACAAACTAGGGAGTTCCCTGCTAATATGGTAGTAACAATATGGACAGTTTCATAAAAAAGGCCACTTTACTAATTGCATTTATAGGTTTGAGCTTAACAGGGTATACCGCTGAAGGAGCTGAAAAGCGGGTACTCGCTAAATCTAATACCAATTATAATACCGAGCTATCCCAGAGTTTAATTCGCCTTTCTGACCAGTCAACTCATCAGTTTCAACCGAATTCGAAAGCCAAAGTTATACAGTTTTGGGCAAGTTGGTGTCATAGCTGTAGCTCTATTTTGTGGGATTTTGACCAACTTCTATCGCAGCACTCAGCGGTTGAATACATAGCCGTCAGCATCGATAAGAATTTAGCAGATGCACAAGCTTATATTAAAAACCATGCACTCTATAATAAGTTTCAAAACAACTTCTATCATGATTCAAAGCTTCAACTTAAAACGCATTTTGAAGTGGAAACTATTCCGACCATATTAATTCTTGATCATACTAACTCTGTGATTTTTAGACACAGAGGTCACTTAAATAGCACCGACTTGAATACCTTGAATCAAATACTAATAAAGGAAAAAGGGAACTTCTAAATGAAAAATAAAATACTAACCTCATTTTCCCTATTGGCAGCAATTAATGTATTTACAGCACTTGCATCAAATGAAGTGACTTATTACAAAGACATTCGCCCGGTTATTGAAGATCGCTGTTTAGGTTGCCATTCAGATAAAGGTGTTTCTTTTTCATTTGAAGATCCTGAAAACACTTATCTATTTAAAGATGCCATTGTTTCTGCCGTTGGATTACGACGTATGCCTCCCTGGCTAGCAGAACCTGGACATCAATCATATGTCGAAGACGAATCACTATCGGAGAGTACATTAAAAAAATTTTTGGACTGGAAAGCGAATGGATTTAAAAAAGGAACACCAATCATAGCAGCAGGCACCGACTCGAAAATAAAACAAGAATCTAACTTCAAGGCGCACTTATCATTAAATGTCTTACCCAATGGAGAATACCTTCCTAATCAAAAGAGTAAAGATGACTACCGCTGCTTTGTTGTAGATTGGCCGACAACCAAAGATACTTATGTAACAGGTTTTAAAACAATACCCGGTAATCTAAAGGTTGCCCACCATTTGGTTGCATTTGTAATTGAACCGGAAACAGCACACATGTTTAAAGATCTGGAAAAACAAGAACAAGGCCACGGCTATCAGTGTTTTGGCGGTGCTATTCCTGATCGTTTAAATGAAGAAGCTGAAAAAGAAGCATTTGAAAAGAAGTATCCGAATGGACTAAGGAAACTACAAGACAGTAATTTTTGGTTAGCGCATTGGGCACCAGGAATGGATGGTTATTCATTTCCTGAAAATTCAGGCATACTAGTTCGTCCTGGTTCTTTGATTATTCTTCAAATGCATTACTACTCCGCATTTGCACCGGGAGAAACGGATTCGAATACAAAGATAGAATTTCAAATTGCCGATCATGTTGGTAAACCTTCGATTCATTACCCACTCACTAAGAACAAGTGGCTGTATGCAGAACATAACAATTCGATGGTAATTGAACCTGGAGAAAAAGCTGCCTATGAAACCAATATCAGCTTCCAGAGAATTGCCAAACGAATGTCACAATTTATGAGAGCGCCGATAGAATCTATTGACGCGTTGGAATTGCATTCCGCGAATATTCATATGCATGCTTTTGGCGCTTCCGGAAAGGCCTATTTAACTGACACTAATGGCAATAAAGAAACCCTTTTGTCTATTCCTCGATGGGATCTCGATTGGCAAAGAGATTTTACTTTTACCAAGCCGAAACGCATTGATAAAAAACACTTTGAGAAATCTAAGTTGGAGGTAGAATGCCACTTTGTTAATCCGACAAGTAAAAGTGTATATGGTGGTTATGGTTCGGATGACGAAATGTGCTTTAATTTTTCTTATATTTCGATGATTCGGAAAACACAGGAGAATGACTTGCGGACTTCGCCTTAGTTTTGCTAAGTCGATTAGTTATGTACTTTCTTTCACTAAATTATGAAACGGCATGTCTGATTAGTTTTAGCGCGGGCGAGAAAGCAAAGTAGTGTTGAGCTGGAGGTTAGAGCCCCCCAGCAACCCGATTAAGCCTTTTACTTAGAGAAAGCTATTTTATTCTTATCTAAATCTCTCACATACGCGGAAAAACGAGGCCCCCGTTGATTTGGCTCGCCCTCACAGGTCCCGCCTAATTCAATAGCCTTTTTATGGAGTCTTTTTACTTCGTCGATGGTTCCAACACCAAAACCAATCATAGTCCCATTTCCATTGGTTGCAGGTTCCTTGTCAAAAGGTATAGCTATTGCAAACGCTGAGTCTTCATCTTCACCTTGCCAGAATACCATTCTCTCGGTTGATAACACTTGACTGTATTCTGTTTGTTCGAAAAGCGAATCATAGAATTTAGTCGAAGCTTCCAGGTTGTTTGTGCCGAGAACGAAATAGTTCATTTTCATAATTTGATGTCTCCTACTGAAAAGTATTCAAATTATGTATTTATCCTCCTGACAGGTGTATGTCAGTAGAGTTATGAGATCTAAAAATATTGAACGGCATTGTCGTAGAACTCGGTCTTAGTCATGGAGCAACGCTCTGTTTCCATACGAATCCAGACGAAGGAAAAATAAAAACAATGAGTAGCCATCCAATGGGTTTAACCAGCGACAAACAGCGGCTACTGCAGGCTAGCCTCTGCACATCCTTCTATAATAACCTGCTGGAAACTAAAGTGTGATGGCAGCAAGCATATCCTCATTATCTTCATCCATACCAACTTCTACAAACCCGAAACTCGAATAAAATTCCTTGGCGACGGGATTTTCTGGATTATAAGAAATTTCAATTTCTTTAAGTTCTTTAAGTTCCCCGAACTCTTCTAAAGCAAGGTTTAGCGCTCTACGCCCAATACCTTTTTGTTGGTGTTTTTGGTCGATCATGAACCGCCAAATAGAAACTTTACTCGAGGTTTCTTTGACCCACATAAAGAAGCCAACAGGCTCTTGTTCTAAATAAATTGCTCTGGTTTCATATCCTTCATTGTACATGGATTCAACAAGAGACCACATATTACAAGCAACGTATTCTTCTTGTTCCTTTGAAACATCAAGATCACAAATAGCCTCATAGTTATCTTTCGTGACTTGATGAAGCATTACTTCCATGATTTCTCCTTAAAATCATATACCAAATAATTAAGATCATTTGAGTTAAAATTTCGACTTTCACTAAATTTCCTATTAGCTGAAACTATTAGTGAGCGATAAATTTGTGTTCTCAACATCCTGATTTGCTTTTCTGAAACTTGCTAACAGCAGACATTCATTCAAGCTAATCTGCCCCTTTTATTCTGATGCGTTTAAACAGATAACCAATAGCTGCTAACGCAGGGCCAACTAGCAGCACGACAACCATAGGTACACTTTCCTTAATTACTTCTACATTCAGTGCATAAACAGTAACAACATCTGTAATATCAGTGAGCAAGCGAACAATAAGAACTAGTATAAGTGACTTGTGAGATTTAAGTAGCAAAGCGATTACTATTCCTAACGCCACAGTAACGTTTCGGGTGATATAAAGTTGAGTGACATAGTCCAATTCGGTGGCATTGGGTATAAACTTCGCTGGATTCATAGCAGTCCCTGCTGAAAAGAAAAGTACTAATCCTATTTGTAATATCACGATTACCCATACCCAAATAGGCAAAAACTTACTTGAATCAGTCATTGTGTTTCCTCTCTTGTAATCAATAGCCATTGTGATCTGCTGTTATAAAAAGCTCTATTTAGCTCGGTATCTTCCAATAACAAATTTCCCTGTGGATATCGCTAGTCAACATCCTCGAAAACCAAACTTTCTTTGATGTCGTTTTGTAGAATTTTTAAATCTGTTAGACTCGAGAAGTATGACTGCGAATTCTTTGAACCGCCAGAAGTGAATACTGGAGACTAAATAAAACCAAATATCCTGAGCCGATTGATTTATATTGACCTTTTAAAATTGACTAGTTTCTACCCAAAGCTTTACTCGCTATTCCTCATAATTTCCCGCGCTCCCATCACACCTATCGCCGAACAAGCACAAACTAGCCAGAAGGCTTGTAGTTCTAAAACCTTATCACTCACGATACTGACCGGAGCCACGACAAATGCAATCATAGCCAACAATCCGTACATTGCTTCATTTCTTAAATAATTTACCATCATTGTCGCCCCTCCGAATAAGATACAAGTTGTAATAATTAATAATTGTGATTCGGACAGACCTAATTTCTTACTCAAAACAACATCTATAAACACTTCAGAAAATAAATAAGAAAATTCGATTGAAGTAAGCAGAGCAAGAGCAAGAAAAAGCAGATCACTTGAGTCAATTTTTCTACCATTCTTTTTAAGGTGTCTAATAACTTTGAATCCTTTAATTAGCATTGAAAGCGTCGCTCCAATAAAAGGAATTGAAGCGATATATCCCCCACTAGAACGACCTAGCCGTCGTGCGCTAACAACATGTCGTGGATTAACCCAGCCTTTCCACCAGGGCAATGCGTTTTCAAAGTTAAGAGGTTGGTAAAAAAATAGTGAAAAACAAAATAAAGCGGCAAGGATGAAAGACAGCTCGAGTCGGCTGTAATAACTACTCGACGCGGAATATTGTGCTTTCTCAAAAATTTCCAAAGAAAAAATCATAGCTGCGGCGGCCAAAACATAGAGCTTTGACCATATATTTAGGCGAGTACTGTCGAAACGCTTGGCTGTAAAATTAAATAATAGTGCAATACCCAAACAAATGGTCGCAAAACCATAGATGTCTCGCGCCCCTTGATAATTCTCTCCCCAAGTAACACCTATAGTAATAGTCGACCAAAACCCGTTCCAGAGAATCAATACTGGATAAATATTTCTACTACATTTCTTAAATAAATATATAGAAATTCCTGCAAAGAAAAGACTCATCAGCCACCAACCTCCAGCCTTTTCAAGATCAATTTGCAGGACAACAGCAAGTACAAATAAGACTAAACCCGATATAATTCCAAGCGCAAAACTATAAACCAAATTAGAGGTATCATCACGGGTCAACTTTTTTAGCGCGAAGACAGCGACAACAATAAATCCCAACGTGGCAATGACTGCTATTGCTTTTTGCATACCATCGATATCGCTTCCTAGCCAAACCAGTAACATCACACCAATTAATAACAACATTGCTTTTACCCGATGTTCTGGCCAATAGAGCAAACCCAGCGACGGAACAAAAGCAATAAAAATATAGGCGAATGACGAAATGAGTGGTACTCCGTTGCTAATTAAAGCAGCCAGCAACAGCGTTGCGCCTAAAAACTCTCCAGGCATTAAATAGGACTGTCGATAGCTCCAGGTAAAAAACCAGTAATAGATAGTGGCAAATCCCCAATAGGCTGGTGAATAGATTTCACTAAATTCCTCAATCAATAGCAAAGTCGCAATATAAAACATAGTAGCGCGATATCCACTTAATATTGCCGACCAGCTTCCAGCTTTTAATGGCTGAATCAGCCCAAAAGCAATAACAAGATACATTGTCCCCCATAGCCAGCCTAATGTGGTAACGGGTTTTTCTTGCACGAAACTCAATTGATAATAACTAAAGTAGAAAGCCAGGGAGCCTAAATAAGGTAAGCTTTTTTCTGCAACCCATTTATGAATCAGATTCGATTGTTTGGCGATTATATCATCCGTTCCTTTGACGACATTTTCACCGAGTTTTTGAAGGGTGCTTTTTTCACTCATTTTGATTTCCTCCAAAGAGGCTAGGGTCAGAGTATTTGATTTCCTACTCTCACTGAATGTCCGCTTTAAGATAAAAGCAACCTCAAAACTATCAACAAAACCATACTCAGTAAACTGTCCCATACAAAAAACCCGAAACCATGTCCGAATACTTCACGCAAAATCTAAAATCCCCCAAAACAATATAACCATTAGCTCTCACAACAATCTCACAACAATCTCAAATACAAATAAAAACCCAATAAAACCCAACCTTAATCTCAACCACTTAATAAATATTCAGCCAAACAATCTAAATTCCTGAACAGAAAATAACCAACGGTTCTATTTCAAAAACCTATAACTTGTAATGCCCCCCATTCTCTTTATGATAAATGACAGCGCTGCCATTTTTGGGCCAAAATGGCAGTTCTGATAGAACAATTACTAATAACCTGAAACTACAGTTAAAAACGATAAATATGTGGCTTTAGGAAAACTAACCATTACTCGATCGTCACTGACGTGATTTTGCAGTTCACTCTTTCTTGTGAAACTTTCGAGCTCAACTTAATAGGAGGTGTAGAGTGAATTTAAATCTATTAAAACCAAAATCACATCAAAATTCGCAACTCACAGAACTAAAACTCTCAGGCTTTAAAAAGAAATTTCTCTCAGTCATTTATTTTCTAACCGCCCTACTCGGTTTATCTATCGCCGCTAATGCCGCAACAACCGCTGATCACAACAAACAAATTGTCGGCTACATCACCCAATGGGATCCCTGGAAAGATACAAAAGCGGGATTCACAGTTAAAGGCGCTGCAAATCACCTCAACGTGGATATGAGCAAATACACTATTTTAAATTTCTCATTTTTTGGTGTTGCAGTAGATGGCTCACTTCATTCAGGTGATTTCAGAAACAAGGACATCTATAAAGAGGGTACCGTACAACAACCTGCTGACTTGCTAAATGGCGATATCTACAGCAGTTGGGATTACTATCTGATCTATGGCGAACTTGAGCCATCCTACAACTTCACCCCGGAAGCGGAAGCTCAAGGTTTTGTGCAGGACGGTAGTGGCTGGAGAAATACCATCACAGGTTTAACCGGCGCCATGCCAATTCCCGTTAAGAAAACCGGTGGCCAACCAGGACTGATTGAACTCGCTCACGCTAACGGAGTAAAAGTCATGGCATCAATCGGCGGCTGGAGTATGTGCCGACACTTCCCAGAGATGGCAGCTGATCCTACAAAGCGCGCAAAGTTTATGGAAGGCGTGCGCACTTTAATGGATATGGGATTTGATGGGATCGATCTTGACTGGGAATACCCTGGTCCTTATTCGGGTATGAACTTCACCGGCAGCCAAGCAGATTACGCTAACTTTTTAACCTTAGTAAAAGAAATTCGCGCAGAAATTGGTCCAGACAAATTGATCACTTCCGCATTCTCTGCCGACACCAAAAAACTCGATGGTTTTGATTGGGTAGAACTAGATAAATACATGGACTACTACAATATGATGACCTACGACTTTAACGGTGGCTGGTCAAATATTTCGGGTCATAACTCGCCGCTTTATCCTTACACTGGCGCAGAGTATCCAGAATTTAACTGGGACAATACCGCACAATGGTTGCTTAATCGCGGTGTAAATGCTCGCAAGATTAACATGGGAACAGCCTTTTATGGTCGTGGCGTCGTTACCGAAAGCGCCGCCACTTTAAACGGCACAACTAAAAAACGAAACGAAACCATTCAACCGGATGGACCAATCGTTACAGCAGCCGACTACACTCACTGGAAAAAAGAAGTTTACGATGGAACCCCCAATTATTTCTTCATCAAACAGCAACAAAACGGCTGGACTGAACATTGGGATGACGAAGCCAAAGTACCTTACTTAACCAAAGATACTTACTTCTTAAGTTATGACGATGAGCGTTCAATTGGGTTAAAAGCACAATACGTTAATGACTATAACTTAGGTGGCGTAATTGTTTGGCAAGTTGCAGGAGACCATCAATGCTTAGGTGGCCACACAATGTACGGTAAATTGCCGAAGTGTAATCAATTAAACCCTACCCTTGCGAATAAACTTAATGATACCTTTGCCAATGGTTGTCAAGGCTGCCCAAGCATTCGAATCAGCTCGCCTGCTTCCGGTGATACTTTTGCGCCGGGGAGTAATATTACCATCAACGTTGCGGCGTCTGATGCTGATGGGCAAGTCACTAAAGTCGACTTTTATGCTAACAATAGCTTAATCGGTACAAGCAACAGCGCACCGTTTAGTTTTACCTGGAATAGCGTGGCAGCTGGCGATTATCAATTAAATGCCACGGCGACAGACAACGCAAATAACAGTAAAGAATCTCCTGCTGTTTCCATTTCAGTTAATGAAGACCATCTGAAACCCGTAGTGACGATTACTGCACCTGCCGATGAAGTTGTTCAAGATAACCTCTCACCGATCCAATTAAGTGCAACCGCAACTTATGATGATGGGACCATTACCAGTGTCGATTTCGAAGTTGGTGGACAAGTAATTGCTGGTAGTTCATCTGGTGGAAACTCATATTCTGCAAGTTGGACACCACCGCAATACGGTAACTTTACTTTAAATGTCACTGCGACGAATAACGCAGGGTACAGTAAAACAGCGAGTAAAACTTTCACCGTAATTCAATGCACCGGTACTCCTTGGGACGCGGGCACGGTTTATCATGGCGGTGATGAGGTTTTGTATGAAGGAAAAATCTATCGCGCAAAATGGTGGACTCAGAATGAAAGACCAGATGTGAGCCAAGTTTGGGAATTCGTTAAAGACTGCGGTTCTAATCCGGATCCAGCGCCTACAGTTAGCATTACTTCACCAGCTGATGGTTCAAGCTTTAATGTGGGAACGGGTGTGACGTTAAGTGCGGACGCTGCTGACACGAATGGTAGTGTGACTCAAGTTGAGTTCTTTGTTGATAACAACTTAGTCGCGACAGATACTGCTGCGCCCTTTTCAACCGACCTAACTAACTTGACTGTTGGTAGTCATCAGTTAAAGGCAACTGCCACTGACAATACAAATAATAAAGCCTCAGACGTAGTAAGCATTAACATTGTTGATCCAAATACGAACTTGCCGCCAACTGCGAATTTCGATTCCACGATTTCCGGTTTGTCGGTCAACTTTACCGATCAAAGTTCTGACTCAGACGGACAAGTCGTTACATGGCAATGGGATTTTGGTGATAACAACAGCAGTACTCTAGCCTCGCCAAGTCATACTTATGCCGCAGATGGAACCTACTCGGTAACATTAACTGTAACCGATGACAAAGGCTTAGCTTCTACGCCTGTTGTTAAGCAAGTCACTGTGACTTCCGACAACAATAATAACTGTACTGGAATTCCTGATTACCCAGAAGGTTTAGGTAGTTATGCTGATGGTACTCAAGTACAAAACAATGGTACTTTGTATCAATGTAAGCCATTCCCATTTTCTGGATGGTGCAATCAAGGTTCGGCATATGAGCCAGGTGTTGGTTGGGCTTGGAGTGATGCTTGGACTGAAGTTTCGAGTTGCCAGTAAAGGCAGTTCTTCCCCTTTCTTCATTTATACCCTCTCCCTTTGGGAGAGGGTTAGGATGAGGAAAGTTACTTCTTAATTTAAAACCAGTTTCGCACCGCTATCGCTTGCGTGCGACCAACTTTTGCCAAGAGTGCAAAAGTAGGCAAAACAGCCCATCGCTGAAGATAATTATTCCATATTTATTTGGTAGGTTATACAAGCATGTTATAGCCGCTCGCTCTTTTACTTCTCTTATTCGTTTGCTGGATTAGAAGCTAACCCCTTCCCTCTTAAGGAGGGAACAAGAAATAACAGAGCTCTTTATCGACTCTTAACCCACTCCTTAACAGGCTCAACCCAAACATCGAGTGGTCGATAAAATGCCCCGTGACTCAACCCCGTATTAATTTCAATTTCACTAAATGACTTCACCCCGGGACTTTTCTCTTTCAATGCTTTACAGGTATTCGCTTTATCCGTCTTCTCATAAATAGAAAGCATATGTCCAAACACTTGAAGATCTTTACTACTTTTAAAAACCATCCTGCCGCATCCTGCAAGCAAGACAGTATTCACACCTAAATCAGACAATTTATATGAAGCTACTCCTGTTATAAACGCGCCTCTAGAAAAGCCAACCAGAGTAATATTCTCAACCGGTACACCATGTTTGACAAGCTTTCGAACTTGCTGACTTAGCTTTTCTGCATGTTCAAATGGTTCAGTATTCTTAGCTCTATGAAAAGCGACCAAATTATATTCTTCATCTGACAAAGCTTCTTTTATCGAAGGAAAATCATACATTCCCCAACCAAATCGTTTATCTACCGGCTTTGAGTTATCACCTTCTACTATGTAACCATGTGAATAAAAAACATACTTTTCATTTGCATTAACTTCTTTCGGAAACTTTTCATATATCTTCCCTGCAACAGCGTTATTCGAAATGATTATCGCCACTAACGCACCCAAAATCTTAGCCATCGCTTTTCCTATTTAAATGATTACGATATAAATCGTCGATATTAGATGGTTAAAAACGGAAAGAGTTCAGGTGGTTTTGAGAATTATTTTGGGGAGACAAGTTAACTGATTTTAATCTGCTTTACCCTTTCATCTCCATAAAATACAACACGATCCCTACCTTGATGCTTCGCACTATACAAAGCTTGATCAGCAGCCTCGAGTAAGTGGTGTACGCTATGATTTATTTGCGGGTCAAAACTTGCCACACCACAGCTACAGGTAACGTACTTTGAATCGACCGCTTCGGAGGCTTCTATATTTAAGCCAAGCACAGACTCTCGAATTCTCTCCGCAGCTTGAATCGCTTGTTCATGAGATTCGTTAACCATAATGCAAACAAATTCTTCTCCGCCGTAACGCGCGACCATTTCATTTGCTCGCTTGAAAAGTTGTTTAATGGTCTGTGCAACACTGGTTAAACAAGCATCACCGGCAATATGACCAAAACAATCATTGAACTGCTTAAAGTGATCAACATCCACCAGGATCACACTAATGCCAGTTTTATCTCTCTGTGCTCTACGGAAATCTGACTGCATACGTAGATCAAAAAATCGCCTATTGGCTACACCAGTTAACCCGTCAATGGTTGCTAAATCTTTTAATTTCTTATTTGACTCAAGCAACAATTGTTCTGATTCTTTTAACGCTTCTTCATACTTTCTTCTCTCTATGACATTCATCAACATATTGCCAACAACCCGAAATAGGGTAATGTCGTCGCTACTCCATGATTTTTTAAAGTTAGAAGTTGTCATGGTCATCACACCACTTAACTTCATTCCATAAATAATGGGAACTAGCGCCAAGGATTGAGTTTGCATTTCCAAGATTTTCTTTTCGTCTTCGACCGCTTCTACCGGCATATTATTAACGTCGCTAAAGTTCACAACTCTTTTATTGATCAGTTCTTCGTAAATCCAGGGAAATTCCGTCATATCAAAATTTACTCTTTTAGGTATAAATGATTCAACGCCATCTCTAAGCCATTGTTGGTTTTTAATAGCTGTTTTTTGATCGTCCAATATTTCTACAAATGCACTTCGCTCTGCATTACAGAAATCGCCAACACATTTTAGCGCTTCATATATACCTAGGTCGTAGTCTTCAATCGGTAAATTAATAAATTTAGTCGATAAGGTTGCAACCATCATTTCAATGTTGGCCTTATGCTCAAGCTGTGCGGTTCGCTCCTTAACTAATTTTTCCAAGTTGATCTTTTGTTTTTCAAGAGCTTCTTCAGCCAACCTTCTAGCTTCTTGACCTTTGGCTTCTCTAATAGCTAACTCTAAAAACTCAGCTACTTCACTTAAAGTTACTATTTCATTTTCTTGCCAATGATGCCTTGTCGCGGAATCCAGACAGATCAAACCAACTAAATCATCAAAATGACCAAGTGGCACATCCAAAACAGCAACAGTATTTCCTGCTAGCATCGCTTGTCGTAATGCTTCAAATCGATCATCCGCTCCCACATCTGTAACCGCGACTATACTTTGCCTCTGCAAACGATTTAGATAAATTGGCGCAATCGATAAGTCTGCTTCCAAGCCTTCTATATTTGGCATGAATTCTGGTGCGGTGCATGCAAGAACTTTTAAAATGCCGTCTTTGTCGATAGTGGAGTAAGAAACTCGATAGTCGTTAAAACGATGTGCCAATCGTTCAACAGTAATTTTAATGACTTCACTGGTTGTCATTCCTGCTTTAATACTGCTGGCAATTCCATTAATAACCGCCAGTCGATCACTGGTTTGCCGAACCTTGATTTCAGCCTGGCGTCTTTCAATTGATTCTTTGGCTAAACAAACATAATTAACAACTGCAGTAGCAAAATGAATTTCTTCTGAAGTCCAATCTCGCTGGGTTTGAGTCTGCTCGATACAAACCACTCCGATAACTTCTCCTTTGTGCCGAATTGGAACATCAAGCATCGACTTAATATTAAGCGGGTTTAAATAGTTATCGATAAACTCAGCCGTCCAGGGGTGACTCAAAGCGTCATTAGCTTCGATCAATTCTCCGCTCTGCAACGCCTTAAAATAGTTAGGATAATCATCTTGTCTTAATTCGACGCCGGCGGTATGACTATTATTACTTACTTCATACAATTCTAAACAATGAATAACGCGCTTATCCCCAGAAAGTAACCAAACACTAACCCGTTCGACGCTCAATGTATGCGCTACAGTTTTAGCAATTTCTTCTAATGCTTTTTGCAAATCATCATTGGATAAATGAAAGTTACAAGTGAGGTCCGTTAGTGCTTTATTGTGCTTTTGTAACGCCGCTTCTTTGCTATTTAGTTTCGTGGTTTTTCTTCTGACTGATTTGAATAGAGACTCCTGCTCTAAATAATTTTTCAGATTCCAACGATAGACCTTCCAGGTCAGTACAAAAGTCGCCAGCAAGCCTATAGCAAAAATAGTGTAGACTAAAGCCAAATTGGCTAGATACTCTCCTCGCTGGGGAGTAATTCTAATATTCCACTGACGCTGTAAACTATCAAAATTTACGTCGTAGTAAAGATGCGATCTAGCGTCGAATGCTTTAGACAATTGGAACAGGTGATTACCCGTTGCACTATGATAATAAAGAAAACTATCCGCTAAACTGGCAGTATTATCTTGAAGTAAAACATTAAGCGAAAACTTCTGCTGGCCTGCAATAGCAGCTTCAACAACATCTCCGATTTTGAAGACTCCTAATATGAGCCCCTCAAGACGTTCAAAGTTGCCCAGATCTTTACTGGCGTTCTGATCAAATATTGGAGTAAACAATAAAAAACCATACTGCTGCTGACGATCCTGGATTAGATGCACCCTTTTACTTGCACTAGTTTTTCCACTATTAGTCGCTTGCTCGATTACTTCATTACGTAGTGGCATATTCATAGGCGTATACCCCAATGCCTTTTCATTTCCTTTGAAAGGTTCTACATAATACACAGGATAATAAAATGGATGTTCCGCAGATTCGACTAGATTTCCACTTGGATCACGCTCGGTAAACCTAAAATCTTTGTAATACCTTCTCGCTTCAGCTTCGTACTCCTGGCGTAAACTATGTGGTACTTTGGGAACCCATTCTAATGCCTGAATGCTTGAATACCGCTCTAGCTTAGGAGTAGTAAAGGTTCGAAAATCTTCACGCCGAACATTATCTGAGGCCAGGAAAAAAGCAGCAACGTCTTCAACGACTAGACGATTATTTTCAAACTGCCTTTCGATTGCGTTAGCGTAAACCATCGCATGACGTTCAAAACGATGCTTAGCAAACTCATATTCTTGATAATAACGAGACCAGGCAAATAAAATGGTAATAACAAGGCCCGCAAAAAAAGCTACGCTCGGTGAGAAGAATACCCTGCTTAGGTTTCGAGCCCGCATCTCTATAACCACAACCGCCCTATTATTATTGTCAATTGTCTTTGACTAAATAAAAAGCATAGCAATAAATCCCAAAATTCAGACAAATATCAGGTTAAATGGGGAAAGAATGGTCGATATATTCAAAATAAAAATAACCGGGCTATTTTTTATACAATCCTTCCAAGAGTATGATTTTCTTCCAGTTGATCGAAATTGGCTAAACACTCAAACCATTTATCAACTGGCCATAACTTCCTTAGCACTCAGTTCTCGATCGACCAATTGAGATAACAACAACGAAATCGCTGCCATAAACGCACCGGCAAAGAACACTATGGAAGGATTAACCAACCAAAGCAAACCGAATGCCGCAGGTATCACGACAGCTGCTATATGGTTGATGGTAAAACTCACTCCCGACGATGAAGCAATATCTTCTGGGTAGGCTATCTTCTGGAAAAAAGTTTTAATCGCGATAGCCATAGCGAAAAATACGTGGTCAATCAGGTAAAGCGCAGCAGCCATTTCAGAGGTTTCGACTAATCCATAACCAACAAAAACAAATACCAATCCAATATACTCGATTGTTAACGCCTTTCTTTCACCTATCTTGCCGATCCACCTGCCAATCTTTGGCGCTAGATACCAATTTAATAGATGATTGGCTATGTAAAGTGTAGCGATGTTAGCGACGGAGTAATTAAATTTCTCCACCATTAAGTAACCAGCAAACACCATAAAAATCTGGCGTCGCGCACCACTGAAAAATGTTAATAGGTAATAAAGCCAATAGCGGCCTCTTAAAATCAATTTTTTATGTTGAGTCACTTCTGGCTTAAAACTGGGAAATGACAACCAAAGCCAGAGAAATAAGACAAACCCTACCCCTCCTACGACTAAATAGGCAGTAGAATAACTGATCATCAAAACAGAAAAGAAAAGCCAAACCACTGCATAAGTCGACAACGAAGCAATAGATTTTACCGAAATTAACTTGCCTAAAACTTCAGGTGTTTCTTTCTTATTCAACCATTGTAAAGCCAAGGAATTGTTGACTGTTTCGAAGTAGTGGAAGCCAATAGACATCAGCACTGTAGTAGCATACAAACCAATCTCGAATGGAAACAGTCCGGTAATAGCAACTCCGATACTCATCAAGCACAATGAAACAAGGGCAAGAGTTTGCTCACTAATAACCAAAAGTAAAAATACGGCGGTAAAAGCTAAAAATCCGGGCACTTCCCGTAAGCTTTGCAACATACCGATTTCAGCACCGGTAAACGCAGCTTTTTCAACCGCAAAATTATTAAGCATTGCTAGCCAGCCAGCAAAAGTGATGGCCATCAAGATAGAAGTGATAATAAGAAAGTGTTGTTTAGTTTGATATTTGCTTAGGAAGCTCAAAGTTGAAACCTTTCAGCTGTTTACTGAATGATTGCTAAGTGGCTTTATTTTAACGTAGAAAATAAATTTTGCTTATAAAAGTTAACTATATTTGTTGTTTGGTTGGGCTATCGCAATAGTTATTTTCGTATTTTCTCAAACCATCTTAATATTAAGTCGTTAACTCGTTTTTTCGCACCGCTTCGCTTGCATGCGACCTTCTTTTGCCATGAGCTGCAAAAGAAGGCAAAAATGCCCCTTGTGCACTAACAAACCGGGCAAAGAAACGCCCGGTGCCTTGCGCGCTTCAAATAACAATGGAGTTTTGTATCGGTCTTCCTGACCGAACAAAACGCTCGGCGTCCATGCCTCGCCCCTGACGGGTCTAATCATGGTTATTCTCCAGTGCTCAGCTTGTTAGAGCACCTTAACATCATTCCAATCCCCAACTTGCTATCTTCCAAAGACTCAAGAAAAAAAGGAGAACCAAAGGAACGCGCGCCTAGCGGCTATAAACGGTCTTGTGGAAATCATGAGCCATCGGATAGACACGAAAATCTAATGAGCGTAAGCGAGCTATTTTCGCCCGATAGCTCAGTTTCAAATTGAGACAGGCAGTGAAAGCTTGTACAAACTACCAAATAAATAGGAGTTAGTTATTTTCAGCGTCGGGCTTTTTTGCCTACTTTTGCAGCTCTTGGCAAAAGAAGGTCGCACGCAAGCGAAGCGGTGCGAAACAACTTTCAAAACACTCCAATTTGAAAACCTTAAAAATAAAAATGAACCTGCAAAAATCTAGTATCAATATTCAACTGCTCAATCTGAGGCGGCGCCTCCCTATCCCTAATTCCAGCCCGAAGCTGAACATTCGGATAAGGTGTATATTCATATACCAACGAATGTCTGACTTGTTGGTCTTCCGACAAATCCGTATCGGGATCCAAATACTCTTCAGTAAACTTGATATTATGGCCCTGTCGATAAAGCCAATTAACTTCAATTAGACTCATCAGTTGAGTTCTATCTTGCAGCGAAGGCAAGTCAAAATCTTCCTCAAGCAAACTCACATCAGCAAGAAATACCCAATTTCCGAACTTATAACCGGCAAATAGTGAATAAGCCGATGACTTCGAATCATTTCCGGGATTAGCACTTAATGCTCCGCCCAGACGCCAATTATCTAAATAAAACTCACTACGTAAAATCGTACGATACTTTCCATCAGGGTTACTGGTATCACTACTTCCGGTGTTAATTGCAATTGTATGTAGTCCTCCTTTCCAATTAAAACCGTACTCAATTCCTAGATCATTATTATTAAAGTTAAAACCACTTGATTGGCGGATTAAAGCACTATCATCCTCTACTCTAAGTCCTAATTGCGGGATCATTTTCCCAGCTTTAATATAATCTCCATTTTGCAATCGTTTAATCAAAAAGAGTTCACGGATTTCACTGTCATCCGGCATAACCTTTTGGTCGAGATAAAGCTCCAATCCAAGTTCACTATGATTCAATCGCAAGTATACTTGGCCAGACTGGGTTTCAAACCCGGAAGTTTTGTCTTCAGATACAGGTGTTTCCTGAGTCTGGGACAAAAACCGAAAATTTCCACCGACTGATAAATACGAATTAATTCGCCCTATGTTGGGATCAAGCAAACTTCCTTGACGCGCTGAAAAAGAAGTATTTCCATAAACTCTTCCATAATCTGTACGCATCCCCCCGCCATTAGGATTTACATGGCAAGCAGCACAAGTTTGTTTAGTGTGGATAGAAAGATAGGGTTCGGCCTTCAACGTGGAAAAATAGAATGCGCAGAGCAATAGGAATAAGATCTTTACTATTTTTTTATTTTCTGCAATCCAACTATCTTTCGAGCTGAATACTATAAACATAACTTCCTCCAGCTTTTTCATTATTGTCAAAATCTAATGGTCTATTTATTTGATCCATAATCAACGCACCATTATTTTCCCCAACTAGAATTTCTAGTTGACCATGCACAAGTTCGTCTTTTGTAACTCGAATTGTAAAGCCGGTATCATTTACATCCGTTAGTGAATAGCTTTGTATGAGTTTATGCATCGATCTGACTGTTATGCTTTGCGGAATAACTGAACCTCGATTAATAAACCCGTCAAAAGTAAACTGAACGTAAACGACCTCTTGTTCCGACTTAAACTCAACTTTAGCAAGAGACACCAACTTTTGACTCTCACTAGGCAATGCTCCGTTTAAAATCCAGTCTTCAATAAGTTGAATTTGCTCGCTAGACAAAGGCGGTAATCCCAAAGGCATTCTCTGGCCAGCAACCGAATTTCCCGTCACTTTTAACCAAAGAAAACTACGCTCGAGACTAAAAGGCTCTACCCTTAAGAAATTACCATTACCTTGGGCTGTGACATTAACTAGATTATTGAAAGACTGCTCAACACTATCTAGTCTCAAACCTAAAGGAGCTTGTTGTCCTTGATGACACTGAGTGCAAATCGGAGAGAATATTTCTGATTGAACTCGCGCAAGATAATCTGTTTCAATGGGCTCTTCATTTTGCTCTAGAAACTCCCCACTTCCAGGTTGGCATCCCATCAATAAAAAAAGGGAACCTAACAACAAGTAAGATTTAAATAGGTTCCCATAGCTAAATGAAAATAAGCCTCGGCAAAAAAGAAAACAACGTTCCATGCTCACCCTCCTCTTATACCGAGCGCGATTGTATTAGTATTAAGGTTGTACTTAATGCCAAGTTCCGTAAACACCATTAACATCGCCCGGTGCAACATCGCCTTGGAAGAAATACAGCGGCGCTCCTTTATATGCCCATTGAAGACTACCATCATCTCTGGTGATAATAGTGAAGTCACCTCCTTCCTGATCAGTTACCTTCGCATATAGCGGAGGCCAAGTGACCGCACAAGAACCATTACAATCTGAATCGCCGGTTCCGTCGCCTTCACTGTCATTGGCATCATCGTCGAAAAGATAAACAGTAAATCCAGTTTTATCGCTCATTGTGCTAGCAGGATTTCCAGAAGCATCTACATCTTCAATCATTCCGCGTGCAGCAAAAATATCACCCAAAGTATTGTCTGTAAAAATTTGCACCGGCGCATTTCTAGCTAAGTGCCACGTGGTCGCAACCTGGTCACCGGTTACATCTCCCACTTGGTTATCTCCGACATAGAAATAAATAGGTTCGCCTTTATATGCCCATTGCTTAGTTGCATCGTCTCTATCGATAATGCTGAAGTCACCCATTGCAACGGCTCCGGGATCGGCATACATAGGTGGCCACGCGACCGCACAACTAGCATTGCAATCAGAATCTCCGGCACCATCGCCATCTGTGTCGTTGAGGTCATCGTCAAATACGTAAAGAGAATAACCCCTTCTAGCACGAACACCCGTATCTTGGTCACCACTCGCGTCAACGTTATAGACAGGAACCGTTGACGCGAGTATGCCACCTGCAGATGAATCGACTATCGCGATCGGCGTTGGTCTTGCTAAATACCAAACACTGCCGACTCCATCACCATTGATATCTCCTGCTTGACTGTCACCGGCATAAAAGTAAAGAGGCAGTCCATTTAAAGCCCACTGCATACTGCCGTCGTCTCTGTTTATAATGCTGTAGTCACCAAAAGCAGTCGCCGCATTATCTGCGTAAAGTGGTGGCCACGCAGTGGCACAACTATCATTGCAATCAGAGTCTCCTGCCCCGTCACCATCAGTATCGTTACGATCATTTTCGAAGGTATATAGTGAAAATCCGTCTCTATCAGTACGCGTCATAGACATACCACCACTACCGTCAACGTCCTTTTGAGTATATTGACCAACCACTATGGTACCGACGGAATTTTGCGCGTGTTGTTGTTGCGCCAGCGGATCTGGCCGAGCGACATACCAAGTGTTGCCAATACCTTCACCATTGACATCTCCCGCACTAGAATCACTAACATACATATAAAGCGGTAAACCACGAAAAGCCCATTGCCTATCACTACTACCATCTCTCGTAATAATGCTAAAAGGTTCACTAGCTTGTGCGGTACTGGTCGCTAGCATGGGAGGCCAAGTGGTTGCACAGCCCGAATTACAATCAGAATCTCCATTACCGTCACCGTCTGAGTCATTTCTGTCATTTTCAAAGGTGTATAAACTCATACCATCAGCATTAACAAAAATAAAACCTAAAGAAGTTTGGCTCACAGTCGGCGCAAGTGCATATGTCGGCGGTTGATTGTCTCCTCCTCCATCACCGCCATCATATCCGTCTCCTCCGGAACCTGAGCCACTACTGCCACCACATCCGACAAAAACAAGTGAAAGTAGAAAGCAAAAAGTACAGTTAAATAAAAACAGAATTCTTTTTCTCATCACGCATCTCCTGAGCATTTTATTTCAGCTTTTAAAGTTAATGCGCGTCACTTGAAAAAGGTTCAAACGTATTTAGATTATTTTATTTTTTCAAAAAAATAATGAAAGAGAATAAAAAATGGATATTTCTGTTAATAGTTAACAACTCTTCTTAAATAAAATTTGTATTGATTGATATTTTTCCAATTAAACATTATCTTTAGGTTGAATATTCAACGAGATAAGAATTCAGTTTAAAAATGTGCAACAAAAAAACTCAGCTTTGCTCTACAAATAGGAAAAGTCGAGAAGACAAACCTGAGAGTAGCACTATTAAAAGTGGCACTGGCATTCTCGCTGTGTGCACTTGCTTGATTTCTCAAAACCTCTGTGCCGAACAACCATCAATTAGCATCTCAATTGCTAGTGAATCAGTTAATCACGGGATTTCTTTATCAAATGAAGAGCCAACCATTGGCTTATCGTATGACCATAACTTAAGTGACAATTTTTTTGTGGGAGCAGAAGTAAGTATCCATAAAACCTCAGGGCCGAATAAGCGCCAGGGCTGGCAACATATTTATGGAGGTTATTTCATTTCATTGGAAGATGATAAAGCCCTTTCGTTTTCGCTCAGCCGATACACTTTTAATGCTGACTTTCCAGCCTCTTGGGATTACAACCAACTTAGAGTGGATTTATCTCTAGCGTTTTCTTTGGCTGTTTCATATAGTTATTCGGATAGCTATTATGGCAGAGGCAACAACAGCCAGCGAATCGAACTTAGCTGGCTCCATCACTTCAATGAGAAATATACGCTTAGTACTGCGGCTGGTTTAACTAAACCTGAAAAGCATGTTTATCTTGAAGATTTTGTCGATGCAAATATCTCAGTCACGCGCCACTTTGAACGAGGCAGGTTTAATATAGGTTATCATTACGTTGATGATTCTAGTGAGTTTATTCATGGCCTACAAAATACTGATCCTCGTTTGACACTTACCTATGAGTGGGATTTATATTAACTTCTCATGAGCTTACTAATAGTATCTATCTATTCGATAACGTTCATTTATTTGATAACATACACCCAGTGAAAAATGATAGGAGTTTATAAGCGACAATGCGAATTATTGTACTGAGATAAAAAGTCACAGAGTTTCAGTCTGTTTTTTTTCTCGGCATATAAATCGAAGGCAAGCAGCTCATCGCTCAAACCTGCGCCTATCTGCTTTAGCAGCGCTAATACAGAAGTAAGATGAGCAGAAGACAATGAGTTGCCTGACAAAAACTGATAGCTATTTTCAGGTTGAGCCGCGATTATATCTTTACCAGGAAGTAAAAAATAATTTCCTTGGATTGACTTCTGTAAAATTCCTCTAGCGTAGTAAACTCCAACCCTTGATTTCGGAAAGCGCGCATGCTCTCCTCTTTTATCGTCGTATGCGCTGACGACCTTAGTTCCTTGGGAAATAATTTTGTCAATGAGAGCTTCCAGCAAACGGTCTTCAGGCCCACTTAAACTCAAATTTAAAAGGTAAGGTCTTACTTGAAAAACCTTGTCCAATGCCAACGATAAAGTCAGTGTATTGCAAATAGTTTTATTTTTTTGATTTTCCCAGCAGCTTCGATATGCATAAAGCTTAACTGAAGGTGCAATACCGGCAATGCCTTCCGCATTGTTTCTTTGCGCTACAATCAAACTCGCCACAGCAGTGCCGTGCTTTTCAGCGGAAACATTTTTCTCACTCGAATTAATCCCTAACGTGCCAACAAAATCTTGGTAATTTATCGATGCACCTTGAAAATCTTTATGGGTAATATCAACTCCAGAATCTATGATTGCAACTTCAACTCCCCTTCCATCTATTTGCGGTGCCAGTTGATTTAATTGTAATTCTGCAAAGGATGATTGTAAGTTGAAATAGGGATCGGAAAATTGCGTGTCAGATTGAGAATGGTCCAACTCATCAAGGTTCGAATTATCATAGGTGATACCATCGTTACTTGTTTGACCGTGGCTCGTACTAGATAAGGCCTCAAACTGATTTAGTGGTTGTAACCACTTGACTCTCGGATCTTTCTCAATAGATTTAAGTAGATTATTTGCTCCATGCTTAGGTTTTAAAATCGAATCGGGCAATTTAACCACCAAGCAGTAGACGCTCAAGCTATTAATTGGCCAGTCAGCGACTACTTCAAGTGAATACTGCTCACTAAAATCTTTCTTTATTCGCTTTAACGCCAAATCGTTTCGATAATTTCTAGGTAACCCGTAACCAACTCCTCTAGCGTTTTTTCTCCTTTCGCTGCGAGTGTCGTTAAGTACGACAACCCATTGCTCAACTTGCTCACTGAAAAGACTTTCACTATGCCCGCCTTGCTTTTCCGAAAAGGAAAAATTAGATGCTCTAACCAAGTTGAATGGTAATTGAGCTAAGCATAAAATCACCACTCCGCTGAAGTAAATAATTCGCTTTAATTTCTTCAAATTTAAAGTTACTGATTTATAGCGAATCATTTTGGTTTATTGCTCCTTAACACCACTATTAGCTTCAAACAAGATTATCTTTTGATGGCTTCGTATCAAATCAAGCTGCGCTTTGCTCAAAGGCTCTTCAGCCTTAACAATGAGGCGTTTCTGCTGCAACCCTTGCAACTTAGCTATGGAAATCTGTTCAAGTTGCAATTCACTTAGTATTTGAGCTCTCTCCTCAACAGAAGCTGTGGAATTAAAAACAAGTGTATAAGTGTCTGTAGCTTCAGTCGTCCCAGAACCACTAGAGGTCAAAGTTTCAAATTCATTAATAATCGTATTTGGTTCCGTATTTGGCACCATAAAATATCCAATGCCAATAACAACAAACAAGGACGCTGCAATCAATGAGTATTTACGAGTTGGCCTTGAGTCGAGCTTTTCTTCAAGATCTTTGAAATCCAGGTTAAAACTCGGAGAGTTTGACCGGCTACCAATAAATTGATTTTTCAACTTAATTTCATCAGCCAGTTTTTGTTGCAGCAGTTTGTCGTTAACCAAACGGGACTCGAACGCCAACTTCTCTTGTGAAGTCATATTTCCGGATACATAGGAAGTTAGCTCCAAATCGAGGTCGATCTGCTCTCTACACGTTAATTGAATCACTTCACCCTTCATCGGTAACTTCTCCTACATAGTGTGAATCCAGCATCTTTTTTAACCTCTTCTTCGCGTAAAAGACTCTGGTTTTTACCGTCGTTTCTGGCACTTCAGTTATAGTGCCTACTTCAGAATAGGTATAACCCGCAAAATAGACTAGCTCTAGAGTTGTGCGATGTTCAAACGAAAGGTCGGCGAGGGCTCGCTTGATAAGCTCTCGATTCTCATCAGAAAATACAACGTCGCTGACTAAATCCTCGCATGTTGCATCTTCCTGCGCGGGTTCTGAACTAAAAGGCTCTGAATTAGAATACCTTTTTTCAGATCTTAGTCTTCCAATACAAGTTTTATAAGCGATTGCAAATATCCAGGTCGAGACCTTAGATTTTGCGTTGTATGACGTCGCCTTACGCCACACGGTCAACATCACTTCATTATAAACATCCTCTGTCAGCTCTTTAGAATTAACGATTCGATACAAAAGCGACGCTAAACGACTTTGGTAATCCACGTAGAGAGATTCAAGTGCTGATTTATCTCTATTTAATGCTATTCGTTCAATTAACAAGCGTTCTTGTTCATCATGTAGCTGTTCTTGTTCAACGCCAGGTTCCACCCAGATATCCTATTTTTCCTATTCTCGTACTGGT
This sequence comes from Kangiellaceae bacterium, assembly GCA_026196875.1. Taxonomy (GTDB): domain Bacteria; phylum Pseudomonadota; class Gammaproteobacteria; order Enterobacterales; family Kangiellaceae; genus Aliikangiella. The sequence goes on from JAPHTP010000047.1 coordinate 35,731, forward strand.
TAATGCAAGTTCAAGCAAAAAGGTTCAATAAATGAATAAAATATTTTAACCTATTTTACTACTTGGCCACTGTCTATTGAATTTTCTTCAAATGCCTCTAATTGGCCGCCAACTTTGCAAAAGAGCTGAGAAGAAAAATTAGTGGTCCTAACTTCTAGGATCGAAGAATCTTCGAATGACAGCTTGAATAGCGTCAGAATTTATCGGTTTTGTCAGATGCTCGTCCATTCCGGCACTCAGACTTTTCTCTCTGTCACCGGTCATAGCGTGCGCAGTCATAGCAATTATAGGGATTGATGCCTTATTGCACTCCAATTGGCGTATTCGGCTGGTTGCTTGATAACCATCCATCACTGGCATAGCGCAATCCATAAAAACTAAATCAAACTGATTGTTAATGACGAGAGTGACAGCCTCTTGGCCATTATTAGCAATCGTAATATCTAGGCCCAGTTTACTCATTACGCCTATTGCTACTCTTTGATTAATCTCGTTATCTTCCACCAATAATACTTTGAGCGATTTAGTTTGGTTTTTCTGCTCGATTCGAAAATCACCAGTTTCAGTAGTTTCTAATTGACTATCGATCTGATGCTTGTCGAGGAGAGTAATAATCATTTTCTCTAATTTGATCGGTCTAACCAAAATGTCCGTTCTAGTAAAATCATACAGTGCCAGCGTTTGACTGACATCAACCTCAGATAAAGTAATTACATGGTTTTTAGCAAATGGTGATTGAACAACTGTATTAGCTAACTGTTGTAAAACTAGGTCGTTATTGCTTGCTACAGACAACATTAGCGCAGTGTCACTATCTATAGATTTTCGTATAGTTTCATTCTTATCACTGTTTATTAGAGCTTTAAACTGTTCAGCGGTTTCGCTCACAATCACATTTTCACAAATGTGGCTAAGCACACCTTCTAAAAGCAACCTTCTATTCTTATTGGGTTCAAAAAGAACTAGATTTTTTAGGTCATCTACTTTTTCTAGTCCCAGTTTATCTTTCAAACAATGGGAGCTTCCTTTTAACCTTAAGGAAAAATCGAATTTTGATCCCTTATTGGGAACGCTCGAAGCGGAAACCTTGCCGCCCATTAATTCCGCTAATTGACTGCTGATCGCAAGTCCTAAACCAGTTCCGCCAAATCGCCTTGTAGTTGATGCATCTGCCTGGGTGAATGCTCCAAAAACATTTTCTATTTGCTGTTCAGTCATTCCTACACCAGTATCATGGATATTAATATCAAGCTGATGCATATCACCCGTTAACTTCTTAACAACAACCTCTATTAATATGTACCCATCGGAAGTGAATTTAATTGCATTGCCGATGATATTAGTTAACACTTGCCGAATTCGACCAGGATCACCTTCAAAATCTTCCGGTATATCGATTGGGTATTTGATCAAATAGTCCAGGCTTTTTTCCTTGGCCGCTTTATAAAAAACTAAGGAAAGTTCCTCTAACAATGCCCTAAGGTTAAAGGGAATAGATTCTAGCTTTAGCTTGCCGGCTTCGATTTTCGAGTAATCTAGAATATCATTAATCAGGGATAATAAGGCTTTGCCAGAACTTTTTAGGCCATCAACATAGTCTTTTTGTACTTGATTTAACGGTGTATCAGATAGCAGGTCACTCATCCCAATAACGCCGTTCATCGGAGTGCGGATCTCATGGCTCATGTTTGCCAAGAATTCACTCTTTGCAATACTGGCCGCTTCCGCTTGATTCTTTGCAGCTTCTGACTCTTTCATCATCTTCAACATCGCAAGCTTGTTATCCTCTAACTCATGCAAATAATCCGCAGTTTTTTGTCGGCTCTCCACTAGCTCGCTAATATCAACAAACGTCTCCAGAAGACAGTTGGCACCTTCATAATAAAATGGAGTAGTCGTTCTTAGTACCGGTAGTTCGTTATCTAATTCATCAATGATTGTACATTCATAATTTTCGAATTCTTGTGCATTGTTATTAATCGAGGTGTAACTGACTTCCTCCTTAATAATTGAATTCTTCCAGTAGCTAGAAATTAAGTCATCAGAATCTCCTTTGAGTAAATTACTCGCAAACTGATTAACAAATCGAATTCTATTGCTCTCTACATCGATAATAACCACCCCAACTTGTAACTCTTGTAACAGGCGCTGTAGTTGGTCACTGCTCTTTTCTAGCCTCTCTGCTAATAATTTATCTCTGCTTCTAAGAGACGCAATGTCTTCTTTTAAAACAAAGATCGTGTCGACTAATTCTCTTAATGCATTGTTTTCTGATACGGTAGGCGTTATTTTGTCGGCGCTATATGCATCCCATAATAATTGCCCGCAGAGTGCATTGATTTCGTCAATTTCCTTTTGTGAAACTGTAAAAACTTTTCCCTCCTCAAAATTTCCAGCTTCCCTTTCGTTAATATGTTCAAAGGCTTTCTCGACTGAATCAACAAAGACAAAATCTTTACGAAAAAATGCAGCATATATAGCAAGCGATGAACGATAGAATAATGGGGCATTGCAGATGTAAGTAGACTTTGCTTGGCAATCGAATTCTTTATGAAAACTCTCTATCACTTCGCCATATTTGCGTCTTGCTTCTATGGGAACTTTACCAACGTCAGTATAATCTGCAATTCGAATATACTCTTTGCAATTCAGCATACCGCTTTGAAAATAGCGACGGATAAATGGCTCAATAGCCCAAGCATCATCGATACTGAAATCACCGCCAATTTTTGAGTAGTATATTTTGTTGCGAATTCCGCCATTGGTATAATAACGACCCGACGAATTATCTTGATATTGCCAATCGTCTCGAAAAACCAAATCACTGTATTGATAGCCTTTTGCCTTGTTATCAATCGTTTGTTTCTGGCTCTTTTGATCTTCAGATGACTTATTTTCACAGATATACTTTGCAATTAAGATTGCTTGTTCAAAAGACTTGGCGGATTCAAAAACAACGTCAAATTTGTATGTCATAAACCCAGCCTTCGACACAACTCTAAGCCAAGCTGGAGCGTTGCAAATTATCCAACCCAGATATTTATCCTGATTGTGCAATAGATAATCTTTTTGAAGCTTAACTTGCTCTGATGGAAGCCTACCCTTCGAGAGTTCAAAATCACGGATCTCTATTATTGGATATTGAACTTCAGCAGCTTGGATAAAGCGAGCTAGCAATTCAGTGAATTCGTGTACTTTTGCATTACGTTGGTTGCCACAGCTTTTGACGTGGATGATCGAATCGCCGAGTTTTCGCAAAGAAAAGAAATAGCCTTTAGAAGCTTCGACATTAACAAATTCCTCTAACTCGAGAACCTTGAGCCCACTGGCAGCATCAATATATTCACGTCTCCCCATCTGGTGCTTCGATCCAACTGATTAAAAAGTTCCACAAGTTATTAAAAATTAAGCGAAATTTCTATCGAATAATGCCAATCTCCATCATAAAGGTATAGTACAAATCCCTTATTTTAGCCATCTCAAGCCATCTTTTAGTTCGTAAAAGCCACTTACCAGGAAATTCCAAAGTAATTGTTTAAAATAGTAACCAGGCAAAGAATTCCAAGCACAATTGGGCAAATTACGCCTATTGCAAAATCCACATAGAGTCTCAGGAGTCTTCCTAGTCGACCTTCATTCTCATAGTAGATTTCCTCGTTAAAGTTACGCTTTTTCCACACATAGGCAGTAAAAATTGAAATCAGAAAACCGCCGAGCGAAAGAAAAGTGCTGCCTCCGACAAGTCCAACAACCGCCATAAAACTCATTGAATTCTCCATGCCAGGTAATCGAATAAAATCTGCAAAGAAGCTTGAAGAGCCAGCACCCAACATAGAAGGAATACCAACTAAGAACACAACTAGAGCAACTAGCCAGGTAGCTTTGCTTCTTTGTATTTTCTTTTCGTCAACGAGAAATGCAGTAGGTACTTCTAACAATGAAATAGTTGATGTTAACGCCGCAAAAGAAAGCAGTAAAAAAAATAGTCCACCAATAATTACTCCTAAAGTTGACCCCAAGGATTCAAACACCGCAGGCATGGTTTGAAAAATAAATGACTCTTCTCCAGATATTTGACTAATCGCCTGCAAATCACCTTGCGTCAAATAAGCAACAATCGGAAACATCATCAGACCAGCTAAAAATGCAATTGAAACGTCGCTAACTGTTATAATCGCAGCCGAGGAAACTATATTGGTATCTTTTTTCAAATAACTACCAAAAGTAATTAGCGCCCCCATCCCTAAGGACAAAGAAAAGAATGCCTGGCCCAAGGCGCTGTAGACGACGCTGCCGGTAAGCTTAGAAAAATCGGGAAGCAAATAATACTTAATCCCGGCCAATGCATCAGGCAAAGTTAGAGAATAAATTATCAGTCCCAGGATTAAAATAATCAAACTGGGCATCATGATTTTTGCCGCTCGCTCAATCCCTTGTGAAACGCCACGACTAACAATAAAGGCTGTTGCAGACATAAATAGCACCCCGTAAATACTGATTTTTATCAAGTCGGCAGTGTAGTCGCTAAAATTCGCGCCAATTGAAAAATTTCCTCTAACCATTTCAAAAAAGTAGCCAAATGACCACGCAGCAACCACATTATAAAAGGAGAGAATTAAAACGCCTGAAGCCAGCCCCAAATATCCTACCCCGGACCATTTAGGAAAACCGAGTTTTCGAAATGCACCGACAGGACTTGAATTTGTACGCCGTCCTATGGCGATTTCCGCTGTCATCACCGGAAAGCAAAGCAACAAAGCAAAACATAGATAGATCAACAGAAACGCTGCTCCCCCTCCTGCACCAACTTCAAAGGGAAACTTCCATATATTACCTAGGCCAACAGCTGAGCCGGCCGAAGCCAAAATAAACCCCAACCGAGAATTAAAATTACCGCGACTTGCCATTCCCCCTCCTTTTTTGATCTTAAATATTCTTTGATTTCAATAATATACAATCTCAATGAGCCTAAATAAAACCCACAAGTGTTGAATAATGGTGAAGATTTAGTGAATTTGACGCCGATCAAATCACGCTCCGCGAAATAACCGTATGATTGCTGCGGTTATTCAAGTCAGACTCCTGGAGGAGAATTCATATGCAATTATTGAAAGAATTGTTCGGTACTACTGAGGGACTATTCAGCTTTGGTGTGATTTTTTTCGTTTTTGTAATTGCCATTTATATTGGCAGAATGGCCATTCAGAAGATGAATCAGGAGCCGCCTGCCGAGTGAAAAGCGCGGGAATATGGCTGTTGCCTTTATTCCTTATATCATTAAAATTTGATACCACTGCAATTTGACCAGGTACTCTATTACTCAGAGTACCACTTCCCGCCTGGTAAGCTTCGAATTATTGGCTGTGAAAACCAATAGAAACGGCCTTTTTGCTTGCTAGGCGCAGTGCAATTAAACCTTGAGCGCCCAGGTTTGATTTTTTGCGATAATTTGAATATCGCCTGGTTTTGTTTAATCTCTTTCTCTAGTTTTCCCTGACCGGAAAAAAAGCACTGCAGTTGAGCTAGACGAGAGTTGTTGTCCAAAGTAACTCTTAGCTGCGTTTTGTATTCTTCGCCAGTTAACACGTGATCAGCAATTGCTCTTCCATCTGAACCAAGTAGTTCCAATTTTTCTGCATTCAGTGGCAATGCGTTAACTTTTATTTTGAAGTCATCAATTTGGCCATAGACTCCACCAAATGCAAACCGAGGTATCGCTTGCCTATCGACCTCCAATGATACAGCCCCCGAATGTTGAGCAAATCCGTAAAATCCATGTTTAGCCAATAATGGCTTCAAATTCAATTGATCATATTCGCCATAGGGATAGGCCAGAACTTTATTAGAGATATTCAGTTTTTGTTCGAGTAATTTTTGATTTTTTAGCAGATCTTTTTCTATTCTTTTCGACCAAGCGAAATAGGACTCATTTTCCAAACGACGAATAAGATGTTGATGCGCGTATGAATGATTGGCAATTGTTCCATTGTTTTTTTGCAGCGTCTTAAGCTGTTGCCAGGTCATCCATTGAGAGAGTTTTTGCTCAATCGGTTTTGCGTTGATAAATACCGTAAAAGGAAATTTTTTATCCGTTAAAATAGGCAGTGCATTGTCAAAAATAGAATCATATCCATCATCAAATGTTATCAGGACAGTTTTATCATCAAATGGGATCTGCTTTACTAGATGATGGATAAAAATGTTAAGCGAAATCACCTTGAAACGATTTTCTTCCAAATAATCCATATGTCGTTGGAATAGTTCTGGAGAAATGCTTGTAGATTTAGGAGTATCGTTTGAAATATGGTGGTATTGGAGGATTACGGCTGAGTTGGCATTGGGTAAGAAAAACAATGCTAAAAGAAGTGGAATTAAACTGATTAAGCTTCGAACTAGAAAATTCAGTGTGTTTCCCCTCTCCCTAGCCCTCTCCCAGGGGGAGAGGGTACAGGAAATATTCCTTGCACTTTAACGCTTAAAATTTACTTCTTTTTACGTGCTGGAGGAAGGTCAGTACAGGTACCTTCGTACGCTTCTGCAGAGAAAGCTAACGATTCCGAAAGTGTCGGATGAGCATGTACAGTTAATGCGATATCTTCCGCGTCACAGCCCATTTCAATTGCTAAACCAGCTTCACCGATGATCTCACCAGCATTGATACCAACAATTGCCGCACCAATAATACGATTATTTGACTTATCGTAAATCGATTTAGCGAATCCTTCTGTTCGGCCTGCACCAATTGCACGACCACTTGCAGCCCAAGGGAAAGTGCCAACACCGTAGTCGATGCCTTTCTCTTTGGCTTCTTTTTCGGTTAAACCAACCCATGCGATTTCTGGATCTGTATAAGCAACGCTTGGAATACATTGTGGTTCAAAAGCGTGTTTCTTGCCTGCAATAACTTCTGCAGCAACGTGCGCTTCATGGGTCGCCTTATGCGCAAGCATTGGCTGGCCAACAATATCACCGATTGCATAGATTCCCGGAGCATTAGTTTTCAGTTGAGCATCAACCGGAATAAAACCTTGCTCATTGGCAGTAACGCCAGCCTTGTCGATATCTAGCAAATCGCCATTTGGTCTACGACCAACAGCAGAAAGGATCTTATCGTAACGAACGGGTTCTTTTGGTGCTTTTTTACCTTCAAAAGTAACCCAAAGACCATCATCTTTTGCTTCGACTTTAGTTACTTTTGTTTCCAACATAATCTTATTGTATTGCTTGCTAACATAACGCTGCAATACTTTAACCACGTCTTTATCCGCAGCAGGAATAAGTTGGTCAAACATTTCAACAATATCGATTTGGCTGCCTAATGCGCGGTAAACAGTCGCCATCTCTAAACCAATAATACCACCACCCAAAACCAACATTTTTTCAGGTACATCTTTTAGTTCAAGTGCGCCTGTTGAGTCGATAATACGGTCATCTTCTGGTAAGAAAGGTAATTGCACAACGCGAGAACCAGCTGCAATGATGCAGTTTTCAAAAGTGACTGCAGACACTTCATCGTTACCTTCAATTGCAATAGAGTTGTTCGAAGTGAACTTAGCAACGCCTTGTACCACTTTAACTTTACGCATTTTGGCCATACCAGCCAAACCTTTGGTTAACTGACCGACAACGCCATCTTTATACTCACGGATTTTATCGATATCGATTGTAGGCTCGCCGAATGAAACACCATGAGACTCCATGCTTTTTGCTTCGTCGATAACCTTAGCTGAATGCAATAAAGCTTTAGAAGGAATACAGCCAACGTTTAAACAAACGCCGCCTAAGGTCGAATACTTTTCAACTAATACAACGTTTAAACCCAAGTCAGCAGCGCGAAATGCTGCAGTGTATCCGCCAGGTCCGGCGCCGATAACAACAACTTGTGCTTGGATACTATTACTCATAGTGCTTTCACCTTTTAAATAAACTCACCGACATTGAAATCAGTGTAGACTCCACATGCCGGTGATTCCTTAATTTTTAAATTTAATTTAATAAGACACGTCGAATATCTTTCAACGTTTCAGCTAAATGAACCGAAAATCTTGCCGCATCTGCGCCATCAATGACTCGATGATCATAAGACAGAGACATAGGTAACATTAGCCTAGGTACAAATTCTTTGCCGTTCCAAACTGGTTGCATTTTATTGCGTGAAAGTCCCAGGATGGCGACGTCGGGCCATTTTACAATAGGAGTAAAGGCAGTACCACCTATTCCGCCAAGAGATGAAATGGTGAAACTACTACCCTGCATATCATCTGCAGACAGCTTTCCTTCCCTTGCTTTGGCGCTGATTTCACCTAGATCATTAGCTAATTCGTAGATGCCCTTTTGATCGACGTTACGGATTACTGGAACTGTCAAACCGTTAGGCGTATCGACCGCCACCCCAATATGGTAATAATTCTTGATGATTAAATTCTCACCATCGTTGGCAAGTGACGAATTAAATTTCGGAAATGCTTTTAAGGTATGAACTAAGCCTTTCATAATAAATGCCAAAGGCGTTAAACGAACTCCATCGCGAGCCGCTTCTTCTTTCATAGACTTACGGAAAGCATCTAACTCGGTAATATCTGCATCTTCATGTTGAGTCACATGTGGGATCGAAATCCAGTTGCGGTGCAAGTTAACACTACTGATTTTCTGAATTCGCGTCAGTGGCTTGGTCTCAACTTCTCCCCATTTTGCATGATCAACTTCAGGCATTTGCGGCGTCGAGAACGCCCCGGTTGCGGCAGTTGCCTTAGGACGCGATAGTTCAAACTTGATGAACTTATGCACATCTTCTTTGAGGATACGCCCCTTAGGACCCGAACCTTTTACTTTTGCTAAGTCAGCGCCTAACTCTCTCGCAAACCGCCTTACCGCAGGGCTGGCATGTACGACCCCGCCGGACGATTTTTTCTTCATCTGTGGATGCTCTGGCACTGGCGCAGTACGATTCGAAGGAACACTTTTTGGCGCGGGTGCAGCAGACGCTGGTGTGGAGCTTGTTACATGCTCAACTGGTGCGGCAGCTGATTCCGTAACTGTCGCAATTGAAGTTTTAATGCGACCAATTACGTCACCTTGAGATACTTTATCACCAACTTTAACAGAAACGGACACAACCGTTCCTGCATCAGGACTTGGTACATCCATGGTGGCTTTATCGGTTTCCAAAGTAATCAACCCTTGTTCTTTTTCAACCGAATCACCTTCGCCAAATAACACTTCAATTACATCAACGTCGCTTGCATCTCCAATATCCGGCACCACGAGATCTTTTTCTTCTGACTCAGCTTGCGCGGGAGTAGCTGAAGGTTCAGCTTCAGTTGTTGTCGCAGACGGAGCTTCCGGCTTAACTTCTTCAGTTACCGCAGGCGCTGCCTTCTCAGAAGGAGCCTCAGCTTCGCCACTCGCTTCGATCTCTAGAATTAAATCGCCTTGAGACACCTGATCGCCCACATTAACATGGATAGCTTTTACTACCCCTGCTTGATTTGAAGGTACATCCATGGTTGCTTTGTCTGTTTCCAAGGTAATCAAAGAATCCTCTTTGGCGATAGTATCGCCAACAGAAACTAATACTTCGATAATATCGACGTCGCTTACATCACCAATGTCAGGGACATTGACTGGAATTAAATTACTCATTGCCAATGCCTCCGATTAACTAAATAGTGGGTTAGGTTTGTTTACGTCAATATTATAAAGTTTAATCGCCTTACTCACTTCTTTCGTGCTGATGACTCCCTCATCGGCTAGCGCTTTAAGTGCAGCGATGGCAACATAGAAGCGATCGACTTCAAAGAAGCGGCGCAAATTTTCTCGACTATCACTACGCCCGAAACCATCCGTTCCTAATACGCTATATCTACCAGGAACATAAGCCCGAATCTGTTCTGCATATGATTTCATCGAATCAGTCGATGCAATTACCGGCCCTTCTTGACCTGCTAAGCATTCTTCAACATAACTGAGCGTTGCTTTTTTAGCTTCTGGATTGAACAAATTCTCGCGAGTTGCGGCTTGCCCATCCCGCGCCAATTCATTAAAGCTGGTTACACTCCAAATATCGGAAACCACATTAAAGTCTTTTTCTAGCAATTCTGCAGCGGCAATCACTTCGTGAAGAATCGCGCCACAACCTAGCAGTTGAACTCGCGCTGGCTTTTTCTTCGCTTTAGATTTTTTACCTTGTTGCAGCAAATACATACCTTTGATAATGCCTTCTTCAGCACCCTTCGGCATTTCTCCATGCACGTAATTTTCATTGAGCGTGGTGATATAGTAGAAAACATTTTCCTGCTCTTCGTACATACGGCGCATGCCATCGCGAACGATTAAGGCAAGCTCATATCCAAAAGTTGGGTCATAACTGACACAGTTAGGAATAGTGGAGGCCAGCAAATGACTATGTCCATCCTGGTGCTGAAGACCTTCACCGTTAAGGGTTGTTCTACCGAAAGTCGCACCGATTAAGAACCCACGAGCTTGCATATCACCTGCCGCCCAAGCTAAGTCGCCGATACGTTGGAATCCAAACATGGAGTAGTAAATATAAAAAGGAATCATTGGCAAGTTATTGCTCGAATAACTTGTTGCCGCAGCGATCCAGGAGGACATTGCTCCCGCTTCGTTGATACCTTCTTCTAAAATTTGCCCTTTCTGGTCTTCGCGGTAATACATTACCTGATCAGAATCTACTGGCTCATAAAGCTGTCCGACCGAAGAATAAATCCCAACCTGACGGAACATACCTTCCATACCAAAAGTGCGTGCTTCATCTGGGATAATTGGCACAATACGCTGACCAATTTCTTTGTCTTTGATGAGCACATTGAGGATTCTTACAAATGCCATGGTAGTTGAAATCTCACGCCCATTTGAACCACCGGTAATTGCACTGAAGGCTTTCATTGGTGGAATTTCCAGCGATGCTGATTTAGCACGGCGTGCAGGCAAATAACCTCCAAGAGCAGCTCTTCTTTCTTTTAGATATTTAATCTCCGGGCTATCTTCTCCCGGATGATAGAAAGGGGCCTCTTCTAGTTGATCATCCGAAATTGGCACATTGAAACGGTTACGAAACTGTTTCAATGCTTCGACGTTCATTTTCTTAACTTGGTGAGAAATGTTTTTCCCTTCACCGCTCTCACCCATACCATATCCTTTTACAGTCTTGGCAAGAATAACAGTTGGTTGTCCTTTGTGGTTCACCGCAGAATGATAAGCTGCGTAAACCTTGGTTGGATCGTGGCCACCACGATTGAGGCGCCAGATATCTGAATCAGACATGTTAGCAACCATTTCAAGTAACGCAGGATCTTTACCAAAGAAGAAATCACGGGTGAACTTACCGCCTTTCGATTTATAGTTCTGGTATTCACCGTCTACCGTTTCTTCCATCACTTTGAGAAGCTTACCTTCTACATCACGAGCAATAAGTGGATCCCAATAACGTCCCCAAATCACCTTGATAACATTCCAACCTGCGCCGCGGAAATCACCTTCCAATTCTTGAATAATCTTGCCGTTGCCACGTACCGGCCCGTCGAGCCTTTGTAGGTTACAGTTGATAACGAATATCAAGTTATCTAATTTCTCACGCCCAGCTAGGGAAATCGCGCCCAATGACTCCGGCTCATCCATTTCGCCGTCTCCCATAAACGCCCATACTTTTCTATCTTGGGTGTTTGAAAGACCACGGTCTTGTAAATACTTAAGGAATCTTGCTTGATAAATTGCCTGGATGGGTCCTAGACCCATAGACACGGTCGGAAATTGCCAGAAGTCCGGCATTAGCCAGGGATGCGGGTATGAAGATAAACCATTACCATCCACCTCTTGGCGGAAATTTTTCATCTGATCTTCATTAATACGGCCTTCAAGGAAAGCGCGCGCATATATTCCAGGAGAAGAATGGCCTTGGTAATAGATCAGATCTCCTTCTCTTTGGCCATTGGCAGCATGAAAGAAATGATTAAAACCAACATCATATAGGGTTGCCGAAGAAGCGAAACTGGATAAATGACCACCTAGCTCCTTATTTTTTTTGCTGGCCTGAAGGACCAAAGCAATTGCATTCCAACGAATAATCGAACGTAAACGCTGCTCCATTTCTTGATCGCCGGGGATCAAAGCTTCTTTCGATGTAGGAATGGTATTTAAATAGGCTGTGGTAGCAGAATAAGGTAAGTGAGCTCCGGAGCGTCTAGCCATATCGATTAACTTTTCAAGCAAATAATGGGCGCGTTCAGCCCCTTCTTCTTCTAGAACCGCTTCCAGCGCGTCAAGCCACTCCTGAGTTTCGATAGGATCGACATCTTGCTTCAGATCAGACGTTTGTTCAGACATTAGATTCCTCGTGGAATAGTTTTGATTATTTATCTTGAGAGACGGCATGTTCCGTTAGATCGTGGCAGGAACAAGAACTGCGATAAAAAGTATAGCAGCGATATTTATAACTGCAGTTTTATCAATTGATAAGCCTCCTGTCAGCAAACAACAAATCAAACATAGCTACAATTAATTCGCTCTACTAACTTTATTCAATTGACGCAAACTAAATTAATCTTAGTCTTCCAAGGCGTATTATGGCGCACAAAATAACACACCAAGAGCCCTGACTCAATATTTAGCCATACTAACAATAATAACTTCAGTGCAGAGTTTAGTACGCACTGCATTTTGGCAGCTCATAAGGAACTTCAAAATTCATACCAAACTCACCACAAAGAAGTTAGCCTAGCTAACTATGCAGGCTTAAGCTAGAGCGCATTTTTTATTCCTCAATGCGCTCCAATATATTGATTAAAAAGATTTACCAGATGGATAAGGGGGATAACAGAGCGACTACTACTAAATAAATAATTGCTGTACGGTAAACCATTTGCAGTGCTTGACGATTTTCCTTAAGGTCTCCGTCAGATACGCCCATCTGCAAACCTAATGCTGCAACGCCGATTTCACTCAAAACATGGTTGTTATTTGCTGAAAAGTCACTGAAGTAATCTTTAGCGCGATAAAATCCGTTAACGAAATCACCGGTTAACAAGTGAAGGAAACTTGAAAGACGGGCAGGAGCCCAATCAATCCAGTGCAAACTGCGACTCATGATTGCTAGATGCTCATTTTTTTGATGCTTCAAACAATGTAAGTAATATATATGCGAAAGCCTATATCCCAATGCGCCGAATGGACCAAGAAATATAAACCAGAAAATTACCCCGAAATATCGTTTATTAGCTTCGATTAGAATCGTTCTGGTTGCATTTCTGATTAATTCATCGCCTTTGGGCAGGTCTTGATCTTCAGCTTCTTTTTCTATGATCAAATAAGCCGCCTCTTGATCATCTCTTTCCATCGCTTCCGTATACCGCTCGAAAGATGCCTCAAGAGATTTTGGTCCAAGGCAGTAAAACAAAACCCCAACGGATATGATAAACATTAAGAGATAGTAAATTGGGCCGCTGAACGCAGTTACAACAAGAAAAAGGAGGAAAGGAACAAGAACGACTACAAGTAAGGTCCCTGCACCAGTGAGGTAGAATTCTTTGTCACCAAACTGGGCTTCAATTTTCTCTACATATCCCTCGAACCAAGAGAATGATCGTAATTCAGCGCCCCAACGAAAATAGAACTCTAAGGAAAACACTATAAGGACAGATAAAAGAGCCATTCAGTTTACCACTCTGTTGTTTAACCCGTTCACGTTGTTTAACCAGTCCCAGGTTAGCTAGTTGTTATTGCTCGGATAATAACTGATTTTAGCTTAAAAATCAGATCCCTATATCAGTGGTCGGAAGACCGCCTGCGATTCATTCCAGAAGTCCCTTATATCTGGACCAATTAAAGCTATCACCGGGATCAGTCTTCCTACCAGGAGCGATATCGCTATGCCCTACAATATTAGAATTATGAATTAAGGGAAATTCCGCCTGGATAACCTTAGTAACTCTAGCCAAGCTTTGGTACTGTACCCCCGTATAAGGTATTTGATCTGCCCCGGCTAATTCGATCCCGATTGAAAAATCATTGCAGTTGTCTTTGCCTTGGAACTGAGAAACACCGGCGTGCCAAGCTCGTTGATGAAATGGGACAAATTGAATGATTTCCCCACTTCTTCGGATATAAAGGTGAGAAGAAACCCTTAGCTCTTTGAGCTCACCTAATTCGGGATAAGAGTCAAAATCTAAAGTTCCTTCAAAAAACTGCTCCACAAAAGTCCCACACATATTAAATGGCGGCAAACTGATATTGTGGATAACTAGCAGTGAAACCTCCGAATTATCCGGCCTTTGATTGAAGTGAGGACTAACCACTCGCTTCGCTCCGAACAACCAACCATCCTGAATCATCATTCATATTTATAAGGAATTAAGGTGACAGGCAGCATAGCAAGCCTGCAAATCGAATTAAAGCAAGATAGGGATTAATTTAACTTAGACTGAGATTAGCTAGCTTCAGCTTTCATTGCCCGTAGATTTGAAATTACTGATTTGAGTGCCCTATCAAATAGCGCTTCATCGTCTAGTACTTTTAAATCGCCAATTTGGTAAGCGGCAGCTAGTCCGTCAGTTAGATACTCAGCAAGCTTAACACCGCTTCGATTGACAAAAATAAATTTGCCGCTTGAGACAATTCGTGCCGCCAGCTTGGCCCGCTTGTACTCGTCATTGACTTTTAAATCGAACCAACTACCCGCGCTAAAATTTGCAACAGCGTTTTTGCTCTCTTCACTAATTTCCATAGCATGTTCAACTTGAAGATTGGTTTGGCCAATCTCTTCAGCCGAAAAAGCGATTTCTTCGACAGCAATTTCTTCGATAACAGGCTCATCTTCAACTTCGGGTTGTTGTTCCACTTTTTCAAATGGATCGGCAGGCTTAAGTCTAATTATTTCGTCTTTTGAATTTTCTTCTATATAAACTTTTGCGTCAGTAATTATTTTACGGTGTTCATCTTCAAGCCTGTCTAGAAGTGCTGAAGCTTCAATTTGAGATAAAGAAATTTTGTCAAAACCTAACTTCAAGTTTTTTATCAAAACAGGAACCATTTTCTTTAACTTGTCGAGCCTTGTTTGTTCTTTGACAGGTTGTAAGCTCCATATCAGCATTTGGGCTAATTTAGAGACTTTCTCCCAGCCTTCATCGTCTTCTTTTAAGCTCTCTAAAAACATTACATGGACCCAAGCTGTCTTTAACAACTGTTTAGCAACGTCAGGTACTAGTTTACGTTGACAGATACGTCTAATTTCTGAGTTTACCTTTGAGCGAGCAGACTCTGCTCTTGCTTTTCCTTCCTCCGCTTCGCGCGTCCGTTTCTCAAAAATTTGGGCTCGCTTTCTAAAATCGTTTTTGAATCCACTAAAGTCATCAAGCAACTTATCAAACATTGAAACGTCATCACTAAATTCATTACAAATTTGTTCTACGATTTGTTTAATCTTAGTCAACATCGGCTCAGAGTTTACGTCGTCAGGCTCCCAAGAAAGTCCGGCATGAGCAAGTTCATTTAACAATAATCTCGCCGAGTGTTTACGGTTTGAAAAGAATGATTTATCTGCCAGTCCAACTTTCAAAATTGGTATTTGCAATCTAGCAATTACGGCTTTAATTTCGGCGTGTAAATTTTCATCGTCCAAAATGAAATCGAACAACATAGTGACGACATCGATCATGTCATCATTGGCCTGTCCAAGAGCACCGCTTGCTAACTGACTGCTTATTTCGGACGGCAGGAGCGTACTAATTTGCGAACGTATATCGAGAACCTGGTTACTTTGTGCAGCTGACTCTGACTGCTGAATATTTGACAATAGCCCTATCAAATGAGGCGTCTCTACCGCTTGTGGCACAGCTTCTGTTTGCGCACCCCGTCTGAAAGCAAGTAGCTCATGCAGTAGTCCAACAATTTCCTTATTATCTGCCGAAGCTCGAATCGATGGCTCAGAACCAGATGAAGAATCTTGGGCAGGTTGGGTCAATGTTCCATCTCTCAAATGAGCAGATTCTGCATGTGGTAAGGTAGAACCCTGTTCTGAAGGTTGACTCACTGGTGTAGGACTAACCGAGTCAATCGGATCTTGCTTAAACTCATCATAGTGGTAACTTTGTTTTTTTACTGGCGAAACCGGAATATTCTTTAAATCGGGCAGGATCCCATTGTCGATAAAATACGCATTTACTTTTTCATAAATTACGTCGAGAAAGTGGATAAGTGTACGATCAAAAAACTTATATAAGACCAACTTAAACTCGGTACTTAACTCCATTTTAGATAAAGATAAATTAAAGGCTGAGCAAACGCCTTCAGGGACAAACGGGTTGTTATCATCTGTGATAGTTTTATTTGGGCAGAGAGCATCTAGACGTTTTGCGATATTTGCCAAGGCCACTTTGTTCGCCTTGTCAGCTCTATTAACCATGGTATCGATTGCAATACGCTCTTCAAGGTCATTCTCTTCAACAAGGGCTAATTGCTCATAAGAAACTTCCTCTACGATATATGTCTCATTCCCTACTTCTTTAGCTAACGAATTCGCGAATCCATTGCTAACTTCATCTTTAAATACTGCAATAGACTCATTTTTTTTCACCCTGAGTTCTCTAAGCGCAGCAAAATGACTACTGTCATCACTTTTTCCGGACTTGTCAAACAAGTGATCATCTACATCCGCATAAAGTTTATTTAGACGTAATTCAAGTTCATTTAGAAATAATTCGAGAACATCTTCGATAGAAGTTGAGAGCTTTATATCGCTTTTACTATCTTTTGAATCGACATTCTCATGAGAAAAATCGACAATATTTCGGCTATTACCCACAATTATTACCCACAACGCTTACCTAAATTTGCTTACTTGAAATTAATTTTGATAAGAAATGAGCTCCTTTCTAGAGATCAACAAGCTCAAATCAGACTACTGGGTTTACTCTTGCATTCTAAGCGATTAAACCAACACGTTATTTAAAAGAATCCCTAAAACGAGATTAATTAAACAAAATTGGTTATATTCTATCTCCACAAGCGATTATCAAGAATTTTAGAACGCTAAAAGAAAACGCACTGTACCTATTTAAGTATAGCCGTTAGATACTTTTTAGTGACCTCAATTGTGTAAAAAATTGAACTTCATCGTGTATTGTGACATACAACCTAATTACTTGATATAATTACAATTATCTATATTAGAATCCCGTGTAATAATGAGCACAGCTAAAAATGCGGGACAGACTGGTGTAATGCAAAACAGGACTAAATACAATGAGTGAGAATAATGACTCTCAAAATTCGTATGACGATCAAACGACTACCCGATTCGGCAAACGTATGATCTTCGTAGCCTGGATTATGGGTTTAGTCTTGCTCACCATGTTTTTTGGTGCTTGGGAAGAAAAACAACACAACCCCAACTCTACTCCAACGAGTGCTAGAGCCGACTCATATATCGAAGTTAATTTAAAACGCAACCGCCAAGGACACTACCTAAGTGGTGGTAAGGTTAATGGGCGTAATGCATTGTTTTTGCTCGATACAGGCGCAACTGTCGTAGCAATTCCCGGAGAGTTAGAACAGACCTACGCTTTACGACGAGGAAGGCAACATCATAGCCGCACAGCTAATGGCACCACTACAGCCTACTCGACAACCATTAATGAACTTTCCATTGGGGATATTACTCTTTACGACGTACCAGCTTCGATTATTCCTAACATGCAAGGAGAAGAGATATTACTTGGTATGAGCGTCCTAAAAGAACTGGAATTCACCCAAAAAGGCAACAATCTGACCCTACGACAACATCTGTAACCGTGAGACTTGCGGCAACGTCGCTAACTGATAGAATAGCGCCACTTTAACCAGCAGGATCTAGCATTTTGGATCAACAGTTATTTAACAAACTTCTTTCGCATGAAATTAGCCAGATGTGCCAATTTGCATTAGACGAAGACTTGGCGGGCAGAGATAACAAGGACATAACAGCTGAACTAATCCCACATGATGGCCTGGCTAAAGCCAAATTAATCACACGTGAAGATGGAGTTTTATGCGGCGTACGTTGGGTTGAAACCATATTTGAGCTACTTCCGGGAGACTTAGAACTCAAATGGCATTTCAAAGACGGTGATTCGATTAAGGCCAGCGACTGTCTTTGCGAGTTCGAAGGTAACGCACGTAAATTGCTAACCGGCGAAAGAAGTGCCATGAATTTCTTGCAATCTCTATCCGCCACCGCGACCATTACCGCCAAATATGCTGCAAAGATAGAAAAAACCGACAGTAAGATACTTGATACCAGAAAGACCATCCCGGGAATGCGCTTCGGTCAAAAATACGCGGTAACTTGTGGCGGCGGAACCAATCACAGAATAGGCCTTTCAGACGCTTACCTTATTAAGGAAAATCACATCATGGCCTGTGGCGGAATTACTCAAGCTTTAAAAGCCGCGGTATCAAACCATCCCAATAAACTACTTGAAATCGAGGTTGAAAATCTCGACGAACTTAGTGAAGCTCTAAATGGTAAGGCACAAGTGGTCATGTTAGACAATTTTTCTATCGAACAAACACTTGAAGCCGTCAAGTTAAGGAATGCTCACGAAAATAAGGCAAAACTTGAAGCTTCAGGCAATGTGGACTTGAGCACAATAAGGTCGATTGCAGGAACCGGAGTGGACTATATTTCTGTTGGCGCTTTGACTAAAAATGTTAGTGCCCTGGACTTGTCCCTTAGAGTTCAGCTTGAAAAACAGGCGATGTAACAATTTATGTCAGTAAACCAGGCTCAACTTGTGACACTTTTTGTCACTAGTGCCGCTAATTTACACCACCTCAATCTCATAATAACTATAAATAAGCAACTAAGAGTAATAGAAGTTCACAACTCTCCCTGTTTTCTCTTATGTAAGTAGTTGATTTTTATATTTTTTCGGCCAAAAAACCACCAACTCCAACTATTTTTGGGACTGGCTTCACAGTTTAAGTAAGATTTAATTTAAGTTGGCATTATGGTTGCTATAGGATAACTAAGAATAGAATTCTTGTGAATTTAAGGAAATCGACTACTTTTAAAAAAGCGGTTTCCAAAGACTCAAATCCTAACTAACTGAACTGAGGTATTTAAAAATGATTAGAAGACAATCTGGTTTTACTTTGATTGAATTAATGATCGTTGTTGCGATTATCGGTATTTTGGCAGCGATTGCACTTCCTGCTTACCAGGATTACACAATTCGTGCGAAAGTTTCTGAAGGTGTTGTAATTGCTAGTGGTGCTAAGGCGACAGTATCAGAAAACCTAGCGAACAACGTTAGCCCTTGCGCGGGAGTACAACAAGGCACAGTTAATATTACGTCTTTAGCATGTGCGGCTGGAACTGGAGCACTAACTTCAACTGTAACACATGGAATTGGCGGAGTCGGCGCAATTAATATTACTTTAACTCCAACCTCTGGCACTAGTGGTACTACTTGGGCATGTTCAACAACATCTAATGCTCAATACGTTCCTGCGGAATGCCGTTAATTTCGGTTTTTCTTTTTAAAAAAGGCTAAGTTTCTTAGCCTTTTTTTATTTTCTGCAAAACGATTAATACAACAAAAGTCCGAAACAAGCTTAGCTTTTGGTAAATAAATACTAAGTCTAATATCTATTTTTCCTTCTCCATTTTACTTTAATACTATACTCTCTGAGCAACTTCCAATGTGCTTATAGTTGAACAAACTTATACCTCCGCTGCCTAAGAAGAACTAAATGACAATTCAGCCGACAAAATATATCTCTTCACCATTCCTTGCACTACTATCCTTTATAATAATTGGATTAATCATCTATTGGCCTGCAACGAGCGGTCCTTTTGTATTTGACGACTTTGCAAGTCTGTCGCTTCTTCAACTGAACGGTGGCATTAACAATTTTACAAATTGGTGGCTATTTGTAAGCGAGGGAATTAGTAGTCAACTTGGACGCCCCTTGACTTTAGCAACTTTTACTTTTAATGGGCAAAATTGGCCAACAGACCCTTTCCCTTTTAAAGTAACAAATGTGTTAATTCACACGCTCAATGCTTGGCTTGTATATTTATTGGTTAAGTACATTATTACAATTCATAATAAGAACAACACCTTCAAATTGTCTAACAGTGTTGCATTTTGGGCTGCACTAATTTGGTTGTTACACCCGATACATTTAACATCCATATTGCACGTAGTACAACGCATGACACTTTTAGCTGGAACATTCACTCTTCTAGGACTAGTGACTTATTCTCGCTACATTGTTAATCACCGCTTTGATTATAACAAGCCATTTACTTTCCAAATTCTTTCTCTAGCGTGTATTGGCTTTTTGGGAATACTTTCAAAGGAAACAGCCATTCTGTTACCACTATTTATTTTTTCTCTTAATTATACTTTGTTTCAAAAGGAACTATCACACACGAAACAAAAAGCAAATTACTGGCAATTAGCGCTTCTTTTAGGGCCTTTGATATTTATTGTTTTAATTTATTTACTAAATAGTGCGCAATATGCAATCTCTTGGGAAAAAAGAGGATTTAGTTTATATGAGCGATTATTAACAGAAGCTAGAATACTCTTAGAGTATTTTCACAGGATTTTTCTTCCTAAAGCAGGAGGAATGGGACTATTTCATGATAACTACCAAGTATCTAGAGGACTTTTTTCACCTATCTCAACTTTTTTTTCTATTATAGCATTAGTACTATTACTAACCTTTGCGTTAATAAGTAGGCATAGGCGCCCCTTTCTTTCGTTAGCCATTTTATTTTTCTTACTAGGTCATACTCTAGAGTCGACTATTTTACCCCTCGAGCTATATTTCGAACATAGAAATTACTTACCCTCACTCTGTCTGATTTTCATTGTTATTCAATGCGCTATCGAACTTAAAGATAAGAACAGTAAAGTTAAGACCTTTCTATTCACCCCATATTTGGTATTGACAGCATTTGTGACTATGACGAGTGCTTTTGTTTGGGGTGATAAACTTAAGTTATATACAAATTGGGCTCTTGAAAACCCCACTTCCATGAGAGCTCAACACAAAGCAGCAGATACTTGGCTTATAGATTACAATTCCCCAGTCGAAGCGCGAAGATTTTTAATTCAAGCGCTTTTATCTGATCCTGAAAGTACCGGAACTCGAATAAAGCTTATTCAAATGCAGTGTTATTTTAACACTCCGCCAGATGATATTAAAAGCCTTGCTTCTGGACTAGATAGTTCGGATATAGACTTGATTTACTCTAGTTCTTTGTCAGAAATAGTTTCCTTAAAAGAAATTGATAAGTGCAACACTCTCTCAACTGCTACTCTTATTCGCATCGTTTCAGATTTAGAACGGAATCCCGATATTCGGAAAACGTCAGGGCTTCAATGGCTTTACTTTCATAAAGCAAAACTCCTACACCTAAACAATGAGCTCGAAGCCGCTCTTAAATATGCCAACATGTCGTCCGAACTGGGAGCTTTTATAGCTACCTCGATACTCAAGCTAGAATTAGCTATCAAACTAAATGATTCTGACTTAAAAAGAGAATATGTTAACGAAGCTAAATCTCTGGAAACAACGCAACTTAAATTTATTAGTAAAGAACTAACCGAAAAATATAAAGTTCTGAAAAATAATATACATAGTGGAGAGTAATCTGGCTTTTCAAGCCTTAGTGTAGACTCGAATTATATTTCAACATGCAATATTGATCTGGCTACACGACTTGGAGACTCAATTTCATATAAACTACGTATTAGAAATAGAAATACTAATCACTTTTATAGGATTATCACTTGAAAAACACTGGCTATATTGTTTACGGCAAACCAGATATCAAACAAGCTGAAATCGAAGAAGTTGTCGACAGCATGAAAAACGCATGGTTGGGTAGTGGCCCTAAAGTCCACCAATTTGAGCAAAATTTTGCAGAATACAAAAATATAGATAGTTCAATGGTCGCAGCAGTGAATTCTTGTACTGCAGCATTACATTTAGCCTTAATTGCTTCCGGTATAGGTCCAGGAGACGAGGTTATTACAACTGGAATGACTTTTTGCGCAACTGTTAACGCCATCATTCATTCCGGAGCAACACCGGTAATCGCAGATATTGATGCAACATCCTACAACATTTGTCCACTAAATATTCAGAAAAAAATAACAGCAAAAACCAAAGCCATAGTGGTCGTGCACTTTGCAGGAAATGCATGTGACATGAATCAGATAATGAAAATATCAAATAATCATTGCTTAAAAGTTATAGAAGATTGCGCTCATGCTGTAGAAAGTGAGTATCAAGGCAAGAAATTGGGCACTATAGGAGACTTCGGATGCTTTAGTTTTTATGTCACTAAGAATATGACCACTGGAGAAGGTGGTATGGTAGTTGCGAAGAACAAAGATGATATAGACAAAATCAAGATGTTAGCATTACACGGGATAAGTAAAGATGCTTGGAAAAGATTTAGTGATGATGGTTACAAACACTACCAGGTAGTATTCCCCGGCTATAAATACAATATGATGGATATTCAAGCAGCCATTGGGATTCATCAATTAAAAAGAATTGATCAAAACCATATAGTTAGAGCTGCGCAGTTCCAAAGATATCTGGAAATGTTAAAAGACCTCCCAATTAAACACCCTCCTAGTCCTTCAAAAGGTGACAAAGCTAGTTATCATTTATATCCTATACTTGTAAAGGACAATTACGGCATAAATAGAGATCAACTCATACAAAAATTGCATCTTCTTGGTATAGGTGTCGGTGTTCATTACCTTAGCATAATGTCACATGATTATTACCAGAAAAATTTGCCCACAGAAAACAAGACACCTGTCGCAGATAAGTTTGGACAACAAACCTTGAGTTTGCCGCTTTCGTCCGCACTTACAGAAACCGAACAATCCAGGGTTATTAACGCAT
Source organism: Kangiellaceae bacterium (assembly GCA_026196875.1). GTDB lineage: Bacteria > Pseudomonadota > Gammaproteobacteria > Enterobacterales > Kangiellaceae > Aliikangiella. The sequence continues at coordinate 58,663 of JAPHTP010000047.1, forward strand.
TGCGCAAGATATATAATGAAGTAGATTAATATCTATAAGACACATATATTACAAAGCACTACATTTTTTAACACTAAAACTACGAATATTTTACATGGAATTTAATAAACCTATATTTATAATTGGTGCTCCTCGATCTGGCACCTCCCTATTTCAGAAAATAATAAGAAGTCACCCAGATGTTTGGTCGCTGCCGAGTGAATCAGACATGATTTGGGATACCTTTTGCCATCCTTCTTTAAACGATTGGAAGTCAGAAGTAGCACTAGCAGAAGATGTGACTGAACAAGCGAAAGAAAAAATCAAATCAATGTTTGACGAATACTTAATGCCCGCAAGTTTTTGGCAGAAAGTTGATAACACTGGTTTTATTTGGGGTTTCAAGAGAAGTAGGAAAATACGAAAGCTCCTTAGACCCATTTACAAACAGCTTTTCCCAATATTTAAACGTGCGATTACAAGACATCAAAAACAAAAACGCATCTTAGATAAAACAGCAAGTAATTGCTTTCGACTATCATATATAAATGAAATATTTCCAGATGCTAAAATTATCTACCCTATCAGAGACGGTAGAAACTCTATTAACTCATTAATAAATGGGTGGAAAAACCCCACACGATTTTTCACTTACGATGTACCAATGGAGTTAGATATTAAGGGTTATGAACACCAAGGCTGGAAATTTATGCTTCCTCCCAACTGGCAAAATTATGTGACGAGTAAATTAGAGGATGTATGTGCGTTTCAATGGTTGTCTTGCCATTCGGCTTTGCAATTAGAAATCAACAAGCCAAAGTATAAGGATCGTATAAAAATAATGAAACTGGAAGATCTAACGAACTCACCAGAAGAGTATATAGTAAAAATCTTGGAGTTTCTAGAACTAGACGTACAGTCCTACCCTCTTAGCGCAATGAAGAACCTACCTGTAATCAACTCACCGGACAATATCACTCTAGAGGACAAATGGAAAAAGCAAAATAGACAACTAGTCGAAAGAATTTTACCTCAAATAGAAGACATGATGATTAAACTTGGCTACGGGAATATTGGATGACTTTAAAAGATGACTGGGACGAAAGAGCTCGCTCTTTAGGGCCTACTAAAAAAGCAGTTTTGTTCAAACGATTTCCTAATTGGCTTAACAATAAGATTCATAATGCCCACATTGACTTTATTCTAAGCAACGTTTCAACTAGGCTTGAAACAAATATTTTGGATGTGGGCTGCGGGTACGGAAGGGTTTCTTTGGAAATTCAGAATCAAAATCCTCACGTTAGTATTGAGGGTGTAGAGCTTTCCTCTGAATTTTCACAAAACTATCGTCAAATGATTGGCCCGTGTTTCTGTGGCTCTATTCAAGATTACTCTCCGGTCAAGTCATTTGACCATATTATCGCAGTTACAATCCTAATGTACATAGATAAAAATAAATTGGGACTAACAGTCGATAAATTACTGTCGATGCTTAAACCAAACGGAACTCTAATTTGTATAGAGCCCGCGATAGAATTCCAGTTAATTTGGAGAAAGTTAACAAAAAGAAAAAATGCGAGTGCTACTGGAGGTGATGTGACTTACTTTAATAAAGCCGATCTCGAAAATACACTTACTAACCAATTCAAAAGCGTAAAATACCAACCGATAAAGCTTGCTCCTTTTCTTCCACCAGTACACCATGCATTCTCGATAAAGAGATAAAAAACATGAAACAAGATAATTATCAATATAACTACACTGACAACGTCATCGCACAACATAATATGTACGATGAAAAAGGGCGAAGGATAAAGTCAAAAAAAATAACACAAGTATTACTAGATAACTTGGGTTCCTTTGAAGAAAAAAGCACATTAGAAATTTCGTGCTCTGCAGGCTATATGTCAAAAATATTCGCAGAGCACTTCCCTTCCCTTGACGCCATTGATATTGATGAGAAAGCAATTAACTTCGCAAATAAAAACAACTCAGCTTTCAATATAAACTACCATACTATGGACGCGCTAAACATGTCTTTCGAGAAAAACTCATTTGATATTGTAATTTGCAATCAGATGTACGAACATGTTCCAGATGCACATAAATTAATGAGTGAAATATTTCGCGTGTTAAAGCCATCAGGTACATGCTATTTCGGAGCCACAAATAGATTAAAAGTTATCGAAACTCACTACGGACGAATTCCTTTCTTATCTTGGTTGCCTAAACCTCTAGCTCACTTGTACTTAAAAATATTGGGTAAAGGAGACCACTATTACGAAACTCTTTTCTCGTATTGGGGATTAAAGAAGCTCATAAAAAAATTTGAACTAACCGACTATACAATTCAAATTATTCGATCTCCGCAGAAATTTTATGCAACGGACGTAATAACGCCCAATAGTTTGGGTCAAAGATTAATATTGATATTTCTTAAGTACTTTTATTTTCTATCTCCTGGATACGTATGGCTACTGAAAAAACCGACGAAATAGTGCCTAGCAGTAAGTCAAAACGTATTAAATTAATACTTAACGTTATTTGGATTTTTATTCTTTTATATGCAATAAAGATCTTGCTAGAGCAATTTGAGTTTGGAGACTTAAACTTTGGTTCGTTTAACCCTACTTTTCTTATATTAGGAATACTAGCTAGTGCAATTGCAAGTTTATTTTCAGTTGTAATTCTAAAGAACTTTTTTACTACGGGGCTTGGAGAGCATAGTTGGCATAAAGCCTTCGTACTAACCTTTCTGCCTGCTATTGGAAAATACTTTCCCGGTTTTGGCATATCGGTACTGGGGTTTGTCGTTCAAGCTCAGAGCCTAGCCAATATTCGGAAGCGTGATTCTTTATACTACCAATTATATTTTCAATTAATAAATATAATTTCTTCGTCCATTCTTTTAATTATATGTTCACTTTTTATTAGTGGAATGGTCGAAACTGACGAGTTAAAGAAAATCTATTCAGTAAGTTTAGTGATCTTGCTCGTAAGTTTCTGCGCGAGTGCGTATATCTACTTCGAACTAAATAGGCGAAAAATAACTCTGTCATTTTCGCTTTCCAAAGACATTGCACTGATATCACTTCAGAAATTTTTTAAAGCGGTTGCGCTATGCTTTTTTATTGCAGCATGGCTGGCACCGTGGAGTGCGATGATAGAAATAATCACAGCATTCATAGCTGCGATGCAAGCAGGCGTATTAGCTATATTTGCTCCTGCTGGAATCGGCGTTACAGAAGGGGTTTATATACTCTTGCTTTCAAATATTTTTGGTATTTCTTTGGCTTTTAAAATTGCTATCATTGCTCGCATTTTACAGACTTCTCTAGACTTACTATTAGCAGCGGTTGCTCTGTGTCTTAACATTAGAATAAGTAGATTAAGTAAAACCTTTAAATCTTGTTAAATCGACCTTATTTTAAATTTTTTCCAATTTGCACGTATACCCCATTGCAAATAATTTTTGCTTATCAAAAATTTTGTCCATAAAAAAACAAAATCTAACAACCAACCATTTATTTAGCCAATAAATAATACTTTTTAGTAACGGTATATGCCAGACTGGAAGTAATAAAAGACTCGAAATTTGATGCCCCACGAAACAAAAGAAGCCACCTACCGGCTCTATGGAAATAACTTTGAAACCTTGCCTCTTGAACATGAAATCTAGACCATATTTTGTAAAGCGATAGTAATCATGAGGTTCTTCATGCAGACGACTTAAGTGAGGGACAGATAAAACTAACTTCCCGCCTTTTTTAAGAATTCGATGAATTTCTGAAACAGCTTGAAATGGGTCGGGAACATGTTCCAATACCTCTAAGCATAAAGCAGAGTCATATACGTTGCTACCTATGATATTCATATCTTGAATATCTGCAACATATTTGACTTCTTGTCTTCGCTTTTCAATATCTAAGGTATCATATACATCTACCTTACTTTCAATGAGCTCTTTATAAGGTAAATCACCGCATCCAACATCAATACACCTACCCGTCAAGTGCTCAGCAAGTGCTCGTGATGTAACAATACTATCTGCATAACAACATGGCGAAAAATATTTTCTCCTTAAGTAAGAAGTCAACTCCTTATTAATTAGAATTCTATTTCTTTTTAGTCTTTCTAGAATCGACATTTATTTTCTCTATACACTGTACACGTAGACTTTCATAATTAAGCCAGACAACGCTTATATAAAATGATGAAACACATTCAATTTTTTAAGCTATTAACAAACCTATCTACATTTTCACGTAGCGAAAACATTAATTTTAGTTGTACTTCATTATTTTGATATTGTAAAGGGCCAAGGGAGAGGCCTTTATGAATTGCTCTTGCAAGTGACTCGCTTGAAATACTCTCAGCCAGTTCACCACACATATTTTCATTTAGCAGCTTTGGTAAATCTCCAGTCGGAGTACATATAACAGCGGTTGAACATTGAACCGCATCTGAGAATATAACAGGAATACTTTCTATTCTAGAAGGAATTACTAGGAAATCAGTATTTAAAATCATTTCTTTAGCTTGCTTCTTATCAACAAAGCCCAATCGTTTAATTGGCTTTCCTTCTTTTATTAATCGATTTACTATCCTAACAACAGTTTCTTCCATCGGCCCGCCACCAGCAAATTCAACGCTGGATATTCGCTGCCAATCAACTTCGCTTAACATAGCAAGCGCTTCAAGAAAAATATCAGGCCCTTTGTTAATATGCCAACGGCCAATAAATGTGAGCTTGTACGGTGGATTTTTTCGAAGCTGCTTAAATTCAGAGACATTGAGTTCTCTTGAACTAGCTAAAAACTGACAGTTTTTTCCGGAAATTTTTCTAACCTGCGAAGCCAGTTCTATTCCATCAGCATAATTTTCAGTCGCAGATTTTAGTACTTTGGCAAGTATATTTCTAACGATGGGTATTTTCGCTAAGCTCCAGATATCACTACCAAGCGCCCAAATTGAATAGCTAATATTGAGTTTTCTAAAAGCTCTATAAGCCCAATACCCACTGGGCATTGCCCATAACGCAAAAACATGATCCACGCTATATTCTCGACAAGTTAATTCAACTTGTCGAGCGCCACTTCGTATTGTTTTAACAATACTAATCCACTGTAGAGGATTGTATATTGTCAAGTTTGAAAGAGGTAGCTTGTCGACTTTAAATCGACAAATAGTCAAATTCTCTTGTTTTTCAACTTTATTATTCTCGCTACTTGGAGCAACAACAACAACATCAATCCCAGACTCAGAAAGTTTAACTGCAAAATCACTAACAAATGAACCGGCAGCCTCACTTCCATCATAACTTTGTGGGTACGAAGTAGTCACAATTGCTACAGTACAATTTTTAGAAATCAATTTGTTTATAGTCTCTTGTCGCTATAAGTTTCTACCTCAATTTTCTTGCTTCATATAAGTTAAGGCGGTGATCTGTTCTGACACTAGCCCAATAAGAAATATAATTACGGAAGTTGTAAATAGTATTACAGACATATTTGTTAGTTGTCCATAAGAGAAAAATGTAAATAGGTAATATGAAAGTGCCGTTAAAAACATGCTAAAACTAATCGGCGTAAATACTTTTAGTGGAGAATAAAGAGTTCCTATTTTAAAAATTATTATCAAAAACCTTAGCCCGTCTTTTATTGGACTTATATGACTCTTGCCCAATCTGTCTGGCGAAATCTCTTCATAAATATATCCAACTTGGTAACCGGACCTGAGAAAAGCCATTGTTATAGTCGTAGGATAGGAAAAACCATTCGGCAAAAGATATAAGAATTCCATAAATCTTTTTCTATTAACAACTCTAAGCCCGGAGGTTAGATCGACTATTGGAAATCCGGTAATTGTTGACGCAAACCAGTTGTAAAATAAATTTGCCATTAGCCTAAATATACCAGCTTGTGAGTTTTTTCTGCGAGCCCCTACCACCATATCAACCCCTTCTCCCGCTTGATCGATTAAGCGCTTAATTGACTTTGCTTTATGTTGGCCATCAGCATCCATAAAACAAATATACTCACCTTTCGCTGCTCTTGTACCCGACTTTATTGCGGCGCCATTTCCCCTCGAATATTTATGATTAACCACCACAGTCCCTAAATTCCTACTAATCTCCTCTGTTTTATCAGTCGATCCATCATTGACAACAATTATTTCAAGCAATTCAGGGCATTCTTTTTGGATGGCAGGAATTAGAATTTCTAAGCTCTGAGCTTCATTTTTTGCAGGTATTACTAAGCTGGTTTTAGAAATAGTAGAACTCATAAATTGAATTTTCTCTTTGATAAATGATGACTAAGTACTCAAAAATGTAATGTAACTTATGAATTATAGCCGATATCTATTTGTTTTTTAATAAAAAACGTGAATTTTGGCGGATATGCCTTTATACTCAGATTAAGGAAAAGTTTCAAATTTTAAAACTCGCAATTTTGTATTTTTGATTTAAAATTAAGGGTTAAATAGCTGGAAAATTGTTAGAAATGGCAGCACCTCAAAGCAATATCGTTTTAAGCGGCCTAGCTAGGCGGTTAATTCAAGATGGAGTAATTGACGAACCTATAGCATTGGATGCGCTTAGCTCTGCGCAGAAAAGCAAAACTAATTTGGTTCCCTACTTAGTAGAAAATGGGTTGGTAGATTCTATTACAATCGCCAACGCGGCTTCTTTAGAGTTCGGAGTTCCGCTGTTTGATTTCAATTCTATGGACCCCGAGCAAATTCCCAGTTCCTCTATAAGCGAAAATTTAATTACAAAACATCATGCGGTGCCCTTGTTTAAAAGGGGCAAACGTCTTTACGTGGCGGTATCAGATCCAACTAATTTATCCGCATTAGACGAGTTTAAATTCCACTCAGGGTTAACTACTGAAGCGGTTTTAGTTGAAGAAAGCAAACTCAACCAAGTAATAGAGCGAATAATAGAAGAAAAAGAAAACGAAGAACTCGGAGATTTTGACGACACTGACTTTGATAATTTGGACCTTGAAACAGTTGATGATACTCCTGAAGATGATGATGATGCATCTGGTGCGGATGACGCTCCGATTGTCAGATTTGTTAACAAAATCCTACTTGATGCAATTAAAAAAGGAGCGTCCGATCTTCATTTTGAACCATATGAGAAAAGATATAGAGTGCGTTTTAGGATTGATGGAATTCTTTCAGAAGTATCCGGTCCTCCAATAAATCTTGGCACCAGAATTGCCGCTCGTTTAAAAGTAATGTCAAAGTTGGATATTTCTGAAAAACGCCAGCCCCAGGATGGCCGAATAAAACTAAAATTGTCTAAGAACAAAGCCATTGATTTTCGTGTAAGTACTTTACCTACCTTGTTTGGCGAAAAAATAGTAATGCGGATTTTAGACCCTACGAGTGCTCAATTGGGCATAGATGTATTAGGATATGAGCCGGAACAAAAAGAATTATTCATGGAGGCCATTCACAAACCTCAAGGAATGGTGTTAGTTACCGGTCCTACAGGGAGCGGAAAAACGGTTTCGCTTTATACCGCAGTTAATATAATCAATACTCCTGAGAGAAATATTTCAACTGCCGAAGATCCAGTTGAAATTAATTTAGAAGGGGTGAATCAAGTAAACGTTAATCCCAAGCAGGGTCTAACTTTTGCTACCGCTCTTCGGGCTTTTCTTAGACAAGATCCGGATATTGTTCTGGTCGGTGAGATTCGAGACCTCGAAACAGCGGAAATAGCCATAAAGGCGGCCCAAACAGGGCACTTAGTACTATCTACTTTGCATACTAACAGTGCCCCAGAAACTTTAACCCGAATGGTTAATATGGGTGTAGCTCCTTTTAATCTTGCGACTAGTGTTAACCTAGTAATCGCTCAAAGATTAGCCAGAAGACTTTGTGAAAAATGTAAGAATGGTGTCACTTTGCCTAATGAGGTGCTAATAGACGCCGGATTTAAAGAAGAAGAAGTAGGTACTTTTCAAATTTTTGAACCAGTTGGTTGTGATAGTTGCACAAATGGGTATAAAGGACGAGTAGGTATATATCAAGTTATGAAACTATCCGAAGAGATGGGTAGAATTATAATGGAAGGCGGAAATGCCATTGATATAGGTGACCAATCAGCTAAAGAAGGCGTTAATGATTTACATCGCTCTGCGTTACTTAAAGTAAAGCAAGGCATAACGTCTTTGGAAGAAGTAAACAGAGTTACTCAGCATTAGAGATTATAGGATTTCATTATGGCTGTAGAAGCAATAAAGAAAGAGCAGAGACCTGGAAGGAAGCGCGCAAAAGCGGCTAAAGCTCCTAAGCAATTTAGTTATGGATGGGAAGGAGCAGACAAAAAAGGTCAAAAAGTGAAAGGCGAAATGCTTGCGGAGACTCCAGCTATTGTAAAAGCACAATTGCGGAAGCAAGGTATTAGCCCAATAAAGGTACAAAAAAAAGCTCAGCCACTTTTTGGAGGTGGTAAGGGTAAACCCATTGAGCCTAAGGACGTTGCGATTTTTTCCCGGCAAATTGCAACTATGATGAAAGCAGGTGTTCCGCTTGTGCAATCTTTTGACATAATTGGTAGAGGTAATGAAAAAGCGTCAGTGCAAGATTTATTGTTAGGTGTCAAGGCAGATGTTGAAGCAGGAAATACGATGTCGGAATCGTTAAGAAAACATCCAAAGCATTTTGATGACTTATTTTGTGATCTCGTAGAAGCTGGAGAACAGTCTGGAGCATTGGAAGGAATGCTCGATAGAATTGCAACATATAAAGAAAAAACCGAAGCATTAAAGTCAAAAATAAAAAAAGCATTAACCTATCCAATTGCTGTGGTAGCAGTTGCAGTTATTGTAACTTCAATTCTCTTAGTTAAAGTAGTCCCACAATTTCAAGAAATTTTCCAGGGATTTGGGGCGGACTTGCCCGCATTTACCTTATTCGTAATTGGAATTTCGGAATTCATGCAAGAATATTGGTGGATTATGCTTTTTGCTATTGTTGGTTTTGTTATTTTTTATAAAAGAATCCATCAAAGCTCAAAAGATGTAAGAGATAGACAAGATAAGGCTCTGCTTAAATTCCCTGTAATTGGAGAAATTTTACATAAAGCAGCCGTGGCTAAATTTGCAAGGACTCTTTCGACTACTTTTGCAGCTGGCGTACCGTTAGTAGACGCGCTTGACTCTGCAGCAGGAGCTTCAGGCAACGCCCTTTATCGAGACGCAATTTTAAAAATTCGTGATGATGTCACTACCGGTATGCAAATGAATTTAGCCATGCAGAGTACTGGCGTTTTCCCGAACATGGTAACTCAAATGGTTGCAATTGGTGAAGAATCAGGCTCTATTGATTCAATGTTGACCAAAATAGCCGACATTTATGAGCAAGAAGTAGATGATGCGGTTGATGGTTTAAGCGCATTACTTGAGCCTATGATCATGTCGGTGCTAGGTGTACTAGTCGGCGGGCTTATCATAGCAATGTATTTACCAATATTCCAAATGGGTGCAGTTGTATAATATAAAAAAGAAGGAGGGATTTTCCTCCTTTTCAGATCACTCTAAGTAAAAATAAAAGAATAAGTAACAAACTCATGGCTCCAGTTTTATTTGCTCTCGAAAACTCCCCAGCATTACTCCTGTCCGTATGCATAGTTTTCGGCTTAATGGTAGGCTCCTTCCTAAATGTCGTGATTTACCGTTACCCTATCCTGATGTTTAAAGAATGGGAAGAAATGGCAAAAGAAGTGCTCTCCAATAGAGGATTTAAGTTACAGCCTCCCGCAAAACCTGTAGATGATACCCCTGAAAGATTTAACCTCGTAGTTCCCAGGTCGAAGTGCCCTTCCTGTGGACACCAGATCACAGCGATTGAAAATATTCCAGTATTTAGCTATCTATTTTTGAAAGGTAAGTGTAAGAATTGCTCAAGCAAAATTTCAATTCGATATCCTTTGATCGAATTGTTCACAGGTATTAGCTTCGGCTTATGTGCCTGGCACTTTGGGTTCGGCTGGCCGCTGGTTATCGCGCTAATAGTCACAGCGTATTTTATTTCAATGAGTTTTATTGATATTGACCACCAATTGCTACCAGATATCTTTACACTACCTTTGCTCTGGCTAGCATTGATAGTATCTCTTAAAGGCCTTTATATTCCCTTGGAATCAGCCTTAATAGGAGCCGCTGTAGGTTATTTAATCCTTTGGTCAATTTATTGGTTATTTAAGATCGTAACCGGCAAAGAAGGCATGGGTCATGGTGACTTCAAATTACTTGCGGTGATCGGCGCACTTGTTGGTTGGCAAAAGCTAGGTATTGTTATTGTTCTCTCTGCAGGAGTAGGTGCGATACTAGGCGGTACTCTCCTTCTTCTACAATCTAAGGATTCTCAAACAAAAATCCCTTTTGGCCCCTACTTAGCCGCAGCCGGTTGGATTACCTTTTTATGGGGAGATATAATTCTGGATAAATACTTAATTTTTTCCGGTCTTAAATAATTGCCTAATGAAGCCCTGCTTATCACAAATGCAACTTGTAATACAAATTTAGTAATAAAATGGCTCAACTTCGAATTGCTCTAACTGGCGGTATCGCAAGCGGTAAGTCTAGCGTATGTATACTGTTTGCAAAACTCGGAATCGATATAATAGATACCGACAAAATAGCTCGAAAACTATTCGAGCCTTCCTCACTTTTGTTAAACGACCTTAGAGAAAAATTTGGCAATGCTATTTTCAATGAAGACCGTTCATTAAATAGGCAAGCCCTTAGACGCTTAGTCTTTTCGAATAAAGCGCATTTACACTGGCTAAACCAGCTTACCCATCCCAAGATAAAAGAAGAAGTAATAGATCAGCTAACTCAATCGTCATCCCCTTACGCAGTTATCGATATTCCGTTGTTGGTAACTACAAAAGGCCAGTTGTCCGAAAATATGAAAGGACTGTTCGACCGTATTGTGGTCGTCAAAGTTGAAGATGCAGTACAGATATCGCGTTTAATTAATAGGGATAAAAGCAATACTGAAGAGGCTCAAAAAGTTGTTAACAGCCAGTCAACACTTCAACAAAAACTAGAATACGCCGATGATGTTATTGATAACAACGGAGATATTTCAAAACTTGAACCCCAAGTTAACCTACTCCATAATAAATATTTGAAACTAGCCCAGCAGTTGAAATCTTCATAGCAAGGAGCGCATGTGACTTCCACTGAAAATAGTAACGACTACCAAAAACAAGAGCTCATTTTTGAATACCCTTTAAAGGAGCAGATCCGAAGTTTTTTGCGGCTTGAAGTTTTGTTTAAACTGCTCGACCGAAATTTATTGTCAACTCACGAAGACAATCATTTTCACGCGCTGAAGTTACTCTTTGAAGTTTTGGAAATCCTTGAGCGAGGCGATACTCGAGCTGAGTTAATTAAGGAACTTTCTCGGTTATCCAGCTTGTTTGAGAAAATGCGAAGAAGTCCTGAAGTTGACTCGAATAAACTCGAAGTTTTTCTCAAACAAATTGAAAAACTGTATCAATGGATTTTAGCTTACGACGGTAAATTTGGAGATAAGATCCGCAAAGATCCATTTGTTGATTCAGTGAGACATAGAACAAGTATTCCTGGCGGTTGGTGTCAATTTGACTGCCCAGAACTTTATCTATTCAATATGCAGGATACAACAATTCGACAGCTAAGGTTTGAACGCTGGTTGGAAGACATTAAAGGTGTAAAAACAAGCATAGAAGTCATTCTGAAAATCATGCGTGATAGTGGAAATTGGCAGCGACAAACAGCTCCTTTAGGTAGTTATTTACTAGATACCTCTGAGCATAGTTTCCAATTACTGAGGATAAAACTATGTACTGACTCAACGATATTCCCGGAGTTTAGTTGTGGAAAACATCGGAGCAATATTCATTTTATGAAGTTTAACGAAGTTCACAAGAAGATAGCTATACAGAGAAAAGTCGAATTTGAAATGGCTTGCTGCGTTTAGCTGAGAAAAGCCGCTAAGCGGCTTTTCTCAATTGTTCAGGTTAGTAATTTTTATCCTAGTTCCTCTTTTTTCGGAATAAAACTAAACCGAACAGTGACATCACTAAATAATACAGACTTCCACCTCCGTCATGAACAACAATTACTTCAGTACCATAGTCGTCATATTCTTCCGACTCTAGCGCTAAGCTTCTTAACGATGAGAACTCTACCTGCGCTGCATAAGTTAGTTCTTCGTTAGTGATAGCATCCATAATTCTGATTTCAATATCATAGTAGCCATCCACGTAACCGGACTCTAAAATTAAATCAACAACCTCGGTCTGATTTCCCAGCCTAAAATCTGAAGTCGCAACAGTTCGTCGATAGTTATTGTGCGTGTCAATCAAATCGATTTCAGAATAAACTAACCGACCAGTATCAACCGTTTCAATATCGTACTCGAGTGTAACTTGAGTATAAAATCCATCATGGTCAAGATCATAAGATAACAATGAAGAGACATAGCTGATGACTGTATTTCCGTCATATCCTGCGTCTTCAAGAGGCAGAGCAAATAAATCTGCGTCTAATAAAGGATCCGTAGTCGCAACAACTCCGCTAAATCCGGTCTCATACAAGTCGATTAGAATGTCATATTGATCTGTTGGAAAGCCAGAATTAAGGGCAAAACTTACCAGGATTTCATCGGTATCATCTTGAGTAATTACGAAATCCTCAGTATCTCCCAAAAACTCCCAATCTCCGCCGTTTTGGCTTATAAATATCTCAGCATAAACAGAAGCAGTTCCGACCGATACATCAGGATCAAATCCAACGGTAAACTCGCTATAAAACCCATCAGCATCAAAATCTAAATCAAAATTAATCCAGGCATCATAAATGGAGAAATTAGATGCGTTTAGCGACATTTCCAGGCTCTTGTCCCTAAGTTTATTTGAGCGTTGTACGCCAGCTTTCGCTTGGTTTTGCCCTTCTGTTCGAGTCTTCTTTTCAATACTCTTGCGAATTACTTTTAAAGTGCCAGAATCCTTTTGAGGCAAGCGTTTCATTTGTTCAGCGCTCTTAACCTTTACGGCTTGTGCAGTAGACTCCTTTAAGCCTCCCATTTCTGCAGCCGAAGCTGAAACAGAAAGTGCCATCAGTGCCCCTAAAAATAAGCAAGATTTCATATTGTTACTCCAATTCATTACCAGGTTAAGTTCATTAAAGCACGCTAAAAATGAATTAACCCTGAACCAAAGCTGGAGCAATAATTTTCAATAAATGGTAATATCTTTATCGCATAATCATAGATCAGAGCATTTTGAGATAGGTCTATAGAACATAAGAAAACTCACTCTTTGGGAGAAATAATGAATAAAGCGCTACTTGCTACCGGATTGGCGGCTCTACTGCTCTCCGCTTGCAACCAGGAAGATGTTTCGAATCAACCTCAACAGAAAGAACAAGCAGCGAAAAAGGAGATAGCAAATACTGTTTCAGAGAAAGTCCAAAAAGAAATTGTAGAAAATTCTCGATTTGATATTTACAAAACGGTTAAATTAACCGCAGATCTTTCCCATTTAAATAGCGATCAGAAGAAAATGATAGGCCTCCTAATTGATGCCTCCGAAATCATGGATACTTTATTTTGGAAACAAGCATACGGCGAAAAATCAGCTTTTCTAAACAATATTTCAGATCCAAAAGCTCGTAAGTTTGCCGATATAAATTATGGCCCATGGGACAGACTCGACGGAGATAAGCCTTTTATTAAAGGTATGGAGAAAAAGCCTTTGGGAGCAAACTTTTACCCAGAGGATATGACTAAAGAAGAACTAGCTAATTCAAAACTCAACGATGAAAAAGGTCTTTACTCGATAATAAAACGAAACGCTGATGGCGGCCTATACGCAGTTCCCTATCACCAAGAATACAAGACAGAACTTACTAAAGCAGCCGAATTGTTAAAGCAGGCGTCCAAATTAGCCGTTGATAAGGGATTTGCAAATTATTTAAACCTTCGGGCGGAAGCATTGACCAATGATGATTTTCAACCCAGTGATCTGGCTTGGATGGATATGAAAAATAATCCAATTGATGTCGTTATCGGCCCAATCGAAACTTATGAAGATTTATTACTAGGCTACCGCACCGCATATGAATCATATGTTTTAATTAAAGACATGCAGTGGAGCGAAAAGCTCGCAAAATTTGCAACCTTCCTTCCAGCTTTGCAAGCTGGTTTACCCGTAGAAAATAAATACAAGCAGGAAAAGCCTGGCACAGATTCTGACTTAAACGCGTATGACGTCGTTTACTACGCCGGCCATAGTAATGCCGGCTCTAAAACAATTGCCATCAATCTGCCGAATGATGAACAGGTCCAATTGGAAAAAGGTACGCGTCGTCTACAGCTTAAAAATGCAATGAAAGCGAAGTTTGACCACATTTTATTGCCGATTGCCGGCGAACTAATAGCACCGGACCAAAGACAATTCATTACTTTTGATGCTTTTTTCGCCAACACGATGTTTCATGAAGTTGCTCATGGCCTGGGTATCAAAAACACGATTAATGGAAATGGGACAGTTAGGAACAGTCTGAAAGAAACGGCCTCTCCTTTGGAGGAAGGTAAAGCTGATATACTTGGACTCTATATGGTTTCAAAGCTTTATGAGTCCGGGGATATTAGCGAAGGTAAATTAATGGACAATTATGTCACCTTTCTAGCGGGAATTTTCAGAAGCGTTCGGTTTGGTGCCAGTAGTGCTCATGGAAAAGCCAATATGGTTCGATTTAACTTCTTTAAGGAGTTGGGGGCTTTTTCTCGTAGTGAAGAAACCGGACTTTATCGGGTTAACTTTGACGAAATGACGATTGCTATGAATGAATTATCCAAACTTATTTTGACAATTCAGGGGAACGGTGATTACCAAAGCGCGGTAAATTTGCTAGAAACGAAGGGAAAAATAAGCGATCAATTGGCAAAAGATCTAAGCCGTTTAGAACAAGCGAAAATTCCTGTTGATATTATTTTTGAGCAGGGCAAGAAGGAACTTGGTATAGCAAAACACTAGTTATTCGAATTTGGTTAATTCAATACGAGCAAAATAAGGGCGAGTACTACTCGCCCTTATTTTAATCTTTCGTTGAGCTGAAAAATAACCATAAACCAAGCGAGCCCAACCGCCATTTTTTTATCTTGTTCTACCGCCACCATCTCTTCTCTCCATTGATTGGAAAGTTTGATATCTTCCTTAAATCGACCATAAATATCTTCGATCAGATCATCCTGTTGGCAATCTACCGGCAACCAACGGTTTTCAAAAGCAAATTTCACCGCATCTTCTTCCTGTGGAAATTGATTGACTAGATCTCGTGCTAGAATTTGTCGTACATGTTGAGCAAAAGGTGTCTCCAGAATATCTAGCTTTTGCTCGCTACCTGATTTGTCATGGGTTTGCCTGATCTTTTCCCCATATTTAGCTTCCATACTGCTGATTAACTCTCGATCTTCATCTGATAGCTGGTTAACATCTCCCTTTACTTCAGCTAAACGCACCGCAAGTTGATTAAACACAGCTTTATCTTCGTCACTTAGTTGTGCCAACATCTGCTGTAAGATAGCACTCATAAATATATTCCAAAATTAAGGTTAAATTAGGTTAACTGAATTTTCAGTCCTTTGTCGGCGTATTCTTGCAGGTCAATGCCAAATGCCATATTTTCATAGGCGCGGGTGATCTTATATGGATTTGACTCGGCATCCAAGACCATTTTCGACATATCGACCATTCTTTCTTTGCGGGGCTGTTTATATTCGTTTAGTACAAGCAAGACTTTTGGGCGTAGTTTTTGTTCTTTATTGGTGGCGATTACAATTCCAACCTCGCCATTTTCCATTTCAACGATGCTGCCTGGCGGGAAAATACTGCGCCACTTAATAAATCTTAAGATAAGTTCTTCGTCGAAATGAGATTTTTTCCCGCCCATTAAAACCTTGTACGCATCCATCACAGACATACCTTTGCGGTAAGTTTGGTGACTTGTTAATGATTCAAATACTTCAACTATGGAAACAATTCTCACCACTTGACTGATCTGATCCCCCTTTAATCCTCTGGGATATCCCTGACCTTGCAACCTTTCGTGATGGGAAAAAGCGACATCGATACACGAGGGTGTAAGTCCTACTTTGCCTGACAGAATTTCGAAACCGTATTGGGTGTGTTTGGCCACTTCTTCTCGCTCGTTTTCATTGAGCTTGCCTTTTTTATTCACGATATTTTGGTTAACTTTAACTTGACCAATGTCATGGAGCAAAGCAGCCATACCGATATCTTCTAATTGCTTTTCCGAAAACCCCAAGGATTCGGCGAATCCAATACAAAGAATACTGACATTTAAACTATGCTGAGCAATGTCTTCATTTTTGGTTTTTAGCATTGTCATCATTAACATTGCTTCAGTATTTTGAAGTACAGCTTTTACATTATCTTTTACCGATTCACGTACCGCGTGCAAATCGAAGTCTTCGCCGAGCATTATCCGATCAACGACACTTTTGAGTAAGCGACTGGTTTTTTGACGGCGCGCCAACGCTGGCTTCAGCTGTTTGCGCAAATTATAATTGGCGTTAACGGCAGTCTTGAGTTTATCTTTGTAAGTTTTTGATGAAGTGGTAAGAAACTTATGCTTTTGAAAATCTTCATCACTCTTAAAGTCGACATAAACAAACTTACACTGACGTTTAACTTCTTCAATATCCGCCGGCCCTTCAATAGTAAATCCCTGGATTAAGAATGTAGATTCACTCCAGTCACGGTCAAGCTCAGCGACAAACATACCGGGCTGCAAGTCTTCACTGAATACTTTAATGCGTTTTAAATGTTGCATTTACTCTGATTGAATTCGTGTTTCACAATATTTAGTTAAAAGCTCAAACAATGACCTAAGTTGAGGAACTACCGAAAGCATCTTTTCTTCGTCAATTTCTAAAGTGCTTTCGTCCATATATGTGAATTGAGAAAGCTCCAACTGCAAACTTTCTACATCCGTTTCAGCCTTTCCGTAGGCCCGGGTAATATAACCTCCCTTAAAGCGACCATTGATTACTTTGCTATACCCTTCAGGTTGCCACTCTTCCAGCATCGCTTCAAGAGATTTAGAGCAAGAAGCCCCGTTATTATTACCAAAATTAAAATCCGGTAGCTGCCCCTCAAAAAAGCGTGGTACCACGGACTTAATCGAATGCGCTTCGAACAGTAATGCAAACCCGAACTTTTGCCGGATTTTTTGAAGCTCTTCTTTCAAGGTAGAATGATATGGGCGCCAATACAAGTTAACGCGTCTCTCTATTTCAACTTGGCTCAGCTGATAATCAGTTTTGTAAATTGGCTTAAAATCAAACTGGTTAATTGGGCACAAGCCCGTCGTGTCACTACCAGGATATAAATTCTCGTCATTTTCCGGACGATTGAGATCGATTACATACCTTGAATAGTAGGGGATGATTAAGCTACACCCCATTTCTCGAGCAAACTGATAAAGTTGCTCCTGATACCAATCAGTATCGACAACCTTTAAGGCAGAAGTCTCTATATTTGCCGCGATTTCATCGGGAATTTCAGTTCCATTGTGCGGCATGGAAACAAGTATCGGTAAATTACCTTGAATAAATTTAAAAGAATCAGCCACTTAGCGCCTCAAGTTTTGTTTGCATTTTCGATTACAGCACGAGATTTGGTAAATCTCTTATTTAGTATACAGCTTATTAGACAAAAAATAACTTGTATATACAACTTTAAAAGCACATAATGATTCCATTCTGGACTAGTCTTTAGTCATCAACCTATTCTGGAACCAGCCCTATGACCAAAAAAACAAGCAGATACAGTCAAGTCAAAAGCTATATTCTTGATGGAATTAGCCAAGGCAGTTGGAGCGCTGGAGAGCGAGTTCCATCGGAGAATGAGTTGGTCGACCTGTGTAATGTAAGTCGTATGACTGCTCGCAGAGCGTTACAGGAATTGCTCATTGAAGGCACACTGATTCGGATTAAAGGTAAAGGGAGTTTTGTCGCAGAAGAGAAGCAACAGTCTTCCTTACTACAAATAAGAAGTATTGCTGCAGAAATCAAAGAACAAGGATTTGAGCATCACGCAGAAATGCTTCAGTGTTCTAAAGAGCTAGCCTCTCCGATATCGATCAAAAACTTAAGACTGAACGAGGATGAATACTGCGGTCACTCTCGAATTCTCCATTTTCAAGATGATACGCCGATTCAATTAGAAGAGCGCTGGGTAAATCTAAAACTTATCCCTGAATATACTCAACAGAATTTCAATCAAATTACGCCGAACGAATACCTGACATCTATAGCTCCTGTGACTGAAGCAGAACATAGTGTTGAAGCGATTATCGGTACAGGTTCAATAAGAAGATTGCTTGAGGTTGATAGTGATGAAGCAATCTTACTGTTAGAAAGAAAGACCTGGTGTAACGGACAAATAGTTAGCTACGCCAGGCTTTACCACCCAGGCAATAGTTACCGCCTGGGAACTAAATTCAAGACGAGTTAATTAACGACAAGTTTGCCTAATAATGAACTTAATTTGAACATAGATTGACTGAATAATTGGAAATAAAAAATGAGGAATGCAAAATGACGTTTAGATATGGTGTTGACCATCTAAATCTTGATACTGTAAATGGCATTGCCGACGGTAGTATCAAGGCGGAGCTTTGCCAGCAAGCCTTGGATAAAATCAATACAAGCCGACAAAATGTTGAGAAAATGGCGAACTCTGACGAGGCAGTATACGGAATCAATACTGGTTTTGGCCCGCTATGTGACACCCAAATTTCTCCCCAAGAAACCCACTTATTGCAAAAGAACTTGCTAATCACACACGCCGTAGGTGTGGGTGAACCAATCGAAAAAGCCATTTCAAAACTAATGCTGATCACCAAAGTACACGCGTTAAGCCGGGGGTTTTCCGGCATTCGCCTGGAAGTGGTTGAAAGAATGTTGGCATTTATCGAGCTTGACCTAATTCCAGTGGTCCCAGAGCAAGGTTCGGTGGGCGCCTCAGGTGACTTAGCACCACTCTCACACTTGTTCTTACCTCTGCTTGGCGAAGGTGAGTTCTGGCAAAGTGAAGGACGGCAAGGCGAAAACCGTGTACCGGCGGCGCAAGCGTTAAAAGAAAATAACTTAGAGCCGCTAGAGCTACATGCTAAAGAAGGTTTAGCCCTAATCAACGGTACCCAATTTATCCTGGCTCACGCCATCACTGCACTAACCAAAATGCGTTACTTGTTAAACCTGGCTGACGTGGCCGGCGCCATGAGCATTGAAGGAATGCAAGGCAGTAAACAGCCATTTAGAGAAGAACTACACGCTACACGCCCATTTGCAGGCAACGTTGAAGTTGCTAAGCGCATGTGGTCCTTCTTTAAAGACTCACAAAACATGACGGCACACACAGATTGTGATCGAGTACAAGACCCCTATTCCCTTAGATGTATCCCACAGGTGCATGGTGCTTCTCGCAACGCCTATATACATTTATTGGAATTGGCTGAGATCGAAATGAACTCAGTGACAGACAATCCGATCGTGATCAGCGGTGAAGAAGCCATTTCTGGCGGTAGTTTCCACGGTCAACCTTTGGCAATGGCATTAGACTATGTATCA
>JAPHTP010000179.1 GCA_026196875.1 Kangiellaceae bacterium
AAAGAGCCAAAGTTTAAATAATAAGTAAGTAGGCAAATTAATAATGCGACAGATGTACTAGCTTGCAGGAAGAATTTAGTTTTGCTGATATTCCTAATCCAAAAGCTGAGACCCATGCAAACGGCTAAGCAAAACCAAAATACTGCTACAAAATGGCTTCCATAAATTCCGATGATGTAAGACATTGCCAAAGACAATGGAGTTCCCCATATAAATCCGCTCCAAACATGGTTGATGAAACTTTCGAATTTTCGCCTAGCTAACCAGATATTAATTCCTGTCGCTGAAATCACCGTTAACGCGAGCCCCAAAATAGCGTAAAGAATTTTTACCCAGCCATTATCGAAATGGCCGAAGTGTAAGCGGTAAACTGAGTAGGCTACTTGTCTTCCTACCGGACCGTCTGATAGCCCCTGATAGTTGATAAATGACCCATCTGAATGAAAACGATACATTTCTGAATAGATAAGACGGTTAGGTAATGTCGCAGCGATTTCCAAAAATTGTTTTTCAGTATTCAGGTGCTGTGCTACTAAGTAGATAGGCATTGCATCTGGGTTAATTTTAGTCAGTTCATCAAACGCTTTTTGGTAATTAATTGATTCGGCTTTACGTTCAATTATCGGATCGCCGCCATAAACTGAATCGACAACCGCATTTCTGTCTCCGTTAAAATGGGCAGGTGCAACGACGGCAATCAAAACACCGACCAGACCAATAAAGGCACCTGTAAGTCCAATCATAAAATAAAAAGGCGTTCCCCAAACACTGAGACGATTATGAATATCAGCTTGCTCGAGTCTCTTTGAACCTCCGATGCGAAAAGTAAAAGCATCTTTAAAAATTCTCGGATGAGCGAGTAAGCCGGAAATGATCAAACCACAGAGCATGGCTCCTAATGAGCCAACGACAATAATCCCAAAAGTCTGAGGCAAATGAAGCTGAACATGGAGTTCCTTTAGCATATGGGTCCAGCCTTCTTTCACAGGCTCACTCAGTTTTCCATCCTGGCTGACAAACCATTCTTTTCCATCTGCCGAAATGTGGATTCGCGGTACTGCTTCGGTAGGTAGAACTACGTAAATTGATTCGGGAATTTTGTCTACTCTCTGGGTAAATTCATTTATAGCCGCAGTAATTTGCTGATGAGAGTATTGCGAGTACTCTTCTACATTCGGTTGTTCCCAGCGTTCGAATTCTTCGAAAAAGACCACGACAGCACCGCTCAAACAGATTAAGTACATAACTGCACCCACTGTTAATCCTAACCATGTGTGGGCATTGAGGGAGTTTTTGACTAAGTTATTTGATGGTTTTAAATTCATATTGGTAACCTTTGATATCAACAACTCAATTAACGGACGAAAATTAGCAAGCCGGAGAGTAAGCCTGATAAGCCGACGACACTGGTAGGCACTAAACGTTTTGATGTCGCGCAAATCCAAAAACTAGCTAAAGACCAAACAATTGGAAATAAGAATCCCGCAAAAACTAAAGCATTGGTTTGTTCCATTGGCAGATAAGAGCAGATAAAAATACTCACCAGGCAACTACTAGCAAAAGCAAGAGGGCCTGCAATGACAAAGGTTGCAGAGCTTTTAAGGCTACGACCAAAGCCCACAAATTTATTTTGATACGGCCTGATAAAATGATTGGGGGCAGATGTTCTCGTATTGATTAAAGTCATTACTAACCAAGCAGCAATTGCCAAAATTAAAAATAGATAGGTCAGGCCAAACTCGATCCCTTTGGTATGGTTAAATGCTAAGGCGCTTGAAAAAATAAACAGCCAGCCAAGGGTCACTCCAAGATTAATGCCGCGGTAACTAATAAAGTCACTGCCACTTTTTCTTTGCTGCCAAAAATAAAAAACGAGTGAAGTGCCAACACCAATTAGCAATAAACCGAGAATAAATGAGAAGTTTAAGTGCATAGTTCGCTCTGCGTTTTGATTTACTCTTTAAAACAAAAAGTGCGCAGAATCAAAATTCTGCGCGAACAGGGTATAATCGAATTGACTGCTGTTTAAAAGTTATAGCTAGCCGTAGCAACCACGTTTCTACCATCTCCAGGGAAGCAGTCACCACGAGCTAAACAAGTTGCAAAGTATTGTTTGTCGTCAAGGTTTCTAACATTTAACGATAGTCGCCAATCTGCAAAGTTATAAGCAAGCATAAAGTCAGCTAAAGTCACTGCTGAAGTTTCAACTCCTGGAGCTCCACCATATCGCTTACCAAAATGACGAAGACCTACGCCCATTTGCCAATCAGCGCTATCTGGTTGATAGTTCAACCAAGTTGATCCCTGCAGCTCTGGGATGCTGGGCGCATTATCCGCGTCGATGTCCGATAAGTTGATTTCCCAATCAACTTCGCCAAAGTCTGCAATCATTTCAAACTCTAGGCCCTTAAATGTTGCCACGCCGCTCTGCTGCTCAAATTGGCCTGGAAGCCTTTGCGGGTCGGGTAAATTTGTTTGTTCTATATCAAAGTAAGAGAAAGTCATAAAGCCGTCGAAACTTTGCGGCTCGTACTTAAATCCTAGTTCCCATTGCTCACCTTCTTGTGGTTTTAAAAGTTCACCGTTACCGTTATCTCCGATTACCGGATCAAATGATTCTGCGTAGCTTAGGTAAGGAGAAAAACCATTTTCGAACTGATAAAGTGCACCATAGCTTGCGCTAACGGCGTCATCTTTTTGGGTGGCACCTAAAGTTGAAGTTTCGGTTTCATCAAAACGTAAACCGAGCATAATTCTCCAATTATCAATGCTAATCTGATCACTAATATAGAGGCCGAGATCTTTGGCATTTACATCGGGGTTAACGTTGTACAGGACATCAGTTAAAGTTGAATCAGGGAAGTTCCCGTAGGTAGGGTTGAACAGATTGATCCAGAAGGCGTCTCCAAAAACTGCATCAGGTTGCCCGGTCGTTGCGTCATATCCGAGTGCCCAGGCGTAATATCCTGCACTACCTGTAGTGACATCTTGATACTGAATACCCATTAATAATTCATGTTCGACCTCACCGAATTGAAGGTCACCTCGTAACCTGACATCAATAGCACTTTGTTCTGATGTTGCATCGCTTCGGTAAAAGCTTCTAGGCACTAGTCCATCACCATATAAGGATCCATCAGCGTTATATACATAGCGAGTACCACCGATGAATGAGGTCCATGCTTGTTGGTAATCTGCGCTGCCATCAGTCATTCGCGCAGTTAATTCTAACGTCCAGAAATCTGAAAGTTCATGATAGCCGAGTAGGGTATAAGAAGTAGTTTGAGTGTCGTATTTGTTGTATCCAGGGTCGCCGGTATAGGTTTCGGGCTCAATAAACTCACCGTTAGGCGCCGCGAATAAAGTGCCGTATAAAGGCAAGAACTGAGCTGCTGTGTCGCTTTCTATATCCGTATGGTTGATCAAAAATGTATACTCGGAACGGTCAGTAGGACGCCATGTTAATGACGGAGCAATCACTAAAGCGTTATCTTCTACAAAATCAACTTGAGTATCGCTTTCCTTTGTCACAGCGATGAAGCGGTACAACCATTCGCCGTCATCGGTTAGCCTTCCCGTCGAGTCAAAGGCTATTTGTTTTCGGCTATGGGTTCCAAGTTGAAGAACCAGCTCATTTTCACTTTCTTCCTTAGGGGTTTTGCTCACAACATTAATAATTCCACCAGGCGAGCCTTTGCCATAAAGAACAGACGCCGGCCCCTTTAGTATTTCAATTTGCTCGAGGGTATAGATGTCCGGGCGAGCATTGTTGTAATTACCAAACAATGATTGCAGGCTGTCTTGATACTGAGGAACATCTAAACCACGGACCACGACCCAATCGCCACGCGTTGCGTAACCGTATCTTTCGCCAAAAACACCTGCTGAATAAGTGTAAGCATCATCTAAAGTTAAAAAGCCTTTTTCTTTGATTGAGTCAGAGGTTTCAATAGAAACTGAGCGCGCGGTTTCCATGATCGGGGTATCTGATTTTGTCGCGGAGTAACGGGAAACTCTGCCGACAATGGTCAAAATATTCTCATCTCCTCCAGTATTTAACTCGCTACTATCTGCTTCGCTACCGTTTGGAGAACGGATTGATCGATTTTGCTCCGATTGATTCTCCGAAGCTTCTTCACTTGAGAGTTGATTTGACTGTGCCAACAAGTGGCCGGCGGGAAAAAGGGCTGCCAAAGTTACCAGAGCAACACGGCTCAATTTAGTGTTCATGGTCGTAAAACCTTTCAATTAATTGGTTAATGAGATAGCTAAAACTGGCGAGACTATACATAGATATAAATCTTAATGCAAATCAATATCATTTGCATGGGGTTGGTAAGTATTTGAATTTAAATGTTCTCAATAGGAGATTGAGTCGTGCACTAGCGTGTATATCTCAATTTTAGAAATTTAATAAGAATTATTCTCATTCGCCTTGTAATGATAATGATTATCATTTAGATTGTGCGCGAATTAGCTTTCTGACCAGAGATTTTCAGTTTGTATTTATCGCCAAATACATTAAAGAAATCACTGGAGAGCCCAAGAATAAATAGCCAACAATTTAAAAGGAATCCTATCTTATGGGTACCGCACAATTTTTTGCTGCAGATATAAATTCTGCTCGTACGCCCGAGGCGCATTTGGCCGAGAGTAGCTTTATTTTTCATCCCGACAACGAAAAGAGCTTTCGTCTGACCATTCAGCATGGTTTAGAACTTATTTGTGATCGACTTAGAAATACTGACGCGCCGTTTAGTGGCATTTCACCCAAGGAGTTAGCCGCTAAATTTGAATCAGTCAATCTGGAAATGCCACATGATTCATTGCATCAAACCTTAGAGGAGCTGCATACACTTTACTTGAAAGATGCAGTGTATTTTCATCACCCGCGTTATTTGGCGCATTTAAACTGCCCAATCGTATACCCGGCAATTCTTGCTGAACTCATTTTGTCCTCGATAAATTCTTCGCTGGATACATGGGACCAAAGTGCCGGTGGCACATTGATCGAACAATCTTTGATTGATTGGACCTGTGACAAAGTCGGCTATGAGAAAAAACTAGGTGATGGTGTTTTCACAAGTGGGGGGACACAATCCAATTTAATGGCGCTACTGTTGGCCAGGGACAATTACTTCAATCAGCAGGGCTATTCAATTAGAGAAAGTGGGTTACCTGAGGGGGGCTCAAAATTCTGTATATTAACTTCTGAGGTAAGTCATTTTAGTATCCAAAAATCCGCTGCCTTACTTGGATTGGGTTATGACTCGGTCTTACCAATTAAATGTGATGCCAATTATAGAATGGATATCGAGGCGCTAAGAAGTTGTCTCAAGAATTGTAAAGCCGGTGGCAAAATCCCCTTAGCAATTGTTGCAACGGCTGGCACTACTGATTTTGGAAGTATCGACCCAATTAGCCAGATCGTAGAAGTTTGTCGTGAACAAAAGATCTGGTTGCATGTGGATGCAGCTTACGGATGTGGTTTACTAGTGTCGAGACAGCACCGGGCCAAACTTGAAGGAATTGAGTTAGCGGATTCGGTCACCGTTGATTATCACAAATCATTTTTTCAACCTGTGAGTTGTGGAGCATTTCTGGTAAGAGACAACCAACATCTAAGCCTAATTACTCACCATGCCGAGTATCTAAATCCTCTCTGCCAGTCTCAAGAAGGTACCCCGAACCTTGTCAATAAAAGCCTTCAAACCACACGTCGTTTTGACGCGCTAAAACTCTGGCTTACTCTTCGAATGATGGGACCCCAGTTGCTTGGCGATTACTTTGACCGGCTTCTATCTCTGGCGTCTCGAGTTCACCAGAAGTTGCTTTTAGATAGTGAAATTGAAGTCCTCAATACTCCGGAACTAAGCGCACTCGTTTTCCGCTTTTTGCCTAATGTAGGTGGAGAAAAAGCTAATGCTATTAACTTTTGTGAACTTAATCAAAACGTTCGTAAATCTCTATCGCAAGCTGGGGCTGCTGTGATTGCAGGAACTAAAGTCAATGAACTCAGCTATCTAAAATTCACATTACTGAATCCGCAAACCAAAACGCAGGAGGTTTTGGAGGTAGTAGAACTGATTAAGTCGCATGGTCGAAAAATCCTAACTGATAGTGACCAGACTAAAAGCCGGTCAACCGTTCAAGTAAGTAATTAGAGCGATTTTCCTTAGTAATATTCTATTTGATTAATCAATTTGAGAATTGAGAGACATATATGCAATCAAAGATTTATGATTTTATCGCCGTTGGACTGGGCCCATTTAACTTGAGCTTAGCTTGTTTGACCTCAACAGCTGAAAATGTAGAAGCTGTATTTTTGGAACAGCGAGCCGAGTTTAACTGGCATCCTGGAATGATGCTGGAAAATGCAACTTTACAGACACCGTTTCTTTCGGATCTGGTAACCCTTGCTGATCCAACTCATCCGCTGAGTTTTCTGAATTATAGTAAAAAGAGAGGATTGTTATATTCATTTTATATTCGTGAAAACTTCTTTTTGATGCGTGAAGAGTACAATCAATACTGTCAATGGGCATGCCGGCAATTAGATAATATTCGTTTCAACACACAAGTTGAAGCTATTGTCTATGATAAGGAAAAGTCTAGTTACTGCGTTACATGTTTGGACAAAAAAACAGGCTCTTTAGTTAAGTACTTCAGCAAAAAAATCGTTTTAGGAACGGGGCCTTCACCCTATTGGCCACAATCAGTCGCAGAGTGTTTGAACTCTTATCAGCAGGCGGCTGACTCAATTTGCCATTCTGGTGATTATCTTGAGAAAAAAGAGTCACTACAGTCGTCCTCATCAATCACTATTCTTGGTAGTGGGCAAAGTGCCGCTGAAATTTACTACGACTTGCTGCAATCAATTGATGAAAAAAATTATCAACTTAATTGGATCACTCGTTCTCCGAGGTATTTTCCATTGGAGTATTCAAAACTTACACTCGAGATGACTTCACCTGAGTATGTTGACTATTTTTACAACCTGAAACCTGAAAAACGCGACCAACTTATATCAAGCCAAAAACATCTCTATAAAGGGATCAATAGTTCGCTAATTAATGAGATTTACGACCTTTTATATATTAAGAACCTTAAGGGTAGTGTTAATACTCGACTGACAACAAACTCTGAACTTAGGCAGTGTTTGTATCTGAAGAATTCTGAAGGGCTTGCTATGGACTTTTATCAGCGTGAACAGAATAAGGCGTTTCAGATCTATTCAGAGAAGCTTGTTGTGGCCAGCGGTTACCAGTACCAACTTCCTGAGTTTCTATCGCCAATCATGGAAAGAATTAAATGGGACAAGCAGGGAAGGTTTGACGTAAATCGTAACTATAGCATCGACCAGAAAAATGAAATCTTTATTCAGAACGCTGAACTGCATACTCACGGGTTCGTGACACCTGATCTAGGTATGGCCTGCTATCGCAATTCGGTGCTACTCAAAGAAATCACAGGAGTGGAGCATTATCCAATTGAATCGAAAGTAGCGTTTCAAAATTTTGGCGTATCTGAATTTGACACGTCTAGTTTTGACTCTGCTGTTGGCAGTGACAAGGTGGTGGCAGACTAATGTTTTTGTCTACATCAAATATTAAACAGTCACTTATTTTGCTAACCGTTATCTCGGTTATTTGTGACTCCATGATTCTGCCTTTTTACCCACAATTTTTTTCGCAGGCTTTTGGCGTTTCTGATCCAATCCACACAGGCTACTATATCGCTAGTTGTTGTATTACAGTCATGCTTGCATTTCCCATTTGGGCGAGAGTTGCAAAAAAAATTCATGAATTGCATCTATGGGTCTACACCCAAGTTGCATCCGCTATTCTAGGCATTTTCTGCTTTTATGTTGAAGACCTTTTGAGTTTTTGGATTTTGTCCCAATTTATGTTGGTTTTTAAAGCAAGTTATTTACTAATTTACCCATTTGTTATGAGGCTAGAGGAGCGAGATTCTCACCTCAATATGGTTGGGTTATTTTCTGTACTGATGCATTTTGGTGCTATTGGTGGAGCATTACTTGGCGGTTTTACGCTAAACTATTTTGCGCCAAGAAACCTTTATCTCATTATGGCGGGAGGCGACCTTTTACAAGTTTTAGTATGTATTTTTCTCATTTATCGCCTAGGTATTGCTTGGGCGCAAGAGCAGACTTTATCTAACAACGAAAAGGAAAATAAAAGTAGTGTAAAAGCCAAACG
This sequence comes from Kangiellaceae bacterium, assembly GCA_026196875.1. Lineage (GTDB taxonomy): Bacteria > Pseudomonadota > Gammaproteobacteria > Enterobacterales > Kangiellaceae > Aliikangiella. The sequence goes on from JAPHTP010000179.1 coordinate 8,220, forward strand.
TTTTGCCGGTGTTTTGCCAAGCTACTTAGTTAAATTAAGCCTCGTCAGCTTACTATTTTACTTCGCCGCATTTTCACTTAGGCCATTCTTATCGCTTTATTGGCAACAGATCTCAAAGTTCAATAGTGAAATTGTCTCCGGCTTAGTCTATTCCATTCCTGGCTGGGTGGCACTTGTAGGACTTTGGCTTAACTTTAGATTTAACAGTCGACTCAATTTACACCAACGAATATTAGTGGCTTTTAGTTGGACATTGCTAGCCAGCGTAATTCAATCATCTGGCAGCGATTGGATGTTAGTACTAGGCAGGATCATTTATGGTTGGGGATTGTTCCAAGGTATGGTTTGCTTGGAGGTTTTACTTTTCAAAGTCAGCGAGCCCAAACACTATGCTCGAGACTTCAGTCGCATCCATTGGTTTCAAAACTTCGGCGTTATCTTAGCGTCCTTCACTTCCGGGTATTTAGTTGCGGAGCAGAACTTGCGTTGGCCATTTTTTGCGGCTGCGGTGTTATTCGCAATCACCTTAGTTACATTTCTGCTTAGTTATAAGCAACAAATTTTTAACCGGAAGCCTGAGACTCTTATGGGAGAAAAACAAGTTGTATCAGGCTGATTACTTGGTTGAGGAAAACCAAGACGTATTAAGCACGTAATTTATAAACTAAAAATTAATTATTGAGATCCTAATGACACCAAATGAACCTGTTTTTAGCCATCTGTCCGAGATCGGAGTGCTGGAACTAAGGCCTCTAAATATTAAGTCAGATAGTATAACTATCCATCAATGGGTAACACAAAAGTATGCTTACTATTGGGGGATGTCCGGTTACTCCATTTCTCATGTAGCAGAATTTTATCAATCATTGCTCAATAAAACTAACGA
>JAPHTP010000121.1 GCA_026196875.1 Kangiellaceae bacterium
AAATTAATTTTAAATCAATAAGTTATATAGAATTCGGTTGCATCCGAGAGGAGGTATCTACACATCTCCGGGCGCTTAAGGGCGCGTATTATACACGGGTCTATCGAGTTGGTGTAGAAATGATTGACTTAGTTGGTGATAATTTGGCCATTATCAGCTCGGTAGGACTGCCATCTTCATTCTGCAATCTCGAGAAATGAACTGATTTCTTTTGCAAAATCAGCACAAACTTGCGAGATATTGGAGGCGTCAGGCGTAACTTTACGTGAAAAGGAATATGAAATTGTGGCTGCTCTTGCGTCCACTAAATCCAGGGAAACTCGATACGATTTGTCTGCTCCCCTTATTCTTCCTTCAATTATCCATTGGGTTCCAAACTCCCGAACTAGATAAGGAAAGGGATTGGCAGGTCTCTCAAGAACGGCGCTTCTAGAGAGGAATTTGATTTCTGAGATAGCAACAAATTGACTAGCTAATTGCTCCTCAATTTCCGCAGCCAATGGCTGCAATTCTTGGCTTGACGTTTTGATTGGGATCAGCGCAATTTTAATCCCTTTTGAGAGTACAAAATTATCGATTATCCAAAGGCTGCCTGTAGAGATAAACAATAGCCCGATGATCGCGATGAATGCTCTTTTTCCCCAAAGATTCAGTACAGATGGTTCATTCTTACTGAATTCAGGATCTGAGCCTTTAGTCAGGAGAGCGCTGGATCCTTTATCTAAATGCTCGTGGCTTTGCAGAAAGTTGCGCTCATTTTCCCGGAGTGACTCTGTTGAATCAGCATCTAGTACACAACTTTGCGTGGCATCAGCTTCGACAACTTCGGTTTCCACCAACCAGCGATATCCGCGCTTCGGTAAGGTTTCAATAAATTGGGTTGCTTCATTTAATGATTTCAGCGTTTTCCTTAAGTCCGAAATACAGCGAGTGAGTACATCATCACTCACAATCTGATTTTTCCAGACCGAATCAAAGATCGCAGAACGGCTCACTACCTTTCCTTGATTCTCCAACAACTGGACTAACACCCTCATGTTCACCGGACCCAAACGGATTTCTCCCTGAGGTGAAGTAATACAACCGTGTTCAGGATCAATTATGAGCGAACCATATCGGTAGCATCTTGTGGAGTGTTCTATTTCTGTTGTCATTTCAAGCGACTTCGCCTTGATAGAGGTTTATCTATGAATTTAACGATGTTACCCAGCCAGTTTATCAGCAATTTTACTGATAGAAACCCCGTGTCAGCCCTCCCTCAGCTTTTTCAGACCTTTTTCTCAGGGAGTAACTGAGCATTTGAGTCAAACTCTAATCTACCGAAATCACTATAAAATTTAGTGGAAGAGAAATGAACATTCAAAAGCTATCATTAGTCAAAAAATCAATCATCGGGCTAGTCGGCCTAATCGTATTTTTTGTGTTTATTTTATGGCTCATCAATCTTGAAGTATTTGATGAGGCGCCATCTGCGGGTGTGCAAAGCGTTGTGCAACCCCATCAAATGCCGGCTTCCAATGAGAATGGCTTTATCTATTTATTTGGCATGAACACAGCCAATGAAAGAGAACCTACCGAATCAGGTAAAAAACTGATCTCTCGAATAATGACTAATCGAGAGAAACGTGGCTCCGATAACTTGTTAGAAACGGACTATCTCGAAATCTTAGGCGGAAAGCATTTCGACAAAGGATGGACAGAACCATTTGAACGTTGCCGATCTCGCACTGAATATGGATGTCTTCAAAAACTCACAGAACAAATTAAAACCTATACCGGTGATGAAGCTCGGCTTGAGGTGATGTCTGCCAGATATCAAACACTATTGGGATTTAAGACGTATGTCACCGCTAACAAACCATCCGTTACCACGCCTATTGCTTCTTATGCGCCGGCAATGACCTTGCAACAAATAACCGCTGCAGAGCTCTATCACAACAAAGACTACGATGGATTCACTCATCAAATCATCAAGGACATCAAATTTTGGCGGATGCTCCTAAGCGGGAGAAATATGCTGATTGATAAAATGGTCGCAATCGCTGCCCTTTGGAACGATATTCAATATATTTCAGAAGGATTAAGGAACAATATCTTTGATCAAACACAAAAAGCACTCTTGACTCAATCCCTCGCTAATTTATCACTGGATGAATGGGATATCTCTGAATCATTCGAACTGGAAGCTCAGTCGTTATATTTTATGCTTGAAGGCCTGAGAGATTTACCAGAGTCTGGCAGTTGGCTAAATTTCAGTCTACTTCAACCAAATGCGACAAAAAACTTTCACTACGACAAATATTTAAAGCCAATCATGAAATTGAGTAAATTGAATAGCTATGATTTTTACCGTGAGTTGATGAAAAGACCTCAAGCATATAATGATTCTCTAGATTTAGGTCTATCCCCTTCGAACCTTTATAACCTAGGCGGAAAAATGTTATTAACAAATTCCGGCTGGGCGCTTACCAGCTACATTTCAAGAGTTCATGACTTAAATGGCATGATAAGTTTAGTTAGACTTCAAATGGAAATAGAGAAATCCCCAAATCAATCGACTAAGGTAATTGTTGAAAACTCAACCATTAGAAATCCGTATCAAGATAAACCGATGGATTATGATCCGGAAGAAAACTGGCTAGGTTTTGATTGCATGAATAAGGAATCGAGTTGCCGGATAAAACTATGACCATCTTGTCAAAACAATAAGAAGTTTTCCAAATGTTTTATTTGCAGCCCCCCTGGATCATCGCATTCGTGTTTGCTTATGTTTATTTCAACATGAGCAAACATGAAGTAAAGTTCTCTCGTAAAAAAGATCATGCTTGGTTATGGGCGGGGCTTTCGATTGCCATTTCCGCATTCACTATTCGTTTCTTGAGCTCGAGTTGGGTGTCGGTTCTTGCCGCTCAGATTGTCCTCTATTTAGGCATTGTCGGCTATCGAATTATTATGGACAAATAGTTATTCAGACTAGCACTCGGCTAATAGCTAAATTGACAAATACAAATTTCTATTCTGGATGTCGATCGTGACAAGAAAATTCTTGAGAATATCGTAGCCAAGTACCGCTCGGTTTTTGGACATTTCTGTTTCTTCAGATATTACATGAAAAACAACGTTTTCCAATACATGAGGTCCAATTCTAAAATTATTTGATACTAGCTCATGGTATTTTAATTTTCTCTTATGCAAACCGGATTGCTTTAAGAACTTTTGATTTTCATCGGTCAACAAAGATTCGATGGCAGTACCTTTTAATTTGTCCAAGGGCACCGCTAATTTACTTGCATTACCTGTGTCCAACAGCATTTCAATTTTGACATCATCTAAGGAAGTTTCTACATAATAAGACTGCCCTTTTTGTTTCATTGGAATAGCCGCTTTTTCGCTAAATCTGAAAACATTGGGCGTGGCAAATCTCATCTTTTTATTTAAATAATCAAGCTGGATCACTGGCACCGTTAGATAGTCCATGCCAATAATGACATCAACACCTCCCAGTTCATCGAACATAACAAATGACATATTCTTGGAAAACAACCCTGAAACTTTTACGTCTGTTTTTCGAGTTAAACTCATTAACTTCTTACCGACCAAGCCAGAAATTTTCATTTTTTGCTTTGAACGTCGTAAACCGAGTGCTTTAGCCGTATTCTTACTAATAGCACTCACTGTGGCTCCAGTATCCAATACCGCTTTAATTTGCTGTCCCTTGATTTGGGTTTCAATTGCTATATGGTTTCTATGAATTTCGAAAGGTATCCACTCAGTAAGAACTTTGGGCTCATTGGCTTCAACATGAATTGTCATGATAGATACGAGCAGAAGAATGAATGCCCTTACAAATTTCATGTTTTAGTGTACTCCCGCCTTAACGATATTTAAGCTCTTTGTTACCAAGCGCTCTTTTTGTGGCAATTCTCTGATTTTTTCCCGCAATGACTTTAATTTGATTTAACGTTTCTTTAGCCAATATTCTGCGTTCACTTTGGCACCAAATCTTATGGTACATCTTTTTTATTGTTCGATTGGTATCAGGCGAACGTTCCCTCAGCTCCTCAGCCAATCTAATTGATTCTTCCAGCGGGTTTTCTGCAATCTGAGTGATTAGTTTATTTTCTAATGATTCTTGTGCAGAAATCGGTTGCGCCGTCATCGCAAGCTTCATCGCATGATCTACAGGCATACATTCAAGCAAGGCTGGCGTGCCTCCCATATCAGGAATCAATCCCCATTTAGCTTCCATAATCGCAAGAGAACAATCAGGCGATGCAATTCGAAAATCTCCACCAAGTGCAATCTGCATTCCTCCCCCCCAACATTTACCATGCAATGCCATAATCACTGGTACCTCGAGACGACGCCAACCTATGGATACCCGTTGAGCCATATTGGCGTTTCCGGGAAGCCATTTCCAAAGAAGTCTTAATGCCCCTGTTTTATCTGTCAGTACCGACTTAACGTCTAACCCAGAACAAAAGCTCTCACCCTTACCATTAACGATTACTGCTCTTACCCGCTCATGCTTCAACTTTTTAACGGTTTTATCGATTGCTTCAAACATAGCTAAATCAATCGCATTATGTTTATCAGGTCGGTTTAGGGTTACTAAAGCAATTTCATTATCAATTTGAAGTTTTACGCGATTCTGAGACATAGCATTCATGAGATTGGTTATTTTAATAGCACCATATCAGATCCGACCAGTTAATTTCAATGCTTAGTTTTTAGTCGCTGAGTTACGTTGGCGTTGTCTTCTGTAGTATTAAAAAATGGACAAAAGAAAAGGCCCTCTTATCAGGAGGGCCTTTAATCAGCGGAACAGAGATAAAAAATTAAGCTAATTCTTCTGTTGTTTCTTCCAATTCATCCGGCAAAGATTCTAGCTCTTTTAAGAAATCCATTTCAGCTTGCTGGTAAACCGTACGCTTATGATTAGCCCATAATGCTTTGATTTTTTCCGTATTACACACTTTGCGATCAACCAAAACTCGGGTATTCAATTCACCACGTTTGCCATTGCTCGGAACTTTTGCAAATACAAACTCATTGCTAATTAAGTCCATAAAGGGTCCACATTTACTCGTTGGCATAATAAATACCAATTGCAGTCCTAAAGACTCAGTTAAATAATTGATCACTTCACGCGAGCGAGTTTCGTCCATTTTAGAAAATGCTTCATCGACTAATACCGTCCTTAAGTGGCAACGACCTTCAGCAAATCGGAACGCAGATGTAATCGCCGCGGCTCGAATAATATACGCGGGCGTTTCTAATTGGCCACCAGAACCAGTACCGTATTCACTCAACGCAATTGGTGGCTTTCCTTCTACTTCCTTATAAATTTCGTACTGACGATAATTTCGGTAATCTGAAATTCTGCTTAGTTCACGTAGCGCTTTATCACTATCTTCATCGAGCAACATTGCCATAATCTTATCGCGCACATTAATCGACTTTTTACTCAAGTTAACTTCAAATAAAGTTTGTCCCTCGGTTAAGTCAGGATGCTTGATGACGTCTTCAAAGAATTTTGCATATTCCTTATACTCAGGAACCCACTCATGATCAAACCGGAAAGTCTCACGGTCATCGCCAAATCGGTGGTTGGTCAACTCTTGGTTGAGTAAGTTAATCTGGCGCTTACCGTCATTAATTGCCTGGTGGATTGAGTGGCAAAGGTTTGTTACGAAAGTATGATTAAAACTATCTTTCAATTGTTTTAGTTGTTGGTGTTTTTCAAGCAGAATGTTATTTTTCAAACGGTTGAAGATATTATCAACCTGCAGTTGCAGCTTAACGATTTTATCGAACAACTTATGATCGAACTCACCACTAAATGAATCATAGATTAACGCGTCTCCAGGTTGGCAGATTTGATTATGACTCTTTATCGCATCATCTAAATGACGTTCATATCTAAATAAGCTCGACTCAACTTCTTGGAGCTCTGATTGGGCCGAGATCAGGTTAAGTGATTTGGCCTGAACATCTGCTTGATCAAGATTTTCATCTAAATTAAAACCCGACCAACTAGCTTGAAGCTGTTGTAGCTCTGACTCACAAGAATCAACCACCTCCAGCGTGTTTTCTTGTTCATTACTCAATTTAGTAAAGCTCTTAACCAAAGACTCCAAACGTCCTTTTAGCTTTCCTTTCTCTTCAATTAATTGCTCACCTTCTAAACGCCGCTCTTTTTCTTCTTTGGTTAAGTCATCCAGCTTCTGCTCAAGTTCTTCGTGATCGGATAAATCAATGTTATTGAGCAGATTTTCAATCTTTTGAAGTTCTCGATGGCAAGTTAAGGTTTCGCTTAGCGGTTCAACTAAAGCGACTTGCTTGAGTTTGCCTATCCACTCGGATAATTTTTTAACTTCAAGCATTTGATCATTAATCTGGCTCCACTTTTGAGTCAGCTTCTCAAGCTCATATTGCTGACCATAAAAAGCTCGTTGACGAGCATCTGCGCCAAACACTAATTCGCTTTCGTTGATATCGCAACGGAACAAAGCATAGTTACCGGACGCAATGCAGTCGACAGTCAAACCGCGACGGGTAGTTCTTAATTCATTTTCATCATCTACTTGAACCACACTGCCGTAACTCGCGATTAAATAATTCTTTGCAGTCGCGTGGGTAAACTCCATCAGATGAATTATCGAATTATCATCTAATGTCATTCGCTCAGCATCTCGCTGCGCTTTGTATGCTTGAATAATTCTCGCTTTATTTGCTCGACCGGGTAAACCGCGCACGATACGAATAGCTTCCGCCTCATAGGCCTCATCAACAATAATCGAATATCTTGCACCGCCTAAATAGCCTTCAATAGCAGCTTGCCATTTTTCGTCAGCTACCTGGACGTGGTCACACAGTACCCTTGGGTCAGCTTTAGGACATATATTTTGAATTGCCATAATCGCTTTATTAACATAGTCAGGATAAACTATCTGCTTTTGCTCTAACCTGTCGACCACAGATTCTTTCTGTTGTCGCTCTTTAGCCGTCTGGTGGTAGCTCTGCTCGAGACGGTCGAGATAGTTATCAACTATTACTTTAAGCGACTTTCCTGAAGAGCTTAATTGTGTCCAATGCTCAGCCCAACTGTTGAATACGCCTTGAACTTTACTCACCTCATCCAGCTGATTTTCTAATCCTTGTATGTCATTCAGCAAATCTTTGCCCATCAACTGATGAATATCAACAGATGAATCTGCACCAGCAGCGACCAATTTTTTGCCAAGCGCAACCGTATTTAGTTCGGCTAGTTGCGGTAAGTCTGTCTGCGTTTTAGGAGACTGGAGCAACTTGATGATTTGTTTAGTCGCTTGAATATTTTGATCGATGTTTTGACTTTCAATCAATAAAGATTGAGCTTTTTGCCCCAAGGCTTTGCTCTGTTCGTTTCTTTTATTTTCCAGTTCATCCTTTTCCTGAAGCGCGGCAATCCCCATTCGCTGCGCTTCGAGCGCAATACGCTGCTGATGGAGTTGCTCAACGCGTTGATAATTAATTTCTATATTTTGCTCTAGCTCTTCTTGCTGTAACTTAATCTGTTTTTCTTTATCCTTAGCTGTCACATAATCTTTTTGACGAACCAGGAAATTGTGTTTGGCTAAGGTATATTTCTTTAATTGATAGTCACGCCATGTCTCCATATAAGATTGGCTATAGCCAAATGCGCCTTCTAATACGCCAACGGACTCCTGGATCTTACTGGCGTCTTTTTCCATTCCATGAATGGTCTTCAGCTGAGATGAAATAGACTTGACGGCTTCACCCAGATCTTTCTTTTCCAGAATTTCGTCGGCAACAAACCTATTTATACTTTGAACCGGCTTGTAGGCCATAAATCGAGAAAACGATTTTGCGGCGCCCATGGCTTCGACATCAGTTACGGCGTCTTTCCTTCCCCTTACAGCACCATATAAGCGACGCAAATAAGCACGTTTGGTTTCATATTTTTCTACAGCAGATTTACCAAACAGCGAAATCAATGTGCCGTTCAAATTATCCAGTGTTAATACAGAATTATTGGGTTGAAGATCGACAAGCGACAATTCCCGGTTATTTTGTTGGGTTAAAATGTAAAATACTAACTCTTCTTGTCGAGGCAAACGATTAGTACCCGCAACTTCCAACCAAGCTCTTACACCAATCAACGCTGTAAACGCTTCGCCAACTTCTCCTTCCGTTGGGTGGTAAGTCGCAGCCATATAACCGTCGGTAGGATTTAACCGAGAATAACTGCCATCATCACAACCGAGAACATATGAGGCAAGTGTTCTTACTTTTTTACCACCGCGACCTTTTTGAGTAGTTTCATCCTGTCCCGGATTATATTGGAACAAATTTTCGTGAGCAGCAGTCATTACTGTCTGAATAATATCTGCAGCGGTCGTCTTTCCGGATCCGTTTCCACCTGAAAACAAGTTAATAGGGCCAAATTCGAATTCGCCGTTTGGAAGATTTCCCCAATTGATCATTATTAGTTTTTTAAGGAACATTAGGCGTCGTCCTCCACTAAATCTTGCGAAGCATTTTCTTCTAAATCCATTCGATCACTTGTGATTTGAGGCATTTGCTTCTCATCTGCCTCTTCAGAAGACTCGGTCATTTTAGGCGCCAAAGCTTCAATAACGTTATTACTCACAAATGTCACAATCATAGGATGGATTTTGATCCAACCTTCGCCATTTTCAAATGCCTCATCGCTACGGTATTCAATTAATCGTAACTGTCTGAGTCGTAGGAACAGTTTCTTACGTTCAGTGATCTTATCTGGTAGCGCTCGTCCTAGTAGGTTTTTCATCGCAATAGAGATGGATTCTATTGAATCGAGGGCATACCCCTGCTCGTCAATCTTCCCTTCGCGTAGTGCCTTTTCATATTGTGACCGTACAATCAAAACCAGCGCCACTTCATTTTGACCGAGGCGCTGTCTCAACGAACCGCTCCATGCATTCTCTTCTGCTTCTTTGATACCGGGGATTTCACTTGAGGGCGGATAGACTCGTGCATACTCAAAACGAGATTCAATCAATAGCTGAATTCCCATAACAGAAAGAAACTCTTCAACCAGTTCTTTACAACGAACTAAGCGGTCAAAAAGAAATTGTTCCGTTTGACTTTCTGCACGAGCAATAACTGAGTAATTCATTAGTCGCAGTATTAACTCTTGAAACTCAACCTGACTCACATTGAGTTTTTCCAATCTTTCCGCGAGATAATCATTTAACTTCATAAAATTTTTTGTTCTCTTTTTACTTATCTGTTGCTTTATTTTCTTTTTTAATTTTTTTATTTTTCTCTACTAACTCAAGCGTGAACTGATCTGCCTGAATAAAATATTCATCACTGGTTTTCTCGCCCGTTGGCTCGATCTTGAATTGATACTCACTTGAACGACCACCGGCGCTAGCAGCTTCGATAGCATGGCTTCTTAAAATGAGATCTCTCGCATTATTTATTGGCAACTCGTCGAGCATAATTTTCTCACCTTTAGCAAGAGCGTCTACTAAATAGCTAGTAAGCTGCTGGTTGTTAACGGTAAAGGCTTTTTCCAAAACCTGTTGAAGATAAAATTGTTTGCGAGACTGCTCATCCATTTCGGCGCTTTCTTCAACGCTAGTATCAACAATTTTTTTGCGGCGACCTGCATAAATTTTTAATTGAGCAGGGTCTATCAACTCTAAATTTAACCCGGCCATATATTGGCCAGCATCTTCTATTTTTTCCGCATACTCATCATCATCTAGTGCAGCTAGCAATCTTAAGTTCTCTAACAGATTATCGCCTCCTCCTTGGTGACTAAAACTCAGCTGACGCATAATGATATCAGCTCTGCGAGTAAAGCTAAGAAGAGCCCGGCGTAAAGCTGGCAGCATTATATTACTCGCGTTATGAATTCGTTTCTCAATCTTATCAAGTAGCGTCAAGTAAATTGACTTTTCTTCTGACTCCAAGAGTTCTGGCGTAGTTTTGCGTAAATTCCTCTCAACTATAGTCTTAAAGTCTTTTCTTTTTCTGCGTGCAATTCCAATAGTATGAACAATATCGTCTCTATATTTTTCAACGCTATCTACAGATAAACGAATTGCCAAATCAGGAACAAAACGCTTTTCCATAAATTCAAAAAACTCTTCACTTGCTTTTTGTACTAACTGTTGTGCTTCCACCTCCTGGATGAGTGCACGCTTTCTTTCTTCTAGTTCCGCAATAACATCGCTAAAATCGCTGATAATTCTCTCGGAATATTCATAAGCATCTAGCAATTCATATATGTCGCCCTGCTCAGAAAATATTTTAAGTGCGTTTCTCGTATTACGGGTATTGCGATGGCGAGTTCTGAAGCGACCTTGTTTTAATTCCATCACAGGCTGAGTAAATAGCCGGCCAATTCGGGTAAAACCATAAGAGCTTTGTAAAGTTGCTTCATCAACTTGTTTTTCTAACCAAGAGTACTCGAGCAAAATATTCAACGTCCAATTAGCTTGTTCTCGCTGTGATCGAACTGGCTGATTAAACTCATCTTCACCTTGAGCTTCAAGCAGCGGCGCTCGAGTAATCGCTTCCTCAAAGCATTCAATGACCATTTCACGGGAAAGTAATTGAGAGTAATCTGCCTGACTGGTGTAAAGGCGACTATAAAGTAACTGCAAACACTCGAGAATTTGTTCTCGGTACTTACTCGTCAGAGGTTTAAAAAAATCTTGATGTTGCCCTTCAAAAAACACTAAATATACTACCTATTATTTTAGTTGTTTGTATTTTATTGCCCTTCAATCTCTCCGGGCCTCTCTTTATAAAAAGCGGCTAAGAGAAATCTTTATTTACGCATAAAGAGTGGGATCACTCACACCTGCATCTTCAAAAGCTTTCTTTCGAATTAGGCAAGAATCGCATTCACCGCAGGCATTTCCTTCACCATCAGCTTGATAACAGGAAATCGTTTGTGAGTAGTCAACCCCCAACTCGCAACCTTTCTTTATAATTTCTACTTTCGTTAAATCGATCAAGGGAGTGACTAGCTTAACTCCCTTACCTTCAATACCCGCTTTGGTCGCTAAATCAGCCATTTTTTGAAACGCATCAATATATTCTGGTCTGCAATCTGGATAACCGGAGTAATCTACAGCATTGACACCAGCGAAAATTGCATCAGCTTCTAACACTTCCGCCCAAGCTAATGCGATAGAAAGAAACACGGTATTTCTCGCAGGCACATAGGTGACCGGAATTCCTTCAGTGCCTCCAGTAGGCACATCGATACCTTCGTCTGTTAAAGCCGAACCACCGAAACTTCCTAAATCGAGATCGATTACTTTATGCAATTTAATTTCTGAATTATTAGCAATTCTTTTGGCTGCTTCCAATTCCGATGAGTGTTTCTGTCCATAGCTAAAACTCAACGCGTAACAATCGTATCCCTCGTTTTTAGCAATTGCGAGGCAGGTACTCGAATCGAGGCCACCGGATAATAATATGATTGCTTTTTTGTTCATTCTAACCCTTTACGCGTAACTGCCTACTCCCTTTGGGATAGGGGAAACCAAGTCTAGTGCCCGGCAGCATCGTCCCATAATATTTTATGCATTTGAAGCTGGAACCTAACCGGCAAATTATCTTCGATAATCCACTCTGCCAACTCTCTTTCATTTATTTCGCCGAAACAGGGAGAAACAATCACATTGGTTTTTTTAGTTAATTGATATCGATCCATTTGCATTTTGGACCAGTCGTAATCTTTACGACTCATGACAACAAACTTCACTTCATCTTTGTTATCAAGATGCTCAATATTTGAGTAAAGGTTTTTACTCATTTCTCCGGAGTCAGGCGCTTTAAGATCCATCACTTTGGTGACTCGCTTATCGACACTCGAAACATCAATCGCACCACTTGTTTCGATGGACACAGAATATCCTTTATCGCAAAGAATGCTCATTAACTCTTCACAGGGTTTCTTTTGCGCCAAAGGCTCACCACCGGTTACACAAATATGCTGCGGATTATAGGATTCGATTTTTGCAACTAAATCATTCATTTCCCAATATTCGCCGCCTGTAAAAGCGTACTCGGTATCACACCAGACACAACGAAGCGGGCATCCCGTCAAACGGACAAACAGAGTTGGCTTGCCAATTGTTGAGGACTCACCTTGTAAGGAATAGAAGATTTCAGTAATACGTAAGCGCGACAAAATAGAGATTCAAATTAATGCGAATTTGAAGGATTTTACCGGAGAAAGTGGGTAAATTCGAGGAGGATTTGAGGGAATTGGGAATTCCCTCAGACTCCCGAATTTACGATTTTGTAAGGGGCTGATTTTATTGGAAATAACTCTCTATTCAATAAAAAAAATAGTTTCTCACCGCTTCGCTTGCGTGCGAGTTACTTTTTCAAGAGCGACAAAAAGTAACCAAAAACGCCCTTTGTGCACTAACAAACCGGCAAAGAAACGCCCGGTCCCCTGCGGCTTCGAATAACAATGGAGTTTTGTTCTGCCTGATGGGTCGCTATCAAGTTGAGACAGGCAGTGAAGGCTTGTACAAACTAACAAATAAATAGGAATTAGTTATCTTCAGCGAAAAAGCCCTTTTGGTTCCTTTTGGGGCTTTGGCCAAAAGGAACTTGCACACAAGCGAAGCGGTGCGAAACAAGCAAACTTAACCAACAATGGAAGCCTGACTCATTCTCCCCCTCTCGCAGAAGTAGAGGCAACAAGCTATTTTAATTCTGAAAATTTGAATCCAATAACAAAACAGGGAGCCATAGGCTCCCTGTTTCATAAAAGAAATTAAAAAATAGCCTTTTTAATGTCCTTTAGCCTTAATATCCTGCAATCCCTTTCTCGCCAACTGCTGAGGCGCCCCAGTATATTTATTAACCACTTCACTATAAAGTGCTTTGGCTTCTTCCCAATTTTCTAGCCTTACTTTAATTTCAGCCAGCTTTAAAATAGCTGCTGACATCTTAGAAGACTCAGGGTATTCAGTACGTAACAGAGAGAACTGCTGTTCTGCTTCCGAAAACTTAGACTGAGCAAAATAAACTTGCCCTATCCAAAATCGTGCATTATCCGCATATCCGCTCGTAGGATAATTTTGTAAGAAGCTCTCAAAGCTTTGTACCGCTTGGTCATAGTTTCTATTTCTTACTAATTTGAATGCATTTTCAAATTCAACTCTTCCGTCGCCACTAACAGTTTCTTTAACTGCTTTTGTGGTGCCGGGATTAATTACCGGAGGATCAGAAGGTGTTGTTGTCGTTGAACTGGAAGGAGTCGACGAAACAGCTCCTCCTTTAGGCAACGCACTTAATCTGTTTTCAATGTCCCTGTACAGATCCCGCTGACGGTCCTGTATTTGTTGTAATTTATAGTCATGCTCTTCGATTATGCCACGCAGTTCTTTAACTTCTTTTTGTAATTCAATAATCTGCATACTCATCTGAGATTGCAATTGACTACGCGTTTGATTTTGTTGTTCAAGCTGCTCGATACGTTGCTCGAGAGTGAGATTAGACTGGGCAAGAACAAAAGAAGAGAATGAGGTGGTGGCGACTAAAGCCGCCACCGAAAAAAAGGAATTAACCTTCATAGGCTAGAACACCACGACGGTTCTGAGACCAAGCACTTTCGTCATGACCCATAGCTTCAGGTTTTTCTTCACCGTGAGAAACGGTCTTGATTTGAGAAGCAGAAACACCGTTTAACATTAAGATTTGAGCAACAGCTTTTGCACGACGCTCACCTAATGCTAAATTGTATGCTGGCGTACCACGCTCGTCACAGTGCCCTTCAACAGTGATCACAACACCTGGGTTCTTAGAAAGGAACCAAGCGTGAGCTTCTAACAAAGTACGACCTTCCGGCTTAACAGTGTCGTCATCTAGATCGAAGTAAACAGTGCGAGCTTGACGAGCTTCTTGATTAGCTTGTTCTGCCAGCTCTTCTGGAGTTGGGCCAGTTTCCACCGGAGTTTCAACAACTGGATCTTCAACTGGTGTAGCTTCGGTAGTTTGCTCACCACCGCTGGCACACGCAAATAAGAAAGTAGACGCTGCTAGAAGGGTCAGGACTTTCCCCAATTTGGTAATTGACATTAGAATGCTCCTATATTTTTTGCTATTAGTTAGTATGTTTTAAATTCTGTTAATTCGGCATTATTTACGTTTTTAACCCATAAAACAATGACAGATTTATCAACTCCTGATATTGGTCAAATCCCGACCAGTCCAAGAGTGGATTGTAACGCCAATTACCACTGAAAAATGCGTACTCTGTCGTCATTTCTCCCCAAATTCGCGCTATTTAGCCAATTTTTCAATCATTTCCGTTTGAATTCAGTTATTTAAACCAAAATTTGGCCTTAAGTCCAGTGCTTAGACCAGATCTGACCTAAGTGCTAGTTCAAACTATTACTCAGACCTTAGTTCAAATAAGGCGACCAAACAGGAGCTTTTACCTCTCCTTGCTTGGAAGGCAACCTTGCCTTAAATCGCCCGTCAGTAGACACCACCGATAATACCTGGCGATTCTGATAAACCGTTGCGTAGATAACCATACTGCCATTCGGCGCAAGACTTGGTGACTCATCTAGAGATGTTTTTGTCAAAGTCTGCATGCTATTGGTTTCTACATCTTGTACTGCAACGTGGAATATACCATTTGTTCTATTAATAAGCACCATGGTTTTGCCGTCAGGTGTTAGCGACGCACTGGCGTTATAGTTACCTTCCCAGGTCACGCGTTGGGCTCTCGTACTAGCAAGATTTTGTTTATAGATCTGTGGGCCTCTACCTCTATCTGAGGTATATAAAAGTGACTGTCCGTCGGGAGTCCAACTGGCTTCAGTCTCAATGGAGGATTGTGTGTGTGTAATACGTGAGAATCGATAACTGGTTAAATCCAGAATATAAATCTCAGCATTACCGTCCCTAGATAAAGTTAATGCCAATCTACGCCCATCGGGAGAAAATGATGGCGCACTATTAATTCCCTCGAATGCTGCCACTCTTTGGCGCTTTCCAGCCACATATAAATTCTGGATATATACTTCTGATCGGCCGTTTTCAAATGATACATAGGCCAATTTTTGGGCATCCGGAGACCAGGCTGGTGACATAATCGATTCTGTAGATGTGAATAATGTTTGCGGTGCATGCCCATCAGAATCCGCCACCATTAGTCGGAATGGTTTTGCTTGAGTGCGATCGACACTCACATAGGCAATACGAGTAGCAAATGCTCCTCGTTCGCCGGTCAATTTTTCATAAACTCGATCAGCGATTCTGTGCGAATGGAAACGTAAATCTTTTGGTTGAACAAAAGCAGCGTAAGAGTCTAATCGATTACGATCCACGTTAACCAATTCACCATTGCGAATTTCTTGTTGCTTTTGAAAGACATCAACCAAGTCATAAGAAACTTTTAATCTTCCGTCGGGTTGTTCTTCAATAGAACCAACAACTACCGCCTCAATTCCCTTCTCCTTCCACAACTCCAGATTGACGTCTTCGTATCTATGGGCGTCTTGTTGAGCAAGCTCATATCTTGCTTGAGGATTAAACCGACCACTGCGACGAAGGTCTGCGCCAATTACGGCGGCTACATCGCTTGGCGCGTTCACCGAAGTGCCTTTCCATGAAAATGGGATCACAGCGACAGGTCGCGCATTATCCATGCCGCCACTTATGACAAAGTCGAGCTTAATTTCTTCTGCTATAGCCGTGTTTACAAGAACAGCGAAACAAAATCCTAAAATAATTCTTAATTTATTCTTGAGTCGATTCATTTTCTAATTCAAAGTTCAAAGTTTTTAGTGATTCAAATACGTCTGGATCATCATTCGGAACTGGTAAAGGTTCCGCTTTTAAAATAGCTCTTCTGCCAGACTCACAATGCGCAGTATCTCCTTTTACTACTTGAATACTTATGACTAATCCGCCAGGAGCTATTCGAATACTAAAAGTACATCGACCTGGATTTTCTGGTTCAATCCAATTCCGATTTATTCTTCCTCGTATTCTAGTTATCCATATTTCACGTTCAGTCAAAATCTGTTGTTGCCTTGCGGCTTCGAGTTCCTGCGCTTCGCGCTCCATCTGCTCCATCATTTCTCTTTCTAACGCTTCCTGCCGAGCTTTCTCCTCAGCTTCTTTACGCTTGCGCTCTTCCTCGGCTTTACGCTTTCTTTCCTCTTCTTCCCTTTGTTTACGTTTTCTTTCTTCTTCAGCTTTTCGTTTACGCTCAGCTTCAGCCTTACGCTTCTTTTCCTGTTCCGCTTTCTTCTTACGTTCTTTTTCTTCAGCGATTCGTTTTTTCTTTAAATCAGCCGCTTTTTCCTCTTCTGCCTTTCGTTTACGCTCTGCATCTGCTTGTTTTTTACGTGCATCGGCAGCCTTCTTTTCTTCATCTTTTCGTCTTTGCTTGGCAGCTTCTTCGGCTTTTTTTAGGTCATCTAAACGCTTTTTCTCTTTTCTTTGTTCACTCAACCTTTCCTGCTTGAGTTTTTCAACGAGCTGCTCGACCCGCTTATTATTCACCGCTTTAGCATTTATCTTTGGAGCAGGTATTCCTGATGGCTTAACTTCAATTTTGGAAAATTGAAAATTAGCTACCAATAAGCCAACTAATACAACATGGGCTACCAGTGAGATAATTATGGCGTTGTTAAACTTCATTCAATAGTACTTCTAAAATTCAGCGGCAAAATTCGATTAACTGTCATCAGGATCAGTCATCAATCCAACTGACTCAATCCCCGTTTCAGATTGCAACAACACCATTAATCGGACTACTTTGTCATAAGAAACGTTACGATCACCGTTGATCATAATTTGCGTATTTGGGTTCAATTGCTTATGGGCCATCACGAGTTCCACCAATTCATGAGGTTCAAGCGCTTGGTCTTGAGACTCACCGACTGACAAATAGTAGTTGCCACTTGCATCAATACTCGCAATCAAAGGCGGCTCTTCGTTCGCTGATAATGGTTCTGCCGCTGCTTGGGGTAACTCAACGTTGACTCCGGCAGTAATCAATGGCGCGGTAATCATAAAAATTACCAACAACACCAACATAACATCGATATAAGGCACCACGTTAATCTCCGCCATCGGACGCCTTTTATTCTTCAGTTTGATCGGTACTTGGCTCATTACTCTTGTCTCGTTTGTTGGACTTTATAAAATTCCAACTCTATCTAAATACATACGACGTTTCTAATTACCACTTGGTTTGTCAACTTCACTATTGGGCCGGTTGCGCCGCCATTTTACTATGCGCTTTACGGTGTAAAATGCCAAAAAACTCTTCAACAAAGTTTTCGTACTGGGTTTCAATTCGTTGCACTTGATGCGTAAACCGGTTGTAGAAAATAACTGCTGGAATTGCTGCAAATAATCCCATCGCAGTTGCGATCAATGCTTCTGCAATTCCGGGAGCCACCATGGTTAAAGTCGCTTGCTTAACCGAACCTAGAGCAATAAAGGAATTCATAATTCCCCACACTGTTCCAAAAAGCCCAACATAAGGTGTGGTTGAACCGACAGTCGCCAGAAATGATAAATGCACTTCGACCTTGTCAATTTCTCGAGAAAAGGCAACTCGCATTGCTCTATGCGTACCATCCATCACGGCTTGTGCAGATGTGCCCGATTGTTTGCGGAGTCTGGCAAATTCTCGATAGCCCGCCATAAACAGAAGTTCCATCCCCATCGGCTGAGTCTGGCGCGCGGTTAAATCGTTATAAAGCTTGCTTAAATCGATCCCCGACCAAAACCGCTCTTCAAACTTATTGCCATCATTAACTGCTTTTTTGAGACCGCGACTCCGCTCAATAATCATTGCCCAGGAAATAACAGACAACAGGACTAACCCAATCATTACGAGCTGAACCACAACGCTCGCTTCGAGGAAAAGACTTATAATTGACATATCAGCTGACACGCTGAAATTCCTCCTTAATAGCTGCCGGAATCCGACAAGGTGTAAATGCTTCTAATTTTAAACAAACCACATCAATTACGGCTTGGCACAATACCTGTTGTCGGTCACCCTTATAAAAAAGTTTCTGCTCAAAGGTTAAGCTCGCACCACGTACATTGAACATAGTGCTTACCACTTCTAGCTCATCGTTAAACCTAGCTGGTTTTATATAATCAACATCAGATTTTTTCACGGCAAATGCGATGTCTTGAGCGAGTAAATCCGCTTGGTTGACTCCCAAGTGCTTTAGCCACTCACTTCTCGCGCGTTCAAAGAACTTAAGATAATTGGCGTGATACACCACACTGCCAGCATCAGTATCTTCGTAGTAGACACTGATAGGCCAAATAAATTCCGCTGACATAACAGACGATTTACTTCTTTTATAAATCTGCTAACTAACTGCTCGGCTGGATTTGAATGATAGATGTTTAATTACCAGTCAAATATTGCTCAAAGCCCCTAAAATAAGCCAGTGGGAGGTCTCTCCACCAGCTTTGGAACTATACCCAATTGGAAGGCAGAATTTAACCTCAAATAAGTAAAAAGAAGGTAAATTTAAGACTTTTGTGAGGAAATCGCTGTAAATTGTTGAAAAGTTAGTAAATTTTACTGGTGGAGCCAGACTATTTCAGATGAAAACACAAAAGACTTGGGAAATCATTCATAGCAAATGAAGCCAGAGAATATTTCGTTTCGCTAGGGCTTTTTCAATCCAAACTCTATTAAATTCAGCTGGTTAGCTAACTTTGATCTTGGCTATTCTAATCTGAAATATGCTACGATGGATGCCCAACAAGGTCACCACCTAAATAACAACAAGCAAAACCGGTCAAATGGAAGAATCGGAAAACGTTAAACCAAGCAAAACCTCGAGCAGTACAAAAGCTGATACTGAGATCTATACTTTTGCCTCTTTTAGTTACCACGAGACTCACAAGCGCCTTCTCCGTAATGGCAAGGAATGCACACTTGAGCCCAAGATGGCCGAGCTCTTTTCCATGCTGTTTGCATCACGTCCTAACTTGGTGCCGAAAGAAGAACTGATTAGCGCTCTTTGGCCCGATACAGAAATATCTGACTGGTCTCTGGCAAAACTAGTGTCTGATACGCGCAAGCTCATTGAAGATGACGGGACTCAACAGAAGATAATAAAAACTATTCGTGGTAAAGGTTTTGCCTTCATAGCAGAAGTAGAAATGGCAGGAATAGTAAAAAATGCACCTCCCACTGAAGGTAACTTTGGTGCCGAAAATTCGAACAAGTCCGGCACAAATAGCTTTTTGACCAGCAAAACATTTATCTTTGTTAGCTTAATTGTTGCCATCATAATCGTTTTTGGCGTTGCCACAATTGGCCCTTCTTTGGATAGTTCTTCCACTATTACCTCCCAGCCTCCTATCTCATTAGATCACCAAGAGAAAGGACATAGGCTAAAAGTAATGAAGGCAATTCAACGCAATTTAAAACTGACCAAAACGGCTTTTATTGCGCAAGCTCGCAGGCGCAACGAATTGGGCGCCCTACTGATGGCAAAACAACCTGAAGCAGAACGATTATCTTGGGAAGCCCGATTTCGAAAACACTATCCGACTTTAACTGAAGAAGAGAAATTTATTTTTGAGCACATCAGAGCCATGACAGAAGGTCCACTAAATCAGGGAAATTCAGAGATATTATCATTGCTAAATCAACACCCTGAGGTGTTTGAGGAAATAGACGTTTTTTTTGACCTCAACAACCACCTCCAAATCTGGAAGAGTAAATACGATAAAGTATTTCTTAAGAGAAAAGATATGTGTCTTGTTTATGTTGGAGTTGAAGAAGGCGTTCCTTTCCCATCAGAAGTTGATGCTCTGGTTGATAGTTGGATTAGGAAAAATGAACAAAGTTTAACGACTGAAGATACTACTAGAGTGAATTAAAATCCGCATTTATAATGACATCTATTTTTTAAAATTGAGTTACAAATCCAATTCTAAATACACCACTTCTTCAAGTGGATTAGCGTAATAAGGATTAATTTTTCGAAAACCAAGGCTCTTATATAATTTTAGTGCAGGTACTAGTCGCTCGAGAGTATCTAACTGCATTTTCTTGAACCCTAGCAGCCTCGCTTTTTCAATGATAGCTTCAGCTAGCTTACGCCCTGCGGAATGTCCCTGAGCTTCAGTCCTGACGAAAAGCCTTTTCATTTCACAAGTCGAGTCTTCCAATGGTCGTACCGCTACACACCCGACTACTCTTTCATTCAGCTTCGCTAAAAGCATTGCGCCGGTAGGATCTGCATATTTTCCAGGCAAAGAAGCTAACTCCTGCTCAAAACCTTGAAAGCACAAGTCCTCACCTAAAAACTCTTGGTACTCAATAAATAACTGTCGAGCTACCTGGATTTCATCATCCTTGGTTGCTTCGATAATAGTAAGACTTTGTTTTCGGTCGTTCATTCATAGCTACCTTAAGATTCAGTTATTGCTTGCGGTTGAAACTGATGAAAGCTCTTCGATTCTATATTGTAACAGATAGTTCCCGCCCGATAAGCACTCTGAAATGAAGCACTAAAACAAGCTTGCTCAGGTAGCTTACCTAGTTTACCTTTCGAGCGGCATTTTTTCATACAAAGCGGTTCGGGTAGTAAGATCGGATTTTAGTGTTTGGTAGAACACTAAAATTGTCGCCTTAGATTTGGCATCCTCCGGTAACCGAACATAAAAGATCTCTGGCTTCATCGGATGTAAATTACTTTCCATAAAAAACCTGTCTTCATCTTTTTTGAACTGTTTAAGCTTCAGTGCATAAAACTTATCATCTACATAGGTAACAGCGACCGGGCGCTCTTGATACACGACATAAACACCCGCTATCAAACATCCGAATTGAACAGAAAATATGACACACAGGTCAAAAATTATCTTACCAATGCTTTTAAGTGGGTTATAAATAATTAGCATCAGCATAGGTCCTAACACCAAATCGACTGCGGCGACTATCTTAATCCCGTCAATACCTCCAGCGCCAAAAAACAACGCTCCAGGGAACCAGCCCCAATAGATAATAGCGGCTAAAGCAATAAAAATGGTTACACTAATAAGAAGATGCCCCAAAAAGGCATTCTTACGAGTTTTCGGGAGCCAGCGGTATTTTTTAAGATGAGGCGTAGATAAATATTCGTCGGTTTCCATAAGGTTACTTACTATCCACCTGAGCTTTATTTTAAATATTTGTAGTTATTCTAGAAGAGAAATTGAGTGCGCTCAAGGGAGAGCTAAACGAATATATAGTAGTTAAAAAAAAGTGCACTCCCTCGTTTAATTAGAGTGCACTACCAGATTATATTTTTGAACGAAAAAATCAGGCACTTTGAGATTGAAGGTAATCTTCATAATTACCTTCAAAATTAACAATTTGTCCATGCTGCATATCTAACACTCTAGTTGCAATCGAAGATACAAATTCACGATCGTGTGATACAAAAACCAATGTTCCTTCGTAGTGCTCAAGCGCCAGATTCAATGATTCGATTGATTCCATATCCATATGGTTTGTAGGCTCATCCATAATTAGAATGTTTGGTTGTTGCATGATAAGTTTTCCAAACATCATGCGACCTTTTTCGCCGCCAGAAAGTTTGGTCACCGATTTTTTTATATCGTCTTGAGAAAATAGCATTCTGCCGAGAATTCCTCGAACGACTTGATCATCTTCACTTTCTTTACGCCACTGACTCATCCATTCAAATAAGTTTATATCTTCAGCAAAATCTTCATTGTGATCTTGCGCGTAGTATCCAATGTGAGAATTTTCGGACCATTTAACTTCACCTGACTTTGTCGGTATTTCATTCATCAAGGTTTTCAGAAATGTCGTTTTACCAATACCATTTGGACCAATAACAGCGACTCTCTCACCAACTTCTAACATTAAGTTAAAATCCTTGAACAAAAGTTCATCATATCCATTAGAAATATTTTCAAGCTCTAGTGCCAAACGATAGAGCTTCTTCTCTTGGGTAAATCGAATAAATGGGCTTTGACGGCTCGAAGGTTTTACTTCTTCCAACTGAATTTTTTCGATTTGCTTGGCTCGAGATGTTGCTTGTTTTGCTTTTGAGGCATTTGCTGAGAATCGAGAAACGAAGGTTTGCAGTTCCGCAATTTGTGCTTTCTTCTTGGCATTGTCAGCCAACAATCTTTCTCTCACTTGCGTCGCTGCGGTCATATATTCATCATAATTCCCGGGGAAAAGGCGTAGTTCTCCATAATCAAGGTCTGCCATATGAGTACATACACTATTTAGGAAGTGACGATCATGGGAAATAATTATCATGGTTGATTGTCTTTGATTCAGGATTTCCTCTAACCACCGAATGGTGTTGATGTCCAAGTTATTAGTTGGCTCGTCCAGAAGCATAATATCCGGATCAGCAAACAGAGCTTGCGCGAGTAAAACACGTAACTTCCAACCAGGAGCAACCGCGCTCATTAGTCCAAAATGTTGCTCTGTGGGAATATCCAATCCGAGCAACAACTCACCGGCTCTAGATTCAGCTGTATAACCGTCCATTTCGGCAAACTGTACCTCAAGGTCGGCTACTTTAATACCGTCCTCTTCACTCATCTCCGGTAAGGCGTATATGCGATCTCGCTCTTGCTTAATTTCCCACAACTCCTTATGACCCATAATAACGGTATCAATCACGCTGAATTCTTCAAACGCAAATTGGTCTTGCCCTAACACTCCAAGCCGCTCATTAGGATCGGTGATTACTTGGCCTGCTGATGGTTCTAATACACCGGAAAGGATTTTCATAAAAGTCGACTTGCCACAACCATTAGCGCCTATGAGGCCATATCGATTACCTTCTCCAAATTTAACCGAAATATTTTCAAAGAGCGGCTTAGCGCCGAATTGCATTGTAATGTTAGCGGTAGAAATCAACTTTAATTACCTTAAATTCAATTAGTTAGCACGCAGAACCTGGGTAAATCGTAAATACCTCGCCGCGTCAAAGGGCGCGCATTTTAGCCTAGTTTGCATAGAAAGTAATCAATATTTGTTACATCTTTGCCTATTCACGGGTTGACAAACTTACAGCCACTGTATCATTATATTAATACACTGATATCAGATGTAATACACCTTGACTGAGTCGACACAGTTTAGGTCTATGAAAATTTAAGGAACGCAAGTGACAACATCCAACATGGTCAGTTTGTTTTCGTTGAACAGTAGTTCGGGTATCCCGATTTACCGCCAACTAATTGACCAAATAAAGCAGGCTATTCGAATGAATTTACTTAAGCCCGGTGAACAATTACCTTCTGTGCGTAATTTATCTAGCGCGCTACAGATCAACCCTATGACTATTTCAAAAGCCTTCGCCCAACTTGAATTGGAAGGAGTATTACTAAGAAAACGCGGGGTAGGAATGTTGGTTGCCGAACAAGAAGCGGGAGAAGACCTGCCAAAGAATATCGAACAACCACTAATTGAATTTATAAAACAAGCCCATAAAGGCGGTTTGGATGATGAACAAATAATCACCTTAGTTCAACAATATCTTTCCTTAGAAACTACTGACCGAACTTAATTTGAATTTTATAGGTAAATGCAATGAATTCCCCGATTATATCAATCAAAGACTTGTCCAAATCTTACGAAGGAAGTGAAGTTCTTAAAGGGCTCAATTGGGAGATTGAGCAAGGAGACATCGTCGCCCTACTCGGAAAAAATGGCGCAGGTAAAAGCACTCTTCTAGAGACCATCATGAAACTTCGAGATGCGGATAAAGGCTCTCTCGAGATATGGGGAAACTCGTGGGAAACACTTAACCAACAACAAAAAGAGAAGATAGGTTTTGTTGCTCAAGATATAAAAGGATACGAATGGATGAGCGTAACCAATTTTCTTAATTACCTGGGCGGTTTTTTTCCTAGCTTTGACAAAGCTTATTGCGAGCAGTTACAAAGCCGATGGGGCCTTTCGGCAAAGAAAAGAGTCGGAGATCTTTCTGGCGGCCAAAGCCAAATTCTGCACGTTATTCAAGCGTTATCCATTAAGCCTGAGCTACTGATTTTGGACGAGCCGGTTGCACATCTGGACCCAAGTATGCGCAGACAATTCCTGGCGGAACTGATTGAACTCAGTTGCGAAATAAACTCGACCGTCGTGTTCTCCAGTCATATTGTTTCGGATCTGGAGCGTGTTGCGAGCAAGGTGGCATTACTGCTTGATGGCAACATTGATTACTACTACGACTTGGAAGACCTCAAATCCTCAGTAGCCCATGTAAAATTAACCAGTAATTCCCCCATTTCACACAAAGACTTTCCACCGCTTATTAACTGGCAAAAAAGACAAGATGGAGCCACCGCGAAAATTGCCACTCCGTTAAAAGAGTCGATCCAGTCAATGGCAAATAAAGTTGGCGCACAGGTTGAAACCATGCCGATGTCTCTAGAAGACTGGTATCTGGAGGTTTCTCATGCAGCAAGTTAATCGAACAATGCTGCTGATGTTAACCCATTCTTGGGTTTCACTTATCATCATAGGCTTTCTTTTTGTTTTCTTTATTTTCGCCCAAGCAGGACTCGCCCTCGGTCCAGCTCCCGAAGAGCGAGTATTTAGAGCGGTCATAATGATAAACTTGGTAATGTCTACATTTTTAGGCGTCTACTTCGCTGGAGCCCAACTAAGCTTAAAACAGTTCTATTTATGGAAAGTTAATCCTCGATTTCGTACAACACTCATGTTGGCTTTTCTGATCCTGGTAGGCAGTTCAACTTTATTAATTACTATCGCTTTCGCATTTAACATCAATCAAAGGTGGTTATTTTTGATACTACCTTTTTGTGCTTCAATTTTCGCCGCGCAGTTAGTCTTAGAAACCACCCTAGTAAAAAGAACGCTGGCGGTCATTATTCCTATTGGGATTTCGCAACTACAGTGGCTCGAAATTCATGAAGCTTTCTATTTAATTCCAATTTTTATGATAGCGATGTTTTATATTCGACGAATGTATTCACCGAGTTACTTTCGCCAAACCGGATACATGGACATTATGAGTATTAATAAAGCGCAGTTAACAAACTCTAAGCCTAAAATTATCATCGCGGCCAATCACTACCTTGGAGAATTCGTATCTCGCTGGATCCTTAAAAGCAAAGCGGTGATCGATTGGGCAATCACTATGCCACACTCAAAATTGGCATTAATAACCTCAATTTGGTTGTTCACTCTCATCCCATTTTTTCTAATCGTTGGAGGAGGAAAACCTGAGTTACTCGAGAGTTTTGTATTTATGTTTACTGCTTCAGTATCCATATCCATGGCAATGGAATCTAGGCTACAGTTTTTTCAGCTTAAATCATTCGCACATATTTTTAGCGGTCAAAATCATCGCGAGCTTAAAAACAAAATCTTACGAAGTGTAGACAAAACAATTCTAGTTAACTGCTTAGTCTTGCTAGTAGGTAGTATGGCTTTGGCTTATTTGTTAGATGAGAAACTCGATTACTATCTATTATTCAGTATCAGCATGATGATTATCTCAGTTTCATTAGTGTTTAGTCCCGTTCTGCTTTGCTTAACTTGGATAAAAGTCACTTTCTCGCAGGTTAGCGTGTTGGTTTTATACGGAGCCAGCCTGTTTGCCATCGCTAAATTGATGGCTCACTTTCAAGAACAGCTCGGGCACTCTGTAATCATATTTGTGGTCATAGCCTTCGCCTTTATCTGCAGACAATTGACGCAACGTGTTTTTTGGGTGAAACCATTAGAACAATTGCTCAGGAATGTATAGAGAGTGTTGCCCAAATGCCGGTGTTGATATTTTTAGTTTCTGCTAGCCTGTATTACTTTTCAAATCAAGCTAGTCATGAAGCAATTCAAGGCAGCTTGTTCTTGCTATTTTTGAGCGCGATTATTTTGGGTTTTAACGCAGTGCGAAGTATTTTAGCTTCGAGAATAGTAAGTGATCGAAAAATAATACCTCACTTTGACGTCTAAAAAAGGTACAATGCAGCTTTAGACTTGTTGTTTAGAGCTGTTATGCCGGAATTTGACATTCAATCTTTACAGTCTTGTTTTGAAGACACCCAAATCCAATCGACCTTCGGAAGCCTATATCATACGCTTGGTTTTATAACAGCCGTAGCTTCGGCTCCAGAAAAGATACCGGCCAAGGAATGGATGCCCCAGCTCGCGTTGAATAACTCTCAATTCGAATTTGAAAACAAGCAGCATTCACAAACACTTATGCAGGGATTCGTCTCCTGGTGGAAACGGTGCGATATTCTGTTTGAACATGGTGCAATGTTCGACTTACCCAAAGAGCTAACTTTAAAAAGTGACGGCAAACCATCCGATTCCCTGGTTGAATTCTCAACCGGATATCTTGACGCATACAACTGGCTTTCAGGAAGCTGGCAACAACTGCTTCCATCGGAAAATGAGGAAGGAGTGAGGAGCCTCGCAGTACTAAATGTAATTTTTGCTCGATTTGTAGATGAAGAAAAAGTCAAAATTAATGAACCCGAATTCTTCGAACAATTACCCGGTATGAAAGACTGCTTACTGACCCTGCCCAAATTGATTTCAGCGGTTGGCATGCTAGGTAAAGATATCGCTCATCAAGGGCCTCAATCAGTTCAACTAGAAGAAAATCTTCCACACAAGAATATTCATCACGCGGTAGGCCGGAACGACTCGTGCCCTTGTGGAAGTGGAAAGAAATTTAAGAAATGCTGCCTTCACTAAAAACTATGACTTATGGATGAATACAATGAATAACGCTAAAACCATAGCTCTGATTTTTTCTTGTTTACTATCTATCTCCGCCTGCGGCTCCCCAGCCTCAAATCGAGATTCTGCTCAAACAGAGTCGAATTCCGCGACACCAGCTACAGCACCAACCACATCAACTGACCAGGAGCAAGAAGTGGAGCCAGAATATCAATACCAGGGAACCGTTACCTATATCGGTCTTGAGGGAGGTTTTTACGGGGTTGTCACTAAAAGTGGCAAAAAACTGCTGCCTATGAACTTGGATAAGAAATACCTTCAAGACGGAGCAATCATCCAGTTTAATGGAAAACTAGCTAAAGGAATGATGACTATCCAGCAGTGGGGTACGCCATTTAATTTTTCTGAAGTAAAACTAGTCAAACGGGGCAAACAAAGTTCGAGTGATATTTATTAGAGGCTGCTGAGCGATGAAAAATCTACAGCCCTAATAACACCGCCATTTTGAGAACATTTTCTATCAATGATGCTAACGCTAGTAGTTCTTGCAGCCGGATTAAGCTCTAGATTTGGAAGCGATAAAACCCGTCATCATGTTGGCCCCAATGGAGAAACACTGCTCGAATATTCTATCAACGATGCCATAGATGCTGGCTTTCAAAAATTTCTTTTAATTATAAGAAAAGACTCTGTGGCGTTTGCGAAAAGTTTGCAAAGTAGGCTTTCACATAAAGTTGATCTGGATTGGATTATACAGCCACTGCCCTCA
>JAPHTP010000113.1 GCA_026196875.1 Kangiellaceae bacterium
CAGTAAAATTAAATCCAAAAAAAAATCATAAAGCCTTGAAATAATATTGTCTGCCCTTATATAAGTTTCAACAGCAAAACGCGTAAAACCGGTTTTAGTTTTTTGCTCAGACTTTTTGAGATTATTTTTCTGAGGAGAAAGCAATGAATTTAGTAAATTTTAATCCTTTCAAGGAATTGGATTCCTGGTTGAATTCTTATAATCAATCGTTGGCGACTGAAGGCCAAAAGGGTGTCTTGGTCGATTGGAAACCCCGTGTTGATATTTCTGAAAACGACGCCCAGTTTATTATTAAAGCAGAGCTGGCTGGTGTGCCTAAAGAAGATATTAAAGTTTCCCTGGATAATAATGTTTTGACGATTAGTGGTGAGAGAAAGTCTGAAGTTGAGGACAAAAAGCATCATCGTATAGAACGCTTCTATGGAAGTTTTTCTCGCAGCTTTTCTTTGCCGGAAAATATTGACGAATCTTCTATTCAGGCGGAAAACAAAGATGGTATTCTCACATTAACACTACCTAAAATTGAACCTAAGCAAAAGCTTAAGCAAATAGAAATTCATTAGCCACAAACAAAAAAAGACCAAGTGTTTTACTTGGTCTTTTTCTAGTTGTTTTATTATGACTCCAAATATTCCAATGAAACCCTACATATATCATCAACGGTAATATTAAATGTCTCAAAAACGTTATTTTTTAGTTTTTCAGGCATCGCTTTCATCGAGTTGCACTTAGCTTTTGCATCCTCTAAATTTGGTTCTTTAATGCCGTTGCAGCTCACTTCCTTAAAACCATTTTTTAACAAAGACTCTAGTGATGTTTCTTTTACGTATAAAGAGAGTTCAGATTCCATTCCATCAACATCTAAAGCACTTTTATTGACGCAAATAGCAGAAGCGAGTGGAGAAAACAAACAGAGTATTAGTGACAGGTGTATTTTTTTATTCAATTTTCTAATCCTTATGAACAATTCCTATTTTAAATTTTGTAAATATTCCGCCAAATGTTTGGTGTTGCTTGACTTCGTCAAAATTATACAGTAAAAATCTCGCCCGCAAATAAAAAAATAATCGCATTCTTAATCTTAAATTCAGGGAGAGAATAATTAATGTCTTATTTTAGGGCAATATTATTATTGCTTACAATCGTATTGATTCCATTCAAATTAGAAGCTACTGAGTATAAATATGATGCTCTAGGGAGACTCGCTTTAGTCACATACGACGATGGCAAAAAGGTAGAGTACAAGTATGATGCTGCAGGCAATCGGACCGCTGTAGAAATTAATGGTTCAGGCTCTACTAACACTTCTCCCATCGCGGTAAACGATGTTGTCGGGGCTTTAACTTGGCGGTTGAAAAAAGTTTATCCGCTCGTAAACGATTCTGATCAGGATGGTGACAATTTAATCATTGAATCTATAACTGCAACTGGATGTAATATTGGTGCAGCAAACGAGCAAATAGCTGGAAACCCAAACGATATTAATTTAAGTAGATTGGCCCCGTTAGTTATTAAAACTCCGTCGGGAGCAGTTAAAGTATTTAGAAATGGAACTGAGGTACCTTAGTAGAAAAATGAAAACGAAATTATTTTATTTAGTATTTCTTTTGGCTTTCTCAGGCTGTTCAAAAGCTGAAAAAGAACAAGAGTGTATTGACGCTATGTCGGCAGATATACATAATCAATTAGTTACTAAAGTTGATAAAAAAGTATGTGTTTCGGGGAAATTGACACTTGAGCCGCATTTCGTCTATTTTAAAACTAAGTACACTAATGATGATTCTCTGTACGCTGGGAAGATTTATCTACCTATTCGGTATGCAGAAGCTTTAAGAAATAGTCTTAAGAACGAGCAATATTACGAATTTTCTGGGAAGATTAAATTGAAGGAAACTTCTTCTAAATGTGAACAAGCAAATTGCTATTCCTATTATTTAGTCGTCCCATAAAAAAGTGAAAACAGTGTCGAATATGTGCTGCAATAGAGCTTATTATCGATCATCTTAAATCAGATTTCAGATTTCAGATTTCAGATTTCAGAGAAACTTCTTGAAAGGCGAAATTGACGGCCGTATCAACCTGTTTATGGCGGTGACCACTTGGAACTTAAGAATAGGGCTTATTGTGTGTCTTATTCTTGCTAATGCTGGTTGCTCCAATCTGAACAACAATGGAATAAGTGTTGAGGAGTTGCTCAAAAACAAAATAAGGTACTCTGAAAAGCCTTCACTAAAAATCCAAGGGTATTTGCTTAAGAATGAATCGGGGACCTCTCTTCTAGATGAAAGGTCTGACTCTAAAGACAAAGTTACCTATGTACATTTATCTATTCCTGCAGCCATTTTCAACGAACTGGAGCAGTATAAAAAAGAAAAGGTAGTTGTTTCAGGTAAATTTCTTGAACATGGATATATTGAAAGAGATGGAAAATTACGCTTCCGGCCTTCTAGAATAGCTGTTTCCTCAATATTCAAATTAAGTGAGCAATCTGACTTAGAGCAATAGTTTTCTTAATTATTCAAGCCCTCTCTAAATAAAAGAGGGCTTGAAAATTTAATTGGCACTCACCGTTCTCTCGCTAGCCCAATCGCGTAGCGCTTGAATTTTTTCTGCCATCACGATGGAA
This sequence comes from Kangiellaceae bacterium, assembly GCA_026196875.1. Lineage (GTDB taxonomy): Bacteria > Pseudomonadota > Gammaproteobacteria > Enterobacterales > Kangiellaceae > Aliikangiella. The sequence goes on from JAPHTP010000113.1 coordinate 2,627, forward strand.
AGGGGTCTGGTTTGCTGCAAAGCCTCCAAGATAGATTCTGTGGTCATAGCGCTTTGCTCAGCGTAAGTGCGATAAAGTGCAGACACAACTGCCTGTTCAATTTCGGAGCCGGTGAAACCGTCGCTCGCTTCTGCTAATGATGGCAAATGAATCTGACTTGTATCCTGGTCACGACGTTTAATATGAATACCAAAAATTTCTTTACGAGCTTCCTGGTCGGGTAAGTCCACAAAAAATATTTCGTCCATCCTCCCCTTACGCATTAGCTCAGGAGGAAGACGAGAAATATCATTTGCTGTCGCCACGATAAATACTTGCTGTTGTTTTTCTGCCATCCAAGTGAGCAGAGTTGCAAGCACGCGTTGTGAAGTTCCGCCATCCGAATCTCCACTGGAAACCCCTTTTTCAATTTCATCTAACCACAATACGCAAGGCGCCATCAGTTCTGCCATTTTTAAAGACTCGCGTAAATTCTTTTCGGTTTCACCATGAAACTTGTTATATAATGCACCGAAATCAAGTCTAAGTAACGGAACCCCCCACATACCGGCGACCGACTTCGCGGCTAAACTCTTGCCACCTCCTTGCACGCCAACTAGCATTAATCCTTTTGGCGGGTCGAGGGGAATGTTGCGATCTAAGAAAACTTGCTCTCTTTGTTTTAGCCAATTCTTTAAAGATTTAAGTCCACCGACTTCACTAAACTTTGATGTTTCATATTCGAAACTCAGCACTCCATCCATATCAAGTAGTTCAAATTTGGCCTTATTGACTGCCGGCAATTCTTCTTCAGTGATTGCCCCATCGGATATTACATTGCGAATTAAAGTACGAGAATCTGCAAAGGTCATCCCGGCAAGATTTCGCACGAGCTTTTTCAGGGTAGCACCATCGGTCTTAACTTTTTGCCCCTGGTGTGCCTTTGACCATTTCTTAGCTTCTTCACGAATTAATTTTTCTAGCTGTTCTTCATTTGGCAGTGACAATTGGAAGCTTGCCGAAAAACGTTTAACTTCGGCAGGTAAATCCAAAGAATGAGAAATGAATACCACATTATGACTAACCTGCAGGTGGTTCTGGGCGATCTCTTTGAGCAGCCTGGTAACCTTAGGTGCATCATCAAAGTGCGGGTGAAAGTCGCACAAAGCAAAAATGCACGGGCGGTGCGAGGCTTTAATCTGAGATAGCGCTTCAAGTGGATCTTCGGTGTCTTCAATCTCTGCTAAATCATGGGCTAGGTCAATACGTCGCAGGCCGTCAATGTGATCCCATCCAAACAATGGTTTATTGTAAAACGCCGCAATCTCGCTAAGTAAATTCAGCGCCCTTTTTTCTTCATGGGTCTCCACCGAAATGATCGGATTTCCGGATTTAATTAATATTCCTAAATCGTTGAAATCAGTCTTACCGCTCATAAACTACTATAGCTCCTTAAAATACTAATTATATTGACCTGCAATTCGCCCTTACACTAGAAGAGAGCGACGGTTTAGCATTAGAATAGTCAATACAGAAGTAATTATTGTAATCAGTTTTCCAAGAGTGTCTAGCAATGCGTCAGTTAAGTATGGCCGACAGGGCGATTTTAGTCGCCGATAATACCCTCAAGACTTTATTCGGAGGCTATCAAACCACCTCTCGTCACAACCCCGCTGACGATCTGGACTCCCAAGAGTTAACGCCTGAGCAGGCAAAACATTCTGCTGGATTAATGCGGATTAATCATTGCGGTGAAGTTTGTGCACAGGCTTTATATCAAGGGCAAGCATTAACCGCCAGGTTGCCAGAGGTGCGTGACAAAATGGAACAGGCGGCAATCGAGGAAAATGACCACTTAGATTGGTGTGCAACTCGTTTGCAACAGCTGGATAGCCATACCAGTTTATTAAACCCGCTTTGGTATGCCAGTTCATTTGCTATCGGTGCTTTTGCCGGAGCAATCGGGGATAAGTGGAGTTTGGGATTTGTCGCTGAAACAGAGCATCAGGTGGTAAGGCATTTAGAAGATCATCTACAAAAACTGCCGCCGCAAGATAGTCAAAGTAGGGTTATTCTTGAACAAATGAAGGTCGATGAATTAGCGCATGCTACCACTGCTTTAGCCGCAGGTGGAGCAGAGTTGCCTTTACCTGTTAAGGGCATGATGACCTTAATGTCGAAAGTAATGACCTCTACAGTTTATTATGTATAGAACTTAGTGTTAGTAGCCGCGAAAGAGCGCCGCGGCTTCGAGGAAAGATTACCGAATAAACCCGGAAGGTATTTCACTCTTCCGGGGCTGCAAATTGAAGCGATATCGGCTTAGAACGAAGTTCTACGGTATTCTCGATATTCAGGCATCCAGTAGTTCTTTTCCACCGAATGTTCCAATACCTCCTGAGCCACTTTAGTGGCCACGCCTTGTTCCATTGCTTTGAGTCCGACTTTAATCGCAATGTACTTGCTTACTTCTCTGATCGCATTTAAGTCAGGTAGTAAGGTGTTACCTTCGCCTTTTACGAGCGGCGAGCATTCTGCCAAAGCTTCACTCGACGTCATAAACATCTCTTCAGTGACCCGGGTCGCACCGCTAGCGATTACACCAAGACCTACGCCAGGGAATATATAGCTATTGTTACATTGTGCGATAGGGTAGCTCTTACCATTGTATTCGACAGGAGCAAATGGACTACCTGTCGCTACTATCGCATTGCCTTCAGTCCAATCAATAACGTCACTTGGCAGCGCTTCCACCTTTGAGGTTGGGTTAGAAAGGGGTAAAACGATTGGCTTAGGGCAATCGGCGTACATAGCTTTTACAACTTCTTCGCTGATTAACCCTGCAACACCGGAAACCCCTATAATGATGGTTGGCTTACTTGCTTTAACCAAATCTAGTAGAGAGATTTTTTCTCCGTCAGCACTCCAGCCTGAAACTTCTGACTTAGGCTTGGCAAACTTTTGTTGGAAGTCCCTTAATGGCATATCGTCGGTTAATAAGCCTTTACTGCTGGTTAAGTACACCTGGTTTATCGCTTGTTTTTCGCTGAGACCGTCTTCTTGCATATGTGCAATGATTTGTTCAGCAATGCCACATCCAGCCGAACCTGCTCCGACAAAAACCACACGGTGGTCTTTAAGTTTTGTGCCTTGCGCATGACAAGCTGCTAACAATGTACCTACTGTGACAGCGGCTGTACCCTGGATATCGTCATTAAAGCAACAAACTTGATCTTGGTATTTTTTTAGTAACGGGGTCGCATTAGCCTGAGCGAAATCTTCAAACTGAATTAAAGCGTTTGGCCAGCGGCGTTGCACGCTTTGAATAAATTGATCAACAAACTCAAAGTATTCATCTCCGCTAATTCTATTTTGGCGCCAGCCCATATACATAGGATCATCGAGAAGTTCTTGATTATTAGTTCCAACATCTAGAGCCACCGGTAAAACATAGGCAGGGCTAATTCCACCGCAGGCTGAATATAAGGCTAGCTTTCCGATCGGAATTCCCATACCACCGATACCCTGATCGCCGAGTCCAAGTATGCGCTCGCTGTCGGTTACTACAATCACTTTGACATTTTGCTTAGTCGCATTTTGCAGCATATCATCAATGCGATCTCTATCAGGATAGGAGATAAATAAGCCACGCTTGCGACGATAAATCTGCGAAAACTTTTGACAAGCCAATCCAACGGTTGGTGTATAAATGATCGGCATCATCTCTTCTAAGTGATCGGTAATCAAACGAAAATAGAGAGTCTCGTTGGTATCTTGTATGTTTCTCAAATAAATGTGCTTGTCGAGATCGTTGGTAAATTGAGAATATTGCTGATAAGCGCGTTGCGACTGCTCTTCAATTGATTCGATTGTCGCAGGTAATAAGCCTTCTAAATTAAAGGCGCGCTTTTCTTCGACCGAAAAGGCGCTCCCTTTATTAAGTAAAGGCGTTTCGAGAAGTACAGGTCCTGCGTATCGAATATATAAAGGTCGTTTTTTTGGTTTGAGTTGTGCCATTGTCATATCTTATTGGGATTGGTTTTATGCGGCTGGGTTGTTCAAAGTTGCTGTTTTACATGCCGCAATATTTTTTCAAGTCTAGTTTAATCTGGGCGAGTTAACAAAGAGATTGAAAGATTAAAAGTGGGCAGATTATATGCCCCTTTTACCTATTGCTCTAGGCTTTGTTATGTCTTTTTCTTATGGTTTTTGAGTTTTTTGTTAAGTTAAACAAAAATTAAGGACAAACTGCCAATTTACGAATAAAAATCCAGGTTAACGCTTACGTTAACGAAATATTTATACAGACAAAATTTGGGGCGGAAGCGGCCAAGCGAGGGCCGGCTTTTGTTGATGCTTATTTAAACTTGAGAATTATCTTGCAATCACTCAAAATGACCCGCCTTGCTCCACGATAAGAAAATATTTTACTGAGTGCCTTTAGAACCTTCAGATTCTCAAAGTTTAATCGTTAGCGTTGCCGTTCCTGTACCGTTGAGGCGTTGCTTTGATTATGTTTTAGCACAACAAACACCGTTCGAACTATTGCCAGGGATGCGGGTGAAAGTGCCCTTCGGTAAGACTTTTAAGATTGGTGTCGTTGAATCTGTAAAGACGATTCATCAGGCCAAAGAAGAGTCGCAAGAGTTTTCGATAGACAAGCTAAAACCGATCCACACCATTGTCGATCAAACCCCGTTGCTCGATAAAGCCCTTTTAAACTTATATCAATGGATGGAAGGTTACTACCACGCTCCTCCTGGAGAAATTTGGCAGACTATTTTGCCCACGGCGCTTATGAAAGGCGCTGATACTAAAATTAGTCGAGACAGTCTTTGGCGAATTACTGAGCAGGGAAATGAAGCTCTTCGCACTAACAAAGTTGCCAGCAATGCTGTTAAACAAAGAAAGTCACTCCAAGTATTATCGGAAAATGATAATGGTATTGGCCAGCAGCAATTAAAAGCCTTCGGATTGGAGTCGGCCACATTAAAAAAATTGGCGGGCAAAAATTGGGTTGAACAAAGCTTTGACATTGATTCGAAGGAAAACCAAGGCAAATTGATTAACGCGTCTAATCTGGTTGAGCTTAATCCTCAACAAAAAGAAGCTGTGACTGCTGTTAGTGATCAGATTACGCGGTTTAACTCGTTTTTGTTATTTGGTGTCACCGCATCAGGAAAAACAGAAGTCTATTTGCGCCTTATCGAAAAAGTATTAGAACAAGGGCGCCAAGCGTTAGTACTCGTACCCGAAATTGGACTTACGCCGCAAACAGTTAAGCGCTTTGAGAATCGTTTTAAGGTCGATATTCTTACTATGCATTCGGGGATGACCGATTTGCAGCGCTTGCAATCATGGTTAAAGGCAAGAAGTGGTCAAGCACGAATAATTATCGGTACTCGTTCAGCTGTATTCGTGCCAATGAAAGAGCCAGGGATCATAATCATTGACGAAGAGCACGACCGCTCATTTAGGCAACAGCAAGGATTTCGGTATTCGGCGCGCGACGTCGCCTTGGTTCGTGCCAGCATGCAGAATATTCCTATTTTGCTTGGCAGCGCGACACCTTCTGTTGAGTCATTACTGAATGTGAGTAAAGGTAAGATCACACAGTTGGATTTACCCAACAAAGCGAAGTCTGAAAGTCAGATTAAATTTAGGTTGATTGATTTAAAGAAGCAGGTACTAAGGCAAGGTTTATCTGTAGATTTAATTGAGTCAATGCGTAAGCATTTGGATAAGCAGGGACAAGTTTTACTATTTCTAAATCGTCGTGGTTACGCGCCTGTCCTGTTATGCCACCAATGTGGTTGGAGTCAGCATTGTACTCGCTGTGATATTCATTTCACCTATCATCACCAAAATCATTTTTTGCAATGCCATCATTGCGGCTCTCACCGTAAAGCGCCGAGTCAATGTCCGCAGTGTGATTGTGATCAGATGGTACCTGTGGGATTAGGAACCGAGCGTCTTGAAGAAACGGTCAAGCAGATGTTCCCCAAAGCAAATGTTGCCCGAATTGACAGAGATACCACGCGGCGAAAAACGGCTATGAAGGATTTTGTTAGTTCAATCAAACAAGGCGAAGTTGATATTTTGATCGGCACACAAATGTTAGCTAAAGGTCACCACTTTCCCAATGTGACTTTAGTTGGTTTAATCGATATGGACGGGGCGTTATATAGCGCCGATTTTCGAGCACCGGAATATGCAGCGCAATTAATCACTCAAGTTGCCGGCAGAGCAGGTCGTGCTGGTAAAGCGGGAGAAGTCCTTATTCAAACACACCATACTGAACACCCGATGTTGCAACAGCTATTAACCGAAGGATATCAACACTTTGCCAGGTTGGCGATTAGAGAAAGAATTGAAGCTGAATTACCGCCTCACGCTTTTTCTGCGATGTTTCAGGCTGAGGCGCCGCGTATTGATCAGGTGAAAACGTTTTTGAATGAGGTGAGACAAATTCTTAATAGGTACTCAGATCTCAAAGTGGATCTGCTCGGCCCTGCGCCTGCTCTTTATGTTAAAAAAGCGGGCAAGTTTCGCTATCAATTACTGCTACAAACTGATAAACGTAATGAGTTGCATCGATTATTAGAGTTGACTCTGGGCGATATTGAAAGGTTGAAAAGTGCGGCGAGAGTACGGTGGCGGGTAGAGATTGATCCGATTGGCGATAGCTAGCAATCATTCAGGCATTAACATCGCAGGATGTTTAAGTTTTATTCTGAGTTTTCCTTTCGAGCGGTATACGTAACCAGTTAATGAAAGTGTATCGCCTGTCTGTTTCGATAAGAATTTAGTATCAAAGTACTTTAACCGCTTTTTACTAATCCCAACCCACAAAGAATTATCTAAAATCATCCAGCGGTTTTTGTTGGTTTCGAACACTCTTGAAATCTTGCCTCTAATCCACTGATGGCCATTATTCGGTTTAGCTTGATGAGCCGATTTTGCTGAATTAGTCGGTAATGACCAAAGCCCTCGTTTTGACTTAATTGCCTTAGACTCCAAAGATTTTAAACACCGCCAGTAACGGTCGTTTGGAGGAATGACTAAGATTTTAGCTAGCCCTTGCTCTACAAGTTTGGCCGTCAGTAATTCTCCTTGCTGATTAAAGGTGTGGACCAGGCTTCTTTTGTATCTATCTCTAGCTTTCTTATCAAAGGTCCAACTGATTTTTTTCGAATCCCCTATTATCCTCTTTAATTCCTGCTGTGCTGAAATGGCAAATGGTTCTGCTGGCTTTTCCAATTTCGGATTTATCTCTGGCGTATTAATGTGTAATAGTCTCAATTTGAGACCTTGCTCAGTGTGAATGGTATCACCATCGGGGATCCAGTCGACTTTATCGGAGTCTATATGGGCCGGATTAATATCTGAAAGACGCGGGCAGCTTTCCTCGGCGGAAAGTGAAGAAGTTAAAAATAGACATAAATTTAGGGCAATAAAAAAGACGCTAAAAAGCGTCTTTTTTGAAAACGATTTAAGCAACATCGATTACTTTTTAAGTGAACGAGCACCAAAACGCTTACGGAATTTGTCAACACGACCACCGGTATCAACAATTTTTTGCTGACCTGTATAGAAAGGGTGGCAAGCTGAACATACGTCCAGATTGATGTCTTTACATAAAGTTGAACCAACTTCAACTTTATTACCACAGCTACAAGTAGCAGTGATAGCTTCATACTTAGGATGGATATCTTGTTTCATTTCAATTTTCTCTTGCAACTGGGTATCGCCATAAGAGCCAGACTTTGCTGAGGGTCCTCAGAGTTGAGGCCAGTTCGACTGCTCAAATACCATACGCCATTAATGGGACGCGCGATCTTACAGATCTTGAGGAGGTATTGCAACCCCTGGGAGCCTTTGATGGTGTGGGGTAGGAGAGGGTTTTACTTTCCCGGAACCTAAAGTCAATATTGCGGATCCTTCAGAAAATTGTTCTGCTTATCTAATGTGCCATGAATTCCACAAGCCGGTTATAGTGGTGCGAAACAAGAAGTCTCGCCCGAAAAGAGGACTCCAAAACAACAAATACAGCCTTAACTGGTTGGATGAGTGTTAAAAATCCTCTAAACTACCCTAATTCCCTCTAAAAACCTGGGCCCAGTATTATCAATATCTTCCGCTTAAAAAGCGCCGACGGTGCCGAACATGATCTCTATCTTTCGGACTATCAAGGCGATCCAAAACAACCGTTATTCTTTTGTATGCCCGCTATGGGAGTTCCAGCACGTAAGTACTTACCACTCGCGGAGGAGCTAAATAGGAAAGGATTCGCGAGTGCATTATTTGAGTGGCGGGGTATTGAAACCAGTAATGTACGTGCATCCAGAAAGCAAAATTTCGGCTATAACGAGATTTTAAGCCATGATTTGCCGGAAGCTATCAAGCAAGTTCGTCAGATCTATCCGGACAATCCTATCTATATTCTAGGACACTCGCTAGGCGGACAGCTGGGTCTATTATTTATGTGCCAAATGCCTGATGAATTTGAAGGTCTGGTTGGAGTTGCGACTGGTACGCCTTACTTCAAAGGTTGGTCATTTCCTAATAATATCGGTATTTTTGTTTTTTCGAAATTAGCCCGCTGGATTTCCGCTGGAGTTGGTCATTTTCCCGGCCGAAAATTAAGGTTTGCCGGGCGTGAAGCTCGCCAGTTGATAAAAGATTGGAGCAAGACCGTATCTAGTGGTGAGTACCAAGTTGAAGGAAACTCTTACCAATTTGAAGAAATCTGCCATCAACTTCACAAACAAGCACTCATGATTACTGTTGATGATGATATCTTGGCGCCACAGCAGTCGGCTAAAAACTTAGGTAGCAAATTATCGTCAAGCGAAGTGAGTTATGCCCACCTTATGGCGGCAGATTTTGAAAGCGGTATTACCGGACATTTCAATTGGATGAAAGAGCCGCAGTCGGTTGTTCAACAAATTTCCGATTGGCTCAAGTAGTATTGCGGACTTTTATTGAGCACCTGATTGGATTGCCGGTAGCACATATTGATTCATCAAAGTAACTGCTTGGTACATATCCGGTGAATCATAATTTGCGCCAGTAAAAACTATAACGCTGTTTAGCTCTGGCACTACATAAATAAACTGGCCGCCGTTACCTTGAGCAGAGTAAGTATAAATGCTTCGCCCATCGTTTAAATTAAATGTCTTATCCCACCACTGATACCCGTAATTGTCTGAGTGACCGTAGTTTAGCGTGACATGGTTTTGAGTCGAAATCTCTACCCATTGACTAGAAACCAATTGTTGCCCGTTCCAACTACCGCCATTAAGAAAAAGCTGGCCAAACTTAGCCATATCGCGGCTACTGATCCAAAGTCCGCCGCCGGTATGTGCTCTACCCATTGGAGTGAATGCCCAGATGTGACTGGTGATTGCCATTGGACCAAACAGGTATTGATCAGCAAAATCCTCCAGTTGTTGCATAGAGGCATTTTCCACAGCGGCGCCAAGAGCAACAGAAGCAATCGTGGAATATGCATAAGTGCTTCCTGGTGTGTTCACCATCGGAAGGTCTAATAAGCCTTTTACATGGTCCGGGCTATTGCGGTAGATTTCGCCTAAACTATTGCGAGAGTCTGAATATGGATAAGTCCATTCGTCCCACTGCCAACCGTGCTGCATAGTGAGAACATTTTCTAAAGTGATTTGGTTTTTAGATTCGTCCCAATTTCCAAACGAACTGTAATTTTGAAAAAAGTCGTAAAATTTTACGTCAGTGGATGTGATATATCCTTTATCAATGGCTATTCCAACTAAAGCTGAAGCAAAACTTTTGGTTACCGACTGCACTGAATGGACTTTTAGATCAGTATTACCGATAAAGCTGTCATGAGAGCCGAGTTGAGTACGTATCAATTCATCGAACACTAAGGTGCTATTTCTGACAATTAACACTGAGTCTATATTGGTAAATTGCCCGCCCCGAATTGCATTCATCATGTTCTCAAGTCGGGTTAAGTCGATATTGTGATCGGTGACACCGCCAACTTGCCAACCGTCGCTTGTTTGAGTTGGGATCTGGTATTGATATGAGGGTTGCTCGATAGGAGGTGAGAGTGAGCTTGAGCCGCAAGCCATGATGAGAGCTAACAACATTCCGGCGGTGCAGGTGGCCACCACTTTGCTTATTTGAGACTTTTGTTGCGATAGATAATTCGAGTGAATATTCAAAAACGCGTCCTCATAGTAGAAATTAGTATGAGCTGCCGTGTATCCGAGCAATCTATTTAAAAATCATTCTAAGCATAAGATAAACATAATACTTTTGGTTAGGTGAATAATTACCTATTTGGAACTCGTTTAGTTTAAATCTCTCTTTTTCTTAAATTATTCAACGCGTTTAAATAAATTAAATCGTAAGCTGGTTCTTTTTTGTTCAATCTTTGTGATGCAGTCGTTGTTCGAGCCTGAAGAAATTAAAGACAATTGGACGTTTGACCGGCGCAAATAAAATTTAGAACACGGAACGGTTATGTCTAAGAATGCACTTATAGTCGATGACTCTCGCCTTGCATGTAAGGTCATGTCCAACATGCTTGAAGGCTACAATATATCGAGTGTTTCAGTTTATTCCGCTGAAGAAGCGCTGGAATTTCTGCAACACAACCAACCGGATATGATTTTTCTGGATCATTCCATGCCTGGCATGGACGGGTTGGAAACCATAAAAGTTATCAAAAGTAATCCAAAAACTGCGATGGTGCCGGTGATGATGTATACCGCTAAAGAGGGAGAGGTATATGTTGGTCAAGCTCGTGCGCTGGGTGCAGTAGATGTATTGCCCAAAGGACTTGAAAAAGAGCATTTACACAATGCTTTGCAAAAAATGGGCATGCTGGATAAACCCAATCCAAATAAAGGCAAAAAAGCTGTTGAGCAAATTAGAAAATCAGATCCCAAACAACCGCCTAAGCCACCTAAAACGGATAACCGTTCACTATTACAAAATTTCTGGAGCCTCAAGGTTGAACCCTATCTTAATAGGCAAAAAGTTACTCAAAGCGAAGAGTTACACCATTCTACTCGAACGCAAACTCGCCGTTTGACTCGTGAGATGCATCAAACTCTGGAAAGTTTTGAGCATGCGTTGATGCAAAGAATGGAGTCACATGATGACTTTTTGAATGCTCAACAAAAGGAAATTTCATACCGTAGAAAGCGCTGGGTTAGCGCAGCAGTGGTTGCCTTTATCGTTATCCAGGCATTTCTGTTGAGGGAGCTCTGGTTGATGTCTGAATCTAACCGGTTGTTGCTAGCCAGCCAAGAATCACAACAGCAACGCTTTGATCAAATGGATCACAAGCTTGCCCAACTTAAGCTCAATTTACAGCAACTTCAATCAAAACCCGTGCAAGTTGCAACCGAAAATCAAACAATCTGGTTGGCCGACAGTAGCGGTGAAAAGATCGCTGATGTCGCACCGATTATCGGCAATGAAGGGCTATATCAGGCGGTCACATCTACCGGGTATTATTTCAAAGTGGATAAACAAGCGCAGATAACATCGTTGCTTGAAGAGCAGTTCTACCTAACGGCAGATTGTCAGGGGGATCGCTTTGTAAAAGCCGAGCCAGCTAATCTGTTGATGGATGTGGCAGGACAATTCTGGTACGTGGATCGATTCTCGCAGGCTCTGGACGTGACGGTCCAATCTAAAATGAACTATGCCGGCGAATGTGTCGTGGTTGATGATACTTTGCTTCAGTTAAGAAACCTACAGGCAAATCACTCTATAGAAACCGGCATTGATGGCGGCGAATCATATCAACTCAACTTCAATTGAGAAGGTAAGTGAAATTAATCTCAATTTGTGCGCGGTTAGCCAACAGCTGATCACTTGGATATAATCTCCTGATTAAACCCCTTTGAGCAAACATTCCAAAGGGGGTATTTTCATACAAGGGCTATATTCCCATAACAAGTTATGACTTTCTGTCATGCTAGTATAATGACTCGATCTGTGATCTGATGACCAATTCAATCTAATGTTGCTGGTTAATCTGATAAGTCAATGAGTTAACGGATTAAGGATTTCCCAAACAAATATGAGCAACACAATATCTTCGCAAAATGATGGAAGCTGGCTATATAGCAGTGACTTAAGTCTTTCACTTGAAAAAGGTGGGGAGTTGCCAGGCATTGAACTAGTTTATGAAACCTGGGGAGAGCTCAATACCGGGAAGTCTAATGCGATAGTCATCCATCATGCACTCTCCGTTGGGGCACACGTTGCTCAATCTGAAAAAAATCCCGATAAAGGCTGGTGGAACGAAATGGTTGGGCCCGGCAAAGCGGTCGATACTGATCATTATTTTGTTATTTGCATCAATAATTTGGGGAGTTGTTTTGGTTCGACCGGCCCGACGAGTATCAACCCTCAAACAAACAAACCATATAACGCATCATTTCCCGAAATCACGATCGGCGATATGGTGAATAGTCAAAAACGTTTAATTGAAGAACTCGGAATTGAGTCTTTATATGCCATTATCGGTAATTCAATGGGGGCCATGTTGTCTTTGATTTGGGCGATTGAGTATCCAGAGTCAGTAAAGCGTCTCATGTTAAGCTGTAGTTCTTATAAGGCTTATCCAGCTAATATTGCAAATCGAAACATTCAGCAATCAGCTATTCGTCTCGATCCCGCCTGGAATGAGGGAGATTATGAGTCTAATGAAAAACTCGACGGTTTTAAGTTGGCGCGTAAGCTAGGACTATATACTTATCGAAACTCCGCAGAATGGAATCGTCGGTTTAATAGTCACGAAGATAAAACTGCGGAAGATGGTGAAATCACCCGTTATATGGATTATAACGCGGAGAAGTTTGCCAAAATTTTTGATGCCAATAGTTATTTAGCTATCACCACTGCGATGGATAGCTATGATGTTACCCAAAGCTATGCCTCCAATGATGAAGCCTTTTCTCGTATCCAGGCAGACGTGGTCGTTATCTCCGAACAATTCGATATTTTATTCACGCCGCAGCAACAAGAAGAAATGTTTATGGCATTAAAGGAAGCGAATGTTAGTTGCCACTTTATTAGCCATCACTCCCAATTTGGCCATGATGCCTTTTTGGTTGAGACTAATCGTTTCGGCAACTACATTCGAGAGTTTTTAGCCGATGCTCATTTTGCCGAGATCAGGCAGATAAAACCCTGCTAATAAATCCTTTAATATATCGTGTCTCAGGAATTGCCGGATGGATCGGATGGTCTTGCCCTTGATGACATTGTTCGATGATCTGCAATGTTTTATCCAAGTGGCGACTACCACCACGTAAACAGTTTTCCAATTCGTTCTCTCTTAAATGCATCGAGCAAGAAGCTGAAAGCAGAATGCCATCTTTGTTTAATAGACGCATCGCAGCTTCGTTGATTTTTCGGTAGGCATTTAGGCCTTGTTTGTGATCCTTCTTCTTTTTAATAAATGCCGGCGGATCAACGATAATCACATCAAACTTTTCTGCGGCCTGTTTTAACTCGGTCATCGCATTAAATGCATCGCCTTCAACGCAAGCGATTTTGTCGGCTATGTTATTAAGCTCAGCGTTTTGTCCAAGTTCATCCAGTGCTTTACCCGAAATATCAATGCTCCAAACTTCTTCCGCCCCAGCATTGGCCATTTGAAGGCCAAATGCGCCGATATAGCTGAACACGTCTAGAACTCGTTTGCCCTGAACATATTTAGCGATTTGCGCACGGCTCACACGATGGTCGTAAAACCATCCTGTTTTTTGGCCTGTGTGGGGATGAATAATAAACTGAGTATTATTTTCTTCTATCTGGATTGAGTCAGGCGTATTACCTGATGCTTGCTCAATCTCATTGGAAAGAGCTTCTGCTTTACGTGAGTTGCAGTCATTACGCAATAGTATAGATTCTGGCTTAAACACCTTCTCCAATGCGTCCACTATAGCTTGCTTTTGTTGCTCCATACCCGCGGTGGTAATTTGCACAACCAAATGTTCGTCGAAACGATCGACAATCAACCCTGGTAAGCCATCACTTTCTCCGTAAACTGCACGATAAAAAGGTTTATCAAAAATACGCTCGCGTAACGATTTAGCGATGTTCAGTCGGTGCACAAAAAACGAGCGGTCAATTGGTTTGCGGTGATCGCGGTTTAATACGCGTACACATAACAGGTTATTGGGATTGATATAACCAACACCCAAAGGTTTTCCTGTAGAAGCTTCGATTAGTACAGGCTCTCCAACCGAAAAATTTTTGAGTGGCGTGGCCTTGGTATCAATCTCGTTAGAATAAATCCAAAGGTGACCATTTTTTAAGCGTTTTTCTTCGTGCTTGCGAAGTTTAAGTGTGGATAGTTGCATGTGAGGGTAAGTGAAAGGAATAAAGTCTAATTGTAGCAGTGTGACACGGCTTTATAAATTCTAATGATGATTAAATGGTTGACCAGTTAACGATAAAAGCCTAGTTTTGATGCCCGATAGTAAGCCTAAATTTGGTAGTAGCTGGTAGATAGGTGTTATTTAGGAAAGTCGCAATGAAAATTAAGGCACTAAGCCCAAATCAAATGGATAGTTTTATTGACTATTTAAGTGCTCAGGTTAGGTCAAATGGACTCAATGGAGAACCACTTTATTTACCGGTGTCTCCAGGTACCGAGTATTTAAATCAACAAAAAATTGGCAAGATAAAATCAGGAATTGATATTGAAGTAGGTAAGCCAGGGTGGCGACGTTACTGGATCATCCACAATGAAGGAGATGAAATGGTCGCGCATATTGATTTGCGAGCAAGAGATGAGCCCAGCACCCCACATCGTGCCTTGCTTGGTATGGGCATGAATAATGAATATCGTGGTAAAGGAATTGGCGGCCGGCTAGTTGAGTTTGTTCTTGAATGGGCAAAAGAGCAGATCGACATCAAATGGGTTGATCTACAAGTTATGGAAAATAATATTCCCGGTGTAAAGTTGTATCAAAAAATGGGATTTGAGTTACAAGGTAAATATGAAGAAATGTTTTGTATTGATGGTGAGTATTATGATTATTTGTCTATGACTAAAAGGGTTGGGTAGTAATCACCATTTCTGGGAACGGTAGCTAAGTTACTAACAATAATTGTTACATAGTACCAGCTGATGAATTTAGTCCAAACTGTCACTGCTGATAATATAGAAAGCCAAAGCACCTTGTCCAGGTGCTTATTTCAATTACACGAAATTTAACTAATCACAATCAAATCCCGAGGCGCATGCGTCAAAATCTCACAACCATCTTGCGTCACCCGCACATCATCTTCAATGCGAACACCACCCCAACCTGGAATATAAATTCCAGGTTCAATTGTAATCACCATATTTTCTTCCAGGGTAATATCACAATTTAAACCTAGGAATGGCTGTTCATGTAAAAACAATCCAACCCCATGACCAAGTCCTTCTCCCTGAAATTCGGCAAATTCGCTCGCGTCTAAAATCTTCTTGGTTTCTAGGTGTGGATAGCTTCCTTTAACGCCGGCGCGAACACTTTTAACACCAACTTGTTGCGCTTTTTTTACCGTCTCATAAACAGCGAGTTGTTTTTCATTGGGTTCGCCGACTACAAAAGCACGCGTCATATCTGAGCGATAACCATTTACAACGGCACCAAAGTCGATAGTAATTAAATCGCCTGGATCGAGTGTTTTATTCGATGGCATGCCATGTGGCAAAGAGGATCTGTCTCCGGAGATCAATATGGTCGGAAAAGACAATCCTTCTGAGCCGGCTTTTTGCATCTGATATTCAAGTTCCAGCGCTGCATCCCTTTCGGTCATTCCCGGTTTCATAAAGGTCACCAGATCAGCCAACGCTTTATCAGCTAAAGCTGCGGCAGATTTAATATCATTAATCTCGGAGGGATCTTTAATCATCCGCTGCTTTTCGATCCAACCAACCACGCCCTCAGTTTTTATATCCCCCAGTTCGGCTAAAATATCTTGCAACATACCAAAGCCCATATAGTCTCTTTCAAATGCTAGGGACTTACTGCCAAGTCGGTTTAAAATAATTTTGAATTGCTCCCCCAATGACACATTTTGTCGATCCCGTTCGAGCACCTCAAAATTTGGGCATTCAGCTTGAGCCTGTTGCGAATATCTATAATCAGTTATCAACACTAATTCATTCTGATCAATGATTAAAAAGGCAACGTTTGGGTCAGCATTTTCAAATCCGCTTAGGTAACGCACATTATTGACGTAGTTGACAAGGATAGAGTCGTAAGGTGATTGATTGAGTGTTTCTCTTAATTTGGCAATTCGATTAGCACGAAATTGGTTCATGATTTGATCTTAAGTGATTTATATTGTATACAATTGTATATTAAAGTGGCTGCAAAACAAGAGTGATGCCTCAAAGAGTCGATATTTGTGCACGAAATGAGGAATTACTTATTGCTATTTGCTTCGAAAAACAGAGAAAATCGTCCAACTAAGCCTCGATTAACAGCAATAGTGAATATTTGATATACTATCGCTTTTAGTTATAACCTAATTCTAGCAATGCTCAGCTCAAGTTGTGTTTTAAACATCTTAGTTTTAAACACTCTAGTATTAAACATCGGATAGCATTGCTTATAAATTGCCAGGGTGTGGAATATTTATGAGTTTAAAAGTTACGGATAAAATAAAAGCAGACTTAAAACACCAATTAGAAACTTTTACCGAACTCCCATTCAAACTTACCCTCGGCGCAATCGCCGAATATTACACTGTTAGTTTAACGCCTGTTCGCCAGGTTGTTGAAGAACTTATCGAAGAAAAAATCTTATTACGTAAACCTAACGGTAGACTAGAAAGAATCATTGAGCCGAGTGGTGATGCGACACCTTCCAATGTTGCGCAATTTCAAAAGCCGGTAAAATTAAACTCTGATCTAGATGAACTTGTGACTAACGATGTGGTTCAATTGAGTTTACAAAACCACGGAGATTATTTGCGCGAGGAAGCGACCGCACAAAAATACAATACCGGGCGAACTATTATGCGCCAGGTTTTTTCTCGTTTGGCGGGCGCAGGGTTAATTGAACACGTGCCACGCTGTGGTTGGAAAGTCCGCACCTTCCGTGAAAAAGATATGCTGGATTACTTAGAGATCCGTGAGATTCTAGAAGTTAAAGCGCTTGAACTTGCACGCCCTTATTTTATAAGAGAAGAATTAGAAAGATTCTTGGAAGGAAATATTTCTAGTGATGACCCGACCATGGTAGAGCTAGACAATGACTTACATAATTACTGGATCAATCGTTGTGACAATTGGTATATCCAAGATTTCTTTAACCGTCATAGTGCTTTCTACACTGCACTATTTGACTATGCCGCGTTAGGTGAAAAAGTTAAAACCGAAATGGCTCAGGAGCATAGGGACATATTGGAACACTTAATTACAGAAGACTGGAAAAAAGCGGAGAAAGCATTAATTAAACATATCCGCGACCAGCGCCAAAACGTTATGCGCTTAGTACAATTTAAAAAGCGCAATAGCTTTTAGAATTTATAAAAGAGATTAAAAAAAGCGCCCAATGGCGCTTTTTTTGTTTGTCTATTGGACACTACTTTAGAAGCGAGAAATTGCAAATGCCTCCATGTTAACGCTATGGGGTTGTTCAAACACTATCTCATTAATTAAGTCCGCTGTTACTGCTGCTTGAGTTAGGCCTAAATGCTGATGGCCAAAAGCGAAAATTGCTCGCTTTTCTTTCGGAGAACGGCCAACAACGGGCAAAGAGTCAGGAAGTGAAGGTCTATGCCCCATCCAGGTTTCGAAGTTATCTTTTTTTAAGCCCGGTAAAATCCTGCTAGCATGCTCAAATAAACTAATCGCTCGTTGCCAATTTTCTTCAGCTTCTAAGCCGGCCAGCTCTACTGTCCCAGCTAAACGCAATCCTTCTTCCATTGGCGTCATAACAAATGAGCGTTCAAACGACGTCACTGGGCGGGTCACTTCAACACCAGAATTCGGTAACATTAGATGATATCCTCGTTCAGTTTCGAGTGGCACGGAATGCCCGATTAGTTTTACCAGCTGTTTTGAGAAAGCGCCACAAGCGATCACTATTTCCTTTGCAAGTATTGGCTCTTCTTCGGTTTTAATAACGACTTTATTCGGATCACCAAAGTCAAAGTCGACAACATTTTGCATTTTAAATTGGCCACCCCGTTGGACAAAGCAATCACACAAATCAGTTACCAAACGGTATGGGTTAACTGTGTGCGCCGTATCTGGATAGAAAAGCCCGCCTTTAACATCCTGATTAAGCGAGGGTTCCAATTCCCTAACCTGGTTGCCGGTCAGGTGTTCTACTTTTACTCCGTGCTGTTGAACCAGCTCTAAGTGCTGCTGGTTTTTGTTGGCGCTCGCGGGATCTTGATAAATTGTTAAGGCACCACGCTGGGTCATCAATTCAGTTAAACTTGTTCTTTCTAGCAGCGCTTCAAATCGAGTAATGGACGGACGATTTAAAACTTTTAAGGCTTCTATTGTGGTCTTAGTTTTATGTGGCATAGCGGCCCAGGTAAAGCGCATTAGCCAGGGCAAAAGTTGCGGTAAATAGGACCAGCGAAGTGTCAAGGGACCCATGGGATCAAGTAAAAGTTTAGGCACGCTAAGCAGTGTATTAAAGTTTGCTAAGGGTAAAATTATATCCGTCGCAAAATGACCTGCGTTACCCTTTGAACAAGATTCTCCCGGCCCCAAACGGTCAATCAAAATAACTTGCTTGCCTTCATGTTGCAGTCTTTCTGCAACGCAGGTACCTATGATGCCGGCGCCGATAACTGCAATGTCTGCGATTGGCTTACTCACTGCAAACTACTCCAAAACTGGTAAAAATCAAAACAGGTAGAACTCTATATAGATAGAGTTGAAGTGCTTATGCTTCATATCCAAATGGATCATCGATTGAGTGGGAAGGTTCGGTAAACCATTTCGGTCCGTCTTCAGTCATATAAAAATGATCTTCTAGCCTTACTCCAAACTCGTCGGGTACTACCAGCATTGGTTCATTACTAAAACACATCCCCGGTGCAAGTGGCGTGGCATCATTTCTTACCAAGTACGGCCATTCGTGAATATCCAAACCAATACCGTGACCGGTACGATGGGGAAGGCCTGGGACGGCATATTCAGGTCCTAATCCCTGAGACTCTAAATATTTTCTCGCGGCAACATCTACTTCGCCACAAGAGACTCCGATTTGAGCTGCAGCAAAAGCTTGAGCTTGTGCTTCTTTCTCTATTGCCCACATTTTTCTTTGCCTTGAGGTTGGGGCCCCGAATACATAGGTACGTGTAATATCTGAGTTGTAACCATGCAGTAAGCAGCCTGTATCGATTAATACAATATCGTCCTGTTCAAGGCTTTTTGGAGATTTTACACCGTGAGGAAAAGAAGAGTCGACTCCAAACAAGACAATGCAAAATGAAGAACCTGCGGCACCGACTTTCTGATGCGCCTGATCGATAAAGTCTGTTACTTCTTGGGTACTTATTCCAGGCTTTAAAATTTTGGCGGCTGCTTTGTGTACTTCCAAGGTCATATCTTTTGCTCGTTGCATCAATGCAAGCTCTGCTGCTGATTTCTGTATGCGGCAACCAGCTGTCACTACTTTGGCATTAATATATTCAAATTGATCAGAGGCTTGGCGCAGGCCATCAAAAATAAAAAAAGCCGCCGACTCATCGATCCCAAATTTCCCATTTGAGATCCCCATTTGATTCAATGTACCAATCACTAAATCGTAGGGAGATTCGTCTTCGTGCCACCCCTTAACATCACCCTCTATTTGCATAAATCCTTTTAAGGTATTGATTTCGAAATTAGGCGCTATGTAAGTTGGGTCGCCGCTTGCGGGAATAATTGCACCTACCAGCCTTTCGCTGGCATACCATTTGGTACCGGTAAAGTAATAAAGGTTAGTCCCGGCGTTGGCAAAAATGGCCTTTATTCCTTCACGCTGCATAATAGATTGAGCCTTAGCAATTCTTGCACGGTATTCGTCAAGCTGAATTGGATTAACACCATCGGTCATATCCGATAATGTGGCTAAGGCTTGTTCTGCTGTATATCCGCCAACACCAATAGTCATTTTTTGTCCTCTTCAAAAATCTAAATGATGATACTAGTTTATTGCCCTTGCAATTATTTAACCCAGATGTTTATCACCATCAAAAAAATAAATAGTTTTTGTATACACTTACTATAAGGTTTTATTTATTATACACAATCAAATTTCACAGGAGTTGCACAATTCTAGCGCTTAAATTCCGGGATCTTGACTAAAATCATAATGAACAATCTCGTCAATTTCCGGTTTTAATTTGAAATTTTAGGCGACTATAACAAAATATTGTTTTATTGTACACAAAATAATGTTATCCTGCGCCAGGTTTAATGAAGATCCATTTTGGTGTAGCCGTTTGCTACCCGTTTTTTATAGAGGTTTACAGATGCAAGTTAATTGGAGAGGGGTCTATCCCGCAGTATCAACTCAGTTCGCTGAGGATTTTTCTGTTGATCACGCAGAGAATGCCAAAATGCTGGAAAATTTAATCCAGGAAGGCGTACATGGGATAATTGTTTGCGGTACGGTTGGGGAAAACTGTTCGCTTTCAGCTGAAGAAAAACGTGCCGTGATGAAAAATGCGGTAGAGGTTGTTAATGGACGCGTACCGGTTATATCTGGTGTAGCTGAAACGACTACCGCTCAAGCCGTTCAATATGTAAAGGATGCTGAGCAAATTGGTATCGATGGGTTAATGGTTTTGCCGGGAATGGTATACCGTTCAACCGAAGATGAGGCCATTTATCATTATCAGCAAGTTGCGCGTGGTACAAATCTACCAATCATGATTTACAACAATCCGGTTACCTATGGCGTTGATGTTTCGATTGAAGGCATGCAAGTGCTTGCAAAGGAAGAAAACATTGTTTCAGTCAAAGAAGCCACTGAGGATACGCGCAGAATAACAGAACTGTTCCGAGAGTTTGGAGATCGATTCGTCATCTTTGGCGGTGTTGATGACATTGCTCTTGAAAGTTTGATGTTAGGAGCTACCGGATGGATTTCCGGTTTAACTAATGTATTTCCAAAAGAGTCTGTGGCTATTTTCAACCTTGCCGCAGAAGGTCGTTATGAAGAGGCACGTGAAATCTGGCGTTGGTTTTTACCTCTACTTCGATTAGATACCATCCCTACTTTAGTTCAGTGTATTAAGCTCGCTGAGCAATTGGCCGGGCGTGGATCCGAGCGGGTACGTGCACCTCGTCTTCCGCTTAAAGGCGAACAGCGAGAATATGTAGAACGACTCTATCGTGAAGCGGTAGAAAATAGGCCAAATGTCTAATTTGGAATTCTAGAATAAATTCCAGAGTAAAAATGAGTATGTCATCTCGACTGTAGTGGAGATATCTCCTTCGGGAAGCGAGGGAGTTATCGGGAGATTTTTACCCAAAAGGTACTGCGGTCTATTGCGGTCGGAATGACACTTAATTTATTCGTGTTGGTTCACAAATCGCTTCTCATAAATGCAAATTAGATATTTGAATTTGAAGAGGCTTTTTTAACCGAGTTAATCAAATAACAATCAGTCATCAACTAGCGAGCGTTGCAATTCATGACACAGCAAAAAATATTAGTTAACGGCAGTTGGCGAAATGCCCAAGCAAGTGAGTACTTTCAAGCGTTCAATCCGTCAACCGGGGAACAGCTTGAGGACAGTTATCCTGTTTCAGAATGGAAAGATTGTGACGCCGCACTCAGCGCAGCGAGTAATGCATATCAATCAATGCAGAATTTGCCACGTGATACATTTGCAAAATTTCTTGAGTGTTATGCAGATAAAATAGAAGCCAATGCATCTTCGCTTGTCGAAATGGCAAATCTGGAAACTGGACTACCAACTTCACCCAGACTAGCGGATGTAGAAATCCCTCGTACTTGCGGCCAGTTAAGACAGGCAGCGCTAGCCGCTCGTGACGCTAGTTGGACTCACCCCACTATTGATACCCAAAATAATATTCGCTCAGTGTTACAGTCGATTGGACCGGTAGCAGTTTTCGGACCGAATAATTTTCCGTTTGCGTTTGGTAGTATTTCCGGTGGTGACTTTGCTGCAGCTATTGCGGCAGGTAATCCCGTTATCGCTAAAGCACATCCTAGCCATCCCGGTACTACTCGGTTATTTGCTGAGTTGGCGCAACAGGCTTCAGAAGAGGCAGGATTACCAAACGGTGCGGTCCAGCTGCTTTATGCAATGTCCAATGAGTCTGGATTAAAACTCGTTGGTGATGCGCGTATTGCCGCGACCGGTTTCACAGGCTCGCGCCCGGCAGGACTAGCGCTTAAAAAAGCAGCGGAAGAGGCTGGAAAATTAATTTATCTTGAGCTTTCAAGTGTTAATCCTGTGGTTGTTTTACCTGGTGCATTACAAGAGAGAAGTAGCGAAATTGCGGAAGAATTTAGTATGAGTTGCTTAATGGCTGCTGGGCAACTCTGCACCAAACCAGGCTTGCTCATCGTTCAGGATAGTAGCGAAGTTGATGCTTTTATCGATTCAATTAAAGATAAGTTTCAGCAAGGCCCTGTAGGCACTTTACTTTCTCCCAATGCGGCGGAAAATATCCTAAATACGTCAAGTGAATTGGTCGCTGCGGGTGCAACGCTTTTGACTAATAAGTCAGAATTTGAAAGTGGTAGGTTCTGTCAATCAAATACGTTGCTTGAAGTTTCCGGGGATAGTTTCGTCAGTGATTCGGCTACTTTCCAGGAAGAAATGTTTGGTAATGCTTCATTGATTATTCGTAGTCGTTCGACCGAGCAAACCATTAGTATTCTTTCATTATTGGAAGGTAATTTAACTGGTTGTGTTTATTCTGGTACTGATGGTAGCGATGATGAGGATTATGATTCTATCGTTCCCACACTGACTCAGAAAGTTGGGCGTGTAATAAATGACAAAATGCCCACAGGTGTGGCTGTATCACCAGCCATGAATCATGGCGGACCTTTCCCTTCGAGTGGGCATCCAGGATTTACAGCAGTAGGGTTGCCTGCGGCAGTTAAACGCTTTGCAGCACTTAAGTGTTACGATAATGTTCGCGTGCATCGTTTGCCTGAGTTGTTAGCAGATAAAAATCCCGGCGGCGTTTGGCGTCAAGTTGATGGTCAGTGGTCACAATCTGATATTGAGTAGACTAAACGTAAAATAAATCAGCAAGCCTATAAATTAACTTGCGGTGTTTGAGAGCAAAGTAATTGAGAGTAAAGTAATGATCAGTGATCGAATGACCATTATTGATTCGCATACCGGTGGTGAACCGACTCGTACCATTGTAGATGGCGGTCCTAACTTAGGGAGCGGTAGTATGGCAGATAGACTTGAAGCTTTTCAGCAAAAGTTTGACCATATTCGCTCGTCTTTAGTCAATGAGCCAAGGGGCTCTGATGTGATGGTCGGCGCCCTATTGTGCGAGCCGGTAAATTCCGAAAATGCGGCTGGTGTTATATTTTTTAATAATGTTGGCTATTTGGGGATGTGTGGCCATGGCACCATCGGGTTAGCAGTGACTTTGTACTATATGGGGAAAATAGATCTAGGTCGGCACACTATTGAAACCCCTGTAGGAGAGGTTGAAGTAGAATTACACTCTCCCAATAAGGCATCAATTCGTAACGTGGCGAGCTATCGCCTTACCAAAAATATAACTGTCGAAGTTGAGGGAATAGGAAGTGTTACCGGTGATATCGCGTGGGGCGGTAATTGGTTCTTTTTGGTGCAAGGACATGGTCAAACAATGTCTGTCGACAATGTTAGTCAATTGACCCGCTATAGTGAAAGCCTTCGAAATGCGCTGGAATCGCAAGGAATTACTGGTAAAAATGGGCAGCTGATTGATCACATTGAACTCTTTGGTCCCCCTACGTCTACCGAAGTCGCAGATAGTCAGAGTTTTGTGTTATGTCCGGGGAGCGCTTACGACCGTTCTCCTTGTGGTACCGGCACTTCTGCTAAGCTTGCGTGTTTAGTTGCTGACGGTAAGTTACAAGAAGGACAAATTTGGCGCCAACAGAGCATTATTGGCAGTGTTTTTGAAGGAAGTGTTGCCATTCAACAAGACCAAATTATTCCGACAATTACCGGGGAAGCTTATGTTAACTTGAAGGCTCAAGTGCTAACTGATAGTACTGATCCTTTTAAATTCGGTATCAAATAAAATTACCTGTTTAATTCTGCTCTTTTTACTAAAGAGCAGAATTAGTCAAATCTCATTAAAAAAGTTAAACTAGCGCCAATTTTCATTGCTTATCAAGCTGCGCTATGCCTTGGCTTCAACTTAGATTAAATACCACTGAACAATTCGCTGAACAAGTCGGCGACGCCCTGATGGAGATTGGGGCATTATCAGTTACTCTGATGGACGCGGAAGATGTACCCATCTTGGAACCTGCGCCGGGAGAAACCCCGCTTTGGCAAAATGTCCATATGATGATCCTCTTCGATGCTGATAGCGATACGGGGCAAATCCTCGAAGATTGGCGGAACCACTCATTATCCAAGCAAACCGATAATGAGAAATTCGAATTGTTGGAGGATAAGGACTGGGAAAGAGAATGGATGGATCGCTTTGAACCGATGCGGTTTGGTGAGCGTCTTTGGATCTGTCCAAGTTGGAAGCCAATTCCCGAGCCGGATGCGGTTAACGTCATGCTCGATCCAGGACTTGCTTTTGGTACCGGAACTCACCCAACCACATCACTCTGTTTAGCCTGGTTGGAAGGGCTTGACCTTGAAGGTAAAACTATTATTGATTATGGATGCGGCTCTGGGATTTTAGCAATCGCTGCGTTAAAACTCGGCGCTAAAAAAGCTTATGCGGTTGATATTGACTCTCAAGCAATTACCGCTACATTAGATAACGCGAAACGAAACGGTATTCAAAACGAACTACTTGAAGTGGGTAAACCAGACTTAATTAATGGCGTTCAGTCAGAAGTAGTGGTTGCCAATATCTTGGCGGGTCCGCTAAAAGAGCTTGCCGCTCAAATTTCCGCCCATTGCCAAACTCGTGGTAGACTTGCCTTGTCTGGGTTGTTGGATAGTCAAGCAGATGATATACAAACAACTTATGCGCAATGGTTTGAGATGGACCCTGCTGTATTTGAACAAGAATGGTCTAGGCTTTCAGGTATCAAACGATAGATAAAAACAACAACAAGGAATGATGTAGTGGAAGAATATGTTCAATATACTCGTTGCCCCCAGTGCCAAACAGCATTTAAGGTTACCGAAAAATTGCTTGGTATGGCCAAAGGGAAAGTACGTTGTGGTGCTTGCTTGGCAGTCTTTCAAGCGACTGAGCATTTAGTTAAACCTAGCGCGTCACAAGTTGCTTCACAGCAATCCCAACCTCCCGGTCCTGCTCAACCTTCAGATTCAACTCAGTCTGAAGAAGTTCAAGAGGCTTCGACTCAAGAAGCGCAACCAAGGATTGACGAGGAAAAAAAAAATTATCGAGAATCTAGAACTTCAACCATAGACGAAGGCGCAGAACCGAAATCTGACATACCACTCCATATTGGCCAATCTCCAGATTCGGCTAATGATTTTGAGCCTGAAGTTCCATTTGAATCTGATTTTGAAGAAGACCCTCAACTAAGCCTCGACGACGAGGAAATGGATATTGACGCTGCTCTAGACGGTATGGAAATGGCCGTTGATGATGACGCCGAATTAGATAATTTGTCAGAACAATCTGAGTTAGTTGTTAATAGGGAGCCGAGCGATTTAAGTGTTGAGCCAAGTGCGAATAATGATGACGAGATTTTGGACGAGCCTCTCGATTCAGATAACGAAGTGGCTGATATCGATAGTGAATTAGACTTTGCCGATGCCGCACTAGATTCGCTAGGAGATCCGAGCTTTGACGAAAGTCCAATTCAGGAACATGGTTTCGAGGAAGATAATTTCCAGGGCGACGATTTTGAATTAAATGATTCTCATTTGGTTAAGGATCCTACTGAAAAGGTTGATGAAGATTTATTTACGGAAACATTCGAAGTTGCAGAGGAGCCTAACTTGGAGCAGGAAACTCTTTCTGCTGACCAATCCCTCTCCGAAGAAAATCTCGTACACTCAGATTTTGATGGGATTGAACAGAATGAGCCAAAACTAGACGAATCAGCTCTGACAGATCCTGATTTAGATGCTTTATTACCAGATGAGTCTGAATTCCATGAGTTCGAGTCTGACCCTGAAGAGTTTGAGCTTGTGGACGAACAGGATAGTCTTTCCAGCGATCCTCAAATTCAAGAAGACGAATTAGATATGGATGTTGACTTGCTTGCAGACAATCTTACTTCTCAAATAGAAGATGCTGATACTGAACCTGATCCATTAGACGAATTTGAGGAAAGAGTAGAAAAAAAGAAAACTGGTTTAAGAAATGGGATTATCGCCGCTTCCAGTATTATTTTGATTGGCGCTTTGTTTTATCAATTCTGGCAAAATCGTCAGGAGCTTTCTTGGGATCCAACTTGGGGAGGCTTAACTAAATCAGTATGTAATCTGTTGCCTTGTGATTTAAAGCCGCGTCGTGACGTTTCGAAACTTCGCCTACGTCAAAGAATTGTTTCTCCGTCTGAAACGAAGGAAAATGTCCTGCAGGTAAAAATCCTGCTGGTTAATCAGGCTGAGTTTGCTCAACCTTATCCAACAATTCAAATAAAGTTCAGTAATACTGAAGGAAGACAAATGGCAGTTAAGCAGTTTTTACCGGCGGAATACTTCCCTGAAAAGGCTGCTGAGCTAATTCCAAGTGACACTGAAGTACATATTTCTTTCGAAACTGAACAACCTCATCCCGATGCAAACGGTTTTGAATTCGTATTTAAATAGCACAAGCTCACTTTTTTGACTTTGCCTGACTAATGTAGTCAGGCATTAAAAGCTTGATTCATATACGAATTTTAAATTGCAAGTTTTTTTGCAAATATTTCATGTAAAAAAAGTGAAATTTTTGCCTCTTCCTGCATTTTCTTCGCTATTTAAACAGTGTAAAATCTGGTGCTTTCTTGACCAACCCAAGCTGTCGTCTCAGACACTCGACGATCCTGCTAATAGAAGAGGATTGGATCCTGAAATGAGGATTGGTTCTTACTCTTTAGATAACAATCTGTTTCTGGCCCCTATGGCTGGAGTCACGGACTTGCCTTTTCGTCGCTTATGTAAAGCGATGGGAGCTGGAGTTGTGGTCGGCGAAATGGTGTCTTCTGACCCATCGCTAAGGCAGTCAAGAAAAAGCCAATTGCGGTTACGTCATGATGATGAGCCTGGGTTACGTATCGTCCAAATTGCCGGTGGTGATGCGGAAATGCTTGCCCAAGCTGCTCAATATAACGTCGCCAATGGCGCTCAGGTAATTGACATCAACATGGGGTGTCCTGCAAAAAAAGTTTGTAAAAAAGCGGCTGGTTCGGCATTGCTAAAAGATCCTCAGCTGGTCGAGCAAATTTTAAATGCAGTGGTTAACGCCGTTGAAGTTCCTGTTACGCTTAAGATAAGAACAGGTTGGGATCCAGAGAACAAAAATGCCGTACTAATAGCTCGTATGGCAGAAGACGCTGGAATTCAGTCTCTTGCGGTTCATGGCAGAACACGCGCTTGTAAATATCTGGGCTTAGCGGAATATGACACTATAGCATTAGTGAAACAATCAGTGTCGATACCTGTGGTAGCCAACGGTGATATTGATTCACCGCAAAAGGCGAAATACGTATTGGATTATACTGGCGCAGATGGAGTAATGATTGGTCGAGCGGCCCAGGGGAGACCTTGGATTTTTCGTGAGATTAATCACTTTTTAACGACTGGAGAAATTGCACCGGCAGTTTCTTTAGCCGAAGTGGAACAAATTTTAAAAACGCATGTAGAAGCGCTGCATGAGTTTTATGGGGAAATTCAAGGCGTCAAAATTGCGCGTAAACACGTGGCGTGGTATTTAGCTAATAGCTGTTCAGAGGTTAATTCTTCCGAGGACAAAGCAGAAGCTAAAAACTTTCGTCAAATGTTTAATCAAATTCAGTCTGGCAAAGCACAACTATTAGCATTGTCTGATTTTTTTAAGTTAGAGAAAATTGATAAGGCACAGGTGGCATGAACTTAGATAGCATGGAAATTATTGAACAAAAAGAAACAAGCTCGTTTGAGATTACCAGTCAACAAACGACTTTAAGGGAAAGCGTAGAGCAAGCGATGAAAAATTATTTCGCGCAGCTTGAAGACGAAAAACCGAGCGACATCTACAACTTGGTTTTAGCAGAAGTCGAAGCGCCGTTAATGGAATGTGTAATGGCTTACACGCAAGGCAACCAAACCAAAGCTTCTCAAGTTCTTGGTTTAAACCGTGGGACATTAAGAAAGAAATTAAAAATGTACGGTCTTAACTAAGATTAACGTTATTCTAAAGAAAGCGGGCTTTTGCCCGTTTTCTTATTTAAGGCACGCGAAATAGTGGCACTGCGACAAATAGGTAAAACCTTTATAGCTAGTCTATTATCTATCCACTATTTTAAAAATATCGATTGATTTAATTTTTGACTTATTCATTTTATAGAGAAAATCATGAGCTCGATTCGAACCATTAAGCGCGCGCTTATCAGCGTATCAGATAAAACAGGCATACTTGAGTTTGCTCAAGCACTAGCTGCCAAGGATGTTGAGATCTTATCAACTGGCGGTACTGCCAAACTTTTAATGGAAAACAACGTTCCTGTGAAGGAAGTTTCCAGTTATACCGGATTTCCCGAAATGATGGACGGGCGTATTAAAACCTTACACCCGAAAATTCATGGCGGTATTTTAGCGCGTCGAGGTCAGGATGATGCTGTGATGGCGGAGCACGGAATCCAAGGTATCGACCTGTTAGTTGTAAATCTTTATCCATTTGAAGCAACCGTTGCGGATCCCGATTGTGCGTTACAAGACGCCATCGAAAATATCGATATCGGAGGGCCTACTATGTTAAGGGCTGCAGCCAAAAACCATAACGATGTCGTCGTCGTGGTAGAGCCGAGCGATTACGACAAAGTTCTCGAGCAAGTGGAAAATAATGGCGGCACTGATTATCAGTTGCGTTATCAACTAGCTTGGAAGACATTTGCCCATACAGCTAAATACGATGCAGCAATTTCAAATTATTTAGGTGCACGTTTAGAGAGTTTTGAAGAGCCACAGACTTTCCCTGAAACTTATTCCGTTCAATACCAAAAAGCGCAAACTATGCGTTACGGTGAAAATCCTCACCAAGCGGCTGCGTTTTATATTGAAGCTGAGCCCAAAGAAGCGTCAGTGGCAACTGCGACTCAAATTCAGGGTAAAGAACTATCTTTTAACAATGTTGCTGATACCGATGCCGCACTCGAATGCGTTAAGCAATTTGAAGCGCCGGCTTGCGTTATTGTTAAACATGCTAATCCTTGTGGCGTGGCGGTTGAGGCAAATATTTTGGAAGCCTACAATAAAGCATTCCAAACTGATCCAACTTCTGCTTTCGGTGGGATTATTGCTTTCAACAGAGAGCTCGATCATGACACTGCTAAAGCAATCGTTGATCGCCAATTTGTCGAAGTAATCATTGCTCCTAGTGTTTCCGAAAGGGCGAAATCAGTTGTCGCGGCAAAGAAGAATGTTCGTCTATTAGTGTGTGGTGAATGGCAATCGCCTGTTTCTGCATGGGACTACAAACGAGTGAATGGTGGTCTGTTAGTTCAAGATCGCGACCTGGGTTTGATTACTGCAGATGACTTAAAAGTGGTTAGCCAGTTGCAGCCTACTGCGCAACAAATCAAAGATTTATTGTTCTGTTGGAAAGTGGCTAAGTCAGTTAAATCGAACGCAATCGTTTATGCGAAGAACGAGCAAACGATCGGTGTTGGTGCAGGTCAAATGAGCCGAGTTTACAGCGCGAAAATTGCGGGTATTAAAGCTGCAGATGAAGGCTTGGAAGTTAAAGGATCCGTTATGGCGTCTGATGCATTTTTCCCATTTCGTGATGGTATTGATGCGGCGGCCGAGGCCGGAATTAGCGCGATCATCCAGCCGGGCGGTTCTATGCGTGACCAAGAAGTTATAGATGCTGCTAATGAGCACGGTATGGCGATGGTGTTTACTGGGATGCGTCACTTTAAGCATTAGAAGAAACTTGTTTTCGATCTTGTTCGAAACAGATTAATCATCCTTCCCTCTCTCTAATCCTCTCGACTAATTTATAGAAAGTCTGGGGGAGGGGGTAGAAAAAATAGCTTGAGAGGGGCTGAATATTTTTAACGAAAAGTTGGAAAAAACATGAAAATTTTGGTTATTGGTGGTGGCGGTCGTGAGCACGCCCTGGCTTGGAAATCTGCTCAATCTGAATCAGTAGAAAAAGTTTTTGTAGCGCCTGGTAACGCTGGTACCGGATTAGAATCTAAGTTAGAAAACGTTGCTGTCGGCGCAGAAGATATTGAAGGCTTATTAGCATTTGCAAAAGATAATGCAATCGATTTGACCATCGTTGGACCTGAAGCTCCTTTATGTTTAGGCGTCGTTGATGAATTTAGTGAAGCTGGTTTGAAATGTTTTGGACCGACTCAAGGTGCAGCGCAGTTAGAAGGATCAAAAGCATTTACTAAAGACTTTTTGGCGCGTCACAATATCCCTACCGCAGCTTATGGAAACTTCACTGAAATCGATGCTGCTAAAGCTTATGTTGAAAAAGTTGGTACACCGATTGTTATCAAAGCAGACGGTCTCGCTGCCGGTAAAGGTGTGATCATTGCTGAAAGCCAAGAGCAAGCGTTTGCGGCGATCGATGATATGTTAGCAGGTAACAAATTTGGTGATGCCGGGCATCGTGTTGTTGTCGAAGAGTTTCTCGTCGGTGAAGAAGCCAGCTTTATCGTTATGGTAGACGGTAAAAATATTCTGCCACTGGCGACTTCTCAAGACCACAAAGCAAGAGATAACGGCGATAAGGGACCAAATACTGGCGGAATGGGAGCATACTCTCCGGCTCCAGTTGTTACTCAAGAGATGCATGATGCGATTATGCAACAAGTAATCATTCCGACTGTTGAAGGTATGGCTGCAGAAGGAAACCCTTACACTGGATTTTTGTATGCAGGAATTATGGTTTCTCCTGAAGGCATTCCAAAAGTACTTGAATATAATTGCCGCTTTGGTGATCCAGAAACTCAGCCAATTATGTCTCGTTTAAAATCTGACTTACCTCAGCTATGCTTAACTGCTCTTGATGGTAAGTTGGATGATGCCACTGTTGATTGGGATGAACGCAGCGCTGTTGGTATCGTTATGGCGGCAGGAGGCTACCCAGACAGTTATCCAAAAGGGGATGCAATTTTCGGTTTAAATAATGAAATTGCAGATACTAAGGTGTTTCATGCTGGTACTAAACAAGACGGTGAAAATGTAGTTACTGCAGGCGGTCGCGTACTTTGCGTTGTTGCATTAGGAGAAAATGTGACGAAAGCTCAATCACTAGCCTATGAGCGAGTCAAAACCATTTCATGGGATAAAGTTTATTATCGAGATGATATTGGCCATAAGGCTATCGCTCGTGAAAACGGCTAGTTAAAAAAGGAGCTAAATAGCTCCTTTTTTTGTTTCTCAATTTTAGTTAGGACTTGCCAAATACCGATGACAACTGACTCTCATAAAATTGCCAACTTAACGCAGCTAAGAAAAGTTTACCCTGAAGCAAAAGGGCGAGCTAAACAGAAACAACTTGATGCTTTAGAGAAACATTCTAAACATTTCATAGAACTATCACCTTTTGTTGTTATGTCTACCAGCAATAGCAGGGGCAAGTTAGATGCTTCACCACGAGGAGGTCAGCCAGGGTTCGTAAAAGTCCAAAATCTAAATACGATTCTATTGCCCGATGCTGCTGGTAATAATCGACTGGATAGTTTAGAAAATATTTTAGCTACTGGACATGTCGGTTTGTTGTTTATGATCCCTGGAGTTGATGAGACTTTAAGAGTTAATGGTAAAGCAACGATCTTGACAGAACCAAAATTGATCGCGCTGTTTGAGGAAGAGCCGCGAGCGCCCATCAGCGTTTTGAGCGTCAAGGTTGAAGAAGTTTTTTTGCACTGTGCAAAAGCATTTATGCGAGCCAATTTATGGTCTCTAGGTGCAAAGATAGAAAGAGAGCAGCTACCAACTATGGGGCAAATGATGAAAGAGCAATTGAGTTTGGAACAGCCAGCTGAATCGCAACAAGAAATGATCAAACGTTACCGAGCATTGATTGAATAGTATATCTTATCTTGGATGAGTCTCTGTCTTTCAGCTGAGGGCGAGAAAACTCTTATATAATTTAAGGTGATTGGATGTACTTTATTTCAGAGAGTTTTTTCGAAATTTAGCAAACATGTTGTTTGTCTTTTATTTTTATTCCCCTTTGGCTTGGGATTAACTTTTTGCTGTCAACCGAACAATCATTTGAGATGAAAAAGCACCAGGGGTAGTTGTTGCGGTCTCAAAAATGCCGTCGTCCACGCCTATCTATGTTACGCACGAAAAGCGCTTGTTTGATCATGAACAATTGTAATTACTTTAAAAAATCAAAGACAAATTTGGGCATCTGTTGGTGATAGTAGGTTGATACACTTGTGCCGTAATTTTGAAAGAAATATTCGAGAGGCTTATTTTGTGGCACTTTGTGGTGGAGAAGAATTCGTCATTTGATTGCCTCACTTTGATGCAAAGGAGGGAATTAAAAAAGCTAAGTTTATTCAAAATGCG
Source organism: Kangiellaceae bacterium (assembly GCA_026196875.1). Classification (GTDB taxonomy): domain Bacteria; phylum Pseudomonadota; class Gammaproteobacteria; order Enterobacterales; family Kangiellaceae; genus Aliikangiella. Next base: position 35,456 of record JAPHTP010000113.1, read on the forward strand.
GCAGTACAACATAGCCTATATAAAGACGACTTAAAAATCGAAATCACCTTAAGTCCTGGCATAGCTGAGCTCAACGAAAACTATGTATCCTTTGTTAGATTACTCAAAGATACCGATGATACATAGTTGATTGCCAAGGAAAAAGGCAGCAACCAAGCCGAATTGCATGGAATTTCTGGATAAACTCTGACTAAGATTTAATAAAACTTCCGCATTTAAGCATTTACGTAATTGTTTCTTACATTTTCCCCTTTGCCTTTAATGATTGAAAAGTAGACTATTGAAAGCCGAAATGGGACCGTAGGTTTTTCAAACCAGTCGTTAAACTTTAAAGAACAAGGAAAATCAATAAGTTAACGGTGATTCATTCAAGTAAAGAATTCATGTAAGGCAACTCGACCAGTTTAGACGACCGGTCAATTATAGAAAATAAAAAGAGGTGGAATAATGGAAAGACGGGACTTTATTAAAGTAACCGGCGCCGGCATGGGAGCAATGTTTTTACCCGTGACGGGAAATATTGTTACCGCGGCAGAATTACTCGACAAGCCGATGGACGTTGCGGTTAAAAAGCAACTTGCAGACATTGCTCTTAATGCTGCGAAATCAGCAGGTGCTACTTATGCGGATGCTCGTATTGGCCGTTATCTTAATCAATTTATAACGACCAGAGAAAAGGTCGTTAATAATGTAGTTAATACTGAGTCTGCTGGTATCGGAATTCGAGTTATTGCAAATGGCACTTGGGGATTTGCTTCAACTTCCAATATGTCACCTGATAGTATTGCTAAAACCGCCCGTCAAGCTGTGGCAATAGCCAAAGCGAACTCAAAGTTTCAAATTGAGCCTGTTAAGCTCGCACCGGTCAAAAGTGTCGGAGAAGTGTCATGGAAAACTCCCGTTAAAAAGAATGCTTTCGAGATCCCGGTAAAAGAAAAAGCAGATATGCTGTTAGAAGTTAACAATGCGGCGATGTCCAACGGCGCGAGTTACATTACTTCTATCTTCTTCTTGGTAAACGAACAAAAATATTTTGCATCTACTGATGGTTCTTATATCGATCAGGATGTACATCGTCTATGGGCACCATTCTTTGCGAGTGCAGTGGGTAAGTCTGGCTTTAAACAGCGTACTAGTCTAGGTAATCCGGTCGGCATGGGATTTGAATATCTCGACGGAAAGAAAGAAGACAAAATATACGTACAAGGCGCAAATGTCGGTTATAACAACTCCTACGATATGATCGAGGATGCGACTAATGCAGGTAAGGAATTACAGAAAAAGCTCAAAGCAAAATCCGTAAAACCTGGTAAATATGATTTGGTACTCGACCCTGCGCACTTAATGCTGACGATACATGAATCGGTAGGTCATCCATTAGAGCTAGATCGAGTTCTAGGATACGAGGCCAATTTTGCTGGAACTAGTTTTGCGACTCTGGATAAATGGCGCACTAAGAAGTTCCAATATGGCTCAGACATTGTTAATTTGTTTGCCGACAAAAATCAGGAATATTCACTGGGGTGTGTCGGTTACGACGATGAAGGTGTTAAAACTAAAGAGTGGGATCTGGTTAAAAATGGCATATTAGTTAATTATCAGGCTACCCGTGATCAAGTACATATGATCGATCAAAATGAATCCCACGGGTGTTGCTACTCTCAAAGTTGGCGTGATGTTCAGTTTCAGCGGATGCCAAATGTTTCACTTCGACCAAATGAAAAAGAAGACTTATCGGCTGACGATATCATTAAAGACGTTGAAAAAGGTATCTACATTGCTGGTCGGGGTTCTTTTTCGATTGACCAGCAAAGATACAATTTCCAATTTGGTGGGCAATTATTCTATGAGATCAAAGACGGTAAAATTGTCGATCAGATTGAAGACGTTGCATATCAATCAAATACTCAAGAGTTCTGGAATTCTTGCGTGAAACTGGCGGGTAAATCTGACTACCGCGTCGGTGGATCTTTCTTCGACGGGAAAGGTCAGCCACCGCAAGTTAGTGCAGTTTCACACGGCTGTCCAACTACGCGTTTCAATAACATCAATGTTTTAAATACCAAACGTAAGGTTTAAGTGTTGGAAATTTTTGAGACTAAGAATGAAAAGAATTTAATGAGGTGAACAATGTCTATATTAACTGAAAAGGAAGCAAAGGCAATTTTGAAAAAAGTGCTGGCATTTTCAAAAGCAGACGAATGTGAATGTAATTTAAATGGCCAGTTAAGTGGTAACGTACGCTACGCGAGAAATACGGTTACGACGGCAGGTGAAATAAGCGACCTAACGTTAGTTGTCCAATCCTCTTTTGGGAAAAAAACCGGAGTAGCAACGATTAATGAGTTTGACGATGCATCTTTAGAGAAAGTGGTACGTCGCTCAGAAGAGCTTGCTAAGCTAGCGCCGGAAAATCCAGAGTTTATGCCTATTTTGGAACCGCAAAAATATATTAAAACCAATACTTTTTTTAAGTCGACAGCAGATATTTCCCCTGAGTATCGCGCAAAAGCTGCTGACGATGGTATTACCCCTTCTAAGAAAAACAAGCTAGTCGCAAGCGGCTTTTTAAACGACAATTACAATATGGCTGCCATTATGAATAGCAAAGGACTGTTTGCTTATAATGTGGGAACCAGTGTCAATTTTTCTGCGACAATTCGTACTGAAGATGGAAAGGGCTCTGGTTGGGTGACTCGAGATTATTCTGATGTTAAATATCTGAATACAGCCAAGGCATCTAAAATCGCAATTGATAAGTCTCTCAATTCTGTTGACGCGAAAGAGCTCGAGCCTGGCAAGTATACGGTAATTCTTGAACCTGCGGCGAGCGTTCAATTACTGCAGAATATGGTCGGCAATATGGGGCAAAGAACTGCTGACGAAGGGCGAAGTTTTTTAAGCTATAAGGCCAAAGACGGTGAAAAAAATGCGCCGAAAAATAAGCTTGGCGAAAAGATGTTTGATGAAAGAGTTAACATTTATACCGACCCAGCACATCCAGATGTTCCGGTAGCGCCATTTGCGGGTGATGGATTTCCGCGCACGAAAATGCATTGGGTTAAAAAAGGTAAAATCGAAAATATGCCAAATAGCCAATATTGGGCTAAGAAAACCGGTACGGAATACAAGCCGGGAGGTGGACAATTTATCATGGACGGTGGGAACAAATCTCTCGAAGATATGATCAAAGATACCCGCCGAGGAATCTTGGTCACTCGCCTTTGGTATATTCGTCAGCTTGACCCACAGACGTTGCTTTACACCGGTCTGACGCGCGATGGAACTTTCTTTATTGAAAATGGAGAAATTAAGTACCCGATCAAAAACTTCCGCTTTAACGAAAGTCCGATCGTTATGCTCAATAACATTGAGGAGATGGGCAAGCCTGTGCGAATCAACGGAAATATGGTTCCTCCAATGAAAGTGAGAGACTTTACTTTCTCTAGCCTTTCTGATGCAGTTTGATGTTGTTACTACAGCCCCGGCTTTTTGGGGCTGTTAATGACGCTAGATTGATGTATGTCCGAACTTATTCGGACATAGAAGTAAAATCTCAACAGTATCTACAATTGTTTGAGAAAATGACAATATTCAATTAGTACGCTTTTTTAGCAATGAACCGTCGACAATGTCTTCAACAACTCGTTTTAACCTCGGCGCTAGGAAGTGTGTTTCCTTCGCTGGCTTTGGCTTCAAGTAAAGATGACTACGACTTCTATTTTACCCGATTAAGTTATGAATCAGGTAATTGGGATGTAGACGAGAGAATGCCGGCCAATGTACTCAATTCCCTGATTGAGTACACCACGCTGCGGGTCGATATCAATGAGCGAATTGTTCCGTTAGCGGACCCCGCTATGCTCAATGCCCCTTTTTGTTATTTAGCAGGGCACAGGCTAGTCTCCTTCAACCATGCCGAAAAACAAAATTTTGAAACTTACGTTAACAACGGCGGATTTGTTTTCGTTGATGACTGCAATCATGATATCGATGGCGTTTTTGCACAATCCTTTGAAGCGCAGATGGCTGAAATATTTGGCAAATCTGCCTTAAAAAAGATCCCGAACGACCACCAGATTTACTCATCATTTTTCGAGTTCGATGGTCCGCCTGACACTAGTATCGAGCTAAATGGCTGGGGCGATAATCTTGTACATGACTATCTGAAAGCAATCGAAATCGATGGCAGAATTGCGGTTTTGTATAGTAATAAAGATTTAGGATGCGAGTGGGATTATGACTTCAGAAATAAACGCTTTATGTATGAAGATAATACTAAGTTTGCTGTTAACATTGTGGTGTATGCACTTACAGCCTAGTCGCAAGAATTAAAAACGAAAAATTAAGAACAAAGAGAAAACTCGATGAATGATATTACATCTTCTAGTGAGCTTGAAGAGACCAAGATAAATATTGAGAAAAAGCTAGATCAATTAGCATCTGTTACTAGTGAGATCGGTAAAGTTATTGTCGGGCAACAGCATATTATAGAAGAACTATTGATTAGCGTTTTAGCGGGCGGGCACTGCCTGCTCGAGGGTGTTCCCGGGTTGGCGAAAACGCTGATGGTCAGTACTTTGTCACAGACCATGAAGTTAGATTTTCATCGGGTCCAATTTACGCCGGACTTGATGCCGAGTGATATTGTTGGTACTGAGATCCTCGAAGAAGACCATGCAACAGGTAAACGCTTTTTCAAGTTTCAGAAAGGACCTGTATTTACCAACATTCTCTTAGCGGATGAAATTAACCGCACACCACCTAAAACTCAAGCCGCTTTACTTGAAGCGATGCAAGAAAAAAGAGTTAGCTATGGAGGGCAAACCTATGAACTACCGAAGCCATTTTTTGTACTAGCCACACAAAACCCGGTAGAGCAATCAGGTACCTATCCATTGCCTGAAGCACAACTTGATCGCTTTTTGATGTTTGTTCGAGTTGGTTATCCATCTGAAGCTGAGGAGATGGAAATCTTAAAGCGAACTACCGGTAATATTAAGGTTGTGCTAGAAACATTAATGGACGATCAGACATTAGTTGAGCTGCAGGAACTTACTCGCTCAATAGAAATCTCAGATGCGATGTTAAGTTATGTAACAAGGCTGGCTCGCAATACACGCCCAGACTCAACTCAAGTCGATTCAGTGAAGCAATATGTTCGTTGGGGAGCCGGCCCTCGTTCAGGTCAGGCATTAGTTCTATGCGCTAAAGCAAGAGCGCTATTATCAAAGCGTTATAGTGTAACCTTGGATGATATCGCATTTGTTGCTCCAGCGGTTTTACGGCATAGAGTTCTGCTTAACTTTCAAGCTGAAGCTGATCGCAAAACTTGCGATGATATCGTTGCGGATCTTCTTAATCAGGTCGCAAAACCTTCAAGTAATATCCAATAACGGAGCTTTGTTTTGGAGCGCTTTATTGATCCAAAAACGCTAGCGCGAGTCAAAGACTTACCTTTGGTTGCCAAGACTGTAGCTGAAGGATTTCTGTATGGCATACAACAAAGTATGCAGAGAGGCGTGGGGATCGAGTTTAGTCAGTATAGAGCATATGAAACCGGTGACGAACTATCCCGAATCGACTGGAAGTTGTTCGCTAGAAGCGATCGTTATTTTGTGCGTGAAGCTGAGCGGGAAAGCGAGATTGATATTTGGTTTTTATTAGACTCTTCGCGTTCGATGGCGCAAAAATCTCAGCTAGATAAACGAGCCTCAATTGATAAACTAACGTATGCAAAAATTTTAATTGCGAGCCTTTCCTATTTAGCACAGAAGCAGGGCGATACGGTTGGGTTTCTAGGGCTTTCCGAGGGACAGGTCAATTATCTTCCAAGTGGAAACGGGCTGAAACAATGGCAAAGACTACTGGTTGAGCTTGAGGAAATAGAAGCGTCAAACAAGTTTCCTCAGTTAGACAAAATGAGAAACTACTTGGATAAGCTGAATCGTCCATCAATTATCTTCTTGTTGAGCGACTTTTCTCAAGTTAATAACGAAATTCTAGATGTTTTATCAAAACTAAATACTAGTCGTAGTGAAGTTGTCGCGATGCAAATTTATTGCGAAGATGAAGTTCAGTTTGACTTTAAAGGTCCCGTTAGATTTAAAGATTTAGAAACTAGTGAGGAAGTCTTAGTTTCTGCTAGTAATGCAAAAAGCTCCTACCAAAAAGTTCGTAACCGATATATTCGAAGTTTAGAAGAATCACTTAAAAGCAGAAATATTTATAGCTATCAACTGAATACAGATCAACCATTAGACTACGCGCTATTCGAGTATCTAAAACAACGACAAAAGGTTTTGCGCTAATGCTGAGTTGGTTAGCTTCTTTGTCTGTTGTTAGCCAAGCTGCGCTGTGGGGATTATTTGCCATAGCCATCCCTGTTCTTATTCACCTTATCAACCCAAGTAAAGGCAAGCTAGTATGGGTTGGTAATATCGAACTGATTAAAAAAGCAAAGCAAGCAAGGGTAAATCAATTCAAGATCAAGCGATGGCTGTTGCTTCTGATCCGCGTACTGATAGTCATTTACTGCTGTCTGCTATTAGCAGACCTTTGGAGCAGCTCGATTGGCCAGGCGAGCAAAAAGCCCAGGCTGTTGATTACCCCGGCCTGGTTGAACAATGCGAATGAGCAAGACAAACACGAATTAATAGAGAAAAATATTGGTGTGGAATTTATTATTCTAGACGGCAATAACTCTAAAATTGATAGTGTAGCACTATTTGATAAGAAGCCAGCTTTATCCGGCAATATTTCTAATGAACTAACTTATGCTGAGCTAGTTGAAAAAAGTCAAACGCTTAAGCTATTACCGAGTAACAGCATATTAGCTATCACTAATCACTATTCTTCGACAGAGCCACCAAGAGAACTAAGCTCGTTATTTAGCCAAATATATACTAAAGACGTTGCTCATAACACGCCGCAGGACATAGTATCGATATTGATCATTAAAGATAGTGAGAGAATAAATGATAGTCAGATAATATCACAGAGTTTTTCAGTTCTTCCTGAGGAAGTAAAAGAAAAAATTAGAGTTAAGTCTGTTACTCGTGGCCAACTAAATAGCGAAACTGAACATGTTAAGTATGATGTTGTTTTTGGTCTTGCCAGTAAAAACATTAGTGCTGGTCGATTTGTTAAACAGAACGGCTTGCTGATTTTAGATTCAAATCCACAACTTCGAACAAAAAGCAGTGCTGCCGAAATTATTCAGCTTAACGAGCAGCTATTTCAATTTAATGTTTCTCAAGATAACAATTCTCAAGGTAATAACTCGTCTACCCCGGTTTGGAGAACTGCAACAGGAAAAAATATCTTGTCCTATCGAAAACGACAAGGCATTCATCAATTAAATTTTTCTAGTCGATTTCACCCCGACTGGACTAACTTGGTTGAAAATCGGCAGTTTCCAATCATTCTAGTTGCGCTTATTCAAAACTATCTGAGTAATGATAATTGGAAAGTTGAAGCCTCCCATTTTAAGACAGAAGATCAGAATTTAGAGAGCAAACTTCAAGGCAACAAACAAACTGCTGATAAAAGCAGCCTTTACTCATGGATATTACTTCTGTTGGCTTTTTGCTGGCTAATAGAAAGGGTCTTGGCAGAAAGCACTTCTTTTCAATTCAGAAAGGAGGTTAAGTAAGTGGCAGACCTTGACAATGCTAACTCAATTCTTTCCGATATCGATGTTCTGATAAAGGAAGCTAAGAAAAACAAGTGGATCAGCTTTGTCTTTAGCTCAATAATTATTTTTATAACTGCCGCCGCCACTTCTTGGATAGCCAGTTTCGACTTAGCTTTTGGAATTTTTATCGCAGCTCTAGCTTCTGCCGTATTCCTTTTTATTAGCTTTTATTCATACGCGTACCGAAGTATTAATCGAATCAATATGGTTGACCACCTTAATCGGCACATCCCTGAATACGAAGAAAGTTTGCAGCTGGTATTCAATCGGAAACCAACGCCATTACAGCTCATTCAACTCCAAAAAATTTCAACCATATTTAATGCCAACACAGAGTCGGGCGCGCATCAAAGTATCTTACCCAAATTCACTATTAGGTTCGGTTTAAGCTACTCACTAGCCATCTTTGCAGTAATAGCGGCTACAAGTTTTTTTTCCAATTATTTAGATCGAAATGATAATCTGAGCTCGAGCAAAAACAGCGATACTACTGTTGAGAATAAGCCTTTTGAGCTATTAGATTCAAAAGTCTCGATTCAGCCCCCTGGCTACACTAGAGTTCCAAGTTCAAACCAAAGTGATTTGAACTTGGAAGTTTTAGATGGTTCCAAAATAGAATGGCTGCTTTCATTTAGTCGCAGTGATGCGGAATATTTTTGGCTCGGTACAGACGGTGTAGCGCACGCTCTTACTCAAAAGCCCGATGGCAGCTGGTCATATGCAGTCGAGATCAATGAGACGGGGTTTTATCGTTTTGCCTATAAAGTTAATGATCGAATAGCCAATCTTCCTGAGGTGTACACTATTGAGGTCGTTAAAGACCGAATTCCCAAAATCAAAATTCAAGAGCCCGTTCGATCCCTTGTCGAATTTGCCAAGAATGACCCAACTCAATTCACGATTACTGCACTAATCAATGATGATTATGGAATTGAACAAGTTGATATTCTGGCGTCAGTGGCTAAAGGTTCCGGTGAAGCGGTTAAGTTCCGTGATAAGCAATTTAAGTTCGATACTAACGAAGCTACTGAAAAAGGTGCGGTTTATGCTAAAACTTGGTCGTTACCTGAGCTCGAAATGGAACCTGGAGATGAGGTCTATTTTCATATCAAGGCTAAAGACAACAAACAACCTAGGGCGCAGTGGGGCAAGTCAAGCAGTATTATTATTCGCTGGTTGGATAATAAAGTTGTTGAAACGACCGCGGAAGGCATTCAGATTCGTTTTATCCCCGAATATTTTAGAAGCCAGCGTCAAATTATTATTGAAACGGAACAGTTAATAGCCGACAGAGCCGATTTAAGCAAAGACAATTTTGAAGATAAGAGCCGAGACTTAGGGCACTCACAGAGTGATCTAAAGGAAAAGTACGGTCAATACCTTGGTGACGAGATTGGCGAAGGCCCTGGTGAGCAGTTTGGTCTTGCTGATGGGTACCATGGTGGAGAAGATGTGGTTCATGGTGAAGCAAGTGCGGGAATTGAGCAGTCAGAACATGAAGACTCAGAGCATCATGGCTCAGAACGTGAAAATGGGGGAGCTGAGCAACATGAAGAACATGTTGATGAAAAACCAGAAGTCGGCCATCTCCATCAAGAAATGGTCGACGATTCTGATAAGTCTGGAGCAAGTGAGCTAATTGCTCGGTTCGCTCATAATCATGGCTCAGTTGAAGTAGGGGCACTGTCAAAACGTGACCCTAAAACATGGATGAAAATGGCGGTTCATGAAATGTGGCAGGCAGAACTTCACTTGATGTTATCAGAACCCGAAAAGGCACTGCCGTTCGAATATAAAGCCTATGATTATTTAAAGCTGGCCAGACAGGCTGAGAGAATTTATGTTAAGCGATTAGGATTTGAACCTCCGCCGGTTAAAGAAGATCGAAGGCTTACCGGCGAGCTCGATAAGATATTATCTTATTCACTTTCCATAACGGATAAACGAGAAGCAGACAATCAAAACGACATTATTCAAAATGGGTTTACTTCTATCAATCGAGCCACATCCAAAAAACTACTGTCGAAAGAAGACAGGGAACATTTAAAAGCTCTCAGTAAACTCATGCTGCAGCTTAGTGAAACCAGGCCCGCACTTATTAGTCACGCAGCCACGGTAGAAAAAATATTGACCTTCGGTAATACACGATTGACGGCTTGTGGTAATTGCATTGAAAAATTAAATCAAAAATTATGGCAACTAATGTCAAACCCAGTGAGTAGACCGTCACCGATAGTTTTGGATAGTGAGCTGGGTCCGGAACCTATGAATTCGTATATTAATTTAATCCGACAAATTGACCAGTCTGAAGCAATAAGGATAGGTAAAGAGTGAGCGACATATTTTTTACAATTGGAAATATGGCCTTTGCTAAGCCTCAACTTGTTCACTGGTTAGCGTTGTTGTTTGTTATCGTGGCCCTGATGATTTCTTGTCGTGCTGCACTAGAACGACTATCCAAACAAAATCGACGTAAATGGCTTTTAATTGGCCTTAATCTGATTGCGTTTATTGCAATTAGTGGATTTATATTTAAGCCTCTGTGGAAATCAACGGAAGGACAGGTCGTTACGCTAATTACAGCTTCATTTAGTGAGCTAAAAGACCCTCTGAAAAATCAGCCGGACTTCTTGTGGTATAAGCCTACCAATCAACAAGTCGAAGAGTTTCAAATAAATCCTGAGCAGATCATCCTGGCGCCTGAACAACTTAATCTACGGTTTTCTAAAATAGACAAACTTATTGTGCGCGGTGATGGCTTAAATGCTGATGAGTGGCAATCGATCAACGCGGGCAAGATTGAATACTCAAGTCCTCAAGTAATCCCCGGATTTGTTAATCCTCAATGGCGTAATCAAGTAAACATTGGAGATTTCTTTTCTGTTAGCGGTGAAGTAAGTTTTTCTCTTCTTTCTAAATCATCTCATCCAGAAGTTAAAAGCAAAACAGATAAAAGCACGGTATCAAAAAACAGGCTAGTAAAAAGCAAGATACTCAAAGTTGAGTTAATAGATCCTGCCGGTCAAGTCGTCGCCGCTAACGATGTCTTAGATGGTGAATACTTCGAGCTAGAGCATCGTCCTAAACTTCTTGGTAATCATATTTATAATATAGAGTTATCTCGTTTGGTCAAGAACGTTAAGGAAATCATTGCTACTGAAAAGATCGGAGTTTCGGTAGTTAAGCAAATAGGTTTAAATCTGCTAATTCTTCAATCCTCGCCTTCTTTTGAGACCAAGCAATTACAAAACTGGGCGGCCGAAAACGGCGCGAGAATCTTGGTTAAAAGCCAAATTAGCAAAGATAGATTTATCACCAGGAAAATAAACTTTGATGACTTGAAGCAAAATGACCTTTCCAGAGAGCTTTTCGAAAAAATGGATTTAGTCCTCGCTGATTCTCGGGCTCTTGTATTACTAAATTCAGCCACAAGTGAAACTCTACTCGAGGCAGTAAAAAATGGTTTAGGTTTAATGGTTCTGGCGGATTATTCACAAATGGAGAAGGCTCATACCTCTCATTGGCTGCAAGACAAATTTAATCTGGTTAACGATGAATCTCATGATAGTGCACAAGTGTATTGGTCGAACGACAACGCGGGTCTTAGATCACAAAGTAACTTGTTTTTGCCGAGAGTTAAGGCCAAGTTTAATAAAAGTAGCAAGATACAACCGATGGCTTTTTCATCAGAAGGTGAAGCTCTGGTATCAAGCGTTGAACTGGGTAAAGGAAAAATTGCTCAGTCGCTTGTCAGAGAAACCGCAAGATGGGTAACTCGTGGAGAACGAGCCATTTACAGCCACTATTGGCAAAGTCTGATTAGACAGATATCTAGACGAGCAATCAAAATTCAAATCGATTTATTCGGTGTTAAAAGTATTTTGAGTGAAAATCAGAGAGTGAGAGTCTGTATAAATGATATTGACTCTAGCTCTTTATCGATTAGTAGCTCGACAAATGTACAACGGATCTTGCTGCAGGCGAGTAAGTCAAATAGTCGCTCAAATTGTGGCGTATTTTGGCCTCAAGCAGGATGGTCTACTATTCTGCATAAAGATGAAAAAGATAATGTTATTTCTCACTCATTTTATTCCGCTTCAACCAATCAATGGAAAACGCAACGCCAATACTCTCGAATGAATGCTTCATTAGATAAAGTGGAGAGCAACAGTCAACTCGCTACTTTAAGTAAACCAGGCTTTCTACCAATTAGTTTATGGTGGTTTTGGTGGATTTTTATTTCGTGCGCTTCGTTATTGTGGATTGAAAAGAAGTTATTTGATGAATCATCATAGACTGGATTAAGGCTAGAGTTTATAGTTGAAAAAATCGGTCATTCGATCTTTTTACTGGCTGCAACAATAAAGTCAGAATATCCATAGTGCCTGAATTCTTCCAAACAGCTATAAACCAATTTTATCGTGTGGTCATTATTCGATTTTGTTGCCTTACGTTTCATCTCTTCAATGGAAATATCTGAAATAGCTTCATCGTAAGTACTCGGCCGCCAGGTTTTTGTCGTTTGATAAGCAACCCAGTAAGCTATCCAAAAGTATTCAAGGGCTTTTCGTTTATTCTTGACGAAGGGCAAAATAATCCTAAGTGCATGCGTTCCTGTCACTCCATGTAATAACGTGAAGTCACTGTCAGTCTGATAAAACTGTACTGCAAATTTTGCAATTAATTCTAGCTTCAGATCTTGTGGAATAACTGCTTCATTTTCCCATTCCAGCGTAGCGGCGACTTGATTCATTTTGTCGACGATAATTCCCGGCCTAAACTTAAAGCCTTCAAAAGTATCTTTGTGTTGATTGAGTATTTCTAGTAACGACCTATCCGATTTTTGGTGTGGTGAACCTAAGTATTGAAACTCAGCAGCCCAATAGGCTAGTGCGAATGAAACTTCCTGATAGTTATGTGACTCAATCGCAAAGGCTAGACGAATTAGCGCGTGAAAAGCTGAAGCGCTGATTCCAGGAATCAGTTTGTCTATATGTTTAGAAATGGTTTCTTCTAAGGAATGTAATTTGAGATATCTGTCAAAGTAACTCAGATATTGAGGGAACATATCTGACCTGCCTAGACTATCATTGAAGTCAAAATCCAAGCTAAGCTCTTCTCGAATAAACAACTCCAGTTTGTTTGAGTAATCTGCCCTAAATTTTAATTGCCGTTCGAAATCGGCGCCAAGTTTATCGAGTGATACAAGTGCCATGGGAAAGTGATTAGCTAACCGATTTCCATAGAGTGGGTGCACATTCAGGTCTGCATTAATTAGCTCTATTGTTTGGGGGGATACACTCATAACATCTCCTTAGTATGAGATTTTCTATTTTTGCCTGCTAAATGACTGATTAAGTTAGTATATTAACTTTTATCATAGTAAGGCTTAATAGCAACCATAGTATTGGCTGTTTTTATGATTAAGTGTCATTTTGGCTATGACATATGACATATGACATATGACTTTGTTGTTTAATCATATGTGACAAACGCGATTCTCATTTGGTAGTTTTTTAATTGCTTGTCTACACTTAAATAGTCAGGTTTTTCCAGTGATGTGTGCTTAAAACGCAGCGAGGTGTTGAAATGCAATTTGCTCGCTTCTATGAAGGCGTCAAATTGGCTGTTCACTGGATAAGAAAATTAAAAAGTACAGTTGTAGTTACTATGCTAGTAATGTTGATCGGAAGCGCAAATAGTTATGCAACGGAGCAGCCAAATAAAGATAAGTTTGAAGAATTTAAATATTCTAAAAATATTAAGATCCGCGTGAGTGACTTTTCTCAAGCGGTTAAGCTTTTCCATTGGCTTGATCTTATCAAGCTAACCGAAATTGGCACTGAAACGATTAACGCGATCGAAACCAGTGGCCATCAGCTAACTATTTTGCATAGTTCTTCCGCCCTATTGTCAGCCGGAGTCACCGGCGCTCCTCTTTCGTCCAATCTAACCAACGGTGTTGGTGAAGACGTCTATATTAAATTCTATCTTGATATGGACGACCATGGAACCAACTGTGTTTTGGCAATGGATGGTAAGCAATATATTGAATACACCGCAATTCAAAACTTATTCCATGAGTTGTCTCACGCTCGGCACAAAATGAAGGGCACCTGGCTCTATTTTGACTCGGAAGGTCAGGCCATTCGAGAAGAGAATATTTTTCGAATGGCCTGGGCCGAATATAAAGCTAAGGGAAAGGTAGCAACCAGGATAGATATAAAAGGAATAGAAAAGCCGGTAAAAAGAGGGCTGTTAAACTGTCCGGTAAAATATGTGGCTAATTAAGTCTCAAATTTAGCGAAACCAGCGTCTAGGACTAAAGGGTTTTCCTTGGTGGCGTAATTCAAAATATAGTCCAGCCTGTTGTTGTCCACCACTTTGTCCAACGGTGGCAATTGCTTCTCCTGCTTCTACCCAATCCCCTACTTGCTTGTAGAGTGCCTGGTTATAACCATAAAGGCTCATATATCCCTTACCATGATCAATTATCACAAGTAAGCCAAATCCGCGTAACCAATCAGCATATACCACTCGACCGTGGTGTACCGAGTTAACAACTGCTCCCTCAGAGGCTCCAATGACGACGCCATTACTACGCAAACCTTCTGCCAGTTTAGAGCCATAACTTCTTACTCTTTTTCCTTTAGTTGGCCAACGCAGCTTCCCCTTTAAAGCCTTTAATCCATCCAAAGGCTGGGTAAAATCTATCTTGTCGATAGCTTCTCGAACCGAGTCAATTAAATCTTGCAGTTCTTTTGCATTAATTTGCAGTTCAGTGAGTTGCTCACTTTTTTGCTCGATCTCTTTAGTTAGTGCGTCGACGATTTTCTTGCGTTTGTTTTTCAGCTCTTTTAATCGCACAGTTTCTTCTTGTTTTGACTTCTTTAAAATGTTGAGCTCGCGAATTTCGTCCTGGATCTTCTTGTCGATATTTTCTAAATCTTTAAGCGTTTGTTGCAGCTTGACTACTTTTTCGGTGCGAGCCTTGTTCATATAGTCATAATAAACGAGCATTCTACCTAAGGCTTCAGGATCTTCCTGATTTAGTAGCATTTTCAGATATTCTTGTCTGCCAGAAATAAAAGCTGATTTTATTTGTGAAGAGAGAGCAGCTTTTTGTTCCTTTTTATTTTTATCCAGGTTTTTTTGCTGACGTCTCAGTTTTTTTAGCTCCGACTCTTTTTTGATTAATTGTCTATTGGTTGAGCGGAGAATTTTAGCTGCTGTGGCGATCTGTTTCTCTGAAGCGCGTAAGCGAGTGACAGCTTTGCTTTGCTGTTTACGTTTACTTTTTAGGTTTTTTTGAAGGTTGCCTATTTCTTTTTTTAGAGATTCCAGTTCTTGCTTGGCTTGTTTTGCTTCGTCACTAGATTCACCCCAGCCGTGGGTTGGGGTGAATAATATCATCGTTACTAATGCGATAAACCCTAAATTAAATTTCAAAAATTAACCCGTCTTATTTTTATTTAATTAGACCGCTTACTTTATTGCCATTAAAGGTGTGCCGGTCATTTCTTTGGGGATTGGAAGACCCGCGGCATTTAATAATGTCGGCGCCACGTCAGATAAGACCCCATTTGGTTTGCTCGGTTCTGCATCTCGACCTACATAAATAAATGGCACTAAAAAATTAGTATGAGCGGTATGTGGTTGACCAGTTTCGTGGTCACTCATTTTTTCTGCGTTGCCATGGTCTGCCGTGATGAAAGCTTCGCCGCCATATTCTTTTAGTGAACTGATGATACGTCCTAGACACTCATCGAGGCAACTAATGGCTTTGACCGTTGCATCAAAGTTTCCTGTGTGACCAACCATATCAGGATTAGCAAAATTGCATATAATAAAGTCGTATTTTTCTGATTCAATTGCAGCGACAAACTTTTCAGTCAACAAAGGTGCATTCATTTCGGGTTGTAAATCATAAGTTGCAACTTTCGGGCTCGGAATTAACTCTCGATCTTCGCCCTCAAATGGCGTTTCGACTCCGCCGTTGAAAAAGAAAGTCACGTGAGCGTATTTTTCTGTTTCAGCAATACGTAATTGTGTTTTACCCAAGTCTTGTAAATGTTCGCCCAATACTTTTGGAAGTGATAGTGGTCCGTAGGCGCAGCTAGTATCAATATCTGCTGCATACTGGGTGAGCATGACATAATGAACATCTAGTTTTTGTCTTTCAAAGCCAGTGAAGTCTTGATCGACAAAGGAACGGGTTAATTCTCTGGCACGGTCTGCGCGGTAATTCATAAAGATAACGGCGTCACCCGACTCAATAGGCGCACTCGCACCTATAACTGTAGGCTTTACAAATTCGTCAAATTCTTCTCTTTGGTAAGATGCTTCGAGTCCAGCCAGAGCATTATCTGCATGGAATTCGCCACTTCCTGACGTCATCATATTATAAGCTATTTCAACTCGTTCCCACCGTTGGTCGCGATCCATGGCGTAGTAACGACCGGTTAAACTCGCAATACGACCCACCCCATGATTCTCAACCATCTCAATATATTGAGCCGCACTCTGAGGAGGGGTATCACGGCCATCTAAAAAGGCATGCAAATAAATTTTTTCTGCGCCTTTTTCGTGAGCTAAGGTCATCGCAGCTAAAATATGGTCGATATGACTATGCACGCCACCGTCGGAGAGAAGCCCCATCAGATGAACTGCTTTACCTGCGTCGATGGCTTTTTCAATAGCATTTAATAACACCGGGTTCTGTTGGAATTCGCCATCCTTAACTGCTTTGGTTATGCGAGTAAAGTCTTGATAAACCACACGGCCGGCGCCTAAATTTAAATGACCAACTTCTGAATTACCCATTTGTTGATCGGGTAGGCCGACATCTTCGCCTGACCCTGAGATAAGTGTTCTCGGGCAATTTGCCCAAAGATTGTCGAAGTTAGGGGTATTGGCTGCCATTATGGCGTTGGATTCAGGAGATTCACTGTGGCCCCAGCCATCCATGATTATCAGGGCAATCGGTCGCTTCTGCATGTTACTACTCGTTTAAGTTGAAACTTTTAACTTGGAATGATGAATTTGTGGCCGATTATACACTATTTCACTAACTTGTGATTTATTGCTAACCTGGAAAGTATATCTTGCCTATAATGTAGCTCGGCGTTGAATTTGCTAGTCTTTGGGGGGACTAGCGAAGGACGATTAAGTGACCGTTAGAGCTTTAGGTTCTATCAGAAATAGCATAAATAAATATTATAAGAATTTGAACATATCCATATGAAGTTAGACGATATTAGATTTCACCAAACCGGCTGGTTTTACCTACTAGTCCTAGTCATTCTCGGCTTTGGGTGGAGTTTAATGAACGGGTTATTTAGCGAAGTTAATCAGTGGAATCGAGAATTGCTTTATCGAGTAATTCCGCAATCGTCATCGCCTTCGAAAGCTGTTTGGGTTGATGTTAAAAGCAATATCATCACCAATACGACATCTGAATCCCGACTTTTTCAGCTACTCGATAAGTACCCCAATAGTCATTTGGTGATCATTAGTAAAAATGAATCTGCGGCTACCCAGTTCCTTCGTTCTTATTTGGTGGCTAAGGAGGATACTCAAAACTCGCAGCCTGCCAGGCAGCTTCTAATTGCGACTGAAAACAAAATTAGTGGCAATAGATTTACCAATGCTGTCGAAAAGCTTGATTGGGTAAGTCAGAATTTTGGTCGCATTCCGCGTATTCAAAGTGTTTACTTCAATGATTCCGAGGTTAGCTATGCCCCACTAATCTTTAACCGTGGAGCAGCTCCTCTAATTTGGCAAGATGGGGGAACCCTCTATCCCAGTTTATTTGCGTCGTTGATAAAAATATTTGACTCTTCGAAGACGTTTCAATTGACCAACCAGTTGAATCTGATTTTGAATTCGGAGCAAGTGGAATGGCCATTAGGTCTTACCGGCGAAGTTTTTTATGCCGGGAACTCTCTTCCGCTCATTCAATTGGATCAGTTGTTATCGGCAAACAGTGTCGATAGCCCGAAACTAATTATTATTGATGATGGAACATACAAGAATGCCCATCACACAAATCAATTAATCGCCCGGCTAGAACAGCAAAACTATCTGTCAATTAACTGGCTAACCTGGATAATGGGATTTGGATTATTGTTACTGTCGACTTGGCTTATTGTCTACTTGTCCAATCGCTCCATGCTAGTTCAGCTGATTAACATTATTGTTTTGCTCTCTCTTGCGGTAATTGGTCAATATATTTTATTTAGCCAGCTCCAATGGGTTTCGATAATTCCTGCGAGCATTATCTTGCTTTTGGTTGCGGTTATTTTAAATGCGTATCAAGCAGAAAAAAGACGTTTTCTAAAGCTGCAAAACTTAAATAGCGAATTATTAGAAACTAGTGTTCCGGTGTTTTATGAAACTCGCCAGCTAGAAAAAATAAAACCATGGCTCGATTCTGTAAGACCTCGAGCAGAGCTTATGGAAAAGGTATTTGACGTAGCCCTTCAAGCCGAAAGTGAAAATAACAAGACACTTGCGCTAAAACTTTTTGAGTGGATGGAATGCCAGCCGATTGAGCATTCGGGCGCAGTTCAAAAATTGGCTGAGTATCGCGTGCAAGATGAGCAAGAAAGCTCTGACGATTTAGATAAAACGCTAGTCATCTCGCCTGGACAATCGTCCCCCGGAACCATTTCAAATCCCGCCTTACAAATAGAAAATTTTGGTCGGTATCAGGTCGAGGGGATCCTAGGTAAAGGGGCGATGGGAATCGTGTTCCAAGGCGTTGACCCGAAAATCAATCGCCACGTCGCAATCAAAACGCTTCAGCTCAGCGTTGATGAATTTGATGAAGGGTTCAAAGAAACTAAAGAGCGTTTTTTCCGTGAGGCGGAAACCGCGGGAAATCTGAGTCACGCTAACATTGTGACTATTTACGATGTTGGGGAAGAGGGTGAGCTTGGCTATATCGCCATGGATCTGTTGACCGGGGCTCCGCTTTCCAATTTCTTAAAGTCCGATAACTTACTGCCGGCCCCCTTGATATATCAATTGATGATCCAAATAACTGATGCTCTGGATTATGCGCATAAGCAGAACGTCGTTCACCGAGATATAAAACCAGCCAACATTATTTATGATGATGAAATTCAACGCGTTACTCTAACTGATTTCGGGATTGCCTGTGTAACTGATCAAAGTAAGACACGTACAGGCACGATTATGGGAAGCCCATTTTATATGTCGCCGGAACAAGTACTTGGAGAGAGGGTAGATGGGCGTAGTGATATATTTAGCCTCGGGGTAACTTTTTACCAGCTACTTAGCGGTCATTTACCATTTAGCGGCGAATCAATCGCTAGTGTGGCTTTTCACATTACTAAGACCAAACATCAATCTGTGCGCAGTTGGAATAGTAAGTTATCGGCAAGTGCTGTTAGGATAACGAATAAAGCGATGCATAAGGATGCAACCAAACGATATCAAACGATGTTTGAATTTAAACAGGCGTTAATTAGCGCCTTAAAAAGGGACTATAAAAAGGCGCCAATTGTATGATCTATCGAGTGCAGACTAGCTGTGATCAAGGAGATGTAAGACCAAACAATGAAGATGCAATTCGCTATGGTTCGGTGGCGGAACTCGGTTGCTTTTGGGTTGCCGTAGCTGATGGAATGGGTGGCCATAAAGCGGGTGAAGTGGCGAGCGCGATGTTGGTCGAATACGCAGAAAGCCAATTGTCTGATTTATTAGAAATTCCTCAAGATGGCTGGTTAGCATTTTTGGTTCGCGTGCTAGAAGAAGCTAATTTCAACATATTTAACGCCGCCGAGGAAAACGAAGAATATTCAGGGATGGGAACAACCGGCGTAATTATGGTTTGTATGCATAATTGTGCCTACGTAGCGTGGGTTGGTGATTCTCGGGCTTATCTGTTTAGGCAAGGCTTGCTGCAGCAACTTACTCAAGACCATACCATGATCCAGTATTTGTTAGATAAAGGGTCCATTTCAGAAGAAGAAGCCGCGCGGTCAAATACCAAGCATTTATTGTCTCGAGCAATCGGAGCCAAAGATGAGGTTGAAGTTGATGCCATTAGTCGTTCGCTAGAAAATGGAGATGTATTAATGTTGTCAACTGACGGGGTGCATGACCACTTAGCTGAGGCGGTGATAGCTGGATATTTAGCCCAGTCTGAAAATGGGAACAAGGTGACGGATTTGATGGTCAAACAAGCGATTGATGATGGTAGTAGAGATAATTTGACCTTAGCGGTTATCAATTTAGAAAATGATGATTAGCTCCCCATAGTTGTATTTATGGCAAAAGACGAATCTGAGACTTAAGGAATAGTGTGAAGTTGTGGCACAAATTTAGGGACAAATTCAGTAAAATAAATTTTTAATTCAAATCCGGAGTACCCGATGGCTTACCTAGCACTGATTGTTGAAGATGTTGTAATCAATAAGTGGGAATTAAATGACGAAGTCATAATTTTGGGCCGAGCTAAAGATTGTGATATTCAAATTGATGACCAGTCAGTAAGCTCAAAACATGCGAGAGTAGTGGTCGAGCAAGATCCTTACCTGGATAATGCTAAAAACATCTATTTGGAAGATTTAAAGAGTACAAATGGCACTAGCTTAAATGGCAAACCTGTTTCTCATCAGAAATTAGTTGATGGAGATATGATTAAGATAGGGTTTAATCAGTTTCGATTTGTTGCCAATGAAAGCAAAGGACTAGACGATACTGCGGTAATTCTGAGTTAGATTTCCTTTTGGATTCGATTAGATAATCTCAAGGAATAAATGCACTTCGGTTTCGTTTTAATCTTATGTTTGTGTTTAATAATGATTACTTGTCCGAAAAGTAGTCAACTAATAAAAGGAAAATAATATGGAAGGTGGATATATTGCACTCGCTATTTTGGGCGTCATTATTGTTCTGTTTTTCTTAGGGGTTAAAACAGTACCGCAAGGAAACGAATATACGATAGAAAGGTTTGGAAAATACACCAAAAGTTTACGGCCTGGATTGAGTTTTATAATTCCATTAATTGAAGCGGTTGGAGCAAAAGTTAATATGATGGAACAGGTACTCGATATACCTGAGCAACAAGTCATTTCACAAGATAACGCCACGGTGACAATCGACGCGGTCTGTTTTTTCCAAGTGGTAGATTCTGCTCAAGCTATTTATGAAGTAAATGACCTTGAACGCGCAATGCAAAATTTGGTAATGACTAATATCCGTACCGTGTTAGGTTCAATGGATTTGGATGAGATGTTGTCTAAACGGGATCAAATCAACGCAAGAATTCTAGGTATCGTTGACGAGGCGACAAACCCTTGGGGAGTTAAAGTGACCCGTATCGAAATTAAAGATATTCTACCGCCTAAAGACTTGGTCAACGCTATGGCACAGCAGATGAAAGCTGAGCGTATTAAGCGTGCTCAAATATTGGAAGCTGAAGGTGAAAAACAGTCGGCAATACTGAAAGCAGAAGGGCAAAAGGAAGCGGAAATTCGCCAAGCGGAAGGTGAAAGGCAGGCTGCTTTCCTTGAAGCGGAAGCAAGAGAAAGACAAGCTCAAGCCGAAGCAGCTGCCACCAATATGGTATCTGAGGCGATTGCAAAAGGTGATATCCAGGCGATTAACTATTTCGTATCGCAAAAATACATTGAGGCTTTGGCTGATATCGGGAAAGCTGAAAATAGCAAATTAGTGATGATGCCTCTAGAGGCTGGTTCAGTCATCGGTTCTATTGCAGGAATCGCGGAAATCGCGAAAGCGACTAAGAACGTGTAAATAAAATCCTAGTCTCGGTATTAATTGGGCGCCGAAAGGTGCTCTATAAGTGGAGGACACTGATTTGGAAGAAATAGTTTATTGGCATTGGGTTGTTTTCGGCCTTGTTCTGATTATTCTCGAAATGTTCGTGCCTGGCGCAGTATTTTTATGGTTTGGCGCGAGTGCAGTTGTTGTTGGTGGTCTGCTTTTTTTGTTCCCAGGAATAGGATGGGAATGGCAAGTGTTAATTTTCACTGCTCTTTCAATAGTAAGTTTGTATAGTTGGAAGAAAATACGGAAAAATGCTCCTGAGGATGACACAGAGTCTGGAACATTAAACCAGAGAGGAAAAGCACTAATTGGGCGTCAAACTCCGCTGGTAGAGGCTATTAGTAATGGAGTCGGTCGAGTGCAAATCGATGATACTTTTTGGCGGGTTGAAGGAGATGACCTCGCTCAAGGGGAGCTAGTTAAAGTTATTGATACCGACGGCGCTACCTTAAAAGTTGTTGCCACAACGAATAATTGATTTGTAAAAACAATTAAATCAATAAGTTATATATGGGAGCCGAGTAGTATAAACTCGGCTTTTTTACTTCCGAATAATTCCCAAAGAGCATGGTCAAAACCCCATAGATCAAGGCCTGCAGTGTGTGTATAATGCCTTCCCCTCTAATTAATATTTAGAGCCATATTTAGTCTGAAATTGTTAGATTAAAGTTGATTCTCAACGATTTCTATTTCAAAAAGGTCGAACATGAACGAATTTGTACAATTTGCAACTGATAACTGGCAATTATCCGGTGCTTGGCTGGTGGTTGCATTTGTTTTGCTATCAATTCAAATCAAGCTTACTGCCCTGGGGCCGAAATCTTTAACTCCGCAACTGTTAACTCATTCTGTCAATCGCGATGATGCGGTTGTCATTGATATTCGCGGTCAAGCAGATTTTAATAAGGGCCATATTCAAGGTGCAGTTAATGTTCCGCTCAGTAAAATAAAAGAAAACACAAAAGACCTTGAAAAATATAAACAGAGACCCATTATTATGGTTTGCGCTAACGGCATCCAGGTTGCTGCAGCTTGCCAAATCCTTAAAAAAGCTGGATTTGAACAAGTAAACAAGCTGTCTGGCGGAATGGCGTCTTGGGTTGGGGAAAATTTGCCGGTTGTTAAATAGTTGATAGTAATCAATTTGATTAATTATTAATGCTTTAAATTAAGACGACCATAATCCAGCAAGAATTTTAAAAAATTGAAACAAAAAGAGAGAAGTTATGACTGATCAAGTAGAAAACAATGCAGAAGCGGCAGCAGCAGAAGGTCAACAAGCGCCACAATTTGCCATTCAACGCATTTATGTAAAAGACATTTCTTTTGAAGCACCAAATTTACCAGAGCTTTTTAACACTGAGTTCAAGCCTGAAGTTAAAATGGAAATGAACAGCAAGTCTCGTCAAGTTGCTGATAATAACTTTGAAGTTGTTTTAAGCGTTACGCTTAGCGCAGAAGTAGAAGGTAAAACAGCGTTCTTAGCAGAAGTTCAACAAGCTGGTTTATTCTTTATCAATGGTTTTAACGAACAGCAAACGCACCAGTTACTCGGCGCAGCAGCACCAGAGTCACTATATCCATATGTACGTGAAGCAGTTGCTAACTTGGTTGGTCGTACTGGTTTCCCTGCAATTCAATTAGCGCCTGTTAATTTCATGGGGTTATACATGGAACGCATGGCAAAAGCTCAAGCAGAAGCAAACGGTGAAGGCGGCGCAGCTGAAGCTGGTTCAGAAACAGTTCAATAAGAAACTGTTTTAAAGACTTCTTGATCTCGTTCCAGTGATCTTAATTTAGAATTTTTGATTGCTGGAATGGTCGAAGTCTAACCATGTCCTTTGTCTGAGACTATCTATGTCTGACATTAAACAATCTCCAATTGTTGTACTAGGTGCCGGCTCTTTCGGAACTGCACTAGCCATTTTGCTTGCGCGTAATGGTAATCAAACTCGACTGTGGGGACGTGACGAGTCTCAAATGGGCAAAGCTAATGAGGCTCGCATAAACACCAGGTATCTTCCAGACGTACCCTTGCCTGACAATCTCGAAGTGACTTCAGACTTTGAAGTAGCGACAAAAGGTGCAAAAGACATATTAGTCGTGACGCCAAGCTATGCTTTTTCCGAGACCTTGGCAAAACTTAAGCAACATGGAGAGGCTGGCCTTCGCATCGTATGGGCGTGTAAAGGATTAGAGCCGGAAACTGCAGATTTTTTAGAAAATCGGGTGGTTGAGATCTTTGGGCAAGATTGCCCTAAAGCCGTGCTTTCGGGGCCAACATTTGCGCAGGAATTAGCAGTAGGTTCGCCAACCGCGATTACGCTGGCTGCGGATAACGGACTGTTTGCGCAAGATTTAAGTAGCAGACTTGTAAATGAAACTTTCCGTATTTATCTATCTTCCGACTTAAAAGGTGTCCAGTTTGGCGGCGCATTTAAAAACATTGTTGCGATAGGCGCTGGCATCGCTGATGGTCTTGGGTTTGGTGCCAATGCAAGGACCGCCTTAGTGACCCGAGGTCTCGCGGAAATGATGCGGTTAGGCGAACAACTGGGTGGCAGAACCGAAACGTTCACTGGAATGGCCGGGCTAGGAGATCTTGTACTAACCTGTACTGACAACCAGTCGCGCAACCGACGTTATGGCCTGGCACTTGGAAAAGGGGCTAGTGTGGTGCAAGCTGCTGCTGAAATTGGGCAAGTAGTCGAAGGGGTACGTAATGCTAAAGAAGTTTTCCACCTAGCTAAGAAGCTGGGAGTGGATATGCCAATTTGCAGCGCTATTTACAGTATTTTATACCTTAACCAGGATCCAAGATTAGCAGCCAAGGAGTTGTTAACCCGAACAATGAAAGTAGAGGGTGATTAAGCCCTCGGTAATTGTTTGTCATTTCTTCCTATTCTGGCATTGGTGGTAACCATGCCCCGTCAAAATCCAATTGTCTCCAGGCTTCGTAAATAAACACTGCGACGCTATTTGATAAATTGAGGCTGCGGCTATTTTCTACCATTGGTAACCTGAGAATATTTTCAAATTTCATGCTGTCTAAAATTTCTGCTGGCAACCCACGAGATTCAGGGCCAAATAGTAAGTAGTCACCTTCATTGAATGAAGCTTTTGAAGGCAATGTTCTTCCTTTAGTCGAACAAGCAAATATTCGTTCGGGTTGTTCATTAGATAAAAATTGCGAGTAATCCTTGTGGATATTTATATCGGCAAATTCATGATAATCAAGTCCTGCTCGTCTAAGCCGCTTATCATCCAATTCAAATCCACAAGGTTCGATGATATGAAGGTTAAATCCAGTGTTGGCACAAAGCCTAATGATGTTTCCTGTATTAGGAGGGATCTCTGGTTCAAATAAAACAATATTAAGCATTTTTAAGGTATCAAGTTATTAGTTTTCGACTTTAAGCTTGCGGGTTAAAGTGTTTCTTCCCCAGCCGAGTATTTTAGATGCTTCTGCTTTTTTACCCAAGGTAATTTCTAATGCAGTTTTAATTAATAGCTGCTCAATATCGGACTGCACTTTAACTAAAGCCAAATGATTGCCTTTTTGATAGTCGCTGATTAACTTGTTTGAGAAGAGCAGTTGCCACTCAGTGGTAGGAGTCGAAGGTACTGACTCCTGGGCTATTTCCGGCGGTAAATCTTGTGGCATGATGATTTGGCTATTCGCCATCACCGACAGCCAGCGGCAGGTATTTTCAAGCTGCCTTACATTGCCGGGCCAATGGTAACCTTGTAAAACCGCCAATGCTTCTGCGCTTACCTGTTTTTTAGGTTCCTCGATTTCTTCGGCAATGGTTGATAAAAAGTGCTCAGCTAACAAAGGAACGTCACCGCTACGTTGACGTAATGCAGGCAATCTGAGCGGGATAACATTTAGTCTATGGTAGAGATCTTCACGAAATTCTCCGCGCTCGACTTTTTGGCTTAAATCTTGGTGGGTCGCGGCAATAATTCTAACGTCTACCTTAGTCGGTTGAGTCGAGCCGATGCGATAAAAAGCGCCTTCCGATAGCACTCGAAGCAACCGGGTTTGGGTATCAAGAGGCATATCTCCAATTTCATCTAAAAACAACGTACCGCCGTTTGCTTGTTCGAACCTTCCCATATATCTGGCGTTAGCCCCGGTGAACGCGCCTTTTTCGTGGCCAAACAATTCCGATTCGATTAAATCTTTTGGAATTGCTGCCATATTTAATGCGATAAATGGCGCATGTTTTCTTGGACTATGCTGGTGCAAAGCGTTAGCCACAAGTTCTTTACCTGTTCCCGATTCTCCGTTAATTAGAACCGTTACTTGAGAATTTGAAAGTCGCCCAATGGCGCGGTATAGGTCCTGCATCGCGGGCGATTCGCCGATTATCGAAAAAGCCCTTTGTTCCACGGCCTCCGATGTTTCTATCACCGTTTGATGGCGGGGTAATAACGCGCGATTCACAGTGGCAACTACTTCATCTAAATCGAAGGGTTTAGGTAAATATTCAAATGCCCCTTTCTGATAAGCTTGCACGGCGCTTTCAAGATCTGAGTGTGCAGTCATAATGATGACGGGTAAATCAGGGTATAATCCTTGGCAGTGAGTTAAGAGTTCGATCCCGCTCTTTCCTTGCATACGAACATCAGAAATCAGCAAATCGAATGTCTGATTATTCAACTGGGAAATAGCTTCCTCGCTCGAACAGGTCTGCACAACTTGATGGCCAAGGTCGACTAACAATTCATTTAAGACCCAACGAATACTGTCGTCATCGTCTACTAATAACAGTTTTTTACTGCTCAAATCACTCATAGATAAACTCAAGTGGTAAATAAATACTAAAACATGTTTTTGCCGGCTGGCTTTCTACTTCAATAATGCCACCGTGTCGTTGCACCAGAGACTGTGCAATACTCAGGCCAAGTCCGCTGCTATTTTTGCCACTAATGGTTGGAAAGAAGATATCTTTAATGATGTTGTCAGGAACACCCATTCCATTATCGATAACATCGATACGAATTACCTGGCGGTGTTGGACTTTCCCAATCGTATGTTGCAGTAAAATTCGAGTTCTTAATCGGATTTGTCCATCTTCTTGTAATGCTTCTACGGCATTTTTAAGTAAATTTAAAAGGGCCTGTTGGATTTGTCCTGGGCAGAGCTTGAGGTCGGGCAAGCTAGGGTCGTAATCTTTAATCACTTTGAAGTTATGTACTTGCTGTAATAGTACGATCTCCAACGCTTTTTCTATGATCTGGTGGATATTAACTTGCTGCGGCTTCTCCGGTTCAGCCGGCAAGAGCATGCGATCAACCAAGCCACTCAGTCTATCTGATTCTTGTATGATGACCTGAGTATATTGATTTGACACCGTTTGGGGGAGCTTTCTTTCTAGTAGTTGGGCTGCTCCCTTTATTCCCCCGAGAGGATTCTTAATTTCATGTGCCAAATTGCGAATTAGATGAGTCGAAACTCTGCTCTGGTGTTGCAACTCCATATCTTTGCGAATATGAGAGTGGTGTTCGCTGGTCTGCAATTCCAACAATATATGCTGAATGTCGTTATGTCTGAAACCACTGACCATAATATTGGTGGTAATAATGCCGGTTGCGGTTTTAAGCTGAGTTTCCTCGATAAAGCAAGATTGTTGTTGGCTGGCTAAGTGGGTAAATGTCTTAGGTTCGAAATCGGCATGAACTAGATTGAAAAAGCTTTCTTGTTTGATATGCCGTGCTGAAAAACCTAACAATTGCTCAGCCGACTGATTGAGATAGTTCACTTGATAATTGCTATCGAGCAATATTATCGCCGTGCTTAAGCTGTTAAAGGTGAGAAAATCTATCATAAACCCCAAATAATGCTAACCATTTTGGTGAAATTCAATTACATAGTAGCACAAATGCACCTTATTGGTGCATTTGTGCTACTCATCTAGGCTAGATTTTGGTGGGATGATTTTATATGAAGCTTTCTAGTAAAGGATCCGGGTCCTTATAGTACCTGGGATCAGCTTTAATGCTTCAAAAGCCTTGTCACTTGAAGCTTGGTCAATATCAGTCACCACGTAACCTACCGAATCACTAGTTTGCAAGTACTGGGCCGAAATATTAACGTTGTTAGAAGAAAACACATCGTTAATTTTTGCCAAAATGCCTGGTTCATTATGGTGAATATGGCAAATGCGATGTTTGCCTACATGCGAAGGTAACGCTACTTCGGGGAAGTTAACGGTAGAGAGTGTTGAGCCATTATCGCTATACCTCACCAGCTTTTCACTGACTTCGATACCTATGTTTGCTTGCGCTTCCACGGTACTTCCGCCTACATGGGGGGTTAATATTACGTTATCAAACTCTCTCAACGGTGAGACAAATTCTTCCTGATTGGACTTAGGCTCTTTGGGAAACACATCAATGGCTGCGCCGCTGACATCTCCATTTCTTAATGCTTCCGCCAAGCTGTCGATTTCAACAACTGTACCTCGCGACGCATTGATTAAAATAGCGCCTTTTCTCAAGTGCTTAAAGGCAGTCGCATCCATCATATTTTTGGTGAGGTCGGTTTCTGGTACGTGGAAGGTAACTATGTCAGAGGTTTCAAGTAGCTGGAGGAAGCTATCGGCAGCACGTGCATTCCCCAGGGCCAACTTACTTTCGATATCAAAAAATTGGACTCGCATACCAAGATTTTCCGCCAGGATCCCAATTTGGGTACCAATATGCCCATAGCCGACAATTCCGAGTATTTTACCCCGTGTTTCGAAGGAGTTAACAGCAGATTTCATCCATTCGCCACGATGCGCTGCCGCATTTTTGCCTGGAATACCGCGCAACAAGAGGATCATTTCGCCAAGAACGAGTTCCGCAACACTGCGGGTATTGGCAAATGGTGCGTTGAATACAGGAATACCTTTAACTTCGGTGGCTTTTAGGTCAACTTGGTTGGTGCCAATACAGAAACATCCGATGCCGGCTAGCTTTGGCGCATGTTGCAACAGCTCTGGAGTTACCTGAGTTCTTGAACGGATACCCAAAAAGCGCGCATCTGCTAGCGTCGAATACAATTCATCTTGGGGTAATGATTTGGTTGCAGTCACTATATTGCTGTAACCAGCATTTTGGAATACTTTCTCCGCGCTCGGGTGGATACCTTCGAGAAGTACGACTTTTATCTTACTCTTATCGAATGAGGTTGCCTGGATCGTCACTTTAAATTTCCTGTTGTTATTGATAGCGATAGCATAAGAAAAAAAGCGGCTGAATACTATATAAGATTGGTAACCATAAGTTATTAGTATATTTCGCTAATGCATCACTCAATAGAGATGTGCAAAGCCACGCAGATACTGATAGAATCGCGCCAAATTTGGTAAAAGAACAAGCTATGAATAATCAAGAAGTTGCTGTAACAGTCAAACAACTACTGATCGATATTCTGTCATTGGATGTGTCGGTTGCTGAAATGACATCGGATACCCTTTTGTTGGGGGATATTCCCGAGTTTGACTCAATGGCGATTGTATCCGTTATCACTGCCCTGGAAGAGACGTTTGGCTTTATGGCTGAAGATGATGAGCTATCTGCGGAAGTATTTGAGTCTGTGGAAACATTAATCGGGTTTGTGATTCAAAAACTCTAAATTAGGTTGGTAGGGATGAGCCAGATTGAGAATCCAGGAAGGAGAAGATTTGTAAAGCAAGCCGCGTTATCCGGTGTTGGCTTTACTTTAGGCTTTCAATTACTTTCTTGCAGTGATAGCCAATCCGTTCATACTTTTTCGCCTAATGCTTGGCTATCAATTCTCGAAGATGGTCAAATTATTATAAAAATTTCCAAAATGGAAATGGGCCAAGACATTTCCACCACTATTGCAACCATTCTTTGTGAAGAGCTAGATGCTGAGTGGCAAAACATAACAACAGAATTCGCCACCGCTCAGTTTTCTGCTCATTCTTTGTATACTGCAGGAAGTAACTCAACTAGAAGTCTTTGGTTGCCGTTGAGGCAAGCTGGTGCGACCGCAAGACAGCTATTAGTCAACGCTGCAGCGAACCAATGGCAACTGCCTAATTCTGAGTGTTACACAAAAAACGGAAGAATATATAACAAAGCCAATAATCAAAGTTTAGCCTATTCTGAGTTAACGCAACACGCTTCCCATCTTGACTTGCCAGACAATGTGGCGCTTAAGGAGCCTAAGAACTTCAGTCTCATTGGTAGCGAGAAAAAGCAACTGGATCTGAAATCAAAAGTTACCGGAAGGGTAACTTATGGAATGGATTTTGAGCTAGATAATTTGCATTATGCGGCGATAGTACATGCTCCGGTGATAGGTGCTAAATTGGTGTCGGTTGGTAACGACGGCGTATTGTCTAAACCTGGCGTTTCTGGGTTGGTTAAACTTGAGAATGCGGTTGCGGTAGTGGCCAATAGTTTCTGGCTTGCTCAAAAATGCCTTGAACAACTTGAGATTAAATGGAGTGAATCGGCGCTGGGGACGCTGTCTTCGAGGCAGATTTTTAGTGAGTTAACTGACAAGATGGTCAATGCCAAGCAGCTCATAGAGCAAGCAGGAGCACCCTCAGAGCAAGTGGCGGCGTTTGAGTTAGAACGCGAATTTAAGTTCGGTTACCTGCCACATCTTCCGATGGAAACTATGAATTGCACCGTCCATATACATGACAATGGGTGTGATGTGTGGGTTCCAACTCAAGACCCTAAAGGCGTGTTGAGGGTGGTTAGAGAAAGTTTGCATAGTAAAGTGGGATTAATTGCCAATAAGGTCTTTAGAAAAATTGGTATTTCAGACGACGTAAGAATTATTCCAATGCAAATGGGAGGAAGTTTTGGGCGCCGTTTACACCATGACTTTGTTCAGCAGGCAGTTCAAATTGCCAGCAACTTTGAATTTCCGGTAAAACTTATCTGGACGCGAGAAGAAGATATACGCAGAGATTACTTTCGTCCTGCCTCAGTGCACAAGTTATCTATCAAGGTCGCAAGAGACGGTCGGATCCTGCAGTGGAAACATGATTGTGCAGGTGCTTCACAAGGATATATTGCTGAAGGGGCGCTAAAAATCCCTTACCAATTCAATTATGGAGAACTCCAATTTGCACATCAGAATCATGGGGTATCAATCGGTTCTTGGCGTTCGGTATCTTTTGCCCATCATATTTTTATTCTTGAGTGCCTGATTGATGAAATTGCCGAAAAACTTCAGCAAGATCCGATAGCCTACCGACTTTCATTATTAGACGATGAAAGAGCCGTGGAGGTTTTAAAATCGGTAGCACGTCTTTCTAATTGGCATACTAATGCTGAGAAGAAACTTGGCGTAGCACTATTTAAAGGCTTCGAAAGCTATATTGCGCTGGTTGCCGAGGTATCATTAAAAGAAAATCAACAGTGTGTCGACAAGCTTTATTGTGTAGCTGATATCGGAACTATAGTCCACCCAGACGCCGCGAGAGCCCAAATTGAGGGAGGGCTGTTGTTTGGTTTGAATGCTGTGCTAAATCCTGGAGCCTCTTTTGATGGGGGCCAGATCAGTCAATCAAATTTTCATGATGCTCAATCGTTGAGAATTGCTCAACTCCCAGATATTGAACTGGAATTGATTAACAATAACCATTCTCCTGGCGGTGTTGGCGAAATTGCGGTTCCTCCTGTTGGCCCGGCCGTCGCGAATGCATACGCCAATTTGACCGGGACGAGGTTTAACTCTATTCCTAAGGCATTGGAGGCATAGAAACTAAGCTTAGAGTTATGTTTTTATGACATTATCTACTCAAACGCTTAGATTATGGGTAAAAGTGATAGCATTGACTCTATATGCAGAGGAGAGTACTATCCAAAAGAGCGTCTTAGTATCTATTTTTTAAGATATTTTTTGAGAGCTATTTTTAGGAACTAATAAAATGGAAGAGCGTGTATAACTGAGTGTGAAGGATACGTAATTAGGAAGTTAAACTCAGTAATCAACCCTATCGTCCTCTACATCTCGATTACCTCGACTTTTGAACTATTTGTAACTGGACCATTAATGGCTATGGTTTATTATAAAAATACCGCCATCATGCGTCAGTAAGCTCCGATGTTAATTGACTCCTGGCTACGGGCTAGTTTTTAGCTGAATACTCTGAAATTGAAATTTACAGGTAAACTTATGAGATACTTATCTTTAGTGATTTTTGTTCTAACCGTCATCGTTTCTGGCTGCAGTTCCCAAAAAATCACGGAAACTAAGCTTGTTACTAACGAAGACAAAAGATTGTTGGTTGAGCAATATTTTATTGGGGTAGATGATGTCGTCACGGTTAATGTATGGAAAAATCCCGACCTTTCGATTACTGTTCCGGTTCGCCCTGACGGCCGCATTTCAGTTCCGTTGGTTGGTGAAGTGGTCGCAGGTGGACGCACTCCAGTAGAGGTTTCCGATGATATTCGCAAAAAGCTCTCACGTTTTATAAAAGACCCTAAAGTAGCGGTCATTCTTGAACAGCTAAACAGCCATGAGTTTTTGTCTCGGATACGGGTGACTGGGGCGGTCAATAACCAATTATCTATGAGTTATCGCCAAGGAATGACTGTACTTGACGCGATTTTGGAAGCCGGTGGCGTAAATGAGTTCGCAGCTGCAAACAATACTAAGTTGTTTCGTCGCATCGGTGGTGATGTGAAGACAATCAATATTCAACTAGATGATATTTTGAGTGATGGAGATATGGAATCAAATTATAGTCTGCAGCCTGGTGACATTTTGTCGGTTCCAGAAAGAGTCTTTTAAGGTTGTTTTTAACGTTAATGTTTTAAGAGAACTGTAATGAGCCCAGAAATAATATCAATTGTAAGAGTCGTCAAAAAAGAAGTTTGGCATCGAAGGCGCCTTATGGTGTTAGTTTATGTACTTTGCTCTGCAATGTTTTTAGTAGCCGCACTTGTTTGGCCGAAAGTATATACTTCTTCAAGTACCATTTTTGTTGATAGGCAAAACATTCTTCGTCCATTAATGGCCGGAACAGCTGAAACGACTGAAATCCAGGCAAATATGGCTAATATGGCAAACAAAATTATCTTTAGCCAGAGATCGTTAAGGCGAGTTTTGACTTCCGACACCTGGAAAGAAGACTTCGAGTCAGAAAGTGAAGCCAGGGCGCTGGATAAAATAGGGCTGCGATTGAGTGCTACAACTCGAATATCAAATGTTGGCGCTAACCTAATTGAGATTTCTTATACAAATAGCGAGCCGCTTAGGGCGTTTGAAACGGCTCAGTTAATGACTGAAATATTTATTGAAGAAAGTGTCGCAACCAAGCAGCGAGAAAGTCAAGCGGCCTACAATTTTATTGATGAGCAGGTCAATGACTACCATAGAAAATTAAAGAATTCGGAAAATGCTATCAAGGAATTCCGCTCTAAAAATATCGACGCTTCTGAAACGGCAAAAGATAATGCCAATGCCAGATTGATTGAGTTAAAAAGAGAGCTAGAGACTGTTGAATTAGACATATCCACCGGGGAGACGTCCGTTGCAAGTTACAAAAAGCAGCTAACTGGTGAAAGTAGCTTTACCGACCAGGCAAGTATCGCTAGAGAAACTCAGTTGAACGAAAGAGTGGTTTCTTTAGAGCAACGGCTCGCCGATCTAAAACTTAATTACCACGATTCCTACCCAGATATTGTTCAGCTAAAAAGCCAGATCGCGGATGTTAAAAAGCAAGTTCAAGAAGAGCTCAGCAGCAGAGAGTCTAGAAGTAATATTATAAAAGTGCCGACGGGAGAGACCGCACAGCTAATCCAATCGCAAATTTTTACCACTCAAAACAGCATCAATTCGCTCAAAGCTCGAAAGGAACAAGTTCTACGTTTGATGGATAACGAGAGGACAACTCTGGACAGAATTAGCGATGTTGAAGCTGAAGTATCAGAGCTCACCAGAGACTATGAAGTTAATCAAGAAATGTATCAAAATCTGTTAAATCAACGGGAAAATGCTCGAATTTCGATGAATATTGATTTAAAAAATCAAGGACTAACATTAAAGGTTCAAGAGCCTGCTTCAATTCCAGTCACGCCTAAAGGCATTCGATTTGCTCATATCGTACTGGCTGGATTAGCTTTGAGCTTTATGATCCCTGTTGGTTTAATTTACGGCTTAACCTTAATAGACCAAAAAATAAGGACTGAGCCGTCAGTGTATAATACATTTGAAATACCTGTCTTGGCGTCGGTTGATATGTTAGACAGTCCCAGTGAAAAAAGAAGCAACATGATCAGGCTTTTAATATTTGTTTCGGTAGTCGTTGTCGTTTGGGCTGTATATGGCTTCGCTATATTTAATAGAATGGGTTAAATTATGAATACGGTTGAAAAAGCTTTCTTAAAGTCATCTCAGAAAAAGGGAGAAAAAAATGATGACATTGATCTCTCTTTGCCTAAAGAAGATTCAATTCGTCGCGATGCAGGCAAGTTAACTTCTTCTCGTAAAAGTATTTCTAATATGGGCCTGCTCGATAAGTACTCAGAGACGGAGCTTAAAGATCGAAAAATCATTTACGCAAATATGCCGGATAAAAAGACTCTTAACAACTACAGAAATCTTAGAACTCGTCTCTTATCTTTAACTAAAAAAGAAAACTTTGTTACCATGGTTTCTCCTGTCGTTACTAATACTGACGCCAGTTATGTTAGTGCAAATTTAGCCGCTACTTTCTCTCTTGATGAAGCAAAGACTTCGATGTTGATTGAAGCTAATATAAATGAACCTATTCTAAATTCGATTTTTGATAAAAAAGAGCAAAAAGGCCTGGTGGATTACTTGTCTTCAGAGGAGCTTAGCAGTGAAACTGCACTCCAAAAAACTCGTGTGCCACGATTAGGTTATGTTCCTAGCGGTAGTCTAAGGGAAAACTCTGCAGAGTATTTTACTTCAACAAAAATGGAAGCCTTTATCGGCGAGATGGTTGGACGTTACCCTGATAGATTCCCAATAATTAATGCCCCGAGCGTTCTTGATTCTGCTGACGCTAGAATCTTGTTGAGGCTTTGCGATTTGGTAATTTTGGTGGTTCCTTATGGAAAGTGTTCTAAAGACGATATTCTTAGAGCTTCGGTGTTAGTTGGTAATGAGAAACTTGCAGGCCTAGTTTTGAGTGACTTCTAGCATGAGAAAATACTTATTACTGGCTTCGCTATTATTAAGTTCTAATGTTTTTAGTATTACAGAGCTAGAGTATTCTCTGGGTTCTTATGTTTTTGAAAGTACGAATGTTTCTCAAACTGCTGGGGGAGACGAAGGCAATGTATGGGAAAGTACTGGTGAATTTTCATTCGAATCGACGGATATAAAAAACTGGGAGTTCCGCATAGATTCTTCAGCTTCATTTGTCGACTATTCTGATAGCTCTATTGAAGATGAAGATACTATTAGGTTATCTGCAATCAGCCGTTTTGCACCACAGGGAACAAATTTTTATCTGGACTTACTCGAGAATTTATCGCAAGTTCCCGCCAATCGCTTTAGAACTGAAGGAGTCAACAATCAAAGAGATAGCAATATTTTTGCGGCGTCTCCGAACTATTTCTTTCGAATTTCGCCGGTCACTCGGGTGAATTTCGGGTACCAATATATTGATTACGAAATTGAAAGTGACTCCGAACAACTATTACTACAAGATAATGATCGCATTGAGAGACAAGGCTCTATTTCATTTATTAATCAGATCAATCCTTCGAGTGAACTTGCCTTAGTACTTCAAAATAAGGATGTAGATTTTGAAAATGAGGGGGTTGAGTTAGGAAGGGATTTTACTCAAGAAGACTATTTGCTTCGATGGACGAACGAAAATCGTACCTCTAACTTTTCTTTAGGAGTTGGGCGATTCAAGGTTGAAGATATTCAAGGAAACATTGCAGAAGACAATCAATATCGGCTTTTTTTTAGTAGACAAATCAACAGAAGGCAATCTATTGACCTTCAAGCTTTAAGGGGCGTAGCTCAATTATTCACAATTAATGCAGCAACCGGTACCATATCTATAAGTCAACAAAATAACGCTATTACCCGGGCCCAATTATCTAAAGGTGGGGGTATCCAATATCAATATGCTGATTCGCTTTTGTCGACAAATTTAGGTTATTTTGAAAATGAATTGACTGGATTATTTGAGCAGGGCCGAGAGTTAAGGAGTACTTATAACTTCAGGTTAACTTATTCTCTTTCACGATTTTTAGGGACACCGCTTCCTCGCCTGTTAACGTTTAATGCGACTCATACAGAAAACGAATTTGATATTGAATTATCGAATGTGGCTGGGAACTCAATTCAAACAATAGAATTGGATTATACCCACTTCACATCAAGAAATTGGTCATTTACCATTTCGTATCAGGATCGTACTTCCGACATTGTATCGACTGCTCTCGTTGAAACCAATCAGGATAGTCGTTCGTTAATGATTGGTTTTACTTATCGGCGTGAAATGGAATACTAGTCTTTTTCCATCATTATTTTCTTAATTTTTCGCGTATGCTCAACTCTT
Source organism: Kangiellaceae bacterium (assembly GCA_026196875.1). Lineage (GTDB taxonomy): Bacteria > Pseudomonadota > Gammaproteobacteria > Enterobacterales > Kangiellaceae > Aliikangiella. The sequence continues at coordinate 71,504 of JAPHTP010000113.1, forward strand.
GTCCCAAAGTGGTTGGGGAGTGTTACCAATTGCCGCGCAAATTGCCGTGCATTCGGTAAATCAGGTTTGTCTACAAGAATTTCCTGCGGGATATTATCAATATCTATTATTATTCTTTCATACATTTGAGAAACACCTAAACCGGAACTTGCAAGTTCATTAAAGAGCTTGTCTCTCTTACTGTCATCGGTTATGAGTAATGGATAGCGAAGTAAAACTGAGTTTTCACTGGTGTTTGTGGTTTGCGGCAGATTGATAATATAGTCTTTTTCAATGCTTCGATAATTTTCTGCGACCCTTTTTAGATTGGCTAACTTAGCTCGAAGTTGCTCGACGCTAGAGACAATTTGTGACGCAACATCCTGAGGAAGCTTTGTTAAATTTTCTAGAGGTTTATATTCTGTACTTCCAAGCCCCAAAAACGGCAGCTTTGTCAGCCAAAAGTAACACAAGGGAGAGCTTAGCGTTTTAAAAACTAGATTTTTAGATCGAAAACTTAATCCGCCGTCGGACTCTTCATTATCGAAGTTTGGCAAAAGTGACGCTAGCTCTTGGTTTCTACAAAGTGTCGCGCCACCACCAAACAACGAAAGGGGCTTACCCCTTCCAAAGCTCAAGGTAACCACATCACCTTTCCAATAGTCGGAATAGCTACCGGTGGTAAAGCCTTGCGCGCTATCTTCTATAATCAAGAGGTTGGCAGATTTAACCCTGTTAGAAATTTGCTCTATCCTTTCCGGAATACCTAAGAAATTAACAGCGACAATCGCTATTGTGGAGGAGCTTATTCTAGATTCGATTTCGCTCAGACTCATCCAGGGAAGATTTTGTTCGAAATCTACGAACTTAACATTGACTCCAGCGTATTTACACGCGCTTAACAAATCAGGGCAAGAGTAACCTGGTAATATTACTTCAGGATTAATCACCTCTGGCCTTTTCTTTTTAGCAAGCATCAATGCCGCGGCTAGTGCCGCTGTTCCCGATTGATAGCCTTGAAAAGTAAAGGGAGAGAACAGATTTTTGTCCAATGGTTTAGGATCGTAGCGGAAATAGTTTCCAACGGGTCTTAGAGCGGTTAACACGATAATCCTTATCTAAAAAGTTTAGGGTATTTAGCAGATTGCTATTATCTAATTGGTCGAAATATTATATACTTAAGCGAAGCATAATTTAACCAAAAATAAACTTCTCGCTTTGTCAGGGATGAAGAATTAAGGGAGATATAAAGCATATGCAGAATGTGCTTACAATTGACGTAGAAGACTATTTCCAGGTAGCGGCGCTAGCCGAAACCATTAACGTTAATGAATGGGAAAGTCACCCTTCAAGAGTCGAACAAAACACGCTTAGGCTGCTTGATATGTTTGACCAGTTTCAACTTAAAGTCACTCATTTTGTGCTCGGTTGGGTCGCTGAACGCTACCCTGAGCTGGTAAAAGAAATCCAGGCGCGAGGGCACGAAGTTGCCAGTCATGGTTACTCTCACCAGTTGATTTACGAACAGACGCCTCAAACCTTTAAAAACGAAACTGAACGTTCTAAAAAGATCTTAGAAGATATCACTGGCGAACAAATCAGAGGATATAGGGCCGCAAGCTATTCGATTACCGAAAAGTCGTTGTGGGCGCTGGATATTCTGGCAGAATCAGGATTCCAGTACGACTCAAGTATTTTTCCAATACGGCATGACCGATACGGCATCAATAATTCGCCTACCGAGCCTCACGTTCTGGTAACACCTCGAGGACATGAGCTTGTCGAATACCCTCTATCTACTATGAAATTTTTAGGGCAGACAATACCAATTGCCGGGGGCGGATATTTTCGGCTTTACCCCTATTGGCTTAGCCGCATGATCTACCGCCATAGAAAGAAACAAAACAGCCCATTTGTCTTCTATTTGCATCCATGGGAAATTGACCCTGGCCAACCGAAAGTTGAAGTCAGTTGGTTCTCCAAATTTAGGCACTATAACAATCTCGAAAAATGTGAACACCGGTTAGAGAAGCTCTTACAAGAGTTTTCTTTTTGTACTATGTATGAACATTTGGAGAACCTAGGCTTTTTTACAGACAACAAATCACCTCAAATTAGTTATCAGTCATGAGTTTTAAGATAGTAACCTTACAAGAAGACCAAGAGCTTGCCTGGGATAATTATGTCAATGAGAAGGGTGGTAGTATTTACCACCTATCCAAATGGCGTAAGGTGATCAAGAATGTCTTCAATCACGAAAGTATCTATTTGCAATCGATAGATGAGCAAGGAAAAGTCCAGGGCATCCTGCCATTAGTCAGAATGAAATCGCTTTTATTTGGTGACTACATTGTATCACTTCCGTATTTCAATTATGGGGGCGTACTTGCTAACACTGATGAAGTCGGCAAGGAGCTTTTAGATGAAGCTGAGAGGATTAGAGCAGAACTGGGATCCAGTCATGTTGAACTCAGGCATATTGAGGAACTTAGCACCAGTTTGCCGCAGAGAACTGATAAAGTAACAATGTTGTTAAACTTGCCTGAGGAATCGGATGAGTTATGGAAGGCGATAGGTTCGAAAAGAAGAGCTCAAGCTAAACGTCCTATTCGTGAAGGCGCGGAGTTTAAAATGGGGGGCGCAGAGTTGTTAGATGACTTTTATCGAGTCTTCTCTATAAACATGCGAGATTTAGGTACGCCAGTGTACTCCAAGGAGTTTTTCAGGGAAATTTTAAAAACGTTTCCATCGCAATCGTTTATTGGAATTGTCTACTTGAAGGATCTGCCTGTCGGAGCGGCATTCTTGCTCAAGCATTTTGATGGAATGGAAATACCATGGGCTTCAACCTTAAGAGAATACAATAGGCTTGGTATTAACATGTTTATGTATTGGAATGTTCTTAAGAGTGCCATCGAAGATAATTGCAAAGTTTTTGATTTCGGTCGTTCTAGCAAAGATTCTGGAACCTTGAAATTTAAGAAGCAATGGGGAGCGGAGCCAAAGCAATTGTATTGGTACTATTGCTTGCGGGATGGTATGGATGTACCTGTGATGAACCATTCAAATAAGAAATATGAAATGGCAATTAATTTATGGAAAAAAATGCCTCTCAGCTTAACAAATCGAATTGGTCCGCATATCGTCAAAAATCTTCCTTAAAGAGGTAATTAATTTGAGTAAAAAGGATATCGTTTCAAACGTCTTTACGGGAGTCAAATTTCACAAAGCTGTAAGGTGGGTTCGTGCTAAAGAGTCCCGGTTTATTCCGGTACTCGCTTATCATAGAGTACTGGACCTACCAGAAGATTATCCTTTCGATAGCGATTTAGCTAGCGCAACTATTGCCGAATTCAAACGGCAAATGAAATACCTCAAATATCACTACTCTCCAATTAATATGAGTGAAATGTTAGCCCATCTTGAAGGGAAAAAAATTAACAAAAAAAATCCTGTCCTAATAACATTTGACGATGGTTTTAAAGATAATTATACGAATGCCTTCCCTATACTTAAAGAGCTTGAAATCCCCGCGACTTTTTTTATAACAACCGACTTTATCGATAAAGGCGACGTACTTTGGTATGAAAAGCTTGCATTTGTGACGAAGAAAACTAAACGAAAGGTTCTTGATATCCGCGGGTTGTCTAAGAGCTATGAGTTAAAAGGCATTGACAGTCGACAACAAGTATATGGAGAAATTGTAGAAGCACTAAAACTTCTAAAGAATGACGAGAGAGAAAGAATCTTAGAGCAGATATTTAATGATGATTTGGAGCTAAAGAAAGAATTGGAGAATGCCAAGATATTTAGTCTCCCTATGTCATGGGAAAATATTGACGAGATGTTCAAAAATGGGATGGACTTCGGTTCGCATACACTGTCTCACCCAGTATTGTCGACAATTGACCATGAACAGCTAAGGCTTGAGCTAGTTGAGTCAAAAAAACTAATCGAAGAAAAAATCTCGAGTGAAGTCGTATCTATTGCTTACCCGGTTGGTCAAAGAGAGTCGATTTCCAGCGATGTTGAGCGTGAAGCAGAACTAGCTAATTATAGAATTGGGTTTTCTTACATAGATGGTGTTGATACAAAAAATCGTTTTTCTATCGGCAGAATTCATGTTGACTACAACATGTCAATGTCTCGTTTCAAATCGAAACTCATTATCCCCAAGTTATTCTGTGACTAATCTAATATGCAAAACTCGCTGATAACTAAGAAAAAAGAAAACCCTAGCTGGTATCTCATCTGCTTGATTGCATTTGTATTTGTCGATTTGGTTAAACCTCAAGATTTTATACCGGGCATACGGATTTTCAGTTTGCCGATGTTATTAACTTTGTCGTTAACTTTCATATTTATCATCGAAAACAAGCAGTACCTTAAACAGGACAGGGGATATACCTTGTTCATTCTATTTTGGCTTTCAGCTTCTGTGTCCATTTTGTATGCCTATAACAATCGAGCAACTTATGGCGCAAGTATGATGATTATGTGGATAGGGCTTTCATTTGTTTTTCCACTCGCAGCGATTTTGAATACTAAAGAAAAGTTAGAAAAATTTTTCACTGCTTGGTTAATTGCTAATGTAGTACTCGCGCTAATAGTTATAAAAAATGGTGGTCGAGGCCCTGGCGGATACATGCGAGATGAAAACGATGTGTGCCTTGCATTGGTCATGGCGCTACCCTTTGCCTACTTTTCTCTATTTATTGATGGGATTACTAAAGGTCAAAAGTTTTTACGATGTTGTTTTGGGGTGATCATCCTGGTGGCAATCCTTGCGACTAATTCTCGCGGTGGGCTTGTTGGTTTGGTTGCTGTTGTCGGTATGTTTACTTTGTTTTCTAAAAGGCCGGTAAAAAATGGAATGACAATGTTGTTAATCGCCGCAATAGTTGGTGGAACTGTATTAAGTATGTTGCCCGAAGAATATATTGATGACATGTCGGGTATTACTGACACAGAAGATTCTACAGCAGACGAACGTCTATGGTCCTGGAGTATCGGATGGGTTATGTATCTGGAAAATCCTGTGTTCGGATTAGGCGCCGCAAATTACCCCTGGACAAATCATTTTTATTATCAGCTGAGTCCTATGTGGGAGCCGGGTCGGAGATTTATGGGGGGACGTGCCGCTCACTCGGTCTATTTCACAGTTTTACCAGAATTAGGCACTATTGGAAGCGTTATCTTTTTCTCTTTGATCAAATTAACTTATAATCGCTGCCGAGATGCAAAAAACGCTCTTCGTGACCATTTAGAGAATCCAGAATACAAAAAGTTTTATCTTCTTTTTAATTCCTTGGTGTGCTCTCTGGTAGGTTTTCTTGTTTGTGGTGCTTTTATTTCAGTGCTGTACTATCCATTTTTCTGGTACTTGTTGGGGATAACTTTAGTGAGTTACAGCATTTTTAATAAAAAAGTTTTACCAAATCTAAAGAAATAAATTGATTGGAAATTTTAATGACTAATAGTAAGCCCTTTATTCTATTTATAGAAACGGGTAATAAGTTTAATATCTCAAATCTGTATAAGGATAAGTGTGAACTGATCTCTCAGAACTTTAGTGGGCAGGTAATCACATATGGCGATCATGGTGAATATAAATTTGGTGATGTTGATGTAAAAGTTTTTCCTCTTTTAATGCCTCCTAAATTTATGGCAAGAGTTTTAAGACCTGTACTCAAAATAATAATGACATTAAGAACGCTGTTATGTTCGATCTACTTCGCTTTTGCTCGAAAGAGAAATAATAAACGTCTAGATCTTATTGTAACCTACGATCCTTTAACGACGGGTGTGTTAGGTGTCCTGGTTTCAAAGTTGACCGGTGTGCCATTAATCGTTGAAGTCAATGGCGATTACACCAATTGGACTAACTATAGTCACATCAATAACAAGTTTTTGCGAAAGTTTAAACGTGCTCTTGCGACTAGAACGCAGAAGTTCGTTTTCAAACATTGTTCAGGAATTAAACTATTGTATAAGACCCAGATTAATTGGGCAGAAAAATATACACGCGATAAAATAATTAGGGTTTATCCGAACTTCCTTAATATTAAGAACTTTTCACACATATCCGATAATAAAACAGTATCGATTATAGGTTTTCCGTTTGACGTCAAGGGTATCGATATTGCGATTGCAGCTTTTAAGAAAATTTCTGATAGCCACCCAGATTGGCGGTTAGAAATTCTCGGGTATTATCCTGAGCATGAAAAGTGGCTCATTGAACAACACATTAGTGGCCATGAGAAAATTGAGCGTTTAACGCCTATCGATCGAAAGCTAATGGAAGAATATATTGGTAAAACAGGTATTGTTCTGTGCGCCTCGCGTACGGAAGGATTTCCAAGGGTTATTAAGGAAGCAATGAAAGCGCGTAAACCTTGTGTGGTTAGTGATGTTGGTGGTTTAAAAGAAGTATTCGGAGATAACAAAAACGGTTTGATGTTTGAGAGCGAAAATGTAGAACAATTATCTGAAAAACTATCTACGCTGATCGCCGATGAATCGCTTAGGAAAGAAGTCGCCCAGAATGCAGAAGTTTTTGCCACCAAAACCTATAGCAATACTTCATTTAGTGAAAATGTAACCGAGTTCTATTCTTCAGTCGTTAATAATTATCAAAGTCAGAGCGCCAGAGCATCCAGATGAGCAGTAGTGACTCTATCGAGCAAAAAACACTATCCGGAGGAAAGGCGTACGCATTATTAAGTATCATCAGCCAAGTCATCTCGTGGGTATTCACTTTTTTAGTAATACGATTACTAGACCCTCAAGATTATGGTTTGATGTCAATGGCATCTTTCTTAACTTCATTCATTTTCGTTTTTAGTAATTTAGGTTTAGGCGCTGGGGTTGTCCAAAGAGAAAGCGTTAATCAAACTGAATTGTCGAGCGTTTTTTGGTTCTCAATATTTGTTGGCATATTTATGGCCTTAGTAGTGCTAGGACTGGCCTATCCAAACGCCTATATTTTTAATAACGATGAACTTGTCCCTATTACACAACTAGTTTCGATAATGTTTGTTGCTTCTTCAATAGGGACGGTTCCTCAGAATATTCTTAGCCGAAATTATAGATTCAAAGATATTGCTTTGATCAACATGGCCGCTTCGATAGTGACCAGCCTGATCAGTGTATGGATGGCCTATGCTGGGATGGGTGTTTATACTCTGATTTATTCAGCGATTTTACTAGGTTTATTAAAGTCAGTAGGCTATTTTCTAGTAAGCAATTGGCGCCCCAATTTCTGTTTTAATTTTACCGAAGTTAAGCCCTTCTTAAAGTTTGGAATGACTCTATCTCTTTCCGATTCAGTTGCAAGGTTGCTTGAGTCGTTTGATAAGTTAATCATTGGAAAGCTCTATAACGAAGTCTTGCTTGGGTATTATAGTACTGCTATTAGCATATCAAGTATGCCGATTGATAAATTGTCGCCGTTAATCAATCCAGTATTGTTCCCTATGTTCTCCAGGTGGCAAGGGGATAAAGAAAAGAGCACAAATGCATACCTTAAAATATTAAAGTACTATCTTTTCCTGATGTCTAATATCTATATGGGAGCGCTGGCAGTAGCTGATAATTTGATATTGCTGGTGCTGGGGGAGAAATGGATCAATATTGCTTTTATTTTTAAGGGGTTTTGTATTGTCCAACTTTTCAAGGTGCTGTCTTCTTACCATAAAGTGCTATTAACCTCTCAAGGGAAAGCGAGTCAAATACTAAAATATGACATCAGTACTGCCGTTTTGTTGTTAGCTTCTATTTTGATTGCCGCCTTTGAGAGCTTTAATGCTGTGGTTTATGCTTGGGTGATTGTTTATCCTTTGGTTACAATTATTTGGATGTTTACCAGTTTGAAAAGTGGCGGTATTTCATTTGTAAGTTACTTACGCACCGTTTTTCAGGGGGCGTTCACCTCTGTGATTATGTTTTTAGTCGTGACTATCGTTTCGGTGACGTTTAACGATTTTATCGATACTCTTTCAACATTTAATATAGTTTTCTTCCAGGCTTCGATTGCTGCGGTTGTATTTTTTACGTTTACTATTGTTTTTCAACGGCAGTTATTAATCGAAATGTGGCAGTTATTTAAGAGAAAATAGTAAACCTAAGTCGTTATTAATATTTCGCACTAGGAATCATTTGATATGAGATTATTAGAATTAGACCTGTTTAGATTTATTGCGGCGATGGGAGTTGTCCTATTTCATTACGTTGCTTGGTATGTGGTCGACAACCCATCAAACTCGTCAGTTCTAGAGGCTGTCTATCATGTAGCCAAGTATGGCTACTTAGGTGTACCACTATTTTTCATGATCAGTGGTTTCGTGATTTTAGCTTCTGCTTTCAATCGAAATAACATCCAGTTTGGGGTAGCCAGATTTGTAAGGCTTTTTCCTATCTACTGGGTTTGTGTTTCTCTAACCGCTTTATTCGTTTTCATTTTTGGTGATTATGCCAAGGCCGTTGAATTAAAAGACTATCTTGTCAACTTAACTATGCTGCAAAGCTTTGTAGGGGTTTCAAATGTTGATGGTGTCTATTGGACCTTGGCCAAGGAACTACAGTTTTATTTCTGTATTTTTTTACTGATAAGCCTTGGTGTGATTAAAAATACCAAATCATGGGTACTAATTTGGTTTATCGCTACAATTACGTTTACCTTATTTAAGCAGCCATTCTTTATGGGCTGGTTTATTTCCCCTGAATATTCCGCCTTTTTTATTGCAGGGGTTTGTAGCTATATGATGCTACAAAAAAAGGATGCTTATTTTTTTAGCACAATATTTATACTTAGCTTTCCGTTGGCCGCGGTTAATACTCTTCGCACATCTCCAGGATTTTTGGTGGAGCCGACGGCTAATGAGTTATACATTGCAATAGGCATCATTTTTATTTTCTATGTTGCTTTTTGGCTGCTTACCGCCGGAAAGCTCAAGTTTCATGTAAAAATGAATAGTCTTTTTATCTCTCTTGGCGCGTTAACTTATCCGCTTTATTTAATTCACAATCGGTTGGGTAAGATTATTTTGGATGGCTTGTCGCCATACATAGGGGAGGTGGGCGCTATACTTTTTACAACCGCAATGATGCTGTTGGCGTCCTACTTATTAGTCGAATACTTTGAAAAACGAGTTACCAAACATTTAAAGACATTTTTACTCGAGCGGTCCAAAAAATTACAGTTTTTAACTTTGTTTAGTGAAAAGCGGTTAAAAGAATAAACAGTAATTGGCTAATACGGGACGCTTTTATAGGTAATTATTATAAAGCTAATGAGTCGATAAGCGATTTGTTCATAGTGTTTCGTTTGAACACCTAACTTATTGATTTTATTCATAGTGATGAAATCGATTGCAAAATGGTTTCGAATAATTTGCGAGAAATGACTCACAATTTAAACTATCAATATTCAAGAACTTTTCTAATTATCCGATAGTTGCTTATAATCTTGTTTATATGTTGCAAGTATCGTTGGGACCTAGTTACTAAAAATATAGCTATGAAGCAACATCTGCTGACTAAATTGGCGCGAAAGCGAAGGATGAAATTATGAAGTTGATAATCAAATTGTTAGCAATATCCTGCTTTATTTTAAATGTTCCGACCGTATTTGCCGAGACTTACTATGTTGACCAAGGGCATACGTCAGCAAACGATAATAATAATGGTAGTGAATCGTCTCCATGGCGTACCATTCAGAAGGCGGCAAATACGTTGGTTGCCGGGGATACCGTCATTGTCAAAGCAGGTGTTTATACTGAGTTGTCAAATCAAACTCCGGGCACTGATGTTACAGGTTTGAAGCCTCAAAACTCAGGCACATCAAGCGCACCGATAACTTACCAAGCCAGAGTTGGCGATTTGGTGGTTTTAGATCAATCAAATCAAGGTGTTGGCTTCTACATATTTGGCTTGTCCTACGTAACCGTTAAAGGGTTTACGATTCGAAATATTAAGGGAAGAACCGACTTTTCTGCGGGGGTTATGACCGCTTCAGGAGCCTCTCATATTACAGTAGAAGATAATGTAATACATACTGTGGACGGTATTGCAGGGGCTAATGTCGCCGGTATTCGATTTGATAACACGACATTTTCAACCGCCAGAAATAATTTGATTTATGGGGTTACAGTTAACGGCGCAGCGAATCAAAATGCTTCTGCAATTACCAGTTTTGGTATGGAAGATATGTTGATAGAAAACAACACGATGCACAATGCGTATAACGGGGTGTACCACAAGCGTTCTTCCGGTGGTACCGGTGCGCTGATTAGGAACAACATAATCCACAGTGTGACTCGAGGACTATACTACGATGTTGCTGGAACAGGCAATGAGCCTCATATTAACCAAAGAGTGACTCAGAATGTTATTTATAATGTTGACGATGCGATCCATTTAGACGCGGGTGATGCGTCTGGCATTAATGATGGCTTTCACGTTTGGAATAATACTATTACCGCCAATAACACCGCTATATGGATTGAAAATGTGAGGAATGCCCACGTTTATAACAATATCGTATTTGGTCCACTTGCTAAAAATGCAGTTAGAACAGGCCCCGCTAATGCGACAGTTAGCGAATTAAACTTCAATAATTACTACGATGCGGAAAGTTTTGTCGTCAATATTTTTACCAATGATGAGCGCCGATACACCTCTTTACAAGCTTGGAAAGACAATGAAGATTTTGATATCAATAGCTCAAATGCCAACCCAATGTTCATTGATCAAGACGCAAAAGTTTTTAAATTGAATGGCGGGTCTAGTTTAATCAATGCCGGCAAAGATAATACAACAATAGGTGCTTATATAACCGGTCATGAATCGATAGGTTATGCTGAAAGGCGCCCCGAAAACCCAACCAATGTAGTTGTCCAATGATAAAAATAATTGCTGCGAGCGTTTTACTCGGATTTTCCGCTTATTCTAAATCTAGTGATGAGAGCTTTTGTCCTACCGGCGAAACCCCCAATCCATCGGTTCTATTTTGCGATAGCTTTGAAACTAACGGTAGTAGCGCGAGCGATATCGATGCTAGTCGCTATTATGACTTTGACAACGATGAGGGGGATCTTATTCGTACAGACGCGGAAGCTATCCATGGAGGCCATGCCGCTAGAGTTTTATGGCAAGCAGGGGAGGTTTCTGCGGGAGCATTTCACGTCAATTTTGGTCGCTCGCCCTTAACCAGCGTTATTCAACAAAACTCGGACTTTCGGGAGATTTTTTGGCGTCTTTATTTAAAATACCCGTCTGATTTTGAAGGCTATCCTGACAAGTTAAGCCGCATCACAGTTATGGCAAATTCTAACTGGGCGCAGGCGATGATAGGGCATGTCTGGGCAAACTCATCTCGCCGAGATCATCTGCAAATCGACCCTGCTTCCGGGATTAAGAATAATCAATTGGTTACAACTAAATGGAATGACTTTGCCAACTTATCCTGGTTAGGGGCAATAGATAGTGACGTGCCAATGCCAAAAGGTGAATGGGTTTGTGTTGAAGCAAGAGTTAAACTGAATGATTCCGGGACAACGAATGGTGAATTTCAACTCTATACAAATGGTGAGCTGACGGCTTCGAAGTCTAATATCGACTGGGTTGGAAACTGGGATAATTACGCGTTGAACGCTATTTTTGTTTCAAACTATTGGAATGGGGCTGGCTCGCCTAAGGTCCAATCACGTTACATTGACGCACTTGTAATCGCTACGCAGCGGATAGGTTGTCTTGAAACCAGAAAACCTAATCCACCGACAGATGTGACTGCTCAATAGCGCCCTACAAATTCTGGTTAATTAGGTTAGCTAGCGCCCTACCGCCTTCTCTATTCAGATGATCTTGGTTCATAAAATACTCTGGCTTATCTTCAAACGCGCGCTTAAAATCTAAAACTCGTATTTTAAGGTCATCGGCTAGCTTCAATACTTCCTTATCATCGTCTACTAACTCTAGGTAAACCTTACTCAAGGGGTATCTCATACCAATAACTTCTATATCTTTTCTTTTGCAAATTTCGACTATTTCTTTAAAGTGATTTTGCATGATGCTTGAATATGCTTTGTAGTTAAATTGGAGCGCGTATCTTGTTTGCGCTATTGCCCTGCGAGTGGATAAATCCATTTGAGCCCAACTCATTTTGTCTTTGTTTGTTTTCTTCTTTAAAACGGTCTTAACCTGAGCCTTTAGAAATGACATTAGATAATCGCGAACTTTAGAGTTGAGTAAGACGAAGTATCGTTGAATCCACTCCTTAGTGAGAGAGTAGTTTGAGGTCACTTCGCTGGCGTTTAAGTAGATAACCGAGCGATCATTATTATTGTGTTTATCACGGTAAGGAGAAAGGATATGGTCGTCAACAGTTAGTATGACACGTTTAACATCACTGTTTTCTAACAAGAATTTAAACTTCCGTGCCATGTCACTATAAGAGTCACTGGCGGCGGAGAAGTTAAAGATCCCGAACTCTTCTGCATAATCATTAATCGCCAGGCCGTGCGAGTCAGCCAAAATGTAGGTTGAATAATCTAATTTATACTTTTGGTATGGCGAAAAATAGCCCGGCGTCACTAAAATCAAGAGAGCGATATTAATGACCAATACAATCAAAAATAACTTTAAACCATTCTTAATAAATTTTTTCATAACTTAAAACTGGAAATAAATAAATTCTAATGTCGTTGAGTAGCTGCCAAAAAAGTAGATGCAGGCCATAACGAGTAAATAAATCGACCATCTAGCTGCTCTGCTTGAAATGGATGCCACCATTTTTAATGGATGGACATTTTCGCGCCCCAGCCACTCTACAACCATAAACGCAAAAACTAAGCCCAGGGTTCCGATAGCTTGATATAAATTATCAAACTTAACTGCACTGAATAGGCTCGGCGACATTATTTCTGAAATATAGGCGATCGCGTGTTGTATATTCTCTGCTCGGAAAAATATCCAGGCTAATACTACCAAAAGAAAAGTCGCAAGCATTTGAGCTAGTTCTCGCAAAGAGGGTAGTAACTTTCCTTGTGCAACAATGTCCATATTGCTCCTATTCTTATCCGCGAGTAAAACAGGAATATAGTAAAGCGCATGAAGCATTCCCCAGATAATAAATGTCCAGTTTGCGCCATGCCAAAAGCCTGAGACAATAAAAATTATAAATACGTTGCGGAGCTTTTTAGCCATACCGACCTTGCTTCCGCCCAGCGGAATATATACATAGTCTCGAAACCACGACGACAGGGATATATGCCAGCGGCGCCAAAATTCAGAAATGTCTCGAGAAAAATAGGGGTAGGCAAAGTTTTTCTTTAATTCAAAACCAAACAATTTGGCTGTTCCAATTGCTATATCGGAATATCCGGAAAAATCGCCATAAATTTGAAATGCAAAAAAGATGGCGCCTAACAGTAAAACACTTCCTGGGTAATTAGCCGAATCATTAAAAATCATATTTGCAAAAACAGCACAGTTATCGGCAATAACTATTTTTTTCAGAAATCCCCAAATTATTTGGCGCATCCCATCGACGGCTAAGTCGTAGTTAAATTTTCGTTCGACATCGAACTGAGGAAGTAAGTGAGTTGCCCTTTCAATTGGTCCTGCAACCAGTTGTGGAAAGAAGCTGACAAATGCGCAAACTGACAGAAATTCTTTGTCTGCTTTCAACTTTTTGCGGTAGATATCAATGGTGTAGCTTAAAGTTTGAAATGTATAAAAACTTATCCCAACAGGAAGGATTATATCCAGGCCTCTAGCCGAGATTTCATATCCGAAAAATGTATATGCATTTACAAAACTGTCAACAAAGAAATTGAAGTATTTAAAAAAGCCTAGTAAACCAATATTGACGGTTAAACTGACAAATAAAAGCAACCGTCGTCTAAAAAGATTGTCAGTTCTCTCAAGTAGTCTTCCAATTGAATAGTCGACTACAGTACTAGCCAAAATAAGAGACAAAAACCGCCAGTCCCACCAGCCGTAGAAAAAATAACTGGCGAAAACCAAAACCAGGTTTTGGGATCGTGTATGACGGGCAGGGATCAGCCAATAGATAGTGAAAACTATTGGCAAGAATATTAGAAAATCAATTGAATTAAAGTACATTAACTAGATCACTATTTATATTTGAGCCATTAATTTAACGAAGTACTTTCCTAACAAATGAAGCGAACCCACAAAGTTCCGCCTCAAATTCGATTTGTTGAATAGATTCGCTATCTAAAAATCTATAAAGCTCGTATTTATTGGTATTTTTATCATTAAGTCCATTTTTAACTGTAGTTGCGGAGTCAATCCCTAATTTTTCTAAAAGAAGAAATTGAGATTTGTCGTAAACTCCACTTGGATAACAAAAATGATTTGTTGTATTGTCGATTAGTCGCTCAATCTCATTTCTATTTTCAACAATTTCTGTTTCAGACTTTTCAAGGTTTTCTGGTGGGAAGATATGACGATGTGTATGAAGTTGCATATCAACGCCACGCTTGAATAGTTCTTTTAGCTGTTCGGTAGTAATATATTTGAAACAGCCATTTGAAAATATCCAAGAAGCATCAACTTTTAATGTTAAAGCCAGCTGTTCCAAAAAGGTTTGCCTTTCCTCCGCTGACATATTGGCATAGACCGCTTCAGAAACACTATGGTAGAAATTATCCTTGTCACTCTGCGATGAGAGGGGGAAAGTCTGTTCAGTTTCCTGGCCCGGTAAGATTATTGAAGCCCTATCAACAGAGGATGTCCCCAAAAGAAACTGAAAAACTATGTTAAAGACTTGGGTTTGCTTGTTCATGTAATAAGTTGAAATGTACAGTGTCCATGGAAAATTGTGTTCTTCCATCGTATCGGAAATTTCACTATGTACGCCAGACCAGCCATCATCAAATGTAATAACCGTCGCGCATTTAGGATAGCTCTCATCGGCTAGAGATTTAACCGCGCTCTCCAGTGAAACAACAGGATATTGAGCTTTCTCCAAGTACTTCATTCGCTTTTCATAAGTACTCTTGGTAATGAACAGCTTGTCGAAAAAGTCATGCTCCTTGTCAAGGGA
Organism: Kangiellaceae bacterium; assembly: GCA_026196875.1. Taxonomy (GTDB): domain Bacteria; phylum Pseudomonadota; class Gammaproteobacteria; order Enterobacterales; family Kangiellaceae; genus Aliikangiella. The sequence goes on from JAPHTP010000113.1 coordinate 86,553, forward strand.
AACACCGTGATAACATAATATTCGAAGTTTGTTTTGAGTCAGCTTTCTAAATAGGTGAAAAATCCCTGTCCACTTAGCTACTCTATATATTACTAATTTGACTTTTTTCATTTTTATTCAAGTTATTTGTTGCTGATTTAATTAAGACTCAAACAAGTCTGATAAACTTTGGCCGATGGAGTCAAAAGCATATTTATCCACAGCAAGCTTTCTGGCGTTTTCTTCCAAGGATACTCGATAAGTCTCATCGCTTAAGATTTTATCAATTGCATCGGAATATTCTTCTCCGCTTGAAGCAAATGCTACGTCTTTTTGGTTGGTGACTTCAATACCTTCACAGGCGATTTCATCCGCGACTATTGCTTTTCCGCAGGCCAGTGCATCTAATATTTTTAACTTGGTTCCGCCGCCATCTTTAATTGGACAGACGTAACAAAGCGCAGTGTCGAAATAGTAGCTTAAGTCATCTACGAATCCGTGGACATTCAATTTGCTGTCTTTACTCGCAATTTCGACCAGATCTTGAGGTGGATTTGCTCCAATAATATCAAAAGTTAGATCTGGATGTTTCGCTTTAACCACTGGCCAGATTTCTTTTGCGATAAAACGCACCGCTTCGGTATTTGGATACCAGTTTAGTCTACCGATAAAGATCAAACGTCTTTCTTTTTTTGCTTCATTATTGGGCTTGAAGAAGTCTACATCAACACCGTTAGGGATCGTAAATACTTTACTCTGGGGTGAAATTTGACGCAATCGTTCGGAGTCTACGTCCGAACAAGTAAAGTTAAAGCTGAATTCCGGGCAATGTTTCTTTTCATATTTCTCTAATCTAACGCCTTCCTGGCGGAAATAGAGTTTCTTGAGCAGGTTATTAGTTTTTTGTGCTCTTCTAAGCAGCATATGGGATTCAATATTATGGTGGTCCAGCGAAGTTGGAATATCTCCACAGATGTCCTTGAAAACGGCCAAGCTGATAGTATCAAAATGAATATAATCAAATTGATGTTTTGCTAATAGCGCTTTTATGCTTTCTGCATAGGCTTCAGACTTTAACCAATTCATGGTGTAGGGCTCAGACGTAAACAGACTTTTTATTGCAACCCGGTGTTTTCCCCATTTGTTTTGGTCACAAGGTAGGTCGACTATTTCTATCGATTTGCAATACTCCGATAAGTGTTGGACCGCTTCTTCTCTTCCTTCCTCAACACTATTAAATAGTGGTCTTAGAAGATCCTTCTGGTTAAAGGCCAGCAAATGGACTTCGTGTCGCTCGGCGATCTGTTTTACTAAGTGGTATCCACGTTGGAGTACCCCACCTTTGGGAGGATACGGGATGAAATGTGAAAGCCATAAAATTTTCATAGTGTTTAATTTTATTATTGATAAAGTAATTGATAATCATGAAGCATAGAATCAATTGAAAAGGCTGCCTTAGCCTTGTCTTTTGATGCTTGCCCCATTTCCAAACGTAATTTTGACGAATCAATTAAAACTTGCAGCTTTTCTGCAAACTGATCGAAATTGTCCCTTTCAAAAGTGAATCCATTTACAGAACTTTCAATTAATTCACTGTTTCCGCCCACGTCTGAAACCACGCAAGGAAGACCTGCGCCCATAGCTTCAATGATGCTACAGGATAACCCTTCGCTTTCCGACGCGAGAACAAATATGTCGGAATGCTCCAAAATGTCGGCCACATCATTTCTATTACCGAGCGCAAAAACGCACTCTTCTAAATTGAGCGCTTTAATTTTTCTGCTAATTTTTTCCAGGTCTGGACCATCACCAACAAAGTACAAACTAATTGGTGTATTTCTAAGGAGTTCAGCCATTGCTTCGAGTTGTTGATTTTGCCGCTTAAGCGGAATCATCCGTCCGACTGTGACAATACGTATCTTTTGACCGTCATCGAAACTCGACAAGGGATCGCTGAGATCCTTGGAATTACAAGTTATATCGATCCCATTATGAACATTTTTAATGGTTCGAGCCATTGGAATATAAGACTCATAAAAGCTTTTCATATCGTCAGAAACTGAAACTAACTTGGTTCCAAATAACTGCGCTAGCCGAAGAATAAAGCCCCTGCCTACTCTCTCTTTAACTGAGTAAACATCATGAAGCGTTCCAATATGCTTAAGCGAAAACAAGCCTGTTCCTAAGAATGATCCCGTTATTGGTCCATACAAGTGAGTATGTAATACATCAAAGCCCTGCTGTTTTAAATAACGGGCGAACTTTACTGAAAACATAAAAACTGTAATGAGCGACTTATATTGATCGAGATTCGGAACAACTCTTTCTTCAATATTATTTTCTCGGCAAGCATTGACTATATAATCGTTACCTAAATGGAACACCACGATTTGATGACCTTGTTGTTGAAGCGCGATTGATAAACGCATCAACATAGTTTCAGCGCCACCTACCGCTAAGGTATCGATAAATTGAGCAATTTTCATGATATGCCTTCTATTTTGTCGACAAGCTCAGGGTGGCAAAAGCCTGTTACATCAGAATAAATTTTTAAAAAACTCTTTGCGTTTTGTGAGGCGGAATAATGAGAAACTACTCTTTGCACGGCATTTTGGGCTTTTTCAAGCGTTTGTTCCCTATTTTCAATTGCTTCTGTAATGGTTGAGGCAAAAGCATCAGCGCTTAAGTTTTCAACTAAAGTGCCGCAGCCTCCCTGTTCTAAAACGTGAGGTATTGCTCCTACTGATGAGCAAATTACCGGTGTCCCTAAAAACATACTTTCCAATAGTGTCATGGGAAGGCCTTCGTGCTCTGATGTCATCAGAAGCAGGTCCAGGTCTGCTATTTTTTTATGGATATCTGAGCCTGAACAGTGGCCGTGAAATCTAATGTTTTCCGATACTTGTAAGTCTGCTGCTTGGCTCTCTAGTTGATGCTTCAAGGGACCGTCCCCAAAAATGTCGAAAATAACATTTCGTTGAGGAAGGGACTTTAAAATAATCGCGGCTGATTGAATGAATCGATCGACTCTCTTGACTGGGACAAGCCTACCCACAATGCCAATATTGATGGTTTCATTGTTAAGGCGTAAAAGCGGGGAGTGTTTAAATTTATCAAGCGCTTCGATATCAATGCCATTTTCAACGACCACAATTTTATCTTTGGGAAACTCTCCATGTAGATAGCCTGTTAATTCGTGCGACACGGAAACTACTTTTTGTTGTAGTAGACGACCTGACCAACGATTTAACCAGTGAATAAATTTTTTATGGGGTTTGGCCCAACTGGCGATATGTTCTGGCGCGCCGTGCACGGAACGTATACTGCGAACATTGTTCACCTTGGCTGCAAGCGCTCCAATGATATTTTCTTTATCCCTATGAGTGTGAACGAGGTGGGGGTTGATATTTTTTAGCAGTTGCTTCAATTGCGAGAAAATCTGCGCGGCGGACAGCTGCCCTTCATCTAATAAGTGAACCTCAATACCTTCGGCTTTAAGCTTCTGGTACAATTCTCCCCCGTTTAGCAGCACTACTGTTAGTTGAACTTGCGAAAAATCTTTGAGGCATTTACAAAGAGAATAGAGTTGCGCTTCAGCCCCCCCCCATAAGTCACCGGATGCAAACTGAACAACTTTTAATTTACCGGAAGTCATCTTTTGGAAGGTTCCCATTTGGTAATTCGCTTGCCAAATGCGAACATCAAAGATGCTTGCAAAATTGCAAGATTTACCTGAATGAAAAAGAAACTCAGCTTAACTGGAGTAAAAGATTGGGAGGACTTAAACAGCCAGCCCATAAGCGCCAACAAATACAAACCCAACTGCCCAATTAGAGTCAGCATGTAAAACCAGCCTTGCTCGAGAAGGATAATGTTCAAGCCTAGGCTGAGTAATAAAAACCATGGCACGAGCCAGCGCATTAGTTTATGGCTGATGACTTGGAAACTAAATGATCCATACTTAAAGGGATTCATAACTTCGGATCTACTGAATAAGGCCGCCATGCCACGAATGACGGTTCTAACTTTGCGTTGAAATTCTTTGTTGCTACTTTTAATGTCGGGGTAAAATCCGAGAAGCTTTGGATCTGATACCGCTCGGAAGCCCAAGCTGACTGAATTGAGTGCGGTGTTAAAGTCGCTTGGTACAGAAATATCCCAGGAATCGCAGACTGATTTTCTTGCCGCAAAAAATGAACCGCTTAAGCCAACCAAGCTTTTGAAGCGGCTCTCTAGTCCACGTAACCACATTTCATATTTTACATATGCCCCTTCGCCGACAACTTCACCTGTTTGACTAATAAATCGGTCTTCGCTAGAAATTGCACCTATTTCGGGATCCAGAAATACATCAGCAATTCGGCGCAGTGCATGTTGTTCGATCTGAGTGGAAACATCAGAGAAAACAATGATGTTTCCTTTAGCTGCCTGTATGGCACATTTTTGCGCATTTTCTTTACCAAGCCTATCAATTACCTCGACGAGTTTAACGCCTTTGTCCGCATAGGATTTGACTATTGAGTTGGTATCATCCGTTGAGCCATCGGAAGCAACAATAATTTCCAATTTATCTCGTGGATATTCACTTAGGAGCGTGTTTTCTATCTTTTTAGCAATAGAGGTTTGTTCATTGTAAGCAGTGATTATAAAACTCATTGATGGGGCTTCAGACTGCTCGGGCGCCGTGAACTTATCTGGGGATCTTTTTAACTTTAACAGTAAGAGCAGAACAGCGGGGTATAAAAAATAACTATAGATCGCCCCTATTAAGCCAACCAAAAATAAGCTTTCCTGCAACATAATTTAACCGTCTATCCTGTAACGTGCTTTAAGATTTGAGCGAGACGCAAGTTTAAGTCAATAACGTTAAAAAGTATAGGGTTATCGAGGTGTGAATTTTTAACGAGACAAGCCGATTTTTAAGTGACTACTTGTTATAAAACAAGGTGTTAGTCCTGTCTCAAAACTAAGAGCAAAATAACTAGCTTGCGGCTGGATTGATGTGCAGAATGTTACGGCCGAGCATGGGTTATTGTTAATCGTTAGGAATTCATATAGGATATTTGGCTCCTATAATGGAGTACAGGTATAACAAAAATGAATTCACTTAAATATGCGTTACTTGCTTTAACCTTGGCAATAACAGGTTGCGAAAAAGCCCCGGTTGTCCCCAAAAATGACTACGAAAAGGCTGTCTATAACGAGCATCGGCCAGATGCGGATCGGGACCAGGATGAGCGTCGCAAGCCGGCGGCTATATTAGAGTTTTCTCGGGTAAAACCTGGAATGAAAGTCGCAGATTTTCAAGCTGGTGGCGGATACTACAGTGATGTTTTTTCACACTATTTGGGGGAGAAAGGAAAGGTTTTCCTTCATAATGTACCTAAGAAAGCTAGCCGGGATGATATAAAAGCGAAAGTAAAAAAACGATTAGCTAACAACCCGCTGAAAAATATCGAATCTGTACAAGGCGAGTTAAATGATTTTGTTTTTCCTGCAAAAGTAGACTTAGTTCTTTTATCAAAAGTATTTCACGATCTCTATGTTCCTGAAAAAACTAGTGAGAGAGAGCAAACCATTGAGGCTTTTTTCAATCAATTGAAAGCTAACCTAGATGATTCTGGAAAAGTACTCTTAATCGACCATTCTGCGCCATCAGATTCAGGTATATCAATAACTTCAAAAACTCACCGAATCGATCCTAAATTTGTCATTGAAGTATTCAGGCAACAGGGATTTAATCTAGTTGCTCAGTCTGATGCTTTGTCAGTTGCTTATGATGACAAAACTTTGAATATTTGGGATAGCAAAGTTAGAAATAATACTGACAGATTTATCCTACTATTCGAAAAATAATCGTTTAAGAACTTTCCTCCTAGATAAAGGCACACTAAGTAAGAATATGCATCAAGGATACATTAAGGGGCTTGACGGCCTGAGGGCCGTCGCTATCTTGTTGGTAATGTTTGGGCATATATCTTCAAGTCTCAATTGGCCTGTAGAGTCTACATTTCAAAAGCCGTTCAATTTATTAACCAATATGGGCTGGGTCGGGGTACAGTTATTCTTTGTCCTTTCAGGGTTTTTAATAACTCAAATTCTAATTAAAGATCGAGCCAAACCGAACTACTTTAAGAATTTTTATATTCGGCGTAGTCTTCGAATTTTTCCAATTTATTATCTAACGTTACTGTTTTTTCTCGTCTTAATTCCCTTGACTGTTGGCACACCTGATTGGCTAGGAAAGTCTGCGGATGATCAGCTTTGGTTTTGGACTTATTTACAAAATTGGAATAGACCTTTCTCGGATCATGGGGCGCTAGCTCCTTTGTGGTCACTGGCAATTGAGGAGCAGTATTATTTAGTATGGCCCTTGCTGGTTTTTATGTTTCAGAATAGAACACTGAAAATAATATGCTTTTTCATGATTTTTTCAGCGCCTATTTTCCGCTTTTTTCTTTTTAATTATTTACCAAACTACATTGAGGGGGAGAACATCGCTAAGGCAACGGCCTACAATTTTACAATTGCTCGTTGGGATGCAATAGCTGTTGGCTCTCTGATCGGGATCTTGGTAAAAGAGGGAAAAGCTCAAATTCTTCAATCTATTGCCAAGTATGGAATTATTATTTTATCGATAGTCATTCTAGCGCAAATCGCGTTGCTCAGTAATTTTACCTCAGTAGCATCGGGAGTCGGCCTCTTAAATCAAACCACAGCTGCTTTATTTTTTGGGTGTGTGATCATCATTGTATATCGTAGCGCGGGTTCAAATATTTCTCTCCGGATGTTGGAAATGGCCCCGATGAAGTCAATTGGAAAAATAAGCTATAGCATGTACTTGTTTCACTTACCTTTAACTGTGGTTTGGTTAAATTATTGGAGTGTTTCTTTTGAGACAACCTCAGCGTTAAAAACACTTCTAATCGTTTTTTTCCATTATATCACTTTGGTTTTAATTACTTATGGATTGGCGCTTATATCCTGGAAAGTATTTGAACACCCTATTTTGCGTTATAAAGATAGATTCAATAACTAGAATTGATTGTTTGTGAGGTTTGGCAATAAAGAGCTTTCGATAAGCTCAGCATAACACTAGAAGTTAAAGCAATATTTTAAGCGAATTTATCAAGCTTATTTACAACACCGGCACAGTATTTTTGATAAACCTCTTCAACATAAGCTTTATCTATTTTATCCAGTAGATGATACTTATTTGGCGCTTTATTCAAGTGCCCAGATTGGTCATCAATCAGATCATCAGAAAACCCTAAAAATTGGGCGAGCTTGTGCTTATTGTTGATAAGTTGTTTAGTGTTAATTACCAGCAGTTGTTTTGGGGGGATTGTATCCAGTGCAGAAGATACCGAATGAGCCCAATAGTTTAAATATGCTTCTACTGAATAGACGCTGTGTTCACTTAAAATATTGTCGTGATTAGAATGTGGAAACTGTTCCGGTCGAAAGAATATTCCATGCCAATATTTAATGACTTCTTCACTTTTAGGCGGATAGTTGATGGTGTGATTCATCATGGAGTCTAACCATGAAATTGGATCTCTAACAGATAACACATATTTTACGTTTGGAAAGGCCCGTAGAAGCAGGTCGTAGCGATAACCGAGAAAACAGTTCGATTCCAACTCGAGCCAAACACGTCGATCTCTAAGTTGTAACCAATTTACATATTGTTCGTCAGAAACTTTTTTATTGTAGTGGTCATTTATTAGATGAATTAGTTGAACTCTTTCCGGCTCATGGCTAGCTCTGAAATTTTTATCCAGCAAGCCTGCAACGGAAGTAGTACCTGACTTTGGCGTACCAATACTGAAAGCATGAAACCTTCGAGAATGAAAAAGTTTCCTCAACGAATTTGGAACGTATTGCTTTAATCTATTCTTTAGTGAGTTGTTTAAATCATCGTAATGTATCATCAAAACAAAATACATTATTTGAGATATTTATTCAATATGTGCTTAACGAACTTTTGTATAAAGCGTGACCTACATTGAAAATTGGAAAAAGTATGGTCCGCGTTTTCAATATCGTATAAAAACAATTGCTCAGCCTTTATCATCGAATTGACCGTTGACTTGGCATTATCCATTAAGATCTTTTTACCAGGATCTTTGGAGGCAATAAAGAAGCTTATATGCGTATCGCTATTTCTGTATTGGTTTAGATCTTTCGATAGCTGTGTCTGTTGGGCGATGCCAAATATTCTTGCCACACTGAAGAATAAGCTTGCAAGCTTTTTCCAGAGTAAACGAATAACAAATTTGAAAATATAACCCAAATTACCTCTTTTACTAAATAATTGTTTCCACTTGGAAGGGTCGAGCAAACTCTTTCTGTATTGCTCAGAATCTTTTGCCATTTCTTGTTCTTTGCTGTTGTCTTGAAAGTTATGGGGCCTTCGATAAAACGCTAGTGGATTTATCATAATTACTTCGTTTATTCGCTTATCATGTTCTAACTCTATAGCGGCATGAAAAACATTGTGAGCTCCTGAACATAAACCAGCTAAGACAAACTTGTCATACTCAAAATGTGACTGGAGGTGATTGATAATATCTTCTATGTCAGCGGTAGAGTCATGTGGGTAAGGGTGATTTTCATCGACAGGCAACCCCATAACACTTTCTCCAAGATTGCGTAAATCAAATCTGAAGCTTGCAATTCCAGCTTTACCCAATTCTCGAGCAAGTTCGACATAGAGTCGATTGGGGCCGACTCGATGGACGCTCCCTGAATTGGCCAACACAACCAAAGGAATTGGTTTATCTTGAGTAGCTTTAGGAGTTGTTAGTATACCGATAAGATTGGAACCGATGGGATAGCAAATCCTTTCATAAGAATTTGCTGAGGGATGAAATGCTACTTGTTTGAAATCTTTAGTTTGAATTTCGAAGTCGCTGTGAGCTGTGTTTTGAGGCTTTATCCAATTGACAACTTTTTCTATGGTATCAAATGGGATCTTGGTTTCTTGGGGCTCTGCCATCATGTCTGCATAACCTTCCATCAGGTAGTGCTCACATGAAGTACGGGTTTCTTTATTGCTAATGGCTCTTAATAGCTTTTGATCCGTTTTTAAATCACTTCTTTCAATTAATAAAACATTATTAATGTTCGAGTATTCCATCTTGAGCAAGTTGATCTGGCCTAGGCTCTCAGCTGTCTCGTTCGACAAGATGAATCCGCCACTGTCGATGAAATCTTGATCTGTCCCTTCGCTATGTGCGGCCAATTTTTCCAGCGCCATCATTTCACGTACATAGGCTCGGCCTTTTACACAAGGAGACCATAGAATTAATTTATCTATTGGTGATTGCTCTGTATAAAGTGCCGCTAATGTGGCGCCAAGACGAACCCCGATCAAACACACTTGAGTTACACCGGTAGCTTGCTTCAATTGATTTATTGTGGAGCCAATATTTTGCTGAATCTTTTCAACTCTACCTATCGCTCTCAAATCTGCATCAGAATCGCCGCTTCCATGGTAGTCAAAGCGAATTGTGGGAATGCCAGCAGATGCAAGCCTGTCAGCCAGGTGTCGCAGAGTTCTATGCGAATGGGTGTATTCGAAGCCCAGGGGGCTGCAAATTACTACACCAATTTGATTATGCCGTTGCTCAGATGAGACGTGCAGGCAGCAGTAAACGGGTGTTGACTCACTATCGAGCCAAAATGGAATTCTTTGACAATTGGTTTTCGATGGGTCTACCGTACCTGACATAAATTAAGCATCATTTATCTTTAATGAAAATTTTAGACCAGAACTGCGATTAGCGCACTCTAGGGTCCCTTTTAATTTAGCTATATTATCTCGAAGACTAGAAAGCTTGATTGTTTTTATTTGATTTGGCATTAAATGAAAATAATTATCTTCTGCAAGATAACCATTAACCTTAATGTTCACATATTGTAAGAACTGATCTGATTGAATGCTGATTGTACTGCCGGTAGCGTGATGTTCAATTAGCTCTATTTTAATTTCCGCATTTTCTGCGTCAGGAGCGAGTGACTTACCCGAGAACTCAAAATCTTCACTTACAACCCAGCCATCGTGCTGGCGTAAGCTAGTATGAATATAATCAAATTGTGGTTGACCAAATCTATAAGCATGGCCTGCATCGACAAAGTAGCCAATTCGCGCTTCTATTGATTCGGTTTGATGGGAATGCGAAGAGAGTTCAAGTGCTTGGGAAGCAGCAGCAACCAATGTACCATCATATTTTAACAGGCTGACTTCCAAATCTCCTTGAAAAGGATCGCGTTCTGTAATCAAGTTTATTGCGCAGCCATCAAGGCCAAGGTTCTGCAAAATGACCTGGGTGGGTTGCCAGATTCTTTTTAAAATAAAATAACTCGCTTTGGGGAGATCAAAACTATCAATTATTCCAAAACCTGCGCAGGGCCAAAAATCACGATTAAACCAAATAAGCCCGCCGTTGCACTGACTTTCTAGGCTTCGCCAATACTTAAAAGCTTTGGCGATAACTTCGCCGCTCGTGACGCGACTTAATAAAGCAAACTGGTCAGGAGCTGTTCGTTTCAATAAAGTTGTATCGATGTCGAAGAGATATTTTAAATAAAAATTTCTGATATCTTCAAAGCACCAGCCGGCACCTAAATCGCGAGGGATTCGGGCTGCCCATTCATTACTGTATTGAAATTGAATTGATTTGCCCAGCCACTGTTGAATGCTCGAGTCTTCAGGAATGTGGGATAAGCCCATACCTTCGGAGCAGAATTTGACTCGCTCCATTCCCGAGTTCTCGGGAGTATGCATGTAGGCTCCGACTCCCCAAAAATGCGCCACTCCCTGATTCAGATGAAATGGCATTATCCCGCCTTGCGGCGAAGAGCTTAAATAGGGAGTCGTTATTGCTCGTTTAGTCAGTTGCTCTGGGATCCATTCTTCAAAAAATGCTGGTTTGCTCAGTTCTTGAGGGAGGCCGTACATTGCTGCTTGAGCTTCTACATCAGTATTTCCGCACCATACAACTATACATGGGTGAGTCGACAGTCTTTCAATTTGTTGACTCACTTCTTCTTTGGCATTGCTAATGAAGGTCTCATCCTCAAAAGGATAGTCCATACTGGCAAACATGAAGTCTTGCCAAACCATCAGCCCAAGTTGGTCACAAAGTGAATAAAAATCTTCACTTTCATAGACCATTGTTCCACCCACTCGGATTAGATTTACACCTGCAGATTGCAACAGTTTTAGATGTTTTTCTAGTTGATCTTTAGGAGCATTTAGCGAAAGGTAATCACTGACCGTCCAACAAGTACCACGACAGAATACTGTC
>JAPHTP010000124.1 GCA_026196875.1 Kangiellaceae bacterium
GTGCTTTTATAATCCACAAAAAATACGTAGGATTGAAAAGTTAGATCAGGACTTAGCATCCTTAACTAAAATGTCCGTGAAATCGGGGTAAAACCCTACATCACTAAAGATGTGATACTAAATCCTAAATTGAGGTTGGCTCTTTTCATAGTAATTAACAGTTGGTTATATGCAGGAAATCTCGTTAATACTTGTACGAGTGTTCACTGATATGAGTGTTTATTTAATATATTCAGATACTTACCTAACTTCGTTACACTGTCAAATTCGTGTTTAATAAGTCTAACTGCATATAAATACAAACTCGCTTTTTATTCCTTATAAAAATCAAAGAGTTAGAAATCTAAAGCGTGTTAAATGGGGAATTGTTTGACAGCAAATACTTGTAATAAGTAGTTTGGTTGCTCTTATTGAAAGTTCAGCCAAGCAACGCTTTCAAACGAGCAAGGGGAGGGCAATCACACCAACATACTAGACAACGCATACTCCTTAACAAATTGAATAACTGAATCCAATTTCATCGGCTTAGCAAACAAAAATCCCTGACCATACTGACAATTAAGGTTCTGAGATAAATGCATTTGCGCTTCAGTTTCAATCCCTTCAACTACAATTTCCATACCGAGGTTCGTCGCTAAGAAGCCTATTGATTCTATCAAAGTAATATTACTGTGATTGTCCGATGTTGCCTGGATAAATGTACGGTCGAGTTTTATCATGTCAAATGGAAACTGATGTAAGTAACTCAGTGAGGAATAACCTGTACCAAAATCATCAAGTAACACTTTCATACCGATAGATTTTAATTCGTGAACAAAGTTTGTCGCAGCCTGAAAATCTTCAACCAGTATACTTTCCGTGATTTCTGCATTGAGTTTTTCAGGACTGATCTCATATTTTTCGATCATTTTTCGAATAAAGGCATCGAGCGTTCGGGACAGTATTTGGATTGCTGATATGTTGATGTTGACGTAAAGCTCTCGCATTTCTTCGATTTGTGAAAAGTCTGCAAGGGCTTTACAAGCCATTTCAACTACCGACTCACCAAGATCCTGAATAAGACCTGTTTCTTCTGCGATTGGAATAAACTCAACCGGGCTGATATAACCAAGTTTGGGGTGTTTCCAGCGAAGTAATGCTTCCAAACCAACAATCCCGTTGCTCATCAAATCGATGACCGGTTGATAGTGCAGAGTAATTTGCTCGGTGTTTATCGCTTTGCGCAAATCTTGTTCAAGTTGAAGGCGTTGTGAAATGATTTTTTTAATATTGGCGTCGAACAAGCAATAACGATCTTTGCCATCATGTTTAGCTTGGTACATCGCTGAGTCTGCATCGCCAATCACCTGGACTGCATCATCGACACCCACCTTGGCCAGTCTCACACCTATGCTTGCGCTGGTTAATAAAGAATGTTGTTCTACTTCTACGGGGATCCGCAAGCGTTCTAGAACCCGCTCAGCCAGTCTTACCGCCACACGTTCCGATGAGACGTCGTACATTAATATGCAGAATTCGTCTCCGCCTAGTCGAACCACCACATCTTCGTTTCGCATACAGTGGGTAAGTCGTTTGGCAACTTCGATTAAAAACAGGTCGCCCACATGATGGCCGAGACTGTCGTTAATTATCTTAAAGCGATCGAGATCTAAAAAAAGTAGCGCGATATCGTTCTTGCGATTTGTTGGTTTTGCCTCAAGCACAACTTTTAGCTGTTCCTTGAGAAAGCGTCGGTTAGGTAGTTGGGTGAGAGAATCATGTAGAGATTCATGTTCGAGTTGTTTTTCAATTTTTCTTCGTTTGACGATAGTGCTCTCAAGTACCGAAGTTCTTTCTTTTACCCTTCGCTCAAGGGTTTCGTGTGCTCTTTTAATGGCCTCAGAGTCTTTTTTTCTGAGTATTGCAGTTGATACTTGTTTGCCGATTGTTTTTAATACGTCCAGGTTTTTTTCGTCGTGAATATGATCGGCATCATAGCTTTGTATTGCAATGACGCCAAAAGTTTTGTCTTGATCTTTCAATGGAACACCAAGCCAGGAAACTGGTTCCGGGCCCAACATTTCTCGCCCGTATTCTTTTTCATTGTTAACTAGGAACGGCTCTCCTGTAACCAGGACCTTTACCGCTAAGCTAGGATTGTCTGTTTGATTTTCAAGGTCCAACGCAATTATGCCGGGACGGTCATCATGTTGATCGGCAAAGTATGGAAATTCCAATTGAGTTCTGTCGTCCGAGACCAGCGCGATAAACGCATTCTCTGCATACATTAGATCGGCAATGGTTTGGTGCACGCCCTCAAACAGACCATTGAGGCTAGTTGCGGTGCTAACCAGATCGGTGATCTTGAATAACGCCATTTGAATTTTTTCGCTATCTCTTCTGACCTTAACTTCGCCGGCCAGCATGACGTTTATCTGATTGAGTTCTTCGGTGCGTTCTGCAACGCGGTTTTCTAATTCCTGATTATTAATTTTTAATTGTTTATGAGCCTCTTTTAGCGCTTCCGCGTCTTGCTTGCGCCTAAGACCTGTGGCGATATGTTGAGAAACATATACGAGTAAATCAACATCTCGTTTTCGATATTTGAAGCCTGACTCATAACTCTGGACGACCAGTGCTCCCAGAGTTTTTCCATCTTGGATTAACGGCACGCCAATCCAGTCTTGTGGACTTTTGCCTTTACCACCAAATTTCACTATTTGTTCGTGGTCTAAATGCAGTACTTCCCCGTGTGATATGACATGCCATGTGGGAGAGCTTTTGAACACATCCGCAGAATGAAGTTTTTCTTTGTTGTAGATAGGGTCATCTTTACTCTGCTCGTCATCCTCGTCGTCTTCATAATAGGGAAAACTAAGCGCTTTCTTATCCGGGTGGTGAAGGGCAATAAAGAAGTTTTTGGCAGAGGTTAAGTTGTTAACGATACGGTGCAGTTCACTGTAAAATTCTGAGAGGTCCTTGGATGAATTGGCAACATCAACAATTTGAAATAAGGCACTTTGCAGCTTTTTGGTAGCCGCAAAACGCCGCGCTGCTTGTTCCAAAGCCTCGTTCTTTTCCCTTAATTCTGCAATTTGCTGCTCTAGATCCTTGACTTTGGAGCTCTTATTTGGACTCAAATAACTCTTTTAAGTTAGCGTAGTAGTTGTTTTAGTATAGACCGATTCAGAAAAAATCTCATAAAATCCGATAGTTAGCTAAAGGAAATTCAAGCTTTCCAGCCATACCTTATATTATCCATTATTTATGCTACCGTAATAAATTTCAATAACGCATTCCGTTAATTGAGTGCTTTGTAGCTAAAACTTGCTAGAGACGATTTTAGTTGGCTACTGAGTTGTTCTACTTTTTGGGCATTGTCGAAGGCACTATTTGTGGTGGAAGAGCTACTTTCTGCTAATGAATATATTCTATGGACGGTTTCATTTACTGACTTTACAGCTTCAGTTTGCTCGCTAAAAATGGCTTGTGTAGCGGTATTTTGCTCCAGGATATTTGAGAAGGAAGACATGATTCGTTGTAGCGTTGCTTCGGTTTGTTGGAAGGTCGCAGCATTCTTATTTGCGTTATCAGCATTAGAATGCATTTGTTGAGCGGCAACTTCAGTGGCTTCTCGAATATTAGCAATAACATTTTCTATTTCTTTGGTAGATTCTTGGGTACGTTGCGCCAAGCCACGAACTTCATCAGCGACTACGGCAAATCCTCGGCCTTGTTCTCCAGCACGGGCCGCCTCAATGGCTGCATTCAATGCCAGTAGATTAGTCTGTTCCGCAACGGTCTTGATCACGCTTAGTATTGAATCGATTTTCTGACCATGCTCTCGTAAAACATTGACCTGTTCAGCGGACTGATTGATCGCTTTGGCAAGCACTCTAATATGTTTGGTTGCTTCTTTTAAAGTAGAAAAGTTTTGTGCAACAAATTGATCCGCTTCCTGAGTCGCTTGCGCGGTTTGTTGCGTAAATTGCTGGATTGAAACTGCAGTTTGCGTCATCTGCTCAACAGAGGTTGCTGCAGAGGAAAGCTCGTCCTGAGTCGCCGAGGTTTGGTTGCTCGCTTGCTGACATGCGCTTATCATGTTTTCAGCCGCGCGATCTAAAAGCTCTCCCGATTCGAGTATCGAGTTAACCAGTTGACTAATTCTGTCCATCATAAGATTAAAGCTTTGACCTATTTCGGCAAATTCATCTTTGGAATCGACTTCAACTCTAAGACTCAAGTTAGACTGTTTTTCTATTGCTTGCATTGTTCTCTGGAGATGGGATAAAGGGGATTTAATGGATCGAATCATTGTGCTTGCCAAAAGTACGACGGCTAAAATTACTGCACCTGTAACCAGGCTCAGCACAAAATTCAACTGCGAAGCGCTACTGGTTGTTTCTTCCATTTCTGTCGATGCGAGTTGTTTTTGCAATAAAACCATTTTATCCAAGTTGTCCAAAAGTGGATCTAAACTGGAATAGAGCTCTAAGTCGACAAAATTTCCCATGCTATAAGATGATTGTTGCTCAATGTATCCTTCTAACTTTTCTATCGCTTCGAGAGACTTCTGATAAAGTGCTCTGGATTCATTTATCAGCTTTTTTTCCTCTTGATTCAGGGAAAAATTCTGCAATGCCTTCCAGTTCGTAGCGATTGACTTACTACCTGTCGCGACAGTGTTTTCGGCGTCACTCCAAAGTAGCATCCCGCTGCGAGCTTTATGTGCTACGTCGATGATATTGTGAGTGTATGATCGTATGATAGAGTTGAGGATTTGGGTTTGATTAAGGCGAGTCTCAATCGTTCGCTGTGACTCCTTGTTAGTCTCAGCGCTAAAGAACATAATGCTAAAAATAATCCCACCTAGTACAACCAAAGGAGTGCCTGCTAAGAAAACAAGTTTTGATGAAACCTTTGTTAGTCTGTTCATTTTAGTCACCCAATTTACCTTGTTAAACCAACTGCTCAGTTTGAGTAGATCCATTAAAAACTAGGCTGCTAATAAGACTATTTTGTTAAATATGCATTTGGAATTGGCGATATCTTGTAAAAAAGCACCAGCACCTAACCTCCCACTATTAAGCCTATTAAAGGAACTTGAGTCTTGTGTGACACTAATATGACAGCGTATAGCTTGCAGTTATAAATATGCGTTTTTTTATGTCAATGCAGGGGCTTACATCATTTCGTTTATCTTATGTTTAAGGGGTAAAAACGTTTTTATTCCAAAAAGTTCGTTTAATTTTTGCTTATACCCTGGTATTTATTGGAGGTTACAATAGACAATTGGACATTCATTGAGAGTCCTTGAAAGCCTTGGAGAAGATAAAGTGTTAAAGCATTTAGTAAGAATACAGGAGCCCATGTCTCTGCGGAGTCGTGTCGTTGCTCAACAATCTAAAGAAGGGTTAAGTTCCAAAATTATCGACCTTATCAATATTTCTTCCGTGTTTTCTCGCCAATATTATTATTACTCTCGCCGCTATTTTCGCTCGTATTTTAGGTTCTAATTAGACTTTAAGTCTTCTATAAAAAGAATCTAACTCCGCAAATACAAATTTTTTTTAATTATCGAATTGCTTGTATGTGCAAGTAAATTTTTGAATTTTAATCTATTTGAGCGATTTAGCTCTGATAGTAAAAAGGACGAGACAACCATGATATCTAACTCAACAACTTCAAATAGTACCGCGACACCTTTAAATGCGGATATTCAAGTCAATAATGTAAACATAACCGGCCAAAAGGTTCTTATGACGCCGAATGAGCTAAGGCAAAAGTTACCATTATCAGCAAAGTCGGCGCGTTTTGTTGCTGAATCACGCGAGAAAATTGCTGATATTTTAGAACGTCGAGATTCTCGTCAGCTTGCAATCGTGGGACCTTGCTCAATTCATGACGTTAAATCTGCAAAAGAGTACGCGCTACGACTCAAAGCATTAAGCGAAAAAGTATCCGATCAAATGTTGCTGGTAATGAGAGTTTATTTCGAAAAGCCCAGAACAACCGTTGGTTGGAAAGGTTTGATAAATGACCCTCACTTAAATAATAGTTTTGAAGTTGAACAAGGATTACAAATAGCCCGTGAGTTATTGATTTGGTTGGCGGATAACGAAATTCCAATTGCTACAGAGGTGCTTGATCCGATTTCACCTCAGTACCTTTCTGAGCTTGTTTCCTGGGCGGCAATTGGAGCGCGTACTAGCGAATCCCAGACACACAGAGAGATGGCAAGCGGCCTTTCAATGCCAATTGGTTTTAAAAATGGTACAGATGGTTCGGCGTCCGCGGCGATTAACGCGATGAAAGCTGCGTCTAGTGGGCACAGTTTCATGGGAATAAATCAGAAGGGGCAAGTGACGCTATTGGAAACCAAAGGTAACAAACATGGCCATGTTATTTTAAGAGGCGGTTTTAAGCCAAACTACCACGCCGAAGACGTCGCTGTTTACGAAGACAAGCTCACTCAAGCTGGGTTACCTAGCAATATTATGGTCGATTGCAGTCACGGGAATTCGCTAAAAGACCATAGCCGGCAGCCTCTCGTTTTGGAAGATGTAGTTCAACAAGTCGTCAGGGGAACAGATTCGATAGTGGGGTTCATGTTGGAAAGTCATTTAAAAGCTGGAAATCAGAAAGTGCCAAAGGACCTTGCTGAACTTCAGTACGGCATTTCTATTACTGATGCTTGCATCGATTGGCAAACAACCGAGGAGTGTTTGATAGACGCCGCCGACCAACTGCGCGATGGTGATCCTGAAATAAATGCGATCCGAAATGGCGTGACTTTTTAGTCCGCCATTTCTCAATTTCTCTACTAAATGCGAATGAGAAGAATAATCGGTTTACTGACAACCACTCACAATGAAAGCTAGCGCTTTTTACTCTCTGTATTTATTGTACCGGCGGTCAAAAAAGCGAAAACTCATTATTTTGTGCTGAAGTCTCTGCAAATTGCCTGAAACTCGCCTTTCTACGCCTAATCAACATGGCGAACTTAGCATTCAGTGTCTAGACTCAATAAGTTAACTTACGAGAAAGATAACTGGAGAGCATCAAATGATCGGTACCATAAAAAAGTACTTTGTTTTCAGCGTGGCGTTATTATTAAGTCCGCTATCTGTGATGGCCGGAACCCCTGTTTATACTGCCAAGTTTGAATTGGTTTTTTCTAAAGATCCGAGTTGCCAGTTGATCGACTTTAAGACTGGTAAAAAAGTGGAAGACGGTAAGGGTAATTTAGCTGTAAATAAGAGTGAAATAACCTGGACAGCGAGCTGCTTATTGAAGCTTCCTAAAACAATATCTTATTGCACTATTTCCAGTCAGGAAGTTTCAAACTTTGATGCATTTGTTTCATTGCAAACTAACTATCATAAGGAAGTTTTACGTAGCAAAATTATTTCTGACTCGGATATTAATCCCGACTTTGGAGAATTCAAAGTGCATTACTTGTGTTTTGAATAGACCATTATGACTTTTATCAAGCATTGTACTTTAACCAGGTAATAGGCAGCCGATGACTT
This sequence comes from Kangiellaceae bacterium, assembly GCA_026196875.1. Lineage (GTDB taxonomy): Bacteria > Pseudomonadota > Gammaproteobacteria > Enterobacterales > Kangiellaceae > Aliikangiella. Next base: position 7,512 of record JAPHTP010000124.1, read on the forward strand.
TGAGACAGAACTTGTGTTTGAGACAGAAATCCCACTCGAGACATAGATTTTTCTCGAGACAGAAATTCTAAGAGTAGTGTGCAAACTATGAAAATATTCCAGTTAGACTTTTCGCAGAAGATTTGGCTTGGCTTTGTCATTATTATCACGCTGCTATCTCTGTCTAGTGCGCTTTCCTGGTACGGTCTGTCGGATATTAGTGATTCAACAAAACAGGTTAACGAAGCTGCCGTACCCGTTCTAAAGCAAAGTAATCAAGCTCAAATTAGTTTGCTCAAGCAAGCAAAACTAAGTTCATTTGGCTTTAATGCAGAAACGCCTGTGGAAATAACTAAAGTATCTGAGCAATTCAGTCAAGGCGCCGGGATCTTCGATCAGCATTATCGAGAGCTAGAGCAAACGGTTTCGCTTGACCCCTCAATGAGTGAGCTGGTGAGTAAAGCTGGTATAGAATATCAGAACTATAAGAAGTCCGTTGAAGAAATGTTTGAAGCGAAAAGCTCGCTGATACAGGCGAGAACAAGCGCGAATGAAGAATTACGAAACCTGAGTAATTTAGTGGATGATGCCGGTGCGTTCTTGTTAGATGTTGTCTGGAGTGACTATGCAGATGACGATGAAAAACGGGAGTTAATGGAAGGTATTCAAGGACGACTCGATGGCCTGATTCTCGGGCTTTACAATGTTTCAGATGAAATTAACCGCTCATCGGACATTGAATATTTAAATGCGGCAAAAGACTCACTGAGAGAAGCGGTGAGCGGTATAAATGTCAGAAATCAGCACGCTGAAAATAACCTTCCCGATCTTAGAGGCAGAGAGTCATGGCAGTCTTATCTTAATGCTCTGGTTGAATTTGAAGAGCGAGCTACTGGAAACAATAGTATCGTCAACTTCAAAGTCCAGCAGGTTAACGAAACCAAGAGAGCCAGAGATAAACTCAATCAATCAGAGTCTGAAGTTAGAAAAGTTACCGCAGAATTCGACCAACTTTTGCTTGCGGCTGATAGCTTGTTTAACGATAAGCAATCTGGGGTTTTGGATGCTGTAGCACTTGGCACTCAGAGTACTATCATCGCTTGGATAATTCTAATCCTCATGGCATCACAGAACTTTAACTCGATGCGTAAATCGATTAAAAAGAAAATGGCCGACCTTGCCAAGCTAAATTCTACCGGTGAAATTTTGTCTTCATTAATGGATAAAAATAAATCGCTCGAAGAGGTGTTGGCTGCCATGCACGAGCAAGTAGGCGTGGCCCAAGGTTCTGTTTATTTAATGAATAAGGAAGATAAGTTAGAGGTCAAAGCATTCTATCCGCCAAAGGCTGTTGAGCCTGAATCAAAACCAGCTCAATTTTCTCTAGGAGAAGGAATTTTGGGGCGGGCCGCGGAAAAGAAACAGACTATATTTATAAGGAATACATTGAAGGATCCTGACTTTGTAAAACAAGGTGATTCTGCCGCAAGTGCTAGGGCTTTGCTTTGCGTTCCTTTGTTAGATAAAGATGTACTAATTGGCGCGATGAATTTTTCCGGTGATGTTAAGTCGGTAACATTTGAAGATAGTGATTACGAGTTTGCTTCGTCGATCGCACGCATGTTAGTAACGACGATGAAAAATATTCGCATGCGCGAAACTATTGAAGAGCAAAATAGAACGTTGGAGCAAAAGGTTAAGGAACGGACTGCAGAATTAAGGCAGAAAAATAAGGATATAGCGGTGATGATGGCAAATATGCAACAAGGTCTATTTACCATCATGGATGGAGGCGTAATTCATAATGAGTACTCTAGACATACCGAAACTATTTTTGATACGGAGCAAATCGCAAACCGTAACGTCATGGATCTGGTGTTCGCAAATAGCAATCTAGGGGCGGACTCACTCAATCAGATTAGTACTGCAGTAGATTCTTTGTTAGGCGAAGACGAGATGATGTGGGATTTTAACTCTCATCTTTTAGTCACAGAGTTGCAGCTTCATGAGCAGCAGGATACATCGCAAATCCTGGAGCTGGACTGGGATCCCATCATTAATCCTGACAATGATGAAATCGAAAAAATTATGGTTTCAGTGAGAGACGTTACCGAACTCAGGAAATTGCAGTTTGAAGCAGAGCAGCAGAAAAAAGAATTAGAAATTATAGGCCAAATATTAAACGTTTCATTTGACAAGTTCAGTCAGTTTATCAGCAGTTCTTATCAGTTTATTCAAGAGTGTAGAGAGTTGGTAAAGAAAACTCCCGATAAGCAAACTTCAGTGATTGAGACGCTATTCAGAAATATGCACACCATTAAAGGTAATGCTCGAACTTATGGATTTAAACAAGTCAACGATATTGTTCACGAAGTGGAGAATACCTATGACGAGTTACGTAAAGACGAAGATAAACAGTGGCTTCAAGATGAATTGCTAACCGCTCTTGATGACGCGGAGGCAGCTATAAAAATATACGACTCAGTCGCACAGCAAAAACTCTCCGGTTTATCAGGGGACTCAGTAACAGGTGCGAATGTTGACCTTACTAAAGCGCAAAGGTTGGTCGAGCAGGCGTTATCAATTGACTTCAACTCGCTGGATAGCAAGCAAAAAAAATGGACCAGCGAGGCTTATCAACTCCTCTCTAGTGCACAAGGAGAAAGGCTTGATAAAGTGATCGCTTCGGTGCTTTCTTCGGTTGCCGACCTTGCCGATGATTTGGGCCGGGCTCAGCCTAAAGTTGAGTTTAGTGACAAAGGATATTTATTTAAAAATAGCTCCCATGAGTTATTGAACAACGTCTTTATGCACATATTAAGAAATGCACTTGACCATGGCGTTGAGGAGCCTGGTGAACGTTTGCAAAAAGGAAAAAATGAACAGGGAACAATCAATATTGGTGTAAACGAGCTAGATAGTAAACTCACTATATTGATATCGGATGATGGCCGTGGCATAGCTGTTGAAAAGATCTATAGCAGGGCAGTTGAGTCGAAACTATTGAGTGAAGAGCAAGCAAAGCCTAGCCCTCAAGAAATTGCAAATCTTGTTTTTAAGTCCGGGTTTTCCACCGCCGATGAGGTAACCGAGATTTCAGGCAGAGGTGTTGGAATGGATGCTGTTAAGCAGTTTTTAAAGGAACAAGGTGGTGATATAGAGCTAGAAGTTGGTGAAGTTCTAGGTGAAGGTTATTACCAATTTATAACTAAAGTTAGCTTGCCTGTTGAGTTTACAGTGAAACAATCACTTGCTTAAAGAGCTGGTTTATAGCGTTGTTTATCGCGTTTTAAATTCGAAAATTAAAAAGTTAACTAGAGCTTTTATGATTAAAGGAAATCAAAGTTTAAGATGAGTTTAATTTATACTGTTTTATTTGTTGTTTTAGCGGCAGGGATAGGCTCCGCTGTCACCTGGTTTTTTTTATCAAAACGACTGATTGCAGTTAATCAGGAGAAAGGTGAAGTCGAAGCTAAGCTCTCCTCAATGGTAAACGTGGCAGAGCTGAATCAAATCAAAGAAGAGATAGAGCAGCTATCCCACGATAATGCAGCCGAACGCCAAAGTACTCAACAAGAACATGCGGCGTTGGTTTCAGAGCTTGAGCAAAGCAAACATACATTGATGGAAGAATTGCAACGGCAAATTCATCAATTAGAGTCTCAAAGAGGCCTGCATGATGCAGATGTAATGGGGGGCTTGAATGATATCCAACAGCAAATGCTTGAGATGTCGGACATAGTAATTACTTTTGAACGCTGGAATGACTCGTTAACAGAACTAATGAAACACAATGCGGAAATGAGTAAACAAAATGACAACTTTTCAAACATCGTTAAACAAATAGTCATTCTTGCACTTAATGCCGCTATCGAAGCTGCAAGAGCCGGTGAAGCCGGCCGGGGGTTCGCGGTGGTAGCTGATGAAGTTAGAGCATTAGCATTGAGATCACAAGAGCTAAGTTCAAGTTATCGAGACAATCTTCATAAAAACAACTTGTTAACAACTACAACCTTTCAAGATATCCAGGCAAGCGCGAAAATGATTGTTACGGAAGTCACTAGTGCTAAAGGCTTAATCGAGAGCTGTCTTTCAAAACTTAATAACGAAAGAGGCTAGTAAATGAAATTAAATTTTTACCTGGTCGGAAAATTTGAGTCCAGTTTGGCTGCTTCAATGCAAGAGTATATTGCTGACGGTTTATGGGAGTATTCGAAAGTCGAAAGCTTGAATAGTTGCAGTGGACAAAAGGCGATGTTTTTGACTATTTGCAGCCATCGTTTCCGAATTTTTACAGTGATTCTGTATTCATCTGAGGAATGCAAAGAGTTCATATTATCCGGCTTATCCACGAATAAAGAAAACGTTGATGATAACGCTTTAGACGATTATATGATGGAAGTAAGCAATAGCGTCAGTGGAACATTCAAAAGAGACGTTGGGAGCGTTATACCGGCTCTAGGAATGTCTACTCCTCATATTCTCGACAAAGACAGCGTTATAGAAATTGAAAAATACTCCAATATAGAAGGGCACTTTCGCCAGGTGAAGTTAAACCAACAGCACTTATTCTATATTGGCTATTTCTATTCGCCCAACACTGATGAAGATATCGAGGTAGAAGAGCCTATGATTGAAAGCGATGTAGATTCCGGGGAGCTGGAGTTGTTTTAAATTACTGAGAAGGATTGCCTAATGGAAGACAAGCATAACATTCAAAGTAAAGCGCTTATTTTTGAAGTCAATGAGGAGGATGCCGAAAAAGTTGGGCATTTATGCGAGACGTTTTCTATTAGTGGGTTACGCACCAGAGATCATAATTCGCTAGAGTTTTTAAACCAGAATACGGATTTGGGTGCGATTTTTATATCTGAGAAATGTCGAATTGATGACAAAACAGGTGAAGAGCTGGTCCTTTTTATACACGCTTTAAGGGCGGAGCTGCCAATTTTTATGCGCCTTGATGAAGATTCCAGCCAAGAGTTGTCTTCTGAGCTAAAAGCGGCTATTGCATGTGCTTATAAGTTTTCTGATTTGAAAGTTGTTGAAGATAGTATTAAACGACATATTTTCACTACTTTCTATCCAGTCCCTTTAGTAAGAGGAATGCAAGAGATATCGTTGGAGGCAATAGAAGCCAATATGAACAATTGCATTATAAGTGTCGATCCTCCTTACTTAGTTAAAGATCAAATTATTTATGGTGAATTGATGAGTCTAATTCCCATTCAAAGTAATTGGTATCGTGGGTCGATGATGTTGCAAACAACCGAAGCCGAAATTATTCAATTGATTGAAAATTGTATGACGCCATTAAACCCTAAAGACACCGGATTTCGATACGTAAATTCGTTACTAAATGAAATTACCAATTTAATTTGGGGCGGGATAAAGAGGCGTTTTGGCAGGAGCGATGATAGCGTAAACGAATCTCTAAAGACCCAAGTTCCAATTTCGGTTAACCATGCACGCAAATATATTTCATTTGGAACCGAAGAGCCCCAATTGTGCTTTCATTATCAGATTAGAAATAAGTTCCAAGAAGACCAGGTTTTTGACATTTATCAGCGATTTATTTTTAACTTAGACTGGTATCCCGATAACTTTGAAGAAAGTGACGATGAGACGAATAAGTTAATTGAGTCGGGCGAGTTAGAATTTTTCTGATCCGCGAAGCAAATTGGAGAAACATTTATGGCACAAATACTTGTAGTAGACGATTCGGCAGCTGTTAGGAATGAAGTATCAACATTTCTGACGAATCATGGATTCAGCGTGGATACAGCAGGAGATGGAAAGGAAGGGTTGACTAAAATTCAAAACGATTCCGCAATTAAATTGGTTATTTCTGATGTCAATATGCCTAATATGGATGGATTAACTATGGCGGAAAAAGTCCGGAGTGAGCTAGGTAACCAAAGCGTTAATATTATTATGTTGACCACTGAAAGCGATCCGCGAATGAAAGAAAGGGGCAAGAATGCTGGTGTGAAAGGTTGGATTGTTAAGCCTTTCAAAGGCGATGCTGTCGTCGGCGCGGTCAAAAAACTAGTCAGTTAATAAGTTAGATTTAAACTGAATGCTCGCGCAGAATTTAATCTGTTGGCATTATCTAGTTTAAATTTGAGTGTTTTCACAGTATCTTTTAGGGATTGAAAACATTTAGTTTTAGGGTAAAACCTCGCGATGAAAGTGATTGCCCATCGAGGCGCCAGCGGGCACGAACCAGAAAATACGCTACTCGCTATTCAAGCGGCTATGGATATGCAAGTTGACGGGATCGAGATCGATGTTCATCTGGCAGGTGATGAGCTTATGGTAATCCATGACCGCTGGTTAGATAAAACGACCAATGGCCAAGGACGAGTTGGTGACAAGGCGGTAGAAGAGCTAAAACAATTAGATGCCGGTAAAGGTCAAAAAATACCAACTTTATGGGAAGTCTTAGAATTGGTTGATGGCCGTTGTGATCTAAATATCGAGCTTAAATCTGAGAAAACAGTAAAACCGCTAGTTGGAACTTTGTACAAGGCAATCAAACTGCTCGGTTTTAGGCAACTTCAATTTATCATTTCTTCATTTAACCACCACTTATTAAAAGAAATTAAAGAGTCGGATCCTACGTGGAGAATTGGTGCGTTAACCGCGAGTCGTCCGCTAGATTACTCGACTTTTGCGCAGCAGCTAAATGCTTACTCTATTCATATGGACGTAGACTTTGTTGATCGTGCCTTTGTGAGAGATGCGCACAGGCGTGGGCTTAAAGTGTTCGTTTATACGGTTGATCATGAACAAGATATACAAGATTTGATGGCAATGAATGTGGATGGGATTTTTACTAACTTTCCCACACGCTCAATGGTACAGATCGCCCATATTGAATCGGCGCTTACTCATTTGTAGTGCCGTATTGGTTTTTCTGGTTACCCTCTCAAAAGCACTGTCGAATTTGCAATGAATTTTCAAATAAGGCAGTATTAGCTGATATCGTATACCAAATAAATAATTGCAGCCTTATCTTTTTAAGTTTTTTGACACCTGTTACCTTCGCTGGTAGTTTTTATTTAATCTGGATATCTTGAATTTGAACAGCTTGCAAAATTATTAATAAATTCAAATATATAAAATGAAATTAAGGGGTTTAATATGGGGCTTCAAGGCTTAGATTTAGCCACATTTATCATTTACTGCGTTACTCTGGTATTTATCGCGTACTGGGTCTCTCGAGAGAAAGCGGGGCATGAGAAAGACAGTAAGGACTATTTTTTAGCGAGCAAATCCTTACCCTGGTGGGCAATCGGAGCTTCCCTGATTGCGGCGAATATTTCCGCGGAACAAATCATCGGCATGTCTGGAGCTGGCTTTGCTATTGGATTAGGCATTGCCTCTTACGAATGGATGGCGGCGATTACGCTGCTCATTGTTGGCAAGTATTTCATTCCCATCTTTTTGGAAAAGGGGATATACACAATGCCGCAGTTCCTCGAACAGAGATTCGATCACCGAGTACGCACCATTATGGCAATTTTTTGGCTCGGTGTTTATGTGTTTGTAAACCTAACTTCAGTTCTTTATCTCGGAGCGCTTGCCATCAGTACCATTACTGGAATCGAAATGGTTTATGGGTTGGCATTTTTGGCGGTGTTTTCTATCCTTTACTCTATTTACGGTGGGTTAAAGGCGGTTGCATTAACCGATATTATTCAAGTGGTATTATTAGTTGCCGGTGGCTTAATGGTGTCTTACTTAGCGCTGGATAAAATTAGTGCAGGCCAAGGTCCAATTGAAGGTTTCTCAATGATGCTAGCTACGGTGCCGGAAAAATTTGACATGGTACTTTCGCCTGACAGTCCTCATTACATCAGTTTACCCGGTATTTCTGTGCTAATAGGTGGTATGTGGGTGATGAATTTTTCATACTGGGGATTTAACCAGTATATAACCCAGCGAGCGTTGGCAGCAAAAAATCTAAAGGAGGCACAAAAAGGGATCGCGTTTGCAGCCTATCTAAAATTATTGATGCCTTTGATTGTTGTTGTGCCTGGAATAGCTGCGGCAATGTTATCGCCTGATTTAGCGAAACCAGATCAAGCCTATCCAGAAATGATGAAACTTGTTCCTGCCGGATTCATGGGCATTACCTTCGCCGCTTTGGTTGCAGCAATCGCTTCGTCACTTAGCTCCATGGCTAACAGTATTTCGACCATTTTCACAGTTGATCTTTACAAGCGAAGCTTCAAAAAAGAAGCCAGTGAAACAGAAATGGTTTTTGTCGGACGAAGTGTTGCAATTGTTGCTATGACCATTGCCGCATTTGTTGCCGTACCACTACTTGGAAAGCTTGACCAAGCATTCCAGTACATCCAAGAATTCACCGGATTCTTTACGCCTGGAATTGTCGCAATCTTTATTTTGGGCTTTTTCTGGAAGAAGGCGACAGCACATTCTGCTCTTGCGGCAGCAATATCATCTGCAGTTCTGTCTTTTATTTTTTACAATTGGTGGCCTGCTCTACCGTTTATGGATCGAGTTGGAGTGGTCTTTCTGTTGTGTATGGTAATTGCCATTGTAATTACTCTTATCGAGAAAAAGGGCGAAAATGAAAATGCGATTTCACTCGAAGATATGAACTTCGAAACAAGCTCTGGGTTTAATCTGGCGACGCTCGGTGTTGTGATTGTTTTATGCGCACTTTACGTTACATGGTGGTAAAGGAATTTTTTGGAATTCTTCAGAAGGCTTTCCTATGACTTTTTTAAGCCCTCTTTAATTGAGGGCTTAATTAAGTAGGTGATTACTAAGTCGAGATAAATACTAAATGCGATCCGAATTTCTGACGGCATTTGCTAAATCGTCTAAAAGTAATTCAGAATCCTCCCAGCTAATGCAGCCATCAGTAATACTCTGTCCGAAGTTCTCGGCTTTGCCATCGACTAGTTTTTGACTCCCTTCTTGCAAAAAACTTTCGACCATAACGCCATAAATATTGGCATCGCCATTCTCAATTTGTGCGCAAACGTTTTGGCAGACGTTTAGCTGCTGCTTGAATTGCTTGTTGCTATTGGCGTGACTAAAGTCGATCATTATCTTTGGCGTCAATCCTGCCTCATCGAGATTGTTTGAAACGCTTGCAATACTATCTGCACCATAGTTCGGTTGTTTTCCACCGCGTAAAATTATATGGCAATCTAAGTTACCCGCAGTTTCTACTATGGCGGAATGACCATACTTTGTAACCGACAAAAAATGGTGAGGCGAACCAGCAGCACGAATAGCATCCACAGCAATTTTGATATTTCCATCAGTTCCATTTTTAAACCCAACTGGACAAGATAATCCTGAGGCTAACTCTCGATGCACTTGTGATTCGGTAGTACGAGCGCCAATCGCCCCCCAGCTCATTAGATCGGCGATATATTGTGGGGTGATCATATCCAAAAACTCGCCCGCGGTTGGTAGCCCTAGCTCATTGATATCAACTAGTAATTTTCTTGCAAGCCTTAAACCGTCATTAATTTTAAAACTGTTATCAAGAAAAGGGTCATTAATCAGTCCTTTCCATCCAACTGTAGTGCGTGGTTTTTCGAAGTAAACACGCATTACAATTTCAAGTTCATGTTTGTGTTTTTCACGTAACTTAACTAGTCGGTTTGCGTAAGCAAGTGCAGCTTCCGGGTCGTGGATTGAGCAAGGACCGATAACCACCAAAAGACGACTATCTTTTCCATGAAGAATATTGTGTAACGTTTCTCTACCTTCAAATACGGTTTTCGACGCAGCAGGATTAGCTGGATATTTCTCCAACAAGGCGATAGGAGGCAAGAGCTCTTTAATTTTATCGATACGCAGATCGTCTGTTTGGTACATCATTTCTCGAAACTCAACGGAATAAGCTAGATCTGAAATTATTCGAAATGAGAAAACTAAATGCAAATAAAAACGGACTTTGTAACTTAAAGTTATGGCAAATAATGGGCTCTCAAAACCAGATCGTTGATGCTGCAAATATTCACATGTCAATTCAATGAAATATTTGATATGGTGCGTCGTTGTACATCTGAGCTTACAATTGTTGGTAAGCTTGAAAATCTATCGAACTGAATTAAAATCGAATCTTAATCTATTTCAATTAATGGAACAGAAGTATCTGAAGTATATAAAAGGGACAATATATGAAATTTAAGTCAATTCTGGCATCTATATTCGCAGCGAGCATCCTAGTCAATTCTGATAGTGCACACGCTGGTTTTAGCTCTGCTCTTGAAGAATATGCAGCGCAAAATTATGAATCCGCGTTCGACGAGTTTTTGTCTATGGCGCAACTAGGAGAAAAGCGTTCTCAATTTAATCTAGGGGTTATGTATTTTCATGGCCAAGGTGTTGAAAAGGATAAATACGCTGCCTTTGCTTGGATTAAGTTGGCAACAGAAAGTGAAATTCTTGACGACAGAGAAAAGCGGATATTTGATGCTGTAAAAAAGTCTATCGATAACAAGGACAAGGCAGAAAAGGTTTATCAAAAACTGAGCCAAAAATATTCTAGTTCTGTGCTATTGAGTTCCTTGTATCCCGAGCTTGTTAAACCCGAAAATGATGCCGACTTTGATGCGAGCCCGGTTAAGATTGAACCCCCTCGATACCCTAGAGAAGCCGCGATGCGTGGAGTTCAGGGGTGGGTTCAATTTGAATTTGATCTTGATAAGTTGGGGATCCCTCGAAATATTGTCGTCAGAGAATCTTTTCCAGAAAAAGTTTTTACCAGGGATGCCCTTAAAGCGGTTAAGAAGTGGCGTTTTAAACCCGCTAAAGATCCTCAAGGAAATCCCGTTTACCGTAAAAGTAAAAGGTATACGATGGAGTTCAGAATGTCAGACTCTAAGCCAATCGCAATCAAGGAAGATGTGTATCAAGAAACACTAGAAGCCGCAGAAATGGGTGACGCTAGCTCGCAATTCAATCTAGGCCTGTGGCAGCTTAAAATTCCATCAATGCGTGAGGATAGTAATCCGAACAGCTGGTTCTTAAAAGCGGCAAAGCAAGGACATTCAACTGCACAGTATTTTGTAGGGCAGAGCCTGATTAACGGAGAAGGTTGTATCGCTGATAAAACTAAAGGTATTGAATGGTTGACGCGTTCAGCATCTAGTGGGAACTCTTTGGCAAAACAGCTTTTAGCTAGGGTGGGAATGGAAGTTGATTCGAAAGAATCGCATATTCAATCTTTGAATTACTTGGAAGGTGAAAAACGCCTTGAAGTTAATTCTATGCTCGATTATGCATGGTTGCTGATTAAATCACCCTATGCTGAGGTTACAAATCCTGACAAAGCCTTAGAGCTTGTAAAGCAGCTGGACTCTGCTGGTTTTAGTGATGATGCGACTCTGTACGAAATTAAAGCGGCAGCTTACGCAGTTAAAGGTGATTTCAAAAAGGCCGTAGATTTGCAAGAAGAAGCAATAGATGAAGCGGAAGACTTAAACGCAGATACCGAATTATTGAAAGCTAATTTGAGTCAATATCAATCTAAGAAAGTTTGGTTTTAATCTGAGAAGGTTGAGTAAGAGTTATGTTAGGCTCTTACTCTTTCACTTTTTATAAGGTTGTTATCGCCGGCAGAATAAACAGCTCTGTTAAACGAAATGGCGAATCGTATAGGTTGTTATCATAGTTGTGCGCAGTGAATGCTACTACTAAGTTAAAATCTGGGACGATTATAATAAATTGACCACCAAAACCTCGGGTTGAATAAAACGGATAGATATTGACTCCATCCCTAAATTCACCCAGCCACCATTGATAGCCATATCCGCTTGTATAATCCCAGGACAGCTCGACACTTTTGGCCAGCGAATCAGCAACCCAGCTTTCCTCTATAATTCTAAGGCCGTTCCAAGTGCCCCCATCCAGGTAGAGTTGCCCGAACTTAGCCATATCACGAGTGGCTAAAAACAAACCGCTTCCTGTATTGGGTAGGCCCGTTGGCGTCATCAACCATTGGGCGTCGGCAATTTGTAACGGTTCAAATAAGTATTGCTCTGCATAGTCTTCCAAAGGAATTCCAGTTGCGTTTTCAACCGCCGCTCCAATGGCAATAGATGCAATAGTGTTGTAGGCATAATCAGTGCCAGGATCGGTGACCATAGGTAAGTCCAGCATGGACTTAATATAATTATCAGAATTGTTTGTCAGATAAGTTAAACTGTTTCCGTTATCTCCAAAAGGATAGGTCCATTCGTCCCATTCCAGGCCGAGCTGCATGGTGAGGGCATTTTCAAAAGTGATGCTATTTTTTCTCTCATCCCAGTTATCATATTCTGGATAATTAAAGAAACTGTAAAAAGGTCGTGAAATATCTTGGATATAACCTTGTTGTAAGGCAATCCCTGCCAAGGCAGATACAAAGCTCTTGCTAGTTGAATGCATCACATGCCGAGAGGGATCATTATTATTTATCCACGAGTCAAAAACAGTTAAGTCTCGTTGAAAATCATGGTGAAGCAGCAGCGTATTATCTTTGACGATAGAGATAGAATCTATCCCTGGATGAGTGCCATTTTGTATATTTTGAACTAAAGAAACCAGCTGTTCGTCATCAAAACCAAAGTCGCTTAAGTGCCCTGTTTGCCAGCCATCGTCAATATAATGAGGGATCTGATATTGATATGGCTCTTGTGGAACTTGCGGTTCTGGATCACTGCTAGAGCAGCCACTAAGCACAATACTTGCTGCTATTAGTATCCAAATTCTTTTTATCCAGCTGATTGGCATACTATTATCGGTACATTAAATGGCTAATTCCAAACTTAATTCAATTAGATCCTAACTTGAACCCAGTAAAATTTCTATTTGCGATTTCGTTTTAAACAAAAGAGCCTGCAGTGTATCACACCTTTGTTGGCAAAATAGGTGAAAAATATCCAATTCTACTTAATAAGTTGTTCTTGGCGGGAGGTAACCTTTAGTTCAAATCTGAATTTGAAGATTGCTTTTTCAGTAATTGGGAAAGCATATCAAGCTTAGCCTGATACATAGCCTTGGTGTCTCTGCGATGCGCTTTTTCTAGCGCCTTGCGGATTTCCTTTTCCGCAGTTGATAATTCCCCCATTTGGGCTTCCGAACGCGCGATTCCGGCATGAGGCTGGTGCAAGTAAGGAGCCATCCTACTCGCTTTGCGATAATAAACTATGGCTTGAGAGTAGTCTCGTTCGTTATAAGCCTGGTTTGCCAAGCTGATCCATTTGAAAGGGTTATTGTCTTTATATTTGGTAATTTCTTCTGCGATTACTTTGGCTTCAGCTACTCTTTTCTGGCGTTTTAACAAAGTAAGATAGTTGGTGAGCAAATCCAGTTTATCATCACTATTTTTCAAGCCGAACAGATAGACCTTTTCGGCAACTTCGTGGTTGTTTTTATCGAAGTAAGCGAGCGCAATCATGTTCATGCCGTATACGTCATTAGGGTTAAGCTCTAACGATTTCCTGGCCATCCAGTAAGCCAGGTTGGGATTACCGTTTATTAACGCCTCTGCTGATTTATTGCGATAGTAAAGCCCGAAGAATTCTTTTTCATCAAGCTGCTTTAAAACATGACTTCCCATATCTGGAAAATAATCGACTACTAAACCGCCTCGCCAAAACGTAAAGTCGCCAGGCTTTTTATTCTCAATTGGTTTAAGTAACTTGGTTCTAACGTGTTGAGAGGAGACAATAAGGTTCCCTTCTTTTTGATAAATGGGAGTTGTCTCAACTAGTTGGTACGACACTTCTACATCCAACAGATTAGCAAGGGCTTTGGTTAAAATAGCGAGTGACAAGCAGTTTCCTTGCATCTTAACTAAAGCATCTTTTGCTGCAAAAGTATCCGAGTAGTAATTAAAGTTTTTAAGGTGAGATTCCAAATAATTCGAAACAATTCTGTTGGATTCAATAGATTGCTCTTTTTGCAGATCTTTGAAAGCTAAAAACTCATTTTTTTGCTCCTGAGATAAGCTAAATAGTTCCTGAGTGGAAATGATTTCAGGCCTGGTTCCGAAGGAGCTGTCGTCAA
>JAPHTP010000031.1 GCA_026196875.1 Kangiellaceae bacterium
CAATCAAGCAGGCTAACTTTGCAGAAGCCGCAGCGATGCTTAATGCGGCGCAGTTTATGACCAATGATATGTCTTGTACGGGAGCTGATGGCCAAGATAACGTTGAGTGTACGGTCTTTAAAGGTAATGCTGGCCAGTGCAAAAAAGCCGTTGGTGGCATAGTGGATTGCTGTGAAAAGCCAAGTGGCGTGTCGTTATCGGATTACATCACGATGATAGTGGCGGTTAACAAGCTTGATACGGCAGTCATGGCCATGAATCCGTCTTCGGCAATCTATGGTTCGTGGAATATGCTCAGGGAACCAATCACCAGTACTTGGAGTGCGGTCAAAGAGCCCTTTGTGTCTGCATGGGACTCTCTAATGGGGGCTGGGCCATCAACGGCTGCTGGCGCGGGAGCGGAGCAAGCTGCGACTGGCTTTATGCAGGTGTTGACCAACAAAACGGCTGAGTGGGTAGGCACGACCTTTGGTTCGGGTGCGCAATCGGCACTGTTTAGTAACGTTGGTGGCGCAGTTGGAGCCGATGGTGTCGTTTCGGGTGGTAACTTTGCGCTGGGTGGCGCTGCGGGCGCGGTTCTGAGTACGGTTATGACGGCCTACATGATTTACTCAGTCACCATGATCCTCATTCAACTTATCTGGAAATGTGAGCAGAGTGAGTTTGAAATGAACGCCAAGCGGGTATTGAAGAGTTGCCACTATGTAGGTTCTTACTGCAAGTCTAAGTTCTTAGGTGCCTGTGTTGAGAAACGGCAATCATATTGCTGCTTTACTTCGCCGCTTTCACGGATCATTCAGGAACAAGTACGTCCGCAATTGGGCCTTGGCTGGGGCAGTGCGAAATCTCCCAACTGTGAAGGTTTGACCGCGAGTCAGTTAAACCAGGTAGATTGGAGCCAAGTCAATCTGGATGAATGGATAGGTATCTTGTCGATCACGGGCAACCTACCTGAAACACCGTCACTGGATCTGGAACGACTCACCGGCTCAGGAAGTACGCTAAACGTGGATGGAAACCGTCAAAGTGCCGCAGACAGAGCCATTGAACGGCTAAACGGAATGGATGCCCAGAAACTGCGTCAGGAGGCGACGGAAGAAATTTCGGGGAATAATTGAGCACGTCCTTCTAAAATAGCTGCGCCAATAATGTTCCATATTGGTTACTTTAATGTGTTTTTCCGCTTTAAAGTAACCATTTTTGCACTTTGTGATCACAGATAGAACATATTTCAGCTAACGCGCTTTTGCCCCTTTATCATCTAGAGTAAAGATTCTAACCCACTTTAGTCTGCAATATTTTTCGGCCCCCTAACTGCATAGCCATTCAATTTCCTCATCTAAACTTATTAAGGCCACTTCTAAAGTTAGACTGGAGGTCAATTATGTGGACGAAGAAAGGTCACTTAACTGGGCAGAAAAAGCCCTTCAAGCTCGAAGACATCTGGCGAATTCGCACTAGACTCGAAATCGAAGGAAACATCATGGAGCTAGCGTTGCTGAATCTCGCCATCGACTGCAAGTTACGCTCATGCGATTTACTTAGGATGAAAGTTAGAGATATATCTTCTGGCGGTGTCATTCAAGATCGTGTTCTTTACAGCCAAAGCAAAACTGGTCGAGAGGTACAGTTTGAGATCACTTCCCGCACAGCACAATCCTTGACTCAATGGCTAATACTCAGCCAATTATCTGCACCAGATTATCTTTTCCCAAGCCCTCGCAAACAAGGTAAGCCAATGAGTTATAGCTGCTATGCCACCATTATTCGCCGCTGGGCAACTGAACTTGGCTACGATCCTTATCTTTATGGTACGCACTCAATGCGCCGTACCAAGGCGACGTTAATCTATGCTCGCACCAAAAACATTCGGGCTGTTCAGCTGTTACTTGGTCACGTGAAGCTAGATAATACAATTCGATATTTGGGGGTCGAGATAGAGGATGCGCTGAACATCTCTGAAGGGATAGACTCATAACAAGGTTAGACACTAAATTCAAATTATGTCGATCTTGAGTTGAATCAATATTGTATCTTTATTTCAATGCTTTATGCTAACTATCAACTGATCAAGTGTCGCATTTACTCATATGCATGTGCCGTATTTATTCCTATGGCAACAGGGTTGAGTTATAATCTGAACACTTAGGAAATTAGGAGGTTCAAATGACAGCCGTTGACCGTATTTATCAAAAGATAAAGCGTTCAAGACGCTATGTGTTTGAGCGCAAAGACTTTGATGGCTTTGCTAGCTACGATCAAATTGGTCGTGCGCTAAAACAACTAGTCAAAAAAGGTGAGTTAATCAAGCTTGGCTATGGCTTGTATACCAAGGCAAGGATTAACAGCTTAACAGGCAGACCCATGCCTACTAACCCAGGGGGAAGCGATGCCCTGATGCGTGAGATATTAAAGATGAAAGGGGTCGATTTTGAGATGGACAACCTATCTCTGCAAAGCCTCTCAGGTGAAAGCACTCAAATACCATCATCCGTTCATTATTCATGGAATCCTAAGCAGTTTAATCGCAAGCTGGTAGTCGGCAATCGAGTACTGGGGACGTCTCAGAAAACGGAAAATAAAGCACGTTAAGCCCATTGCAGACTCTAGATATTGACGAGTACGTCTGGTTTTCTCTTGTTTGAGTTGCCTCTTGTGGTAAGATAGTAATCAATTACTATCTTACAAGGAGTGCTCGTGGACCCCCATCCAAAGCATCTGCCGGCCGATGAACGTCGTGCCGTAACTGTCGAGTCCGTCGTGGCGCTTGCCGGTTCACAAAACCCAAGCGAGATAACCACTGCGGCTATCGCTAAACACATGAACTTGACCCAGGGTGCGCTGTTTCGGCACTTCCCGAACAAGGAAGCCATTTGGCAGGCGGTCATGGAGTGGGTAGCAGAGCGCCTATTAGCCAGAATCGATCGATCCGCACAAGGAATCGAGTCGCCCTTGGCAGCCATGGAGGCGATGTTCATGAGTCACATCGAATTCGTAGCTGAGCACCCAGGCGTGCCAAGAATGATGTTTGGTGAGCTTCAGCGTGCCGAATCGACACCGGCCAAGCGCATGGTGCAAACCTTGATTCAGCGCTACGGCGAACGTTTGCATCGTCTCATCGAGAAAGGCAAGGCCAGCGGCGAGTTGTCTCCCTCGCTTGACAACGAGGCGGCGGCAACGCTGTTCATTGGCACGATCCAGGGCTTGGTCATGCAATCGCTGTTGGCGGGTGATGTGGGACGTATGCACCGCGATGCGCCGCGCGTCTTTGCAATTTATCGGCGTGGCATAAGGAGTGCGCAATGAAAAAGTTACCCTTGCAAGGCCGCACCCTGGCACTGCTTGCCGTCATCATTCCTTTGCTGGTGCTTTTTATTTATGTCGGTCTGCGATCAGGGCCGCTCGCCCCGGTCGCTGTGACGGTGGCAAGCGTGGAATCACGGGCTATCACACCGGCGCTGTTCGGCATCGGCACGGTGGAGGCGCGCTACACCTACAAGATCGGGCCGACGTTTGCCGGGCGCGTCAAACGCCTGGAGGTGCATGTAGGCGACCAAGTCAAGGCCGGACAGGTGCTCGGCGAGATGGAGCCGGTCGACCTTGATGCTCGGGTGCGCTCACAGGAGTCTGTATTCAAGCGGGCGGAAGCGGCTTTGCGCGAGGCAGAAGCCCGGCAAGCCTACGCGCAAACCCAGGCGCGCCGCTATGAGCAATTGTTTGCGGTGCGCTCGACCAGCGAGGAAATCGTCACCACCAAGCGGCAGGAACTGCAGATCGCCGATGCCGCCCTATCCGCCGCTCGGGAAGATATTGCCCGGGCACGCTCCGACCGCGAAGCACTCGTCGCGCAGCGGAGCAATCTGCGCCTGATCGCGCCGGTCGATGGTGTAGTCACCGTGCGCGATGCCGATCCCGGCACGACCATCGTCGCGGGCCAGGCCGTGGTGGAAGTGATCGACCCCAAGAGTTTGTGGATCAATGTGCGCTTCGACCAGATCAGCGCATCGGGGCTGGCTGGGGGGCTGCCGGCTCATATCGGCCTGCGTTCGCGTGGTGGCCAGACCTTGAAAGGTCGCTTGCTGCGGGCGGAACCCAAGGCCGACGCGGTAACCGAGGAAACGCTTGCCAAGGTGACATTCGATAACAAACCAGAACCTTTGCCACCAGTGGGTGAACTGGCCGAAGTCACGGTTGACTTGCCGGCGCTCCCGGCCGCTCCACTGATCCCCAACGCTGCCGTCCAGCGTGAAGGCGATAAAGTTGGTGTCTGGCAAATCGTGGATGGTGATCTGCATTTCTCCCCGGTCAAGCTCGGCACTTCCGACCTCAATGGTTACGTGCAGGTGCGCGAAGGGCTCAAGAATGGGGACCAGGTTGTGACCTATAGCGAAAAGGCACTGACGGCGCGCAGCCGCATCCATGTGGTCGAGCATATCCCGGGAGTTTCACGATGATCAGCCTGGCCGGCCGCGACATTCTCCATGCCTGGGGGAAATTCGTCTTCACCGGCATCGGTCTGGGTCTGCTGATCGGCGTCACCCTAGTCATGGCTGGGGTGTACCGAGGCATGGTGGACGACGGCAAGGCGTTGCTCGACAACAGTGGCGCTGACCTTTGGGTGGTGCAAAAGGATACTCTGGGTCCTTATGCGGAGTCGTCCAGCCTCAACGATGACGTGTATCGCGCCATTCTCGCCATGCCGGGAGTCTCACAGGCAGCGAACGCGACCTACCTGACCATGCAGGTACGCAAGGGCGAGAGTGATGTACGCACCATGGTGGTCGGCATCGCGCCCGGTGCGTTGGGGGCTACACCCGGATGGCCTCCTTATCTCGTCGCTGGACGCCAGATCACGCGCGGTCACTACGAGGCTGTGGCCGACATCGCCACCGGCTTCAAACTGGGAGATCGTCTTGCCATTCGCCGCAATCATTACACCGTCGTGGGGCTGACACGGCGCATGGTGTCGTCCAGCGGCGACCCGATGGTATTCATTCCGCTCAAAGATGCCCAGGAGGCCCAGTTCCTCAAGGACAACGATGCCATCTGGCAAAGCCGGCGTCGCACCGAAGCCAACCCGGTCTTCAATCGACCCGGTGATCCAGGTTTGCTGGATGCCGTGATTGCTTCACAGAGCAGCAACGCGTTCGTCAATGCCGTGCTGGTCACTCTGAAACCTGGTCATGCGCCGGACGAGGTTGCCGAATCCATCCAGCGCTGGAAGCGTTTGACGGTCTACACCCGGGCACAGATGGAAGACATCCTCGTCGGCAAGCTGATCGCCACCTCAGCCAAGCAGATCGGCATGTTCCTTGTGATTCTGGCCATCGTTAGCGCGGCCATCGTTGCCTTCATCATCTATTCGCTGACGATGGACAAAATCCGTGAGATCGCGGTGTTGAAGCTCATCGGCACACGCAACCGAACCATCGCCGCGATGATCATGCAGCAGGCGCTCGCCCTGGGCGTGATTGGCTTCGTGGTCGGCAAGATCACAGCCACCTTTTCAGCACCGGCTTTTCCAAAATATGTCCTGCTCACGCCAATGGATTCTGTCGCCGGTTTTTTTGCCGTGCTCGTGATCTGCGTTCTAGCTAGCCTCGTCGCCATTCGCATGGCACTCAAGGTCGATCCGGCCGAAGCCATTGGAGGTTGAGATGAGTGGCAAAGGGATACACATCGAAAGTTTAAGCAAGCGGTATGGCGATGGTGACACCGCTGTCTTTGCCTTGAGAGACGTGAATATGCATGTTGCGCCTGGTGAAGTGGTGGGACTGATCGGCCCTTCCGGGTCCGGCAAGAGCACGCTGCTCAAGTGTCTGGGTGCGGTGATCGAACCGACCGCCGGTCGCATGACGCTGGGCGATGAAGTGATCTACGCCGATGGCTGGAAAGTCCGCGACCTGCGCGCCTTACGGCGTGACAAGATCGGTTTCGTTTTCCAGGCGCCGTACCTGATTCCGTTTCTCGATGTCACCGACAACGTGGCGCTGCTGCCGATGCTTGCAGGCGTCGCGAATGGAGAGTCGCGCGCGAAGGCTCTGGAATTGCTCACAGCGCTTGATGTGCAACACCGAGCTCGCGCAATGCCCTCGCAACTCTCCGGTGGCGAGCAGCAACGGGTCGCCATCGCGCGCGGACTGGTCAATCGTCCGCCGGTGATCCTGGCCGATGAACCCACTGCGCCGCTGGATTCCGAGCGCGCCATGGCTGTAATCCGCATCCTCAACGACATGGCCCGGAAGTTCGAGACCGCCATCATCGTCGTCACCCATGACGAAAAGATCATCCCCACATTCAAGCGCATCTACCACATCCGCGACGGCGTGACCCATGAGGAAGCTGGCGAAGGGCGGGAGTTCGAATGAGAGAACGATTGAATTACAGGAGAATTTCATGACCCACCGCAAACACAGCCACGCATTTGGAACTAACACCCTGACCGTTACGGCCTGCCTGCTTTATGGGGTTTTCAGTTGCCAGCTTGGGCTGGTGACGCTACCCAGGTTGAGCCACTAGCGCTACGCAAGATCATGCAGGAACTCGGGCGCAACATGCAGGCTATTACCGGTGCGATTTCGCAGGAGGAATGGGTTCAGGTCGTTCAGCTCGCCCCAAAAGTTGCTGCACACCCCGAGCCACCGCTTACTGAAAAAATGCGCATCCTTGCTTACCTCGGTGCTGATGCGACCAAGTTCAGAAACTTTGACGCGCAGACTCACGAGGCGGCGCTGGCCATGAAGCTGGCTGCTGCGAGCAGCGACGGCAAGGCGGTGATCCAATCATTCGCCCACGTGCAGGAAAGCTGCTTGGGCTGCCACCAAGCTTTCCGTAAACCTTTCGTGGAGCATTCATCTAATTAAAGCGCCTAAAGAGTGTATTGATTACGTGATTCTGCACGAGCTTTGTCATATCGCTGAGCACAACCACAGTGAGAAATTCTGGCGCTTATTAACAAGCGTGATGCCTAATTGGAAAGCAGTAAAAGCCCGTTTAGATGGAATGGCGGAGCTGTATTTGAATGAGTAAGGATTGTTGAATGACATGCCCAACTTGTGAAAAGCATATTGGCTGGGATTGGCTCGAAGATGAGTGCATCGAGCCAAACGAAGCCTTTGACTGCCCACACTGTGATGAAACCTTGCGCTATGAAGTGGATGAAGGTACTTACCTTGGTGCTCAGCATGTAACGATTGAAGTTGTGGATGATTAGGTAAATTATTTATATCCGAGTGCCTATTCATTTAAGGTGAATAAGTATTTTCATTGTTCCATGAAGGTTTCGATGCATCGAATCTTTACTCTAACCAATAAATGTCCAAAACTGTGTTTCAAAATCCACAACACTAAATTTCAATAGCCCCTTCGAGAGGGGCTGTGTGATGGGAGCCTAGCTGGCTAGTTGGCGGGGGTATCTGTTTCCTCTTCAGTGATATCGTCATCGGTTGAAGGCGCCGCTTGTTCAACCTCTGCTTCTTTACCCTTCGCTTGGGCTGATTTTCGAGCTCGAATTTCGATATCAATAATGCGCCTAGCCAGTTTGATAATGCGCTGTTGCCATGCGTAGTTGCCATCAATACGTTGTTTGTTGCTAAGCACGCTAGATAACCAAAGTGTGTCCATTGAGATCATCAACGCATCGAGTTTGCGAACTAAGCCGACAAACTGGCCAACCTGGGGCGAGCTGATTTTTGCGTTGAAGGTAATCGGGTCGGTGTAGTCAGGTACTTCATCGATGCCGTTGGACTCCATCAGTTTGTCCAAACGAGCTTGTTC
>JAPHTP010000118.1 GCA_026196875.1 Kangiellaceae bacterium
AATTAATACTTGCCCCCAAAATTGGAAGTAATTTTTCACATCTTATTTGTGAATTCAGACTAAAGTCGTTATATACGGAATGAATACGTTCCAGAATACCGAGGGAATTATCTGTCGTCGTCAAAGCCAACTTAATCTCTTCAAGATTTAACCCAAACCACGGAGAGCGCATACAAGCAGACCAGCTCAACTCGTCGTATAAATCAGTCAAAGCGAAAGCAAAGTTAACTAAATCAGTAACTATCATCTTATCCGATAGAGAATCCAGCTCTACTGCTTCAAATAAAATACCGGCTTTATTCAACGTTTCTACGATCGACTTTAAATGACCTCTACTTCTTGCCAAGATAGCCAAGCTTTTCTTTTTCTTTAATTCTCGATTATCGGAAAGATGCTTTTCGACGATATTTAAAACTTCTTGGGCTTGCTCAGAATCGCCAAGCGCATCCGCGAATAAAAAGCAACTAACTAAATCGTCGTCTGCCGGATGGTTAAACGCTTCCGAATGTGCATAGCTTACTGCCGACAATGTCAGATCATCCATTTCCGGCATTATCTTTTCAAATTGTTGGTTAACCCAATTAACAATTGTTTGACTGGAACGAAAATTTACTTCTAACTGCCGAAACTCCAAAGGTATTCCACCAACGCCCTGCTCCCTTATTTTCATAAACAAACTAACATTTGCATCTCGGAAACGATAAATAGACTGCATCGGATCGCCCACGAAAAATAAGGTTTTATGGGAGGCAGGTTCCCATCCTATGGTTAATGCTTCAATTAATTGGATTTGTGGTGAAGAAGTATCTTGAAATTCATCGATTAAAATATGTTCCAACTTGTAATCTAGAGCGAGCGCCAAATCACTTGGTAAGTCCTCATGGCCTAGAGCATCGAGTGCAGCGAGCGATAATTCGGAGAAGTCGATAACATTGTAGCGACTAAAAACTAACTTTAAATGTGCCGCGGCTCTAGGCAACAATTCAATTACAGACTTTAGGCTCGCCTGACCGGTGGCCCGTCCGATGTCATTAGGTAAAAGTTTTAGTTGATTAAGTGCTTCTACTACTTGCGGAAAACCTGCTATTTCATTAATTAGCTCCTGGGCCACACTCTTAGACTTTTCAAAAAGGAGCTTTTCTTGTTTATCTATTCCTTTCGACTTGGCCGGAAAACCAATGCTTTCATTGAGTGTTTTTCTCAGAGTTCCTTTGTCTGTCAAGAATAATTCCGCGACCGCCTTCCATAGCTTAATATCTCCTGCAGACGGTTTTCTGAAAGCTTCTACTTCGTCGAGGTTTTTCAACGTATCACACTTGGTTTTTTCTGTACGCTTTAGATTAGTTGCAGCAAAATTCAGAGAATTAGGCAATTCGCTCAGCACATCAGTCGGTATTTGTTGATACAAGTTTACCAATGTTGACTCAGTTATCTGAGTTAACGAATCAACCAGCGTGGAACGATTAAACGTCCTTGCATGCTCCTGTAGAGGAGCCAACCATTGAAGACGTTTGGCCAGCATTTGCGCTAGCAAGTCGCAAACTAATGAATAATTATTATCTTTGTGACGAAGTAACTGTTTGATATTTTCCGCAGTATCATCATTGTCGCTTACCGACTTCATTAACTCATCAATGGCTGCTCGATAATATTTCGAAGCGTCCTCTACAATATTTGGCATCGCACCGGTTTGCGAAAGCAAAGGTAAGGCCGCACTTAAACTCGAAGATAAACTATCGATGGTAGTTATGTTTAAACGTGCCGGATTGGCAACTAAATTCCAACCTAATGTCTTATCCCTTTGAATTACTTTTTGTGATAACTTCCAACGAAATCTCTCATGAGGAGCAGCAGGTTCCGAACCTGTTCCTAAAATTAGAGCAGATATGACCCGCTCACGCATTTCCGCCGCAGCTTTTTTTGTAAAAGTAATCGCTAAGATATTTTCTGGTTTATCGACAACATTGAGCAAGGCTAAAATTCTTTGAGTAAGTAACTCGGTTTTACCTGAGCCGGCCGGAGCCTGGACAATGTATGACTTGTTTGGAGTCAGTAATTCTTGCCTAACGGCTTGATCAATAATTTTACTCATTGCTCACCCTCGCCATTCGCACCCTCACCAGCCGCTGGATTTTCTGGCTGAGACTCTTTTACGCGGCAGAACCCACTATACTCACAAAACTGGCACACATTGGAATTTATTTTGGGTGAAACAGGCATATTGCCTCGTTCAATATTTGTAGCTAACTGGTGTAGGTTTAACCGCCACTCTTTAAATAACGAAACGTCAGCCGAAACAGTGGCTAAATTTGTTCTGAGTTTCCGGTATTTATCCTCGATGGTGTTGATGAATACCTCAGGGACGGCTTTCTCCCTAAAAGAAATCCCGGTTCTCGCAATTTCTCCGGTCTTAATTTTTGCATATGCCAAGGTATTTAAATTAAAGCTTTTGTTTTCTTTTACTGCTTCATCTTCACAGGCAATGACATAAGCCGGCATCTGCGCTTCTTCCGGCCTAGGCCCCAACCACTTCTTGATATCAACTTTGCCAGTTTTGTAATCGATAATTTCCGTACTACCGTCTTCAAACAAGTCTATGCGGTCGATTTTGAAGCTAAATTCTAGTTCATTAAGCCGAAGTTTTTTATCAACTTCAGTTACAACACTAAATGGCGTTTTTTGACAATCGATTTCCAACCACTCAATAATTTGGTTTATAAGCTTGTCGAATTCAATCTGAACGATTTCAGGGACTGCGTTGGCGTAAAGACTCGATTTAAGCTGCTCGTGGCTTTTTGAAACCGCGTTGCTTACTAAGGAGTCCTTCGACTCTTGATCTAACTCGAGTAAATTTTCTTGCCTCTTCAACTCATTCCATATGCTCTCCATCGCGCTATGTAGCCAGGTTCCACGATCTCTCGCATCAACGCCTTCTTTAGCATCATCACTCGACTCAATTTTAAACAAATGTCTGCTTAGCGCCTTAAACGGGCAAGCTGCGTAATGACTGAGTAAATAAGCACCACCTCGAATACTTCCTGAAGCAACTTTGATTCGTTCATCTTTTTGCCAAGAGTAATCTGAATCTAATTGCTGTTGTGGCTTAACTAAATCCATTGTTTTTGTATCACTCAGTGGAAACTCTTCAAAAAATACCGAGGCAAAGCTTTGTTCTTCTCCCTCAACTTCTGTAATAACAGTTTGGTTTGCTGCTCGCAGTAAAGATTTGGAAGCGTCCATAGCATAATTATACTCTCTTTCCGCGGACGAACCCGGCATTGAATTTTGCCGCTGTAACTCTAAAGGGAGAAAGGGGCTGATCTTGGCTTTTTGGGGCCAGTTTTCGCGATTAAAACCAACTAATATGATACGGTCAAACTCTAAACCTAGCGCCTCTAATACTCCGAGAACGTGTATATCAGTTCGGTCGCTCGGTAGTTGAAATGACGACTGCCTTAACACCTGAGTTAGAAACTCCAGAGCTTGGCTCTGATTGAGCTTTCGCGCGGATATAGCAAACTTATCAATATTATTGAGAATTTTAAAAAACTCTAACACAGCGAAGTTCTGTGACTTATCTTCTCTAGTGCACCACCCCCAGCTCTCCAATTCCTTGCGCCAAATATCCGCCCAAACTTTAAGCGGTTTTGCCGCAAAACTATGATTGAGTAATCGATTTAATCTTTGCTCGAGTAAGACTAAATCTGAATAATTCTCTGACTCCTGTAAATAAGATTGCAAATAGTGAATTGAATACTTAGCTAGACTCTTAAGTTCAAGTTGATGCAATAGATGTTTAACCTGTCCGCTATTTTCTTGCCAATCGATAAAGGGAGAGTTTTTCAAAAATCGAAGTTCTTCAGGCGTAATTCCATTCCCTTTTAGCTGCAATACTTTAAGAGCCGCTACAATTTCTGCTACATCATTAATTGGAAGCCCTGCAGAAACGTTATAGCGGCATTTTTGTAACGGTTGCCAGGGAAGGCTCTCTTCCGGCTGGAAGTAGTCGCTAAAATAACGATGAACATCTTCTACTTTTGCCGACAGTTGATGTACCACTACGCCGATACTCAATTGCGGGGCTTCTTCGATCCATTGTTTAGCTTGGGCAGCTGCAAATTCAATTTCTTGTAATTCATCTCGGCAAATAACTCGATGAGTTGCCCGACTTTCCCTGTCTGGATAAAAAGTAGACTTGGTCGCACCTAATAGCTCAACTTTGGCAACTAATTTTTGTTCAATAGGGGTAAGTTCGTTGAATCCAACCAAAATTAATTTTGATGGCAGTTCGTTTTTTAGTCGCTCTATTTTTTCGCTTATTAAGTGAGTTAATTGAAAATCCGTCACAAAATTATTTTCAGCAAGAAATACCTCTAGTTTTCGCATCCATAGGACGAAATAGGCTTGTTCAGGCGTATCAGGCTGGCCAATGTTTTCTATACTTAGATCCCAATTGCGCAAATTTTTAAAAGTGTCTAACAGCTTTTCGGCTACTCCCAGTTGATTGGTCAACTGCCAGTTGGAGTCTTTACTAATTTCCTCCTTCAGCCAGAATTTGAGTTCCAAGCTACCGATTAAGCGCGGTAACGATTGTTCGAAGCTGAGGGATTGCCACAACGAGTCCCGCCATTGTTTAAAAGACATTACATTTGGCGAATAGGCAATTTCGTGCTTTGAGTATCGTGCCATAAATCCAGCAATGATCGCTTTCTGCGTCCGAGAGTTCGGGGCAAGAATTTGCAGCTTATTGTTTGCTAGAAGCGAAACATCGTCGATACCGCATTTACGAACTAACTCTTCGAAGTCGATGCTAATCGGCATTAAGGTGGGCACTCAAATTTATAGTTGTACTTTTGAGTTATTGTGATTAAGTCTGCGCAGGCTTTCAAGCTAAAAACGCATTTTACAATTTTCTTGTAATTATTATCTGGGGCCAGGCTGTCTTTTAATGAACTGTTTCGAGTGAAAAAACATACAAGCATTAAAAAAGGCAACCTTGCGGTTGCCTTTTTTAAATTTCTTCGACCTATCCAAGAATAATCCGTTGCCTATCCTTCTGGCTCCCTAAACTTCCCTAGTTCCTTTCAGTTCCTTTGACAGGTTGTCCTTCAACCAACGTCCTCTGGTAATCCTTTTCTTCCATGACGTCATCCTGACACATCCTTAGTTAACGCCTCGAAACTCATCTATGAGTTTTCCCTTATACCAGTATCCTACTGGCTGCTCATCCCGGAGCGGCGTTTCCATGTCTCTGTATCCCTGCCGACAAGAGAAAGTTTAGAGATCGTAGTTTTTTTCACAAGCGACCTAGTTCACAAAAAGATTTTTAGGTAACTAAGACCCTTGTACCACTAAGAGATAAAAACCATAAAATTCAATAAGATAGGTTTTCGTCTCAAGTTTTTTTATAACAAAGTCTGATGTTAGTTTCGGTTATTTCCTACGGCCTTGTGAGAAATATCTCACAAGGTTTCGGGAGAATTTCTCACATCTCTCAATATATTGAACTCTGAACATATTTTTAAGCTGTTTTGACTTTTAAATATTTGGACAATAATTGACCAGAAACGAAATTAGTTGACTAAAAACTTGGATAGTTGCAATCTGATTTTTAGAAAGTATGGGCTGGGGTCTGACATTAAATAGTCAGTTTTGGGAAACGAAATCCCTATGCTTAATCGTCAAAACCGACCGGGTACACAGCATAATCGCGATAACCGGTTATGATCCTCTTGGTGCCTCGCAATTGGTGATCTAGCTCCACATCTCCGGTATCAACCAACAGCGGCCGACCATGCAGAGATTTCAACTTGGCCTTAGTAGCAATAATTTCGAAATTGTCCCAACCAGCTTTGCGGATAACCTGTGGGCTAAGTTGATGGTTGCCGCGTCCTAGAATATGACCCTGACCACCGATTACGGTAATAATAAACTTAACTTTTTTACCTAACTCAATTAATTCCAATAGATCTTTCTCGATAACATCGGATCGGTAAAGTTCTTCTTGAAATACTACGTCTGATCCCAGCAAGGTGTTATCTAAACCCAACTGTTCCATAAGGGCAGCACAAGTAGTACCAGAACCGACCACATAATAAGTATCATCTTCCATTGACTCAATTACCTCTGCAGCAATATCATCGAGCACCAATTCTTCAACCTCTTTTCCACCTGATTTAGTGGCTTGCACATACTCCAGCGCAGCTGGAATGTTCAAATAGCCGTATGGCTTAGCCTTAACTACTCCATCTCGAAAAGCTTCTTCATCAATGTCCATCACGTCAGCAGAACGTAGACTCAAAATATCCCCTTGAACCAAGTGAGCAATCAGTAGCCCGGCTGCCTCAGGAGAAATTGCATATACACCAGAGTGGATTTTAACCCCTGCCGGTATTCCCAATACCATCTGCTGTTCATCGCATACTTCAAAAATATTTCTGGCAGTACCATCACCACCAGCAAATAGAATTAAATCAACTTTATCTTGGAGTAACTGTTTCACCGCTTGCTTGGTGTCTTCCTCAGTTGAAGGTTCCTTGGCCGAATAGATTACTTGATACCCAAAACCTAACTCTTGACAAAGACTCTCCCCCATATCACCGCTAACGGTCTTAATTTGAATTGCATCTTTCTCATTCAGTAGCTGAGATAAAGTAATTTTGGCTTTTTTATTGGCTAGTTTTGGCGCCCCCAATGCAAGAGCTTTCTCCCGCACTTCAATACCGTCACTACCTTTCAAGCCGACCCTTCCACCAATTCCGGCGTATGGATTTATGATTAAACCAATGGTAAACATACGGGGTTCTCAACTTTTAGGTTATTTCGAAAAACGGTATTTAAGTACTCAAACAAAGCTTGGGCTCTAGCAGGTAGTCCATCATCCAGGTACTGACTCAACTGTTTTGTTACCTTGGACTTAAATTCTTCTGATGCATCAATTTCTTGAGACAAATTATCAGCCGAAAAATGAAACGGATGGTCACAGGCTAAAGATAAGGCCCATTCTATAGCTTGGGGCTTGACTTCGACCTGTTCAAATTCAAGTTGTTCCTGCTTTGTTCGACCTTCAGGTTTATACCAATAACCGAAATCATCAATCTTTCTGCGTTCAATCCCCGCGATACACCAATGAGCTATTTCGTGGAGCGCACTGGAAAAGTAATCCTCTCGAGAGAAAATTACACCGGGTTCGCCATCACAAGGAGCCCTATAAAAAGGTTCATCAGCGCCAGCTTTGAGCAAGGTATTTTCACTTACTGCAAAGAGTTGATTGAACGAATTAATTAAGATTTCGAGTTTTGAGCCTGTTTGCGACATAAATTCAGTGCAAATTAGGAGAAAAAATAACAGTTAAACGCAATTCTAATGCCGAATTGCTGACAATTCACTATAATTATTAACCATATGTATGGTTATTCCTGATTTTAACCTGGGGATGGCCTGAGGTTAGTTTTCTTGTCTGCTTAGTCTGTATATTTTTATGAGCGAACAAATAGTAAAAGTCGAATCCGACCCCAAAGACGAGGGTTGTATCCAAATTACCCTACGTCATTTGCCAAAACGGTTTCATTTTTGGCGGCCTAGTACACCCCAATTAGTGGTGTATAAAGGGCATGGTAACCACTGGTATAGCCTGCCCCATTTTAAACCAGCCCCAAACCGAATCGTTTCTTTACTTAAAGCGATTTCTTATGCTCCTCAGTATAAACACCTCAGGTATAAGATCTCCGGTACCAGGCACTAAATTCTACAAACACCTAAAAACAAAGCTTAAAGACTATTGGAGTGGTCATAAGACCCTTTTAGGTTCTGCTATCTTTGAGTTCTAGTGCGTTTAAGTTCTAGAGCCTTTAAATTCCGGAACCTCTAAATTCTGGGCTCTTTAAGTTCTAACGCCTTTAGTTTTAATCATCCTGTGCTGTTTGGCCCCAGATGCGATAAAACGCAGTTGGGTAACGGCACGCCGCGCGATCTGTTTGCGCTGGCCAGGTTTGGCGTCTAAAGATTCTGCCCCAGCATTAAATACTACCGCCACCATCGCTTCCGCTTGCGCAAATGCAGACTCTTTGTCATATCCAATTGCACAAATATAGTCGGTTAATTCGACCACAAAATACTGAATCTCTCGGGCCACGGCAGTTCTCAAGCCGTGAGTCGTGCCCGAACGTTCATGGAATAACAGACGAAATATATTAGGACTCGACTCAATAAATTCCATAAAAGTTTGTACCGAGGTGTAGATCACGCTACCACCTTTTTCGATGCGCTTCCGAGCTTTACGCATGATTTGGCGTAATGCTAGCCCGCATTCATCAACCAAAGTTAAGCCCAATTCCTCCATGTCCTTAAAATGTCGATAAAAGGAAGTCGGCGCAATATTGGCTTCACGCGCAACTTCGCGGAGGCTTAAACTGGCAAAGGACTTATCAGCACTCAATTGTCTTAGAGCGGCATCGATAATTGCCCTTCTGGTCCTTTCTTTTTGTTCTGCTCTCGAAACTGTCATAAATTGGTGATGGTTATTTCCACCTTAATCATTATATTCTCTTTAATACCAAATATTCTCTAATACTGAACTTAAGTCTAGGTCTTATCTGACAAGCGTATATTTCGGCACACTCTTTACCCGAAAAATCAGTAGGTTAGCGGAAACCAGAGTGTACATCAATTCTAGCAGGGAATAAATTTGGCTAACAGCTGTTTACCCGATTGCGTTTATTATCAGGCACCGCTATACTTGCCAAAAAATTGAGCGTACACGTGTACGCAAAAAAAATACTGACGCTTCGAATCAAAAATCTAAGCTAGGCTACATGAAGTTGCATATACTTTGGAAGAGATAACGGTAGAGGTAATTTTATTGCGAGTCTTAAAGTGAACCATTGTTCGGTAATTTCTAGCTATGCGGGTAGCTTTTTTGGACTTACCAGATTTGGAGTAACACTAGAGTTTTACCAGCAGATAAATCTAAATTTTCTGCGATAGATGTTTTAAGGATTTTTTAATGCCTGTTGCTAAGTCCCAAACGGCTAATGCTAAGCCCCCCATTATTTGGCTAAACGTTGCGGTGTTTAGTTTTACTTTTTTGATTGCTGTTCTAGGCCTACCCCTTTATTTATATTTTTACGACCTAGATATAGCAACTTGGATAGCCTTCATTGTTGCGACCGGCTATTGCGGTATGTCCATTACGGCTGGCTACCATCGGCTGTGGTCTCATCGCGCATACGAAACTAAAGGTTGGATCCGATTTATTTATGCCATAGGCGGAGCTTTTGCCATTCAAAATAGTGCGCTGCATTGGAGTTCTGATCATCGGATTCATCATCGCTTTGTAGATGAAAATGATAAAGACCCTTACTCAGCTAAGAAAGGTTTTTGGTATTCTCACATCGGCTGGATGCTTCGAGAGTATCAAGCTCATCGTTACAACGACTATAAAAATGTCTCCGATTTGCAACGAGATCCAATTGTGATGTGGCAACACCGTAATTATTTAGCGTTGGTACTTATTACCAATTTTGGACTCCCCCTTTTATTCGGTTTAATCAATGGCAACATTATCGGCAGCTTGCTACTGATCGGTTTTGTTCGCCTGGTCATCAGCCATCATGTGACTTTCTTTATTAATTCGTTGGCGCACATGTGGGGTTCACAACCTTATAGCGACGAAAACACCGCGAAAGATAATCCGATCGTTGCCTTGCTTACCTATGGCGAGGGATATCATAATTTCCACCATGCATTTCAATACGATTATCGCAACGCAATTAAGTGGTGGCAATTTGACCCAACAAAGTGGTTTATTCGAAGTCTGAATTTTATGGGGCTCGCCAAAAATTTAAAACGCATACCTGAAGCCAAAATTGCAAAAGCTATAGCCGCACAACAGCTGAACAAAACCAAAAATAAATTAATGCAACTCAGCCTTCCGAATAAAGAAGAATTGATCGAAAAATTACAATCTGAATACGATTCCTTGGTTCTGAAAATGAATGATTATTATCAGGTCAAAAAAGATTGGTTGGAATCAACCAAAGATCAACTCATGGAAAAAGCCGAGCGTAGTAAAATCAATCAGCGTTATGAGGAATTCAGATTTAATCTGAGCCGACAACAAGAAATATGGAGCAATCTGATCCATCAGTACGCATAAAATACATTTTTAAGTTAAAAATGCACTAGGGGAAGGCCCCGCCAGCCTTTCCCAACGATTCAATGAGCACGGCTATATTTAAATAGCAATAAATACTGCAGGTACAATAACTCCTGCGACTACCCAAAGACCTTTTAGACTAAACACACCATTTTTACCTTTGAGCATAAAAAATGACGAAAAAGCTAGAAATAAAAGTAGGATCGCAAATAGATCAGAAAAGATAACCCAAGCTCGATTGACTTCATTAAGGTGAAGTCGATTAAACGCACTTAAAATAGGCCGTTGACTGATCGATTCGATAACCGCAATTTGATTTTTGAAGTCAACCTCAACAGTGATATCAGCTTCAGCAAAAAGCTTAAAGCGATTTTCTGATTCCCAAAACTCAGCTCGAACCTTGAGATCAAGCCCGAGTTGTTCAAGTAAAATAGAATTCAGTTGCTCACTTTGTTTTAACTCAGAGCTAATGCTTATCGCCTTGCTTTGACGGGTAACTTCATAGTTAGGATTCCAGTCATCGATATGATTCACCGCTAAGCCTGAAACGGCAAACACAATAGTCATTCCAATACAGAAGTATCCAATATCTCTGTGTAACGACCGGACCATCTTACGAATCCGCCCATTAGGCTTTTTCCTTGGGTTGGAAGTCTCGGTTAATAACTCCGATCGGAAGTCATTTTCCTTAATATTTTCAAAGTGATTCATCTTAAGTTGAAAAGTTTATTACCGTCAGAGTTTAGGCACAGTCAAACGCAGTTGGCACTACGAACCACTATATTTGATAGTCACTCCGGTAGGCGAGAGCTGATAGATTGTCATCGCACCGGTCACACTTGTGGGATCGAATTCTTCTTTAGCTTCTTCAGCGAGATGAGCCAAATAAGCAATAGCTTTTTCCTTGGTTAATTCGATTGGTTTTAGTTGACCTGTCGCATAAGCTGTCTGACCTTTTGCGTTAAATGGAAATACCATATCGCCATCCCTTACCTTAATCCTTAATGTTTGGAACTTCTTATCTGACGCAAGCTTCATCCAACAACCTCTTTTACTGCACACAGATACAATTGTCCCCACCACAGTTATCTCCTTGCCTAAATATTTTTGAGGCGAAGCTAAAACTTTCGAAATAGCAATTAACTTGTCCATTTTTGCGCCTTCGCCAAAGGAGCGATTTTCTACAGCCCAGATCGACGTACTAAAAAACGTTAGCAGGATAAAACCAAGAAATTTCTTCATTGCTGATTTCCCAAAAGTAATTCATCTATGTGTTGTTAGCATTCACGTACAGGCAGGTAACGGAGTACTTGCCAAACCACTGCTTTCTAAGTGAATAATTAATGGAGCATCATAAATCATTTTCGGCGGCAATTGTTGCACCAAATCAAAATAATTGCCCAAAAAATGGCGAACCAGATGCTGTGAAGAGCGGATCGGAAGTTTCCCTTCGGCTACGGACCAACTCATTATCGTTCCCAATCTGCAGGAGGCTAACTTCTACCCGAGGAAGTTCCACCTGAAGAAGTGCCGCCTGAAGAAGTTCCACCTGAAGAAGTGCCGCCTGAAGAAGTTCCACCTGAAGA
>JAPHTP010000013.1 GCA_026196875.1 Kangiellaceae bacterium
ATTTTGTATAGCTGTAGTAATTTAGTTTAGTTGTGAGTTAAGGCGGTTAATTAACCGCCTTAACTCACAACTAAACTAAATTACTACAGCTATACAAAATAATTAAAACCTAGTTTTCGGTTTCTTCTTCAGTCACAATTTCGATAACTTTGTGAAGCTGTCCGTGATCACCTTTCACTTCGATATCAAAAGTTCCTTTATTATCGCTTATCCATTCAATTACTTTTTTACCGTCTGTTTCAATATTATCTGAGCTAAATACGAAAATATTGTCATTTGAGAAAGTCACTTTTTTATCGATCCCTGCTGCCGCAAATCCATCGCGAATGATTTGTTTTTGATTGTCATCTAGATCCACGCCTGAAACTCGGATGGAATCTTCTGTCATATGATGCAGTGGCATTGAACGATGAAGCTTTGCAGCCAAGTTTGCTCCGGAAATTGGAATGTCGATGTCCTTACCGTCAACATTGATCTTGGTTCCTTTGTCGGTTTTTGCAACAACAACTTCTTTACCGCTTTGAGTGGTGAATGTTTTTGTTTCACCAACTTCCATCTCTTCTAAAACAAAAACATCTTCTGAACCATTAATGTTCAAATCGACAACAGCATCTTCATCACCAGATTTATCAACTTTGACCATCACCTTATGAACCTTGGTTTCAAAAGCAACAACCGACATGCTTCCCATTGCGGTAGCACCCAACAGCATTGCAGCTAACGTACGTCTTACTAATTTCATTGTTTTCTCCATGTTTAATTTAAAATAAAAATCACATTTCTGATTAAGACAAGACAAGTAACGTGCCAACTTTATAATCTCCTTATTTTTCAAAGAGTTAGTAATTCCTTGCAATAACATGTCAGAAATTGATAACAAGAATTTCCTGATATCAGGAGCCTGGTCTTGAAAAAAGGAGCATTCAGGTGGTTGCTAGAATTTCAAACATCAAATATTTTGACTTGGCTTGTGCGTTGCACCACTGAGATATTTAATTCTTTTGAGATTCTTTCTTTGTACTCAATAAGCCTTGATTACTCTAACCCTCTGTTATCTGGTACGTTTTTACCACTTAGTGTTTTTCCGAACAACGGGTTAAAAAACGCTCAAAGCAATCTCCCATTGTTATAAAAAACAACAAGTTAAATTAAACTTGCAGGTCTGTGGACGGAGGTCTAATGTCAAACATTGGAATACTCTGACTATTTTTTGCTCAGAGTTTTCCGGTAAGTCGTATCGCGCTACGGACGCGATTGCAGTCATGACATGGTTGACTAGCGAGACAAACGCTAATCAGCCTGACAATAAAAACCCGACAGAAGCATTCGACTTTGGAGGAGACAACAATGATATCCAGGCCATTCAACCTCAGTTCACTTAAAAGCCTTGCAGCAATCGGTCTTTTAAGTTTTTCTTTATCCGCCTCTGCTGAATTAGGAGATTATGGATTTTGGCAGACCTTGAAGAACCTATTTTCGCCAATGGGTCCTGACAACCCCGTTACTACGGAGCAGGCAAACGCCAATCAGTATCCCTTGCTTTCCAATCCAGGAGGATTTAACGACGGCTTTTCGCCCGGTGGTTATTTATCTTGGCAGGCAGTGCAATTGGATCCATCAACAGGCGCAATTTGCGGTAATGGTTCGCCTTATAAATTTTTTGTTAACCGAGTTGCCCACTCGAGTAATACTATCATTTACATGGAGGGCGGAGGCGCCTGCTGGGATTATGAAAGTTGTACCGGACAAACTGGCATTCGAGGCGCGAGAAACCCGAATGGGATCCCTGACGATTATATGAGTCTGTTAAACCCCGGCGCCAGCTTAGTAAGTCCTTTGGTATTCCGACTTCATCCTTGGACGTCAACAAAGTCTCAGAATTGGAATATGGTTTATGTTCCATACTGCACCGGCGATACCTACACAGGTGACAAGGTTGCACTCTATGAAGATCCAAGTGGTCAAGGAGATCCACTGGTCTGGTACCATAACGGCACTAAGAATCTACGCTCAGTGGTTTCCTGGCTCAAAAATAACCTTCAACGTCCTGCTCAAATGCTGGTAGCTGGGTGTAGCGCCGGAAGTACAGGAACCTTGGCTAACTACTACCCGATCCGACGCGATATGGAGCCAACCAAAGGATTCTTGTTAAATGATTCAGGACCAATCTATCCCGCGCCTCGTTCAGGAGCAGATTCAGACTATCCTTCGAAAAGGCTGCACGAAAAGATTCGTGATGCGTGGGGGCTCGATCAAAATGGTAATGGACCGGTTCCTTATTTAGCCAATGAACTTACCGGATTTGATATTAATGATATGGGGACTCTATATCGAGGCTTGGCGCAGCAATACCCATCCGATCGCATGGGCCAAACGCATTTTTGGCAGGACTTAAATTATTCTTCCTATTCTTATGAAAGATTCTACGATGATATAAATAGTGATCCAGACCAAGAAAGTCGTCATCAGAAAATTCATGCCAAATGGCACCAGGATACCAACAACCTGAAAACTGAGCTTGAAGGATATGACAATTGGGGCTACTTCTTCCCCCACTTTCGTGATGTGAACGAGAGCCATTGTACAACAATCATTGAATTTGCTAATTCCGAAATTCAGGAGCAAAACCTGGAACTCGATGATTTTGTCAATAACTTGCTCAACGGCAGCGGCTCGGTAATGCAGGCTTCAGAAACCGATACAGTAAGTGACTATCAAAAAGGATTTAACTTCTTATATTGGCTACTCGGCCAATTGCTTTAAACACCTTATGCCTATTTCTCTTCCTTCGGAATCTCCCTACCGGGGGAAGAGAAAATAAAGTGCTTAAGCCTGCCAGCCGTATTCGATTTATCTTCTCCTGAATAGTTATTTATTCAAACTGTCGGTAACAAACTCACCGATCAAATTCCAATCCATTCCATTTCCCCAACCTGCTCCGTGGTCACTTGTAATCCGCTTATGGGAATTTTGGCCAATCCGGTGCTCGCCAAATGATAGTAGTGAAAGAATTTCGGCGGGTCGTAAATGCTCACTAGCCCACGATAGCGGAGAATTACCAAGCGCGTCTTTCGCTTCTTTATCCGCCCCCTTATCCAGCAAGTACTTTATTGTGTCCTTATCAGCGTAAGCTGCCGCACGGTGAAGCGGCGTCTCTCCCTTCGTTCTCACATCTCGCATAAAGGCACCGGTTTCCTTATCGGGAATGGTTCGAGCGTTAAGGTCCGCACCATTTTCCACAAGCAGCTTAACCACATATATAAAATAAGGTCTGCCTGCCTTAGCCAAAGCATTATGCAAAGCGGTTTCATCAGTTTCTATAACCTTAGCTTTGGCACTTGCGCCTTGTGTGAGTAAAAAATCAACCATCTTCCAGTGCCCAAAAAAAGCAGCGTTACATAGTTCTTGGTTAACATCGGTTGAACTTAGATCGCCGCCCGCTTTGATGATAGCTTTCATAGCAGTGACATCATTGTAATAAACAAACCACTGCAATAAAGTGACCTGTCCTTGGCTAATTAATGATTGCCAATCGGGCAGCTCAAGAAGCTCAAACACAAGATCGGTTCGACCTTGGCTGATTCGTGTAAGGATTTCAGATTTAGTCATTTTAGGTTTGCTCATTTCAGATTTACTATTTGAGCTTCGACCCTACATAAAATAGGTTCAGCGGCCCGCAGAAAGTATTGGCAGAGTAAAATGAGTATAGCGTGACTAATACTGATTAGTAACTAATAGTGATCTGTAAAAAGTGAATAATTTGCAAACCAAAAATGTTCGGAGCGAGGTACTATTTATCCCCCGCCATAAACCTCCGAACGTACCTCGGCCAATCTTTTAGCCAGGTATTCATCCCTCGTTAAACCATCAGGATAAGCTTCCATCGACAAAACCTCAGTTACTACTTGTTTTTCTTTGTCTTTGTAAGATTTAAATTCGGGTGTCGGGTTATTGATAAATTCTTGATTACGAGCTTCGGCCATTTTTTCGTATTGTTCGATAAGTGTCTTACCTTTTGCTTTTGCCGACTCGCGGTCTGGATCGAACTTAAGCAAAGCAAGCTGCAACATTAAACTTTCCGCATGAGAAACTTTTTCCTGTCGATTAAGTTTTTCAAGCTCTAATTCAAGTTTGCCGATAGTTTCAATTTTAGTTTTATCATCCATAAATTCCGCATTGCTGAAAAAACTACGAAATTCGGACCGGGTATTAAATAGCGCTTGATACTTTAAATACTGCTCCGCAACACGGTCAGCCGGTAGCATTTCGGAATCGGTTGGGGCTTGGTCTTCCTCCCCATCGACTGTCACTGCAGGTTGATACGCTCCATGATCGGCAGGCACGCTTAAATGAGAAGTGAGTTGGTCATTATTATCGAATTGAACGTAAGAGTAAATTAAAACGGCAGCAATCCCAGCAGCTGCATAACTACTTTTCTTAGTCATGTATTTTCCCAAAAACCGTTGTTATTTTTTATTTCTTTCCCACCTCCCAAACTAGCTAAATAATAAGAAATACTCAATCGGATATCTCAATAAATTCTATAATTATTTTTTGATTTCATATAAATGTAACTTTTTAGACTATTCACACTTTGCCGTCACTAAATGCTTGCTTTATTTTTTCACTTATGACTTGCCAAAGTGCCACACTGCCCTTAGCGATTCGGCCATTTAGCTCGAGAACTTTTTGTTTGGGGATGTTATGGGTTCGCCAACTATGAAAGTCACCATGCAAGTTATGCAACAGCGGTGGCACTCGGTCTATTGCTTTGGCAAACTTGGCATCATCACTTTCACCTTCTTCGAACTCGTACCATAGCGCCATATACTCATCAACGCTATTGTCCGGAAGCAATGAAAGTACGCGCCTGACGCCCCGCGCTTCTTTCTCTTTCGCTTGCTTGGTTTCGCTTTGATAAATGATGGTATCACCGACATCAATCTCACCTAGATCGTGAATAAGAAGCATTTTTATTACCCGGTCAATATCAACTGGATCATCTGCAAAGTCTTTTAACATCAGTGCGGATAGACAAACATGCCAACTATGTTCAGCTGAATTTTCGTAACGCTCAAGCCCTACCGGTCTTGTTTTACGATGCACATCTTTGAGCTTTTCTACCTCTACGATAAAATTAAGCACATCCTCTATTTTTTTGTGCACTAAAAATTTATCTTGTGACAAAACGAACTCCCTTAAATTAAAATTGAATCTAAGCTTAGGACTGAGTCAAGCCTCATCTAAAGCTAAACAGGCCCTTGTCTATGGCTAAAGTGATTTGAGACAAAATAGAAAACCACGCCTAACGCAATAACGATTAGACTAAGCCCCGCCTCAATCGGCCTTTGCATTAACAGGTAAAATAAAGTCCAACCAATTAACAATAAAAACAGAACTGGTGGCAAAGGATAAAGCCAGGTTTTGTAAGGTCGTGGTAAATCGGGTTGACGATAACGTAAAATGAAAATTCCCAAAACAGCAAAAAAGTTATTGAGTGCCAAAGCAAATCCAGAAAAAACCAAAATCGACTCGAAAGTCGACGTCACCACAAAAATAATGGCAAGTCCCGACTGAAAATAGATCGCCCTTGAAGGAATGTTCGATTGATTGACTTTAGCCAACCATTTAAAGATCGCAAAGTCTTCACCGATAACTTGTAAGACTCTCGGACCAGCTAATGTCATCGCGCTCACCGTTGAAACCAACAGCAGTGACATGGTCACACCAACAAAAGCTGCCGCAGTTTCACCAAATACCGATAATGCCACAATATAGCCGACTTCCACTTTACCAACCATCTGTTCAATAGGTGTCGTGTAGAGAAAAATGAAGTTCAGCAGCACGTAACTGAGCAAAACTAATCCAGTCCCTATAAACAGAATTTTGGGTAAATTAGTCTGAGGTGAATCCAACTCACTGCTTAAATAGGTCGCAGCGTTCCAGCCGTTGTAAGCATAGCTTACGTAAATTAATGATACCGCGAATGCTCCGCTCAGAATTGATTCTCTGTCTGCCGATTGAGGCAGAAAGCTAATAGTCTGAGGCTGCTCTACTAAGAAAAAAGCGGCGATA
Organism: Kangiellaceae bacterium; assembly: GCA_026196875.1. Lineage (GTDB taxonomy): Bacteria > Pseudomonadota > Gammaproteobacteria > Enterobacterales > Kangiellaceae > Aliikangiella. Next base: position 6,076 of record JAPHTP010000013.1, read on the forward strand.
CAAAAAATACCAATCAATAATAACTTGAGCAAAGTAAACAACCATTGCAGCCCGGCACTATTTTTTCTGGTTCCCGCGTGCACCACAGTTAGAGCAACAATCAATCCAACCGCAAGCATATTGGTATCTAACCAATCATAGATAGATGTTAGATAAGCCCCGAAGGTGATCGCGGCCAGAGCTACCGGAGCAGCAAAACCAACTGTCGAGGAAATCCAACCTGAGACAAATCCTGCAACCGGGTGATAACAGTGGGTTAAGAAGTTATATTCTCCTCCACTGCGCGGCAATGCTGAGCCAAGTTCTGCGTAAGTTAATGCTCCGCATAAGGCGGTAACACCACCGACAACCCACAGCATCAGTAGAGCAAACCCAGATTGAATATCGATTAATTGGAATCCGAGACTAGTAAAAACGCCGGTCCCAATCATATTTGCTACAACCACCGCAATTGCTGTTTTGTTGTCAAACTTACCGATATCTGAAACGGCGGCCTTGTCGGAAGAAGCGGTAATGGGTGATTCCTTAATTATTGAATTTATTAATTTTGTGTAGCATTACATACGCTACGAGATAACTCAAACCACTACCAAGCAATTTCGTCCCTCTGGCTTGGTACTTATTTGTTTGTTTTGTTATAACTCCCCACAAGATAGAAATAAAGAACACCGTTTAGGGAAGAAATATGAACAAGGTAAAATTTAAGATCGCGTTACTCGGCGCCATCTCATCATTGATAGCCGTATCATTAGGCGGGATAGCTTTGGCAAACCCGAATCAACCATGCCAAAAGGAAGAATACCGTCAATTCGACTTCTGGATTGGAAACTGGGGCGTCTATGATGCTAAAGACACGCTGGTTGGACACAACAAAATCTTTCCTATTCTTGAAGGTTGCGCGCTATCTGAAAACTGGACAAGCGCAAAAGGCAACCTAGGCGTTAGCTATAATTTTTATGATGCTGCTGAGAAAAAATGGCATCAAACATGGATTGATCAGTCTGGTGGCTCACTTTACCTGGATGGTGAATTTAAAAATGGCAAAATGGTGTTAAGTGGTTATCGACCAGGAAAAGATGGCGACCAAGTTCTACATAAGATCACTTGGACACCGCTCAAAGACGGCCGAGTTAAACAACACTGGAGGGCATCTAAGGATAAAGGCCAAAAGTGGAACGATGTTTTTGTTGGGTTTTACAAGAAGAAATAAGTTCTTATACCGGGCGTAAATACTATGTGTAACTAATAACCGTAAGCCTTTACGGTTATATTTTTGTATTGATATGTCATCGCTTTCTGCCAGTCGTTTATTATCAATCGTTCATTAATAAGTAGTCTTGAATAGCTTCTTTCCAAGCTCTGTAACCGTTTGCATTCAAATGGACTCCATCCTCGGTAAAGTCAGATTTTACCGCTCCATTGGCAGTTAGTGATTTATTAAGATCTATGTAGACTACTTTATTTTTTTGGTCCGCCAGAGACTTTAGTCTTTCATTTAGCCTATCTATTGAGTTGTTAAATTTTTCCCCTCTTGTTCCTACGTTTAAAGTTGATTGCACATATACATTAAAATCATTAGCTAGTAGCGTAACTATGATTTTTTGGTAATTATCAAAAACCGAGTCAAAGGAAGCAACTTTGCTAAAGTCATTAACTCCAACCATTATAAATGCCTTATTTGCTTTGGTAGAGATAATGCTATCCATTCTTTCTAAAACGCCATCGGAAGTATCTCCACCTATACCTCTGTTCGCAATTCTATAATTTGGAAATATATCTTCCCAGTCAGCATCTTCAGTAATACTGTCCCCGATAAAAACAATATCGTAACAGCACCGACCGAACTCTTCGAAAAGTGACGTTTTATGAAGATATCGAGCAGAACGTGGTTCACTTTTTCCGATAAAAGTGTTTTTCGCTAGAAGTACAAGGTCATAGGGAAATATTCTATATTGAACAGTTACAACTCCATAGGTAAATGAAATAAAAGAGAATATTAAAATTAAACACAATACACGTTTCATATTTCTTGCTTAATGATTGAATTAAGGGGGTTATGCTCGTTAAATACTGCAAACTACATTAGCAATAAGGATTGCATTACCGCTATTTTTTATTCATTGAATTCAACAGTTTTTAGCGACTGCTGAAAACGTAAGGTTGGTATTATAAGAGACTAAACGGATACAATGCTAGCCTTAACCGTGTTCATGGTCATTGATTAAGTCAATCAAGAAAAGTGTTCGTCCATATGACGACAACTTTGCCATCATGATAAATGACAGCTTTAAAAGTTGTCATCATATACCTGTCATAGTTAACTCAATCCATTGAATAAGCGTTGATTTAGGTAAACCCATTAAAAAATCTAATCATGTTAATAATTTCTATTTGCTTGTATCTCTTTCACTTTTGAGAAAAATGAATATCGCGTCAGTAATTTTTTTTCGCAACAACTTTAATTCATATTTTCAGTATTGGAGATTGTACGATGAAAGAACTTGTAAAACGTTTATTTGCTACCGGCATTCTCGCTTTTAGCTTAACCTCTCTCGCCTCACCCTATTTACCGCATCAACAGGGCGACTATTCGAATTTCAAAGACATCAATGGAAGTAACTCTGAAGTTAAAATGGAAGTTTTTGAGTCAATCAGCAGCGGCGGTTTCAACCAAATTAAACTTTCGAATTTTTTGGGAAATACTAATCAATGGATAGAAAAAAGTGACTACTTCCCTTTTGAACTTCGATGGGTAGACATACATGGTACAAGTCAAACCTTTGTTAATTTTTCTGACCCTGTCGGAACAACCTATCCGGTCGTTTTAAATAGCTGTACCTCTGAACCTAGAATTGCCGAAAAAAATATCTCACTGTCGACGCCTGCCGGAAGTTTCGACAATGTAGTCAGACTTGAATTCTCTAATCACTGCTATCATAAGTCGCTTCACTATGCCTATTTTCATCCGGGTGTTGGTTTGCTTCAGTGGAAAGAGTTTTTGTTTACGGGATCATATGCCTATTCGTTGATTGAAGCTAATATTAATGGTAATACCTACCCCAGCATTCCTCAACTGAGCTCATCAGCGCTGTTAACGCGCGGTATTGTGAACGTCCGTCATCATGATCATGTAGATGCGCAAATCACCTTGAGCAACATAAGTAATGAGCCTGCTAATTTTACATTTTTCTCGGGACAAGATTTTGAAATCGAAATCATTGACTTGTTTGGCACGGTTGTTAACCGCTGGTCAGTAAATAAGTTTTTCACCCAAGCGATAAGAGATATCGTCATCGAACCGGGAGATACTTTAGCTCTAGGTGACCATATTAATCTAGTCGACTTTTATGGTCGTCCTTTGCTATTCGGTGGCTATACCTTGCGAATTTTTGTCAACGGTCAGGCGGAGAATAGCCCAGAGAAAATATCAGCCGAGTCCTTTATCTTTCTTACTTATTACTAATTGTTAGAGTTCTGCAGATGGTCTACCAGAGTCATTTTTGGAAAAGTAGACTATCTGTTTATCTTTTAGCTGTCTTTAGTTAATTGAATAACTAATCTTGGCCGTTTCTATTAATAGGAAACAGAGATAAATATTGAATTAATCTAATCAAAAGACTCATTTTCACATTGACATCCTGGATATTGCAAAAAATTGCATCTAAGTTTTCACTAAACTGATACGCCCCCTAAAATTAATCAAAGGAGATGAAAGCATGAGTGATCAAACTGACAATCAAGAACGGGATGCTCAAAAAGAAATTGGAAAAAATCTTGATGAAATTTATGATAAGGCTGAAGACTTGGACAAAGGAGACCTTTCTGATGAAGCAAAAAGCAAATCGAACAGTACGGGCAAAGCAGATAAAGAAGATAAAGCGACGGCAGAAAACGCATCTGAAGAAATTCAAGATGAGCTAGATGAATTAAAGGAAGAGTTTTCGCGAGCTGAATATAAAAAAGCCAATAAACGACGCCGAAAGTTAGCTAAAAAAATCAAAGCGACGTTAAAAACTGGTGCAAATGATCCTGGTGGAAAAATGCTAGCTGCATTGAAAAAAATTCGCAAATCGAAATTAATTGATTTATGGCGTCCTGCACCAGTCGTAGCTAAACAATCGAGTAGCGCTAAAGATAATTTTATAGGAGATATCGTCAAGGAATGTGTTTCAGCACCGGACCTTGCACCTGAAATAGCATTAAGAGCATCACTTGATGTAGAATTTGAGAATGTGAGTAAGCACGCGATCCAATATTTACCATTATCCGCTGTCAGTGGAATCACCGACTCTGATGCTGAAGTCCTAAAAGAAACCATGGGTATCGATAAAGTTGGCGATTTGACCGCACATACAGTATTACAAAGACTGCTTTATTTGAATACGGTTTGCTAAATGCAATATCCTTCTCATGTTGATCATGAGAAGGATTTCTTTTAATAGTTGACGAATTTCGGTTAACGGGTGGCCATGACAGGCAACAAATAATCAAGGTTCTTTTAAAGTTTGTGGTTTTAAACCTCATTCCAGAGAGTGCAAACTTGCAGGAAATTTCTCCATTCCAGTCGATATGGCAATGTAAGTGTTAGGGTACGTACAAGTCTGTGGAGCTTAACTTCACTCAAAAAAACATCGTGAATCAGCCGAGCGCAGAACATCACTCCGATACTTCACAAACCCTTTCTTAATATCTCCGCGAAAGCCTACTGAATAAAAAAACTTATGCGCATCTTCCCTTTTAGCACTACTTAAAAACATCAACTTAGTGCAGTCCTTAGAAAAACAAAATGCCTCAACCTTCCCCATCAAATATTTACCAACTCCTTTTCCTTGACAGTCAGCACCCACCACAATATTTTCTAACACTGCATAATCTTGTTGACCATACATAGGATCTAGACAAAAAGTAATTAGGCAGGAACCCATCACTTTAGAATCGGATTCGACCACAAAAAGAAAATTTGATTGATCCTTCTCAATTAGATTAATTCGTTCGGGAAGAACTTGAACACTTTGGTCGTTGGTCAACTCAAGATAAAGTAACCGAATAGATTCCGCATCTTCCGCTCTCGCTGAACGGAAAACCAATTCACTGCAAGATGAGCTCATTTAGGTTCACTACAATTCCAGCAAAGATTAAAGTTCCCTTCATTAGTTTCATCACAAGAAGAACATTGCCAAGATTGAACTTCACTATCTTCTTCAATATCTGCAATTATTTTTTTGGCTTGTTCAACTGAGGCAGGATCTAATACCCAAACTTCCGGCCAGGCAGCCATAGGAGGAACTTCACCAACCGCGCCTTGAATGGCAGAATTCTTAATTATCACGTCGATTTTAGCAGCATTAAGTAAATTCTTAATGTGATTAGCATTGACGATATTCTCACAAGTATGCACCATTTCCATGTCTAAAACTCCTTTGTTATAGCTTATTAGTAACTATTAGTAAAAAGCCGCTTACTCTTAAAATGCCTATTCTTCAAACTTAAAATAAAACCGATGACTAGTTAACCATAGAGGATACTCTACATCGATAAAGTAACCTATAAAATTTTCTGCTTTTTCTTGCAACAGCTCAAACCCTGTTTGCAAAAGTCTATCCATATGTTCAATTTTTAATTTGGATGCTAATGAAGCATCTTCAGGGTTAAAGATTTTTATCTCAGGAGCGTCGCTAAATCTCTCTCCCCATAAATCTTCGGGCTGATGACCAATTTCATGAATTTTCACACTGGCAGGATAACAACCGCTTTGAATTTGACAAGCCTGATCGAGCTTCTTATCTAACAATGCAACCAGGATTAATCGCTTTGCAGGGCTGCGCTGCATGATACTTTGACACACGATTTTAAAATCATCAGTTATTGGATTACGCTGTGTTTTCGGATCCATATGGGCAATAGTAATATCGAATTTACCGCAATTAATAGGGTCAACAGTATGATTGTAAACGACCGAATTTTTAAGGTTGCCAACTCCAGCATAACTTTCTTCAATTCTCGGCGAGGAAAATTGTTTGAGTAAATACTCGCTTCTTTTATTGACTTGAAATGAGCTTGCTTGGTTTTCATTTAGAGGAATAGGATCTTGAATGGTAATTTCACCGAGGTTACCACCGAAGCTTTGCACAAATGGCCTGGCAAATTTAGAAAGCTCTACCCCTATTTTGTTGGATAAAATAAATTCATCAATAAAACTATTATCATTCGGACTAACTCGGAAAAAATGGACACCGGCAAGAATATCTACCGACTCACCGGTAATTTCTCTATTGGTTTCATACGCACTCTTTTTAAGTTTGCGATTATAAGTGTCAGCAGAAACCGAAGCTTTACTCTGAAACTTTTGCAGCGCTCTTTTTAGTTCTGACTGGCTGGAAGCATACTGCAAAATCAGATCTTCGTATTCATCGACCATTTGGTTAAAGATATGCAAAGAATCGGTATCATTAATCAGTTTTTTAACGGCACTATTGATCTGTTTTAAACCATTAATTCCAGGAAGAGTAACTATCACATCGATGCCATCGGTGCTTTTGGTTAATGCCTGGACTAAACGCTGACTGGTGGACTTATTAATCTCAGTCCATCGTGCAAATCCCGCAATGGTACGCGCTGAGCGGGGGAAAAGTTCAAAAGTTTCGCGGAGCACTTTCTTGAAATGCTCACCAGCTCTTCTAATCTGAGCCACTTCCACTTCGTTCAATGCCATGGAGGCTAGAATCCTTATATTTTAAAATTAAATGCTCGAAATCCGACCAGCAGTTTATCGTTTTAAAAATCAAACAGTTAGTAAAAATCCCCAGAAATAATGTGAATATTACCATGCTGAATTGAGATATTTTAACACCATCTAAGTTGCATTTCAGAATCAAATCAAATAGGCTCTGAAACGCATCTCAGATACTTTCTAGATGTAATCTTTAAGCGGTATTTTACATAAGAATAACAAGATCCTTGAAATTTAGAACCCGATATCTCGTTTAATTACCGATATCTTAGTACAGGATTTAAAGACACGGGATCCCTTGAGTGCATTTATAGGGTTAGTTGGCCTTTCTCAAATCCAACTTTCCATAATTAATAACAAACATGCAACAAGATTACTTAACTAAGTGATCACTTCCTGACGGAGGAAACTCTCAAAATGAAAATTACAAAAGTTGCACTCGCGGTGGGGCTTTTTACCTCGCCATTGTTACAAGCGGGTGAATTTATTTCAGCTCAAAATCCAGACAACGCAATTCCAAACAAATACATTGTGACTTTTAAAGATTCAGCCATGCAGCAATCTTTAAACACTGGAAGCATGTCTGCCTCAGTGAACAAGACGGTATCTTCACTTAGCTCTCAGTTCAACGCAGTCCCGGTAAGAAAATTCAGTAGTGCACTTCGCGGTGCAGTTTTCGAAATGGATGAAACAACTGCAATGGCAATGGCTAACGACCCTAAAATTGCTTTAGTCGAACAAGACCAAATCGTTACCCTAAGCGCTACTCAAAATAACCCAACTTGGGGTTTAGATAGAGTTGACCAACGCTCTGGCTCTCTCGACAACGCTTACACCTACGACACCACCGCATCAAATGTTAACGTCTATGTTATCGATACCGGTGTAAATAACCACTCTGATTTTGGTGGTCGAGTTTATAACGGTTATGACTTTATCGACAATGATAATAACTCTAGCGACTGTCAAGGCCACGGTACTCACGTCGCAGGAACAGTAGCCAGTGCTACTTATGGTGTTGCTAAAGGCGCTAAAGTTTACGGCGTTCGTGTATTGAACTGTCAAGGTTCAGGCTCTAATTCAGGAATCATTTCCGGCATGGACTGGGTAGCACAAAACCATTCAAAACCAGCCGTTGCTAACATGAGTTTAGGTGGGGGCGCCTCAAGCTCAGTTGATAACGCGGTATCTAACCTGGTTAATGCGGGCGTAGTTACGGTTGTAGCAGCTGGAAATGATAACAGCAATGCGTGTAACTACTCTCCAGCACGTGCGCCAAGTGCAATTACTGTTGGTTCTACAGCGCAAGGCGATTCTCGTTCTTCTTTCTCTAACTACGGTTCTTGTGTAGATATTTTTGCGCCAGGTTCAAACATTACTTCGACTTCGCAAAACGGTGGCTCACAAACCATGAGTGGTACTTCAATGGCGAGTCCACACGTTGCTGGTGTTGCAGCTTTATATCTAGCTGACAATCCGAATGCATCACCTTCACAAGTTGAACAAGCACTTGAAAGTAATGCCACTGAAAATGTAGTTAGCGGTGCCAACGGTTCGCCTAACTTGCTGGCTTACTCACGCTTTGGCGATACACCGCCTCCACCTCCTCCAGGCGGAGATGAACTTGAAAACGGTGTACCAGTTAACAACTTATCAGCTTCAAGCGGTAGCGACGTTACTTACACTCTCGCAGTTCCATCAGGTGCAACTAACATCTCGTTCCAAATCAGCGGGGGTTCAGGCGATGCTGACCTTTATGTGAAGTTTGGTTCAGCGCCAACTGATAGTTCTTACGACTGCCGTCCATACAAAAACGGTAATAGTGAAACTTGTACTGGAACTCAAACTGGTGGAACTTACTATGTTCGCGTTAAAGCTTACAGTAGCTTCTCTGGCGTAAGCTTAGTTGGTAGTTACGATGACAACTCTAATCCTCCAGGAAATGAGCCGATTGACGTAACCGCGACAAACGTATCGGTTAATAGCGGTCAATGGACACGTTACTACTACGATATGCCAGCAGGATACTCAAACATGACGGTTTCAATTTCTGGTGGTACTGGTGATGCAGATCTTTATGTTCGCCATGGTTCGCAATCAACTCTCTCACAATACGATTGTCGTCCATATAAAAATGGCAACAATGAGTCTTGTGCATTCAGTAGTCCGGCGAGTGGTCGTTGGTATCTTGACCTGTATGGATACAGCTCAGCCTCGGGTATAACTCTGAGACTACAAGCAAACTAAAAACGAATTTATGTTTATAAAGGAATCTAAATTTGTTTAATAAAGGTTATTAAAATAGCCAATAAAAATCCTCGTGTTTATCCATAAAACGCGTACTGCCAGGGGAAGTTTAGCTTCCCCTTTTTTTAACGCATAAGTTTGGATTTATTCATGAGGATTTTTTGATTCTCTACTCTTACAAAATAATCATTCAGATACTGATGCAGCTTTGCATTGTCAAATTCAGGACCGTGGTCTGAGCCATCAATAATTGTCAACTCTACCGGTAAGCGACAAAGATCGTAAGCAATTCGATTACTCTCCTCACCCATTTCATCGTTGGTTAAGTCGAAAGGTCCAAAGCTGGATGTAATGGTGTCACATTGATTGACTAGCGACCACATTTCGATCGCTCGTTGCGCCGGCATATAGCCTTTTTGATCATCACCGGCTATTGGTACAACATTATCGCCGGTTGCATGAATATGATGAATTGCAACAAATTTACTATCATCACAATGCGCTAAATCACCTCTAATATTTCCGGCCAAAGAAAATACTGCAGAAACGCTTTGAGGGCTTTCACAAGCGAATCGATTCGCCATAAATCCACCATTGGACCATCCGAAAATATAAATTTTTTGTGGGTCGGCATTTCTCTCATTAATAACATACTCAATGGCTTTATTTAAAAACTGAACATCATCGATATGTGGAATTGCATAAGTATTATCATGTGCATTCCAAGTTGAAACACCATCATCTCTTACAATTGCATTCGGAAATAATCCGATGTAATTATTCGCTTCAACGAATTGCCTGAAATTGAATCGGTCTGCAACCGGATCTGCACGGCCACCACTACCGTGTAACATGATAAAAACTGGAATTAGCTCAGTCTCAGCGTTAGGCAGCGTTAGAATAAAGTGCCGCTTACTAGTAAAACCATCCGCCATAGTTAACGCGATACACTGCTCGCCTTGTTTAACTGTTCCGCATGGTAAAGCATTGCTCTCAGGCTCTTCCGACTCGGTCGAACCACTTCCACAACCTAGCAAGCACGAAATTAATAAACAAACGAAATGACTCTGATTTAGGAATGGCATATTGAGTTCCTTTGTTCTTAGTCTTCAAAAATTCGTACTCTGGTGAAATCATATATTTGTTCCGGGTTGTCTAGCAGTGGGGCCTCCTCCTGGTGCAAGTATTTGTCAATAAACTGCTCCATAATATTCACCGTTGAGAACATCGCGGTTTCAGCCGAAAGCGAACCAAACTCACTCATCTCCGGAAAATCTGATTGCCAAAACATCACATAGTCAGCAAAAGAGTGATGACTGATTCGTTGCTCAAATGCGACGTTATATCCATCATTGGCCACCTGGTCAAACACGTCAAAACTATCACCGTTACCACTTTGGATAAACATAAATGGAATGTTAATGATCCGATCGTTAATATTAAAAATAGTGCCATCAATATCGATTGCAATCCTCACTCTATCGTCCAACCAGGCACTATGAAAAGAAGCGGCACCACCATAGGAATGCCCTGTAGTTATAACCTTGGACATATCTAATTTGGCGAAAAAGAAACTCTCTTGCGATTGATTTAGTTCCTGCATTTGCTGAATAACAAACACCTGATCTTCTGCCCAAAGTTCGAGATCTTTTCCTAAGTTGTCTTCTGGGAGTCCGACGGGGCGTATTTGTCTACCGTCAGGAAATACTGCTCGACTGGATCCATAGGGATGATTGATGGAAGCGACTATATAGCCACGACTAGCAAATTCAGCTGCGATGTAAATATGCTCTTCAGGTGAAAACCCATATCCATGCGACATTACCATCAAGGGAAAGAAACCTTGTTGCTGAGAAATCGTTGAGTCATGATAAACTGGCCAAGAACTTTCAGTGTAATTAGAGCGTCGCAACCTTTTGTTGTCTGTAGCGCCACCAGCATCAAACCAGAACTGCCAACGCAACATGTCGAAAACAGGAAGCTGGTTTTCATTCGTACTGCTGTCGGCTGGATAAAAAACTCGTACCAGCACTTCTCTGAAGTCTGACTCATCCGTAGTGTGCGGTTCGCCGCGAGATGAGTCTATCCAATGAAATTCTTGTGTGCCTACTTGGAAACTACCGCTTAATTGTGGCGGCTGAAAAACCTTTTCTAATCCAAACTCTAACTGTACTCTTTCTTCAACGGGATAAATCGTATTGTTGTTGCATCCCAAAAACGCGCTGATCAAAAACGAACAAAACACAAACCCGCTGATGCTCTTCATTGTTAATAATTCCTTTCACTGCTTAGTTGTTACATTGCGTTTTACGATGTAATTAGAAATTAGTCACGAATATTGTAAATGTTACCTTGTGATTTTTCTGTGATGTGTTAAAAAACAACTACTTACGACTTTGTTGCCGCATTACGTAGACGCTATGAATAATAACCAACCAGATAACCCCAAAGCCACAAACTGGAGACTCAACCAATGGATTGCTAAGCCAGAAGCGTTGGAGCTAATACATTTGCAAGAAACAAAAAAGCTCGAGCCCAAAGTAATGGAACTGCTGTGCTTTTTGATTCAACAGCCAGGTGAAGTTGTCTCACCGCAGACTCTCATCAATGAACTATGGCAAGGTGTGACCGTATCCGAAAACAGCGTAAGGCGCTTAATAACGCAACTTCGTAAAGCGCTAGACGACGATGTCAGCGTACCCAAGTTTATTGAAACGATTCCTAAACGAGGCTACAAGCTGATTTGCAAAGTTGAACCAATAAGGCTCACAACTAATTCAAAACCCATACCGAAATTATCAATGGTTCTCGCTGCCACCCTAATTCTATCGTCAACCTTCTGGTATATTTTCACAAACGATGACCAATCAAAACTTGAAAACTTGGGGTTTAATCAATCTGAAATTACTCGACTGACAAGTATCCCCGGCGAAGAAACGCTGCCGACAATCTCATCCGATCTGTCGCGAGTCTATTACACGCATATTCCTCGGCTTAGTAATGAAATAGAGATAAGAGTATTTGAATTAGATTCTTCAGAAGACTCACAAATAGAAGGTTTTATCGGTCAACCATTTACAGTAAGCTGGTCTCCTGATGGTAGTCGAGTTGCCTATATCGATCCAAGATCATGCCAAGTAATTACCGCCCAATATGATGTCGAGAGTAAGAGCCTATTCAACAATGAAACCATTTCTCAATGTAAGTCGCCCTACCTGAATCGAATAATTTGGTTTGATAATGGCAATGAATTCTATCTAAGTCAGTATGATACTGAGAAAGGAATACGCGCTCACTATCGATATGACATTGCTCGCAAACGAATGTCTCCTTTAGAAATTGGACTGGAAAAATTTGACTGGGACCCGAGAAGACTATCCCCCCACCCGACGGAAAATCAATGGTTGGTATTAACCCAAGATAAAAACCAAGCAGTGTCATTATGGTTGTATAGACCTTTAACTGCCGATCGCCGATTAATTCACACTAACTTAAACGGCTCAATCACTTCAAGCTGGTGCATTAATTCAACTGACGCCTTACTTTTCGCTATAGACAATAAGCTTCTTAGTTTTTCAAATGATGCTATAAACTCCATTGGTGAGTTTGCTATTCCAAATTTTGCCTATTTAAAATGTGCTCAATCTAAAAGTGGTAAGAAACAAGTCGTATTTTCACCTTTGTTATCCAACACCAGTTTAATCATCCAGTCTAACCCAATGAAATCAGCTACAGATGCTCTCCCAGCACACCATATCTACCGGTCAACTCAAGTTGACACCAATCCTATGTTTTCCAAGACGAGCAATAAGTTGGCATTCGTATCCAAAAGAAAAGGCAAATGGCAAATTTGGCAAGGCAATAAGCATGTGGCCAAGCTCTTGTCTAAACACACATTTAATGATCCGCCCTATATCATCAGCTGGTCTCCTGACGAGACTAAGCTACTTTTGTTGATTAATAGAAGACCAGCAATTATGCACTTACCTTCGGGAGAGGTTGAAAAAATTGATTTGCAAAATAGCCTCGTGAGTTTTTCTTACTGGGGAAGAAACGAAAATGAATTACTCTTTTCGTTGACAGAGGACAAACGAATCTATAGCTATAATTTACTGACAGAAGAAATGTCACAACTCACTTATTCTGACACGGAAGATTTAGCACTGAGCACAGACAATAAAACACTATTTTTTACCAAGCCCAAGCAAAAAGGATTATGGAAAATTGATTTAAGAACAAACCAAGAAAAGCTAATTTATCCTGACTTTCCAATCCACAGCCTTTTTACGGCAACTTCAACCGGAATTTACTTTCATCATCATCAAAATAAGGAAGCAGGACTGTATTTTTATGATTTAAATACCAAACAAACTACAACCGTTTTATCTGAGCAAACTGATCAAGGGCACAATTTTAGTGTGTCACATGATCAGTCTCAATTAGTTTATATGTCTCGAGAAAGCCTCGAAGCAGATCTTAGAATGATTGAGCTTTCTGAATAAAAATTTTGGTTCAATCTACTTCCGCCATTAGCTATTCGGTTGCAACGGCAAAATCCGCTTTCATATCTTTTTTGGGTGATTCTAAATGATGGGTCATGGTCCGATCAAAAATTACAAATGCCACAATAGTTAAGGCACCGAGCCCGGCAAAAATTGACCAAAAGAATACCGGTTGCCCTTGTTCAATAACTAAAGTTCCATAGAGTGAACCACTTAAGATCCCGGCAAATAAATTGCCGAGAGCAATCGAAACGAAATAATACCCCATATACATACCGACGTTTTCTTTTGGAGCAAAGGACGCGACATATTCTTGGCTTTTAGGAGAGGCGACTATTTCCCCGATCGCGAAAATCACTACTGAAGTAGCAGCCGTAAAACCGCCTAATACCAACATGTGACTAAAACCGCCGATCCACATACCTAACGTTAAAATTGCAGTACCTGCCACCAATATTGGTAGTGCGCGCCAACGAGCAATAAAGTTACTTATCAAAACCTGAAACAGAACGATGGCAATAAACTCAAGCACTAAAATAGTTTGCGGATCAGCTTGTTTATATTTTTTATCCCACTCAACCGCATAAACCTTTGCAGTATCGGTTGCTGTTTTTACATTTATCAAAGCAGAGCTGAAGTACGCATCTGGAATAGTTATTCCAGCTTGGTCCAATGCAGTTTTGGCTTGCTCTAGTGCTTCACCAGTAATTGCTTGGTTAACAACGAATTGATTGGAGATATCTACCAGTATTTTTCTTACCTCTACTAATTTTATCTCCGAGTTATATTTAGTGTGAAGAGTGTCTACTATATCATCAGCTCTTTCGGTTGCTTTTTGGATTGAGGTTAACGGCGCTAGTATTTCACTTTTTGGGACTTTTATTTGTAGCTCGCTGAGCAGGATATAGGCCTGCTGTTGCTTCTCTGTTGTTTGTTGATCAGGTGATTCTATTCGATTAGCTACATCAATTAAATCCTGGCTTAAAGTATCAACATCGATGCCCGTCAAATAATTCACGAATCCTTCACTTCCTGTCGCTTCCGCAGATTCAATTAAATCGGAAGAATCAACATAGTGCTGAACATAAAGTGGAAAGGAATAAAACACTTGATTGTAAACTGTCCAAAATCCAGAAAGAATCAGCAGGTAGACGACAAAAGGCTTGTTGCCGAGTTTTATTTTTTGTTTGTACCAAGGGTTTTGATCAGAATGTTTGACTAACAAACTCCAAATCAAATTGACTCCAATTAGAATTCCTAAGTAGATAAATAACTGATTTACACCAATTATCTTTCCGGCTTTAAGGCAACAAATAGTTAATGCTGGAACCACGAAAAAAGCCAACCTCCCATTGCCTAGTACCAGCTGCATTTCTTGCAACACTTGCTTAATCGATTTTTTATCTGATGTTTTGTTAACGTCACTATTCGATTCGTTATTTAACGGGTCTTTATAAAAAAATATTGCAGGAATAAAATTAATAGCGATCCAAATTGACGCCATACTGAACGCCCAAGACCATCCTAAGTTTCCTTTGATCCACTGTGCAACTATCGGTCCTAGTGCTCCACCAACATTAACCATCATGTAAAAAATTCCAAAGCCAAGGCCTCGATTAGTGTCATCTGTGGAGCGGCCTACCGTGCCGGTTACGACTGGTTTAAACATACCTCCACCGATAGCGACCATTAAAAACACCATGAAAAAGCTGGTAAACGAATCGGCTTGCCCAAGTAAATAATAACCAGGAGCAAGAATAGAGAAGGCCAATAAAAACATAGTTTTATAGCCAAACCTATCAGCCATAGCCCCAGCAAACACAGGAACGATATAGAGCAAGAATGACCCAATCCCCATTATCAAGCTTTGCTCATTGGGAGCTAGTCCAAGGCCCTTACTACTGGTCAGGTACACGGCTAAAAAGGTGTATATGCCGTACCAGGACAGGCGTTCAAAGATCTCCATGGTGTTGGCTACATAAAAAGCGCGAGGAAATGGAGAGCGGTTATTTTGCTGACCGTCTTGACTAGCAGGACTTGAACTTGAAGGCATTTCTACTCCGACTTTTGATTACACTCAAAATAAATTTATTGCGCACAATATAAACATAAAATTGTCCAGAAAACAATTAATGCCAGTAGCAGAGGTGATTTTTTTCACTTTTTTGCCCGAAATTGCCTATATTCATTAAAAAGAAATAAGAAATCGAAATCCTATCGATAAGTTTATTCAATTCAAACAGTTAGCTTAGTTCTTATATGGCTTATAAGACGCGAACAAATCAAGATAATCTCATGGGGTATATATGAGCGAACTCAATCAACAATCTAACATTTCGCAAAATGACTTAAATATGCCAAGCCTATTTTTAAATTTGATGGGGCCTGGGCTCTTTGTACTAGTACTGGGCGTAATCGTATTGGTGATGACCTCAGATTTTACGACCAACCAAATCAGTGCTTTGTTTGGTTTGTTGGTGATTGTCTTTGGGATTTCTTTCTTCCAGGTCTATCGATTAGTTTACTCCGGAATGGAAAAGCTCTTTTTGCATGTCGACAAGATCAAAAACTCAAGAGAAGTTGATATGAAGTCCCGATTTGGTACAAAAGAGTCGGGATTATTTGTTCCAATATTTAATATATTTAACGAACAACGCCAACAAATTGATGATCTGTTAACCGAGTTGTACGCAAGTTCGGCAAGACTCTCTCCAATGGCGGACGAATTGAATACGACTTATCATACGATGCAGCAAAAAACGACAATGCAAGAGCAGCTAGGCAATGATCTAAACAGCGCATTCGGTCAAGTCTATGAAGGCAGCATGGAGCTTAATCACGATCTCGAACAGATTTCAGAAGAACTCACTAAGTCAAATAACATTGTCAAAAGTGCCCATAAAAGCTCAACTAACTCAAGTCGCAGCATCGAAAAACTTACTCAGCATATCAATGACGCCTCTTCCCATATAGAGCAACTTCAAAAAGACAGTAACCAAATCAACGATATCATCGATGTAATTACCTCCATCGCAGATCAAACTAACTTACTTGCGTTGAACGCTGCCATTGAAGCTGCTCGCGCCGGAGAACAAGGTCGAGGATTTGCTGTTGTTGCAGATGAAGTAAGGACCTTGGCGGAAAAAACCGGAGCATCAACTCAAGAAGTTAGAGATATGGTTGCCCGAATCCAAGAAGGTACCAAGTCAGTAAGCGAATCAATGGAAGTCGGTACCAAAGCCTCGGCTGAAACAATCGAGCTTTCTAATGCAGCCTCTATCGAATTAAACCATGTTCTAGAATCGATCCAATCTATCAATAAACTATCGGAAAACTTGCTCCAATCTGCGACCAGACAAAGCGAAATATCTTCGAGCGCAAGGCAGCAGATCGCAGATATGGTTGAGCTTAATCATGAAGTACTTGAAAGTGAAAGACACCAAGAACTAACCTCAGAAGATTTACGCAAACTTTCTGATAAGCTCAAATCGCTACTGGATAGCTTTTCGTTCAATAAGGCCCATTGGGATGATGCAGTTCGCCCTAAAAAGACCAAACCATCAGCTCCAAACGAAAACAATATCGATCTTTTTTAAAGACCATCGGGCTAAACTAGGCCTTTGCTGTCATTAAAAATTCATTGTTTGATAAAAGCGGCTTATTTTAAGTAACCTTTTTATTTACGCGGTCAGTTATCCTGTTGAAAATAAAGTATTTATTAGTCAATGCTCCAGTTTATGGGTGCTCCAGCCTAATTACCAGATATGTAATTAAACAAAAATAATTCTCATTTCTGCCAATTTCTAGTTGATCTTTGACAGTCTCCTCTTATAATGACGATTCGTCACGTGACGAATCGTCATTTATTAAGGTTCGATGTATTAATATCACGTGGCTTTTGAAAATATGAATATTGGCAATCAAATGTTTGTACCTTTCTCAATTGTTGAGAAAGCTTGTAAATAATCCAGTTTGCAGAGTATTTTGCCCTATGAGCCCTAGAACCATCAGCGAAAGTGAGTTTGAGACGCGCGAAGCCGAGTTAATCGAAATAGCCCGTTCGCTGGTTGAAAAGGCATGCTTGACTACTTTGACTATTGATAAGCTAGTCGCAGCAGCCCCCTATTCCAAAGGAACAATATACAAGCACTTTATCAGTAAAGAAGATTTGCTGATGGCAATTTGCAATAAGTGCATCCAAGAAGTCCAGGAGCTTTTTGTAAGAGCACTTAACTTCAAAGGTAATAGTCGAGAACGAATTTTGGCGGTTATGGTGTCTTATATAATCTGGGCAAAGCTTCACCCTTCCCAATTGTTTGCAGTTTTATCGGCGCATTCGCCCAGTGTTGCCGCCTGCACTTCTGATGAAAGAAACACAACTCATCATCAGTGTGAAGCAAGCCTGATGGGTTTAATGAATCAAGAAATTGGTAAAGCTATTGAAGCCGGCGATTTAGAACTGCCGGAAGATATGAATTTTGAACAGGTGACTTTTGCCATGTGGTCAGCTTCTTGGGGCGCAATGGCATTAATAATGAGTAAAGGCCACTCTGAAAAATTGCAGCCCATGGTATTAGAAAGAGAGTCGTTTACTAATGCCAGGCTAATACTTGATGGTTTCGGTTGGAAGCCCTTGTCTAAAGATTGGGATTATCAAGAAACAACCAAGCGAATTGCACACGAGCTATTTCAACCTGAAATAGATGCCCTTGAAAATGCAGATACACCTTTTATTTTTATTTAACAGTCGAGCAACTAATCATGGAAAAGTTTTCAGACTTTATATTTAAGTTTAAATGGCCCGTCATTCTTTTATCCATAATAGTGGTAGCGATAAGTGCTGCCGGATTTAAGAATATGTCGTTCAAAAGTGATTACAAAATTTTCTTTAAAGAAGAAAATAAACAATTAAATGACTTTCTTGGCTTACAAAAAATTTATAGTAAAAGTGATAATGTCGCCATCATTGTCGCGCCCAAAAACGGTAATGTTTTTACCAAGCAAAATTTAACGGCTATATGGGAATTGACCAACGAAGCGTGGCTCATTAAATACAATTCCCGCGTCGACTCGATCACCAACTTTCAATATAGCTTTGCTGAAGAGGACGATTTAATTATCGAAGATCTCGTTCTTGAAGCTGACATGTTAGATGATGAAATGATCGCCCGCGCAAAAAGAGTGGCGCTAAGTGAACCGTTACTTCAAAAGAAGCTTATTTCGGATAATGCCGGTGTCGCTGTGGTCAACGTTACGATTCGACTTCCTGCGATAGATATGACTGCAGAAGTTCCAGAAGTTTCTAGCGACGCTCGTGAATTAGTCGCGAGAATGAGCGCTAAATACCCGGATATTGATTTTATGCTTTCGGGCATGATTATGATGAACACAAGTTTTCCCGAAGCTTCTATTCGAGACTCTTCAGTACTTATTCCAATCATGCTGTTTGTCGTAATTGTTGCTGTCGGCATTCTATTGAGAACCATTAGCGGAACATTCGCTACTTTAGTTGTGATACTGGCAAGCGTAATGACCGCTATGGGTTTGTGGCTTTGGTCAGGCGGATATATGACAGGGCCTTCGGCGGGAGCTCCCACTGTAATACTCACCTTGGCGGTGGCTGACTGCGTGCATATACTCTCGACCTATTACTACAATATGCGTCATGGCATGGATAAATATGCAGCGATGAAAGATAGTTTACGGGTAAATATGCAGCCGGTATTTTTGACAAGTATTACCACTGCAATTGGCTTTTTGACAATGAATTTTTCCGACGCACCACCATTTGCCCATCTTGGGAATATCGTGGCTATTGGCGTTATGTTGGCATTTGTATTCTCGGTTACGATCTTCCCTGCACTGCTAATGGTTTTACCGGCAAAAGCTAAACCAACCGTTGAACATAAAACTGATGCAATGGATAAGTTAGCGAACTTTGTAGTGAAAAAAAGGAAAGGCTTACTACCCGGCATGGCGTTCTTAATCGTTCTGTTCACCGCTTTTGTTCCAAATAATGAACTCAATGACGACTTTGTGAAATACTTTGATGAAAGCGTTCCATTTCGCCAAGCGACAGACTTTATGGGCGAAAAAATGTCAGGTATGACTACACTAGAACTTTCTTTCGACTCAAAGATTAGCAGTGGTGTCAATGATCCAAAGTTTATAAAATTTGTCTCAGACTTCTCTGACTGGTTGAGAGCGCAAGAAGAAACCGATCACGTTAATACGATCACTGATACATTAAAACGATTAAACAGGAATATGCATGGAGATGATCCTGCATGGTATAAGTTGCCGGACGATCAAGAATTGGCAGCACAGTACCTGCTATTGTATGAACTGTCTCTACCACAGGGATTAGATGTTAATAATCAGTTAAACGTTGATAAATCTAAAACTCGAGTTATTGCAACATTCAGGAACTTGACCTCAAACGAAATCCTTAAGCTCGAACAGCGCGTACTAGAGCATTTTGAGTCACAAAATTCGTCTTATGAGCTAACTTTGGCGAGCCCTTCACTAATGTTTGCTCATATCGGTGCGACCAATATCGTTGGAATGATAAAAGGTTCCTCCATCGCGCTGATACTGATTTCTATTATGCTTGGCTTTGCATTGCGTTCAGTTAAGTTTGGATTAATTAGCTTAATTCCAAACCTTACGCCGGCCGCTGTCGGATTTGGTTTATGGGGTATGTTTGTAGGTGAAGTCGGCTTAGGATTGTCAGTGGTAATGGGTGTCACGCTCGGAATAATTGTGGATGACACAGTACACTTTTTAAGCAAATACATTCGAGCACGCCGAGAAAAAGGCCTCAGTTCAGAAGATGCTGTTCGCTACAGTTTTGCCAGCGTCGGTAAAGCGCTTTGGGTTACCACCGCTGTCCTTGTAGCAGGTTTCGGCGTAATGGCAACATCAAGCTTTAAAGTTAACGCTGATATGGGATTGTTAACAGCGATAACCATTTTAATCGCGCTCATTATCGACTTCCTGTTCTTACCACCTTTGTTGATGCTGTTAAAAAGTAAAAAAGACAAAGAAGAGGAAAAAGCAGCTAAGCTTGAAGCAGCTCGCCTGAAAGAAGTGGCACAAGAATAGTAATGACTAACCAATTAAACAGAATTTATAACTTTGCTCTACGGAGAACTTAATGAAATTGTTAAAAACCAAAATATTAACGCTTTCTTCCGCGTTAGTTTTATCGGGTTCACTATTTACAACGCCGATATTGGCCGGCGAAGCAGAAGATCGCGGCATGCAGATTTCTAGAGAAGCGAAAAACCGCGACTTGGGCTGGACTGATAGCCAAGCTAAAATGGAAATGTTGTTAAAAAATCAACATGGTGAAACATCGACTCGCCAAATGCGTATCAAGAGCATGGAGCAAGAAAATGACGGCGATAAAAGTCTAACTATCTTTGATTCGCCAAATGATGTTAAAGGAACCGCATTTTTAAGTTTTTCACATCCAACAGCCAACGACGAGCAATGGTTGTATTTACCCGCGCTGAAACGTGTAAAAAGAATTTCTTCGCGTAACAAGTCCGGTTCATTTATGGGAAGTGAATTTTCTTTTGAAGATCTAACTTCGTTTGAAATCGAAAAATACGACTACAAATATGTTAAAGACGAAGTAGTCAACGGTGAAGATTGTTTTGTAGTCGAGCAGTTTCCAAAAGACAAGTATTCAGGTTACAAACGTCGTATTGTGTGGATCGATAAATCTGAATACCGTACTCAGAAGATCGATTTCTATGATCGCAAAAACTCGCTCTTAAAAACACTTACTTTCTCCGACTTTAATAAATACGTTGATAAGCATTGGCGAGCATCAAAACTAGAAATGAACAATCACCAATCAGGAAAAAGCACAGTCTTGACTTGGCAGGATTATCAATTCAAACAAGGACTTGATGAAAAAGATTTCAATAAGAATGCATTGAAGCGTGCGCGATAAACTTTCAGTTTAGAAATTTGTCATACCGAGCGAAACCGAGATATCTCCTTCAAATTGGCAACACGTCCAACTTTGGGAGATCTCTCAACTATGCAGAATAAAAAGCATTCAGCTGCGGTCGGGATGACAATCAAAATTCCAGTCAAAGTTAATTGAGATTTTAAGATGAACAAAAAATTCCTTTTGTCTGCAGTGTCCTGCTTAACCGCGGGCTTTATTAACTCGGTTGCCGCGAACGAATTTGAAGTTCGCGGCAACATTGAGTTGCAAGGTCGCTTCTTTATTGAAGATCCTAGCTTCCCTAGTCAGGAAGATTATTATCTTTCTGCCGCCGCCGCACCAGAATTTTTCTGGAGCTGGAATGACGGTAACGATTCATTTGAATTTGTCCCATCTGCTCGAGTCGATCAGCACGATGATGAAAGAACCCATATGGACATCCGAGAACTCAGTTGGGTTCATGTCGGCGATGATTGGGAATCTCGCATTGGCGTACGCCGAGTATTCTGGGGGGTAACCGAGTTCCAACATTTGGTCGACATAATCAATCAAAGTGACTCAGTCGAAGATATTGACAATGAAGATAAACTCGGCCAGCCGATGGTTAACTTTTCTTTAGTCAGAGATTGGGGAATTGTAGATTTTTTTGTATTACCTTACTTTAGAGAAAGGACCTTTGCAGGTCCAGAGGGTCGTCCTGGTTTGCCGATAATCAACGCTGATACGGCTTATTATGAATCGGACGATGAAGAAGAGCACCTTGACTGGGCAATACGCTGGGCGCACAGTATCGGTGATTATGAAGTAGCCCTTTCTTGGTTTGAAGGAACTAGTAGAGAGCCTATTCTAATCCAAAGTCCGCTACAAAATACGGTGCCTGAGTTAGTTCCTTACTACCAACAAATCAGTCAGCTTGGATTCGAACTTCAAGGTAATATTGAAGACATGCTTTGGAAGCTGGAAGTGATCCATAACGACAATCCTTTAGAAGATTATTGGGCCATGCAAGGTGGTTTCGAATATAGCATGTACGGCATTATGGAATCGAATGCTGACCTTGGTTGGCTAGTCGAGTACGGATGGGATGAACGTGGTGACGACGGTGGTTCGAATTTCCAGAACGACTTATTTGTCGGTACTCGGCTCGCGTTAAATGATGTAGATTCGACCGAGTTACTTGCTGGATTAAGTTACGACTTAGACTACGAGTCGAGTAGTTTTCTTATCGAGGCAAGTCGTCGCTTTGGTGATAGCTTAAAAGTCTCTCTGGATATGAGATTATTTAGTGCAGATGAACCGCAAGATCCGGTTTACTTGTTTAGAAATGACGATCATATTCAGTTAACCGCGCAGTATTATTATTAAGTTTTTTGGAGTTGTTTTTTTAGTTTTCCCTGCTCAGGCAGGGACTCGTTTTTAGTGAGTTCTGACCCGGTGAAATGAGTTCTTGAAATACGAATATCACTCAAAAACTGCTAACAGTTCCTTAGCATTGCCCCTTTTATCCCCAGCACAACTAATAAATCGTCTCACTGGAAAAGACTCAATTTCGGCGTCTTCATAAATTCTGCGCGTAATTTCATTGTCGTGATTTGAAATAATCACTTTGACACCACGATTAGCTAGTTGAGTTGCTCGATATGCCAGTTCAACTTGTTGATCATAAGAAAATCCTTGCGCAGCATAACTGGTAAAACTAGCTGTCGGCGATAGTGGAACGTAAGGTGGATCACAATAAACTACATCACCTCTTCTAGAGCGATTCATTAATGTGACAAAATCACCACAAACGAATTTTGCTTTTTTGGAATGCTGAATAAAGTGATACATTTCTTTCTCTGGAAAGTAAGGCTTTACATATTTTCCAAAAGGCACATTAAATCCACCGGATTTGTTATAGCGACAAAGGCCATTAAAACCGTGGCGATTCAAATAAATAAACAGGGCTGCCCGTCGTCTTCCGCTGACACCATTGTTAAATTCGTAACGAGATTCTAAATAAGCTTTTTGTTTGTTATTTTCAGCAGTAAAAAAACTGCGTGAGTATTTAACAAATTTTTCTTTTTCTTTGGTTAAGCATTGATAAAGGTTAATCAGGTCAGGATTAATGTCACCTAACAAATAACGATCAAAATCCATATTGAGAAAAACCGCTCCAGACCCAACAAATGGCTCGATTAGCTTTCGACCTTTTAGGTGAGGAGCTAACTTGTCGAGTAATCTGTACTTTCCACCTGCCCACTTTAAAAAGGGCCGGCTACGGGCTGGTTGCATAACGGAGGACTGTTCGCCTTACATTAAACACCACAGCCACAATGCATTCTTAGTTCTGCGAGGCAAAATGGGCATGGTGCAGTTATTCTACATGAGCGCAAGTGTACGGAATTAGGGATCAATTGGGAAATGATTTGTTGCCTATTTCCAGGTATTCGCGGAATTAAGCGGTTCGAGACAAAAGAGGCTCACTTTCTGGATCGTCGAGGGCACCCGAGTTGATTATTTTTTGATTAAGTAGCAAGGATGCTCTTCTCACCGCCAACGGATTAAAGAAGCTACGCTCTTCATCTTTTTGATCTTCTTGGAAGTCTATTTTATCTTCGTCGTCAATTGCTTGAGCTTTGCGCTCCTCTTGAGCCGCTTGTACTTCTTCCACGGCGACTTGCCTTATTTCAACTTTTGCTTCATCAGCAAGCCGGCCAGCTTTAGCAGCGACGATTCTATCTTGAGTTGAAGGATCGGCAGGTGCCAAAGCGGCACGCTGTATCTGGCCCATTTTAGTAAGCGTTGCTTCAGGAGTTGCTGCCTTACTAATATCAATCGCCACCTCTCCGGCTACAGCGTATCTTTGTCCATCGGGTCCGGTTTTAAAAGTCAGTTGTGGTGAACCGGCGAATGCTCCACCAACTGCAGCATGTGCGGCTTCGTGGGCTCTTACTTCTCGATCCCGGCTTCTTAACCCTTCAATTTCTTGTTTTTCTTGATTTTGCTGCTGTTGTTCCTGTCTCTCTTGCTGATTAGACTCCTGCTTGTCGTTAGCGGACTCCTCTTTAGACTGATTTTGATTAGCTTCTTTAGGTGACTCCTGGTTTACTCGTTGCTGTTCGTTAGAGTCGGTACTTGTTCGGGAATTGGGACTTTCAGCCGTTTTTGGAGGCTCGGTGACAGGGGTTTTATGCGCAACCTCGGTCGCTACCGCTTCGGTAGGAGGGTTTGCCGTATTAATCGGCAAGGCGACAGGTGCTGAAGCAACTAACATAAATAGCTAACCAATTACTAACCGGTAATTACAGTTAAATTCTTTAAACAACTAAACTTCAATATCTAGCAAAGTTCCTACTAGATCTGATGCGGTTTCAATAACTCGCGCATTGGCTTTAGCACTAATTTCTGCTTCTTTTAAATTAACCAGGTTCTCGGCTAAGTCACTTTGATTAATGCTTTCGGTGGATGCATCAGTTACCGATTGAGACGCAATATTATGAGCGGCCTCGCTGGCACGCTGAGTCGCTTGTTGAAATCCTTGAAGACCAATATTTAAAGTACTATCGACTTTCATTACCTACCTCTAGTATTAACGAAACTACAGCTGGATAAGTGGATTTCGGCGAATTACCTAGTCCATGTAGAAAGACCCAACTAATCGTAACTGTATTGTTGTTATCGGCTTCAAAAACCTGAAATTGAATAAATTTTGATCGATTTTAGTGTTTTGTAGTTAACTCTTTGTTTTTAAATACAAAAAAGGGGGAAATAAATTTCCCCCTTTGCTAGATTAGCTTGGATTAAAGTCGAAAATTACTATATCTCGTAATTCTCTACTTCATAACCTAACGCTTCCAATTGTGGTTTTAACACTTCTGAATTGCCTACCACTACAATGATCATCTCGTCTAATTTAAGGTGCTTTTTAGCCAGCGCATTGATTTCTTCAGCAGTTATAGATTCAACAATTTGCGAGCGTTGTTTAACAAAATCAGGAGTCAGATTGTGCTCAAGAATCTGGGCAAGAAAACCTAATTTAGCACGTGGTGTTTCGTATTTAAGAGCATCGCGTTGATTGATTGCATTGCGCATAAAGGCCAGCTCTTCTTGAGTGATCCCTTTTTCTGCGTAATGCTTAATCTCATTCACAAATTCAACTACCGACTTATCGGTAGCGTCAGCACGAACCTCAGCGCTAGCAATGTAAGCGCCAGCTAATTTATCACCAGTGAAATATGAACGAGCTCCATATGTATAGCCCTTATCTTCACGGAGGTTCAGGTTGATGCGACTGTTAAAAGCGCCGCCTAATGGGAAGTTCATTAAGTATGACTTGTAAAACTCACCAGTAATATCTTGCACAATTCCTCGTTTACCAATACGGATAGCAGATTGCGCGGCATTGTCTTTATGCACCAGATAGACTTTGCCAGGCTTGGTATCCGGCATAGGTAAGGCAAGCTCAAGCTTAGAGCTTTCACCTTTCCATTCAGCTAAAGTTGAAATGCTCTTTACTACATCTTTTTGAGTAAGATCTGATACAACGATTAGTTGACCATTTTTAGGTTTGAAATGAGAAGTGTAAAATTTCTTGATATCTTCAAGCGCTAATTCGGCTAGGGTCTCTTCGGTACCTCCACCCGGCATCGCGCCGATATTGTTAGCATGCATTAACTGACGGAAAGCAGTTGCAGCCAAGTAACCAGCGTTCTTTTTGCTGTTTTTTACGCCTTGGATGCTATTATTTTTAACTCGGTCAAAATCATTTTGCTCAAATGCAGGCTCAAGCAATTTTTCCTTTACCAATACTAAAGTTTTATCCAAGTGTTTTGTCAGGGCATTTACATTAATTTGCAAGTAATGATCGGCGGATGAAATTGAAACTGAACTACCTAATTTTTGCAGTTCTTTACTCATATCCTCAGCGCTTCTTTTAGTTGTTGATTCGTTCAACATTCTAGCCAACAACGCCGCAGTGCCTGCTTTATCTTTTGCCTCGTAGTAGTGACCCGCAGGCACTTTTAGCAATAATGATGTCGTCGGGGTTTCTAATGATTGAGCCCCTAAAATTCGCACCCCATTTGCGAGGTCTTGTTGCCACATAGAAGGCACATCAACAGCCTTATTTGCGCCAGCTACAGGAATTTTACTTCGGTCGAAACTATCTTTAGCTTTACGCAATTGTAATTCGTCTGCCGAAGTTGTTGACTCTTCAGCCAGCTTTCTCTCAGCAGGCATAAAATTATCTTTGGCCGCAATCATTTCAGGCTTACCATTAGGAACGATACTCATAATAACCGCTGGTTTTCCTTTAATGTACTGCTCATATACACGCATTACATCGGCTTTAGTCACGTTTGCGTAACGTGCAATGTCCTGTTCAATATAATTTGGATTGCCAGTAAATGTTTGATTAGCTGCAAGTTGGCTGACCTTTCCTCGAACACTTTGCAAACCAAATACAAATTGCGCTTCCATTTGTGCTTTAGCCTTTATCAAATCATCATCCTCAACACCACGCTTCTCAAACTCATTCAAAGTTTCGCGAATAATTTTTTCGATATCAGCCAATGATTTTCCCGAAGCAGGATGTGGTAACGCGAACATATTGAATGTACATGCAAGCTCGGCGCAAGGGTGGTTAACACTTGCTTGAACTGCAAATTGATTTTTTACCAAATTTTTATATAACAGCGACGTTTTTCCACCACCTAAAATTGACGATAACAAATCCAAAGGCGCTTCATCTGCGTGACGAACTTGAACGGTCGGATATGACATATATACCAACGGTAAATGAACGTTGTCCTCCATAGAGATATAGCGATCTTTATCAAGGGTTACCGGCGCTTTTTCGGGCATAGTCACTTCTGGACCGCGTGGAATTGTTCCAAAATATTTAACGGCCAATTCGAGGGTTTGTTTAACATTGATATCACCGCCAATTGTAATTACCGCATTATTTGGCCCATACCAACGAAGGAAGAATGCTTTTAAGTCGTTTACGTTTACTCGATTAAGGTCTTCCATATAACCAATTACAGGCCAAGAATATGGATGACCGGCAGGATACATTGCTTGCGAAACTCTTTCGTACAAACGGCCATAAGGTCTGTTATCAACTCGTTGACCTCGCTCGTTCTTAACTGTCTCACGCTGAACTTCAAACTTTTCCTGGGTTACCGCATCTACTAAGAAGCCCATACGGTCAGCTTCCAACCAAAGCATTTTTTCCAACTGGTTAGCAGGAACAGTTTGAAAGTAGTTGGTACGATCAGTGTTAGTGGTCCCGTTCATGGTGCCACCGGCTTCGGTAACTAACTTAAAGTGTTGTTCGTCGGCAACATGTTCAGATCCTTGGAACATCATATGTTCAAAAAAATGAGCAAATCCTGATTTACCGAGTTCTTCTCTACCTGAACCGACATGGTAAGTCACATCAACGTGAACTAAAGGATCAGAGCTGTCTTCATGTAAAATTACCGTCAAACCATTATCTAATTCGTATTTTTTATATGGAATTAGCGTTTTGCCCGCTTGAGGCTTTACTTCTTCAATAAAAGTTGTTCCCTTTACTTGAATCGGTTGCTGGGCGACTGCCGGTGCTTTTTCCGTCGCCGTTTCGTTGCTCTCCTCAGCCTGTTGACTACAACCTGCTATAGACAGGGCTAGCAGTGGTATCATCCAGTTTTTCAATATAATTCTCCTGTTAGTCGCGGCTAAAAAAACCGCTCTTATAATTAACTATTACTAATTACTTTTAATTATTTTGTTTTAATTGTGTTCAATTTTAGGTGCGCTATTTTAGCGCGTCTTATAATAATTAATGCGGCATTATTAACAATTTACTTATGCTGCTGGGGTTTAATGTATCGCTACACAAGCTAAAAATTGAGCAATCTACATTAACTTACTCAGCTTTGACCTACATAGCTTTGACTTACATAACGAGTATCACCGTCCATACAGCAACCAGTAAAACCAAGCACACAAACACTAATGCCGAGCCAATATCCTTAGCTCTTCCCGACAATTCATGGTGTTCATCGCTAATTCTGTCAACCGCCGCTTCTATTGCTGAGTTTGTTAGTTCAGCGGCAACCACTAAAAACAACGGCAAAATCATCCACAAAAATTCGTATTTATTTTGTGCTAGATAAAATGCCAGAGGAATGCCGACAACGGCTAACATAATCTCTTGTCTAAATGCCGCTTCATTTTTCCAGGCGGCACGAAACCCCTTAAAAGAATAACCGGTTGCGTCGATTATTCTCGCTATACCAGTTTTACCGGGCTTAGCCATACTATTGTTTTTCCTTCTCTACCTTTACAATTTGGCGTACATCTTCGAGCAATTTTTTGGCATCGAAGACGATTCCATCTTTGATTGTATATTTTACTCCGCCAACCGTGACCGGTTTATTATCATCGTCAAGCTTTACGTGGCCAGTACCATAAAGTGTCTTAAAATTGTGAATTGGATTTTCTTTGACAATGACAAGATCTGCCAACTTGCCCACGGCAACAGAACCAATTTGGTCATCCATTCCGAGAGCTTCGGCCCCATTGATGGTTGCGGATTTAATAACCTCTAAAGGATGGAATCCAGCTTCCTGCAATAGTTCCAATTCACGAATATAACCGAAACCATAAGTCTTGTAGATATAGCCCGAATCACTTCCAGTCGTTACACGTCCACCATGGTTTTTAAAGTCATTTAAAAACGTCATCCATCTTCGATAATTTTTCTTCCAGTTAATTTCATCTTGAGTGGTCCAGTCGAACCAATAGGAACCATGAGCATAACGACTCGCTTGGAAAAACTTCCACAATCCGGGAAGCGTATATTCATGATGCCAATCTGCATTTCTTTCACGCATTAAGTCACGACTTGCTTCATAGATTGTCATGGTGGGATTAATAGTGAAATCCAAACCGATTAGCTCATCTCTCACCGCGTTCCATTTCACACTTCCAGGCTTGGCCGCTTGCAGCCACAACTTGCCGGCTTCACCAAAGCGATGTTGCTCATTATTGTAGTTATAATCTAGTGGATAATTTTGAATGACTTTGTCAGTGAACATCGCTTCCGGCAAGCCATACCAATGTTCCATGCTCGTCAGTCCCATGCGGGCACTATCTAAAGCGTTCAAATGTACAACATCGAGTTGAGCATGATGCATCATGGTTTTTAAACCGCGCTTATCTGCTTCTTCGATTGCGGCTTGAAAAATATCAGGGTGTGTGCCAAAAAATTTTATACCTCTCGCGCCTTGCTTGGCAATTTTCTTAACCCAACTTTTGGCCTCTGAGGCCGACTCAATTGGGCCTTTATTACCTAAGCCAAAACCAAAGTAAGGAATAATTCGAGGTGCACTAATCTGATTTTTATTACTCTTTTTTACATGGTCTAAGACAAACTTTGCACCGTTAAAACTACCAGGTTCTCTAACTGTTGTGATGCCATGGGCCAACCAAAGTTTAAGGGTATATTCTGCAGTTGTAATTTGATGATCACCACCAATATGCCCATGCATATCGACAAAACCTGGTAAAACATAATGTCCCTCGATGTCGATAACCTTATCGTCAGGCCCTGCTAGTGGGCGTTTAGCAACGATCGGGACACCGGGGTTGCCTACGTTTTGAATTTTTACTATTCGGTTATTTTCAATGACGATATCAACCGGGCCACGTGGCGGAGCACCTTCGCCGTTAATCAAAATCCCACCGCGTAAGATCAGTTTCTCAAAAGGCCCTTCCCCCCTTTGCCTTTCCGGAGCACTTTTGGGCGCGGCGAGTATACTTGTTGAGAAAATCAGTACGAAAAGTAAAGTGCTAAGCTTTATTAATTTGTTCATTGTTCTTCTGCCTTAGACTTCAATCGAGACACTTGTTCTGCAATTACTTGATCAACCGGCTTATCCCAACCATTTAATCTATCACCGGAACTTGCAACCGAGTATGAAACACTGAGCTCCATTTTGTCTTTATCCAACGCTTTAAAGTTAAACTCTAATACACCATCAACAGGCAGCGATTGCAATGGCCCCAAGCCACCGACAAATCGAGCCTTTTTATTGGGCTGATAGAAAACCCAATCCATATGACGAACCGAACCGCCACTTGCTAGCTTTTCACAAAAACAGTGTTCGCTTTTTAAGTCTAGATACAGATTGTTGCTGTCACCGGAATAGGTATGGTCGGGATGCCACCAGCTGGAAATGTTTTCGAATGTCGATTTAAGTTTGTCCTGACTGGCTTTGATTTCGACTTTGAATTTTAGGTCAAAATTATTTGCGTCGGAAGAAACGATTTCCGCCTGGACAAAATGGGAAGCAACCCCAGAGTACAGAACAAGAGAAAAAATTAACAGAATTTTTGAACCCAAGATATAACCAAGTCTTTTTATCATTTTAGTTTTCTCCCTAGAATCTCTATTTAATTTTATTTGGAATTGCTCGAATAACTAAACTAACTATTTTTCTTCTATCAATCGTATTCCACTCTTTTCAATTACTATTTTTCTTTGTTTGTACAGAGCGCCCAGTTCGGCTTTAAATACTTTTTTACTCACACCAAACTCTTGGTAGATTAGCTCAGGAGGGCTTTTGTCGTTTAGACTTGAGTGTCCCCTATTAGCTTCGAGTTTCTGAATAATTTTTTCTGCAAGCGATTCATTTTTTGAGTAGCCGGGCTGCTTAAGTGTGATATCCAACTTTTTATCCTGACGGACTTTTTTGACAAATCCCTTTAGGCTTTGGCCATAACGAAGTTCACGAAATATGTCCTCGTTATGCAATACTCCCCAGAACTTTTTATTTACGATCATTTTGTAGCCTAAATCCGTTTCATCGCCAACCACTAAGTTGACGGCATCGCCATTTTTAAGACCGTTGCTCTCAGCTTTAATCACCTGATTTAGCTTTGTAGAAGCACACACTCTCCCGGTATTGTCCTCATAGACATGTACAATATGAAACTCGCCCACCGCCATACGTTGAGTTTGTTGGCCGAAAGGCACAAACAGATCTTTCGGTAAGCCCCAGTCCAAAAACGCGCCTACCTGACTGACCGAAACCACCTTTAAACAAGCTACGCCTCCCAACTCTACCCGAGGCCGTTTGGTCGTCGCCACAACTTCATCATGGGAATCTCGATAGAGAAAGACCTGGATTTTATCGCCTGCTTCACAATGTTTGGGAGTTTGCGCGGCAGGTAAAAAAACCTGGCCAAAATTCCCGCCGTGTAGAAATGTTCCACGGGCTGTTTTCTGGAGTATTTTAAGGAAATTAAATTGCCCGATTTTTGCCATGTAAATAGAATCCGGTGCTGAATATAGGCATTTTTCTGTCAGGCTCAGTTACGAACCCCAACAAAACCTGCCTATAAGGTTAAAAACTCGCCGATTCTAACATAATCGCAGGCAATTTCGGTTAAAGATTGAGATTGATTTTTTACTCGTCCGTTTGGCGTTAACCAAGGTATCTCGGCCACTAAAGGACAATCCAATGATTTCTTGAGTGTGTGGATATTAGCTTGTTGCTCCAGCATGTTTGGATCAATGTGATTGGCGACCCAACCGACCAATTTCAATCCAGAGCTTTTGATTACTTGCTGAGTCAATAATGCATGATTGATGCACCCGAGTTTAAGTCCAACGACCAATAGTACATCAAGTTGCTCGGCTGTTGCATAGTCTGCCAGGGTCTGTTGCTCGTTTAACGGGACCAACCACCCGCCAGCCCCTTCTACTAAAATAAATTCGGCAGCTTCTGAGTCTAATTTGATTAATTCTTGTAACCTACCCACATTTAAATCCACAGACTCTTGCTGAGCAGCAATATGCGGCGCGATCGGTGACTTTAATGCAATTGGATTAACGCTTTGGTATTCAACTTGAGTATCGAGCACTTGAATGATTGCCCGCGCATCTTCATTACTCCATTTTCCATTAATCAACTCGCAACCAGCGGCAACAGGCTTATAAGCCATAACCTTTTTACCAGTCTTTTTTAAAGCTCGAATCAAGGCCACCGTGAAAAAAGTTTTACCAACTTCTGTATCGGTGCCTGTTATAAAAATCTTTTGTTGTCGCATAATTCAATTACTAATTTAAAACCTGCCATCAAGGCTTGCTGCTATCCATTACCCTATTCTTCACGTCCTTTAGCAGGTTGAATCTCTACATCGTGGGTATGATAGTCTTTTTGAGGCTGACCTTCTCTTTTCCAGGCGTGTCCATAAACAACTTCGTAGGTTGCGGGAAGTTGACCGTCTTGCCAACGAAATTTCTCATATTCTGTTTTTAGTAGATTAAACTTCTTTTTTCCTAGCATGCCACGCGGGCGTTGACTATCCAGATTATGCGCGCCTATACCTTTAAGATCTTTCATCAGCCCCTTAATCGTTTTGTAAGTGAGGGTTATAACATCCCGGTCCATTACGGTATTTTCAAAACTGGCATTAAACACCGCATCACCGACAATATGCATATCAACAAACTCATTGACATGTACTTGCTCGTCAACCCCGCGCCAGCTTTCTCGCAGCTCCATCAACGTATCCGGGCCAAGGGTTGAGAAGATCAATAGACCACCGGGTTTAAGCACTCGATGCAGCTCGGTAAATGTTTTATTGAGGTCTGGCACCCATTGGATTGTGAGGTTCGAAAAAACCAAATCGAATTGGTTGTCTTCAAACGGCAAATTGTCAATGTCCGCCACCTGATAATCAATTTTTCTAAATAAGCTTTGTTGCTTACTCGCTTTTTCGATCATTCCCGGCGCGATATCTACGGCTGTTATTTTCGCTTTGGAATAATCTTGTTTAAGTTGGCGACTACAAAAGCCGGTACCACATCCAGCATCCAAAATTTTCTTTGGATTCAATCGCATATATCCGAGTCTCTCGAAAGTTCGACTTGCAACTTCGTTCTGCAAAAACGCAAATTCATCATAAGTGTCGGCAGCTTGACTAAAAGACTGGGCGATCAAGCTTTTATCAATAGACATTAATTCCCCACCTCAACTAGTTGGTGCTCGTCTACGCTTTCAACATCCTCACCTAATAAAAACGCCTGTACGTCTCTAACAAATACTTCTGTGTTGGAGAGAAATGGGGCGTGAGCTGACTTTCGATAAATGATTGCCTTACTATTAGGGATGTGATTTTCCACATCTGCAGCGACTTTAGACGGCACCAAAGAATCAAGACGCCCATACATACGTAATATGGGCAGTTTGAGTTCAACCAAACGATCAACTAAATTAATGTCATGTAAAATTTCTAGACCGCCTTTTAATGCTTTTTTAGAAGGTTGCCCATGAATAAATACGGTTTCCTTAAGACGCCTAACATCATCTTTTTGGGTAGCGCTCCCCATAGTTTGAATACCTAAAAAGCGAATTAAAGTTCCTTCATAATCTTCTTCTAGATACTGCATAAAAGATTCTAGTAATTGTGCCTGCATGCCATGCCAACTTTCATTGGCAACAAAGCTTGGATTGGATGCAACCGTGATCAACTTGTTGATCTTATCCGGGCATTTTAGAGTTAATGCAGTCGCCACTAACCCGCCTAGGGACCAGCCTAATAAATAGCACTCTTCCGGCAGAATCGCTTCAACCGACTCAACCAAATAGTCTAAGGTATAGTCTCCGTTATGAACCGGACTATAACCAAAACCTGGAAGATCTACATTGTAAACCGTAAAGCTCTTCTCTAACTGCGGTAGTACCGTTTCCCAGATCCCACCGTGCAATCCCCAGCCATGTAGTAGGACTAAAGCTGGCCCGCTACCAGATTGTTTTACAAAAGGTAATAACTTCATTGCAATAACTTTTTCTCGTAAAAACCCAATATTTCTTAAAAAACTAATCTCTTAGAAACTAAACTCTTAATAAACCCGAAACACTCGCAAACTCGGCTGAGTAATTCTCGGCTAAACTTCACTTGAAGCATCAATAGTGTTATCCAAAGCCACTTTTAGATTCTCTACCAACAAATTGATTTGCTCAAAAGTATGCGTTGCCGAAATGGTAATTCTTAAACGCGCGGTATTCTTTGGAACCGTTGGTGGTCTTATTGCGCCAACCAATATACCTTGCTGTTTTAGGTAAGTGTTAACCTGCATCAAACGTTGATTGCATTTAACTAATACAGGTTGTATCGGCGTTTCCGAAGGCAATAACTCAATCTGTTGCTGTTCACACAGTTTTTTAAACTGGGCGATGTTTTGATGAAGCTTTTGCCTCAAATCAGATTGCTTAATCAGCGCTTCAAGATTTGCCAAATTGGATGCCGCAATAGGTGCGGGCATAGCCGTCGTATAAATGTAGCTTCTCGCGGTTTGCACCAGATACTCAATTAGCACTTGTTCACCAGAAACTACCGCGCCATAACCGCCAAGGGCTTTTCCTAAAGTAGAAATTAACACAGGCAAATCCTTTTGAGTTAAATGAAAATGCTCCGTACTACCTCTGCCGGACTCACCCAATACCCCAAATCCATGAGCGTCATCGACGATTAATGTCGCTCCATATCTACGACATAATTGACTGATTTCAGTTAATGGTGCTATATCGCCATCCATACTAAAGACACTATCAGTAACTACGAAAGTGTTTTGAGAAGAGCGAGACAAACGTTTTTGGAGTGAACCGATATCACAATGCAAATATCGCAGCGACTCGGCTTCGCTTATTCTGGCGCCGTCAATCAATGACGCATGATTCAGTTTGTCGGCCAGAATTAAATCACCTTTGCGGCAAAGCGCTTGCAACACGCCAAGGTTAGCCATATATCCGGTGGAGAATAGAAGAGCCTTATCTCGCTGCAGAAATTCTGCAATAGCCACTTCAAAGTCTTGGTGTGGCAATTGATGCCCGGTGACAAGATGAGAAGCACCGGCACCAACCCCATATTTATTAATTGCTTGTGCACAAGCATGTTGTGCAGATGGGTTAACCGCTAGCCCTAAGTAGTCATTAGCAGCAAAATTAAGCAGGTCGGTTCCGTCGACCACAAGATTAACTTGCTGCGCAGATTCAACTAGTTGACGCTCTCGCAGTAAACCATCGTGCTTACGCTGCTCGAGTTGTGCTGCTAAATGTTTAAACCCCATCTTGCAGTGACCAGTCAAACGTCATTTTGCCGCGTCGTAAAACATTTTGTTTTCTGGTTTAGCATTTTGAGCCGCGGCGTCTATTTTAGCTTGTTCTTCGGCAAGCGTGCGCGGACACGGATTGGTCTTAGGTGTGCCGCCTTCAGGTTCAATGCCTAAACGTTCGAATAATTTTAGATCATGATTCATATCCGGGTTTTCAGTAGTCAGCAGTTTTTCGCCGTAAAAAATAGAATTTGCACCGGCAAAAAAGCACATGGCCTGCATTTCATCAGACATACTTTCACGACCGGCAGAAAGGCGCACGTAAGATTTAGGCATCACAATTCGAGCAATAGCAATCATACGAATAAATTCGAATGGATCGAGCTCTCGGGCATCTTCTAATGGCGTTCCTTTTACCGCAATCAGCTGATTGATCGGCACACTTTGCGGATGCTCAGGCAGGTTGGCTAATTCTCGGATCAGGTTCAGGCGATCGTTTAAAGTCTCTCCCATTCCCAAGATCCCTCCGGCACAAACTTTAATACCAGCCCCGCGAACACTTTGCAGGGTATCGAGACGATCTTGGTAAGTTCGCGTGGTAATAATCTCACTATAATATTCGGCAGAGGTGTCCAGGTTATGGTTGTAATAGTCTAAACCAGCATTTTTAAGTTGCTCTGCCTGGTCGTCGTTGAGCATTCCAAGCGTAACGCAAGTCTCCATATCGAGCGCTTTAACGGCTTTAATCATCTCAAGCACCGCTGGAAAATCTTTACCCCGAGGGCTCCGCCACGCTGCGCCCATGCAAAAGCGGGTTGCTCCAGTCCGCTTAGCCGCCTTGGCAGACTTAATCACTTCGTCTATCGCAACCAGTTGCTCTTTGCTTAATCCGGTATTGTAATGGCCCGATTGTGGACAATATTTGCAGTCTTCGGGACAAGCGCCAGTCTTAATACTCATCAGAGTCGAAGTTTGGACCGTGTTCTGATCAAAATTTTGACGATGGACGGTTTGTGCCTTAAACAGCAAATCATTTAGGGAGAGGCGGTAAAGCTCTTTAATTTCAGTAAGTTGCCAATCATGGCGAATATCTGAAGCGGAGCTGCCTGTAGCCCTATTTACATCTGAATTATTTTCCGAATTGGAATTGGATAAAGGAGCTGAATGCTGCATAATGGATCGACGCCTAATACGGATCTTAAAGGCGCCCGATCTTAAGCTAGAGGAGTTAACTGTCAAGGAATGACAAGCCCAAAAGTTAACACTTGGTCACTTTTTGACCTACCATTAAAATTTTTACCTTCGAGCGAATGTACTCTTTGCAAACAACTGGTTATTCCTCGAAAAGAACCTGATCCTCAAAAAACAGCCGGTAAAAGCTCCGATAGTCATCTGCTCTGTGTAGAATGCCACGATCGACTGCCCCGGCTAAGCAGCTCTTGCCAAGTCTGTTGTATGCCTTTAACGGTAACTCAATCCGTATGTGGCGGTTGTTTACGGCAAGCCCCATTTTTCCAGAGGACAATTGCAGCATTTCACTATGAACCTCCTGTAGATAGCTTTATAACCGCACTTAAATTTAACCACCAATTCCAATTTATCCCGCTACTAATTCGCTGTTTAATCGAAAAAATTGGGGAAAACCATGATTTCTCCTCCATACCCACGCTCGTTCCTGTTCCTTTACACACTAGGAAATTGAGACAGCGCGGTTTTAACCAGGCGTATGAAATTAGTAAGTACTTAGCAAAGTCACTAAATTTGAAGATTAATACCAAATTAGTCCGGCGTATCAAGCAAACGTCTGCTCAGTCTGATTTGGATGCAACCGCGCGACGCAAAAATATGCGGGGAGCTTTTCAGATCGAAGCCAAAGCTCCTAAATTCTGCATAATTGTCGATGATGTGATGACTACCGGCGCCACCACTAACGAGCTAGCCAAATCGCTATTAGCTGCTGGCGCCCAGAAAATTCACGTTTGGTGTTTAGCTCGCGCCTACAATGTGGATTAGCGGAGTTTAATCGTCGGTTCATCGACCCAAAGGGCAAAACTCAAATACAAACCAATCGATCAATTCGCCATTTATTTGGGCTATGCTTTTCTTAGTTGACTGCGCAGGGAGGCCCAAATGTCTCCGCGCGTCTTATTTTGTTACTGACATATTTTTTATTCGGCTTAGTTAGATGCTACACTTGCCACATCCATTACGCTGACCTGCAGATTGTAGCTATAACCGTGTAGTAAAGGCTAAGTGCCTAAAGTCAGCAGTTTCACTTTGATCCGGAATTAGTTACACCAATCTTTATTCCGAATAATCAGGAGCCCTGTTTGGTTTCACGCGAACGTTCGTCTCAAATTTTTCAGATCGCACTGCCGATTATTGGTGGCATGATTTCTCAGAACATCCTTAATTTAGTGGATGCCGCAATGGTTGGCCAGCTGGGATCTACCCCGCTCGCTGCCGTCGGTCTAGCAAGCTTTATTAACTTTGTAGCAGCCGCAGTGTTTATGGGAATGGCCGCAGGTGTGCAAGCAATGGTGGCACGGCGTATTGGTGAAGGCAGAGAAAGTGAAGCTGCTAATCCGTTAAATGGCGCGTTACTAACTATCCTAATTGCGTCAATACCCATAACCTTAGTACTCACTTATTTTAGTGAACCAATCATGTCACTTGTCAATGACGATCCCGGTGTGGTTGAACATGGCGTTGCTTATTTAGATGCGCGACTCATCGGCATTATGGCTGTAGGCATGAACTTTAGTTTTCGCGGTTATTTAAGTGCAATTAAAATGACTCAGTTCTACTTTAAAACGCTGATCATAATGCACAGTCTGAACATTTTACTGAACTACCTGTTAATCTTTGGCAACTGGGGATTTCCCGAATTAGGAACTCAAGGCGCTGGACTGGGAACCACGCTCTCCATGTTCGGTGGAACGTTTCTCTACTTTTTTCTGACCATAAAATACACCGGCCGATACGGGTTTGGCATTCACTTGCCGCACAAGGAAACATTAATTCAAGTACTAAAAATTTCTCTGCCTTCCTCGGCACAACAATTATTTTTCGCGCTTGGATTTACCACCCTTTTCTGGATTGTCGGTCAGATCGGTACGCCTGAACTTGCTGCAGCCAATGTGTTAACAACCTTAACTTTGGTCGCAATATTACCGTCAATTGCATTTGGTATGAGCTCCGCCACCTTGGTTGGACAAGCACTAGGTCGAAAGGATGTTGAAGATGCCTATCAGTGGGCTTGGGATACTACCAAAATTGCCAGCATCGCAATCTCTCTTATCAGCATTCCAATGCTGTTCATCCCGGAAGTATTACTCGGCATTTTCTTGCACGAACCGGAGGTTATAGAGATAGCCAAAGTTCCTTTGCAACTTGTCGGTATCGCGATTGTTATTGATGCGGTCAACCTGGTTTTAATGTCTTCGTTACAAGGCGCCGGCGCCACTAAAATAACCATGGTAGTAGGTGTTGTATGCCAGTGGTTAATATTCTTGCCTTTAGCTTGGATCATTGGTCCCTATATGGGAATGGGATTAACCGCGATTTGGTTAACTCAAGGACTCTATCGCCTGTTTCAAACTTTCTGGTTCGCTTCTCTATGGAATAAGCGGCAATGGGCAGAGATTAAATTACACTGATGAAATCGCAGCAATTAAATTGCACTAATCAGATTACGATAATATAAGAATAACTTGGCGAAAATTCATACTATGTCAGCGAAAAACGAAGCGCAAGATTTCTATCAATTAACTCCGGATCAAGTTTTGGATTCACTTGAATCAATCGGATTACAACCTGAAGCTGCTCTACTTGCGTTAAATAGCTATGAAAACCGTGTTTATCAATTCCGCGATTATGACGACAATAAATTTGTGGTCAAATTTTATCGACCTAACCGTTGGTCAGATGAACAAATAATGGAAGAACATCGCTTCAGCTTCGAACTAGCTGAAGCTGAGATACCTGTAGTAGCACCAATCCAAAGTCAGGGTAAAAGTCTGTTTCAATACCAACAATTTCGTTTTGCAGTTTTTCCCTGCAAAGGCGGCCGTACTCCCAATTTAGATGATGATGATACTTTGGTTTGGCTTGGCAGATTCATTGGACGAAT
The DNA here is from genome assembly GCA_026196875.1 of Kangiellaceae bacterium. Lineage (GTDB taxonomy): Bacteria > Pseudomonadota > Gammaproteobacteria > Enterobacterales > Kangiellaceae > Aliikangiella. The sequence goes on from JAPHTP010000013.1 coordinate 45,742, forward strand.
TCATTTACTTGGAGAATCAGATTTATTTTCTCAACGGCCGACAATATCGATGCAAGAGTTTGGCTTTGAAAGCGTCGATTACTTACTCCAGAACGACTTTATTCCATCTCACATATTAGAGTCTTACTCAGTTTTAGCTAAACAAATTTTGGAAATCTGCCAGCAGAAGTTCTCGCAAGTAGGAGAATATGAAAAACTCCGTCTGCACGGAGATTGTCACCCTAGCAATGTATTATGGACCGATGACGGCCCACACTACGTGGACTTTGACGACAGTCGTAACGGTCCTGCGGTGCAAGATCTTTGGATGCTAGTAACCGATAACTCAAATAAACACCAATGGAACAAATTACTTGAGGGCTATGAAGACTTTCGTGAGTTTGATGATAGAGAATTAAACTTAGTGGAACCGCTGCGAGCACTACGCATGCTCAATTACAGTGCATGGCTCGCCAGACGTTGGGAAGATCCTAGCTTCAAGCATAACTTTCCATGGTTTAACACCTCTAGATACTGGGAAGAGCAAGTGCTCTCATTAAAAGAACAACTAGCTGAATTACAACATAGTTCATCATTTAATTATTAAAACTAATAAGCTCTTGCTTGTTAGTTCTGAGCTCATTATCAAACGATTGAAGTCCCTCATGTACTATGTCTTATACCATCCTGTTTCAGTATCAATTTGCAACATAACATCGAGACCGTTCAGGCCAGAGAGCAAGTGTGGCTGAGCTATATATACGATGACGCCATTGATGGAGCAAACCTCAATCCGCGGCAGAGCAGTAGCGCCCCCAAGACATCAAAACAATCAGTCTCTTTCAAATGATATAAATTCGATAGATTTCACCCCGTTTTCAATTTCACCCCGTTTGTCCTTTCATTCAACATGGTGCTTGGATAAATTTTAGCTAAAACACTCTATAGAGCGCCCTAACGTCATTGTTCAGGTAACATTCAGTTTTGTGCGTTTAACTTATTAGCTATCGAAATGAGAAGGTAATTCGTTATGAGGCGAGCAATAAAATACGCAGAGTCCAATCAATTCCGCGCCGAATCCAGTAGGGGAATCAACGATGGAATTAACCGACTCTTTTTCGGGTTGTTTATGATCTGCCTGATAGTAGCTCAAAATCTAGCCTATTGACCTTTTCATTTCGTTTAATAGATTAAAACGGTCCGAATTCCCCACACAACCGTTCGGACCGCTTCTCCAAAGCAAGTTGCAGTTTAACTTGCTTTTTTTTTAAAAATTTTCCTGTCTCCGCGGCAAATTCGCCGCTTTGTGACTATTCTTATGTATAAATCGCAATCAAAGGGTTTTCGTATGAATAGTTTGTTGGATAATTTCACCATTAAACAAAAGTTGTTGGCCATGTCACTTGTCGCCCTTTTGGGTGTAATTGCCATGGTCTTGATGAAAATAAGCTTTAATAGTCAGATCGCTTCGATGAAAAACACTCTTTCTACCACCTTAGAAATTAACAACAAAATGTTGGAATTAAGGCGTAATGAAAAAGACTTTCTTGCCCGAAACGACATCAAATATATGGAGAAATTCGAACAAACTCATCAGCAGTTGTTAGCTCAAACACAAAGCCTAGGCCAGCTAATCGAAGAAATTGGCTTTCCCGATAAAAACTCTGCTTCTCAGCTCAACCTTGTTTTTCGCGACTATCTAAAGAGCTTTAAAGTCATCGCAGCCATAAAGTTAGAGCTTGGATTGACCCCTAAGACAGGTTTATACGGCAGCCTTCGAGAAGCAGTTCATCAAGCTGAAGAAATAGTTAAAGCGCAAAATAATAGTAATCTACTTGCCGATATATTTTTGCTTAGACGTCGCGAAAAAGATTTCATGTTACGCCTCGACACTAAATATATTGATAGATTCAATAGCGACTTCGATAAGTTCGGGCAAACTTTAAATAGCTCTGCAATAGACTCTGCTACCAAAAGCAATATTAGCTCTGCCATGGGAAATTACCAAACGAGCTTTTTAGAATTCACTGAAAAGGCTATCCAACTTGGCCTGGACTCAAAGTCAGGAGAGCTCGGTCACTTAATACAGAACATTCATAAAAGTGAAGGACTACTTTCAGAAAAAACTGACAAGCTTAAGAGTTTTATCAAAGAACATTTGGAATGGGCTAATCAGTTATACATTATCTTAGCTTCGATGGTTATCGGGGTAATGATGTTTCTGATCTACTTGGCTTATCGAGGCATCAACGACCCTATTCAGTCACTAACTAAAACAATGAATAAAGCAAGTGATGAGAACGACTTGAGTATACGATCGAATATGAACGGTAAGCATGAGATCGCGCAGCTTGCGAGCGTATTCGACCATATGATGGCAAATTTTGCCGAGGTATTGGAAAAGATCGATCAAGCATCCGAACAAGTATCTGCAGCTTCAAACGAGCTAATGCATATCAATCAGGCTTCTTCTACAAATATTCGCGAACAACAACACTTGATAGAGCAAGTAGCAACCGCAATGAATGAAATGACAGTTTCGGTGCAAGAAGTTTCCAGGAATATAGTCGATACTTCTAATAGCGCCGACGATGCTTATCAAGAAACCAGCAATAGCAAAAGTAAGGTCAACGATGCAGTTAGCTCAGTTGATACTTTGGTCAAGCAAATGCAACAAGCCAAAGAAGTCCTCGATCAACTAGATAAAGATAGCGACGATGTTAGTAAAGTTTTAGAAGTTATTCGTGGTGTTGCTGAGCAAACCAATCTACTCGCCCTTAACGCAGCGATTGAAGCGGCTCGAGCAGGAGAACAAGGAAGAGGCTTCGCAGTTGTCGCAGACGAAGTTAGAACACTTGCCGGCAGAACGCAGCAGTCAACAGAAGAAATTAATCATATCATCGAACGACTACAATCGAATTCGAAGCTAGCGGTTGATGTTATGGAACAGAGTAAATTGAAAGTTGATGAGACCGTTACCCAGGCGCAAACAGCTGGCAGCGCTTTAGATATTGTTACTGACAAAGTTGATCAGATCAATAACATGAGCAGCCAAATTGCCAGTGCAGCGGAGCAACAAAATTCAGTTGCCGACGATATCAACCAGAAAATTGTGCATATCAATGATCGCGCAGTACAGAATACCTCAAACGCGGAACAAACGACTATTGCTTCTAATAAGCAGGCTGAATTAGCTGAGGAGTTAAAGGAGCTGGTTGGGCGGTTTAAGCACTAGTTTAGGAGGTAATTAAATGTTCCCCCAATGGGAATGGGGAACATTGAACTGGTATTAGTTTGGTTGTGGACTTGGATACGCTAACCCAACTTATCAAGTTGACCTTTCGATTTAATCGCTAACCGTCAAATACTTAAATCCGCGAATGGTATTGAAAGTTTGCCCGTCGTGGTTCGCACAACCATCAGAGAATCCTGATACCTTTTTCCCTGCAGCATACGCAGCTAAAAGCAACGAATAAGCTTTGTCATAATTGGGATCGGAAGAAAGCAGCACGATAGCTCCAGACTGGGTGCAATCGTTTGGGTTCCCCCAGTTGTCCGCATACATAAAAAAGCCACCAGTATGAAATGCTACACTTTTGATTTTATTACTTGGTAATACTCCTCCAGCGGATGCGCTAAAGCAAAATAGTGAAGTTAATAATGCTATCGTTAGTTTTAGTTTCATTGTAGTAGTTCTCCTAGAATAGTTTCAGATTTGTAATAAAGTATTTGAATCAGTTAAGTTTCTAACCGAAATATCGGTTTTAAATTTAATTGTTTGGTTACACGAAACTAACCTTAAAGCATCGTTTAACCCGACTTACCGCGCTCCTTTTACATTGGCCCGTCGATATTGCATATTTTAAATTCCATTTTGTTTATTCCTTTCATTCAGTAGGTTGGGTGGAGGAACAATACCCAACAAATGATGTTGAGAGTTTCATCCCCAAAGTTCCGAGTTGTATTTGAGTTAGGTTGTTGGGTATCGCATAGCTCCACCCAACCTACAACATCGTTAACCCGACTTACCGTGTTGCTCGGTGAAGGTTCAATTCCTGCAAACACATTTGCTGAGAAAAATAAAAGAACGAATAAAATCTTCTTCATATGAATACCTATCTTAATTTGAAAGTTCGTTAGCTTAATCACGTACATCAGAAACTGAAAGAGTACCACTAACTTCTATGCCGGATTGACCTTGACGCGGATCGTTGTTAAATATCACTTGCATCAATTAGCTTGGTTCGACGCGCACTACCGCACTCTAGAACGCGAGTTAAATTGAAGTAAAGTTGTTGGGTTACACGAAGCTAACCCAACCTACATCATTTTTAACCCGACTTACCGCGTTCAAATCGTTAACTCGACTAACCGTGTTATTTTCCGTGCTCAATCTAGCAATTGTTGCAAGTTATGAACACCAGTGCTTTCTATGAAGTATTCTTTCTTCAATTTGATTTTTAAATACTTTACTAGATGACATAGAAACTCTCTCGACTCAGTAGAGTCAGGAAATTTATTTGTATAAATATCTAGGCAAAATTCGTATTTTTCGAAATCAATATTCTGTTCGTTTTCCAATCCATGCTCTTCAATTAGTTCAAAGAAAAAGCCCATGGAATTTGCAGAATAAATTCTCTTGTTCTCACTAGGTGCCATTACAAAATTCAGTTCCAAGAGAAACTCTAGCTTTTTTCTCAATTCTTCAAAAGAGCACTCTTTTCTTATAAACAGACTTGTTACTTCAGACATTAATTTACTCCTCTACCAACAAAATATCCATCACCTATAACTGAAACGTAGTCTACTTTGCCGTTCGCCCCCCCTAACCCTCTACCTATTCCTCGTAGAGCATCAGCTTCTAACAATCCAGTTCCACGTGCGTCTATCACTATTTGCCTAGCTTGGCCAGTTCCTTTTTTGGACTTGTTTATTATGTTTTTTATTGTACTGTGAGTTGCGCCGTTAGAAGCTGTTTTAAATTCAGTAACTAATCCGTCAACAATCGCATCTCCTTGACGCCCCATACCTTTAACATGTTCTAACGGGTTCTTTATTACATTTCTACCCAAGCCACTTAAGTAATCTACAATAGCTAGCTCTTCTTTACTAAAGCAAGAATTATGGACCCAAATTTAAATCGTTAGCTTGGTCCGACCCGCATTCCTTACTGTGTAATGTGCCAGACTTGACCTGGCACATAGTGTCGATTGGCTCTTGCCATGGTGTTATTCCTTTAACATTGCTTCCATTTCAACAGGCTCAATCCTTAAACCCACCATTTTGCCCCCAAAATGGGCCTTCTAAGCCGATTTCAAGGGCGTTTTTACTTGCTAAATCAAAAGGTTAGGTTGGTCCGCCCCGCACTTTGTTTTTGTTGTCGGATTACACTAAACGAAGCTAACCCAACCTACAACAGCGTTAACCCGACTTACCGTGTTGATTAATCGACTCTGACCCAATTATTCACGAAACCCAATAAACAATGTTGAGAGTTTCATCCAGAAAGTTCCGAGTTAAATTGAAGTAAAGTTGTTGGGTTACGCGAAGCTAACCCAACCTACATCATTTTTAACCCGACTTACCGCGTTAAATGAACAAGCCACTTATCAAATCAATCTGCCCACCCTCACTCGTTTTTATGATAATCGACTCTGACCCCAATTATTATTCAAAGAATAAACTCCCTAAATCTAAACTCACAACTGACAGATCCTTTCGAGCCAACTTTAAAGAAATGCTTTGGATCCAGTTCGTTAACTCTGTCAACAATTATTCCTAGATAGCCAACATCACGAAGTATTTTTTGATCTTTTACAGCCTGAACTACTAACAAGTGTGATGAAAGATGCCCATCAAAGAGTTCCTAAAATAATGTCATTTAAAAACTCTTCAAGTGATGAAGCAACTTTTTTACTTTCATCCCAGTGAGACCAATAAATAGCTCCCGCAGAATCTACATATATATCCATACCAAGTTCTTCTTCTAAAAAACCGATTCTATCCAATACCACTCCAGCTGATTCACTTACCATTCGAGTTAATTCAAAGTCTTCCGTTTCTTTATAGTCTGGATCTGACATCCACTTTTCATCATCAAAGCTCTCATAACCAGAATAATTAGCTCTCATGTTTTTTGATTTAAGTGACTCGTCTAAATCAAAATAGAGCGATTCTTCACCAGAATAGCCTCTAAAGTTCAATTTCAAATATGCCATGTTTTTTGCAATTTTGAGAAACTCCTCTGAACTTGATTTCCTCTCATCTATAGTCAATTGAGAAGTCATATCTCTATCAACAGTCCAACCCGAATCAGATAATATGCTTAAGGCTGTATTAGATAACAAAGTTGAGTTCATTTTTTATTTCTCCCGATTTACGTCTATAATGCCTAACTTGTCTTGTGTAGGAGCGCAAGATTTGCAAGCTTCTTTAGGTTCTTTAACAGCATTATTTTTGGTGTTTCTAACGTCCATCTTAGTTCCTGAAAGATATTTCTTTGCTTGCTCTACTGTAGTAATTTCTTTCCCTGTTGCTTTTTCAACGTCTCCCAAGATTTGTGTGCACATAGAAGCTTCTGCGCACCTCCCATGACCAGCCCCCCTCATACCTTTTTGATCAGGAATCTCGGCATAAACTTCTCTAACAACTGGATGAGCTTCTTCCGGCTTAATGTCTTTACTTGCTCCCTGATAGTACTTTTTCCCAGTAATCCTAGCTGTTTCGTCTGGAACTTCTGCAGCCCCTGCAGCCCCTCCTTTATTACCATACCCTTTTCCGCTAGCCCTAGCATTATCTACAGCTTCTTCAGCCTTAGCACCAAGAGTACTAGACTCCCCAGTATTTTTCATTGGTTGCTGACCATTATTGGTCTCAACACTGGTCAATTTATCTTTGAGTTTTTTAAGTCCTGTACCAGCAGCATCGGCAAGGTTTTCTACGATCTTAAGCCTCTTCATCAAGAAAGCTTCACCGGCAGCAGCTGTTGCAGTAATAGCAGCATCTGTTGCCGTTAATTCATCTAACTGATATTTTGCTACTGTCTCTCCGACCACTTCGGCGGTTTCTACAGCTCCCCAAGCAGCCAGAGCATATCCACCTCCTTTAACAATATAAGGAATTAAAACCGCCAGGTACCCACTAGGGTCAGTCCCAGCCAGCGGATTATTCATAATATAAGAATAAGGATTCATCGACTGACTATTCCCCGGCTCCTGAATAAACGGGTCAACAGACAAAAATCTCCCAAGGTTATAATCATAAACCCGCCCATTCATGTGAATAAGCTGAGCATCATCCAAATGTTCATGGTCAGTAAACCCTCGACGCGTCTCTAATTTCAAATCATCCAAAGTTGAAATAAATCCGTCAGCATAGGCAACGTCTCTTAACGTTGGAGGATCAACATCTTCCATTGTTCCTTTACGCGGCTTACCAAATGGATCAAAACTCTTGTTGTCAACTACATCGCCATTTTCATCAGTTATTGTCACCACTGAACCTAGTCGATCACGATGGACAAAACTCATTTTGTGCGCAGTTTGTCCACCACTCGATGTTTCAGTAATTATTGCGTCGCCGAGGTATAGCTTCTTCTGAGTTTCTCCGTTGTAACTAATCACTTCAAAAACTTTATCAATGTATAAAGTTACTTCGTCCCCGTTAGCCCGGCCTTCTTTAACTTGCTTGTAACGCATTTGATCTGCGCCATAGTAAAAACGGCTTGTTATACCATTTCGACTAATACTCACTGGTTTGTTAAAAGCGTTATAACTGATAAGCTTGCCATCACCATTTTTCAAATTACCATTATTGTCATAGCCAAATGTTTTAGTTCCTTCACCAATCTTGTTTATTGAATAAATAGCATTTGGTCCTGCATTTCCCGATGATTTATTGGCATCACCGTAAAGGTAGTTATTTGCATAATCGTCCTTAAACTTGATATTGCCAACTTTGTCGTAATCGTAGTTAATATCATTGAGTGGTACGCCATCTACAGTCCTGGCTGATTTAGTTAACCGGTGTAACTTGTCGTAAGTGTAAGTCTCAATCGAAGAAACTAGCGAAGAACGCATACTCTCAGTGGTTTGAGTTTTTAAGTTACCAAAACTGTCATAAATGTATTCAATACGATGTCTTTGAGATGCACCATTGGTGGTTTGAGCGTAAACAAGTTTCATTTGCCCGGTTTCATCCCAATACTCAAAACCTTCGTTTAGGATGCCGTTCGCTTTATTCGCTGTAAGAACCAGCCCCCTTGCATCCATTGAAGTAACTTCGTGGTAAACATAGTTCGTTAATGGGTTTTGTGTTTTAGTAGCATACCCGCGAGAATTATAAATTGTCTCCGAAAGAAGTTTGTTTGGATAAAGTACGCCTTTAACTCGGCCATAGTTTCCGTCATAAACCGTCGAAGTTTTGAATTCAGTCCCGTCAATGTTGGTAGTTACATCAGATGATCGACACCAGGCGTCATAACTATATGTTTTTGAGAATGACTCGCTTCCACTTAGGTCAAGTCTAGCTTCAGAATCTAATGCGCCTTCACATTGAGCATCATAACTAAATGAAGCTTCCGCCATATCTTGATTTGTATCAGTAGGCAGTAGATTTAAATAACGGTAAGTCAGCCTTCCTAAATCATCATAAACGAAATAGTAAGTGTTGCCGTTGGCATCAGTTTCACTAAGAAGTTCTCCAAACTCGGTATAAGTAAAATTCTTTGTTCCCATATTTGGATCATCGACATAGTCTTTTTGTCCCATTGCATTATACTTAGCGCGAATAGCATTTCCATTTGCATCCTGCAATACAATCGGATTACTCATAGCGTCGTAAGCATACTGGGTCACTATGTCTTGAGTACCGTCGTTTTGAGTTGTCTTTATTAGCTTGCCATCTGAGCCATATGTACGGCTCATAGTCAACGTTTTTTCTAAACCTGTCACTTCAATGTTAGTAGTGTTATCAACGTAGCTATATGCAACGACCATTGACTGATCATAAGGCTGACTTACTGTTTTTGAAGTTAATCTGCCAAGTAAATCGTAAGCCTCAAAACTAACTCCTTTTGTTTCATCTGTAGCAGAACTCGGAACAGACTCGAATGTTTTTTGCCCTAATCGGTTGTAGACAACTTTATTGTATGAAGCAGTCCCGTCGAACTTTTCCAATTTGCTATAAATAACTCGGTTAAATTTATCCTTATAAGCCACGGTCGTCGGTGCGCCAACTTGATAAGAAGTTGTCTTGTAGCGAATGTTACTGTCATTAATTCCATCACAACCATTATTACAATCTGCAAATCTTATATAAGTCGGTTGTCCGGTATCAGTTGGTGGTGTGATTTCTTCGGCTCTACCAAATACATCATAGTCAGTCCACGAAGTTAATCCATTCTGAGTGACAGACAGAGCTTGACCATGACTCGGGTCGGTAGTGGTTTTAACATTATGGTCTTCGGCATTAGTCACTTCATAAACAAAATATCCATCAGCTGCAACAGAGCTACCATCATCTGAGTATGTTGTTGAGACCTTTCTAGCGTCGTTTAAATTACCTGACTCATAAGTTGATACTTCGGTAGGCAAACCATAGACGTTGTAGTCAGTATCTACCACAACCTTCTTACCACTATCGTTGGCAGGCAGTAGTGGTTCAGTAGTAACTAAATCAGGAAGGCGTTCATCAGTCCAAGTGTAACTTGTTTTGACCTTTTTAATCGGATCGAGAGAGGTTTCATGCACCGCAGATCCAGTGACAGTTTCATACTGAACAGTATTATAATCGAGTTTATTTCTCCAACTTGTATCGGTTGTATCAAAGTCAAATTCTTTGGTTACTTTAACCGTACTAAAGCCATTGTTAATTTGACTGACGACCTTGCTGATATTACCGTAAATATCTAAGTCCGCATACGCAATAGACGTTTCGGAGCGAGAAAGCTCTTTCGTTCCACCTGCAAGAGGATAGGTAATACTGGTATCGTCTTTTGCTACAATCCAATAGAGACTATCTGAAGCGGTCGTTTTTTCGTGATAAGTTACTGTGCGACTACTTAACTTATCTCCATCGCAGTATTCGTCGTCATTACTTGCTTTACAAGTTCTGATCGCTTCTACTTTTCCTGCTTTTGGAAATTTTTGATGGAAATCAGTTACTGAGCGCGTGTACTCTAAATCACCATTACTATCTACTTTTGTAGGACTATCAACAATTATGGTTCTAAATCCTTGAAAACCTCGCCCTTGATTGTTAAACACCGCACCGCGGTATTTATATTGCGTTGCATTCATTCCATTTGATAAGCCATTACTGGTTCGATGTTCGGCAACAACCATCATGCTTGAACCAAAATGGAAGTGTTCTTGATCACCTGACTGCACATCACCGCTAACATAAGCATGGTCTGGATCGTAAAAGGCTCCATTGGTGGTATCAAATTCATCGCTACCTAGTGGTCGATATGTCCATTCATCTTTTACCCCTAACCCTTGAGTTACGCTCTTAAGCACATCTATTGTTTCATAACCATCGTTGCTCGAAGATGCTCCAACATTTCGATTAATATAAAGCCTGTTTGGTACTAGGGATGAATTTACTACTTGCCCACCGTGTTCTTGAGCATCAGAATTCCAAGCACATCCTTCAATTTGACATTCGAAAGTCGTGACAACATCCGTCAACCCGTTACCGGTTGCATCAATCGCGATACGTTCGACAGATGCTGCAACAATATCTGTCGCTTCTACTCGGGTCGTGATGGTTCCGTCCAATGCCTCGTCAAAATAAATAGCTTTGAAGTTACGCGCAGAAACATCTTTACGATTGCCATCGATAGGAGAACGTCTGTTACTTGATTGCATGAAATACGTGTTACCCCATAGCTCATCGTCACACATATACTCTTCAACTCTATCAATTGAACCAGGTGGGAAGTGAAATACTAGAGAACAAGCTGAAGCGACTACGTCATTTGCAAATAATAACTCTTGTTTTCCATCGCCGTTATAATCCATAGACATTGTTTTTTCTATTACAGGGAAAACATATGGCTCTGCTTCTGCACCAGGGTCATTACTAGAATGATAATAGAACTGGACTCGAGTCGGAATATTCACACCCAAATTTATCCAGTCTCCAGTAAAGGCTCCCCCCGTATTTAGTTTTGCTTCCAACCAGTACTGTGAATTTCCAGAGTTCATACTCAACCAATCAGCAAGCCCATCACCATTGATATCATGGAAGAAATGTGCATCACCCAAGTTCAAACTAGTTTGAGGAACTAAGTGATCAGTGAATTGATATTCATCGAACTGTAGTTCTCCTGATGTCGAATTTTTAAATAGTATTAATCGATCAGGATATGGCATACCTGGCTGGTTATCATCTGGACGCGGTAACAGGCTAACCAGTAGATCTTGAATTCCATTTCCATCCATATCACCGATAGCTTGAATTTGCTCAGCATATTCAAATAATACGGAAGGATTATTCTCACTCAGTTGGAAAAGAAATATTCGAGAAGCCGTAGTATAGGGCTGAGTATTGTTTTTAGTATGTGGATAAACATATACTTTGGGTTGAGCCCACTGAGAATCAGCTAGTTGAACAATAATATCCGGCCAACCATCACCGGTATAATCACTGATATTGATTAGACTATCTTGATAGAATTCAAGAGAAAACGGAGTATTTACCCAGGAGCTGCCTCCATTTAACTTGATATTCAAAGCACCATTAGTTGAATTTTCCAGTTTAAAGAAGTCAGTTTTACCATCCTGGTTGAAATCCACTGTTAAACAACGTTTGCCAAACTTCAAATTAGCACGGCTATAGCAACCGTCAGTAGTGCTATTATGAGTAGCGGTAACCTGCCCTTCGGCATTAACCATAAACCCACCGACATCTGCAATAAAATCGTTATTCGTATCTAATCCCGGCCAATCCCTGACACCATCACCATCAATATCAGCCTTTGGAACTACCCAATCAATCTTACTTGCAACATTTGCCGCAACAGTGGTTCCATTGTTATCAAACTCGACAGGCTCTAATACATATTTTGGCGCAGCTTCCTGCCATTCAAATGAAGTCTTCGGCAGACACGTCCATCCATCTCTATTGCCGCACTCTTCAATACTTCTTAGTAATGTTCGTCCTGAAGATAAGCTGTTAGTACCGTATTCCAGATTATATTTGCGAATTTCTGTTTTATCATATTTTGTCTTAATGGCCGAAAGCCGCTGAGTTAAACGCGTCTTTCCACCAGCAAGATAAGTAGTTCGATAATCTGTTTTTTCTGAACTATCTTCTCTATTTACGTACTCAAACAACACATAGCGATCACCTTCCGCCCCGTTAAAACCGGTGTAGGCAATCTGCTTTAACGTATATTCACCTGCTCCATGGACGTTATACTCATAAACAATGTTATTACCAAACAAATCCTCTACATTGGAAATTGCCCATGTCATAGCAACATTCTTACCGCCGGCTTTTTGGAAAGAATCGGTTGTATCGCCGAACCAGCTAACTTTTCCATCCTGACTGACTAATTTAAAGTAAGTCTCAGTGCCATTGATTTCACCGTATTGGGTTACCGTCCCAAAATTATCAAATTCAGTTTTATATGTAGCATCGTCCTCACCATACTCTCCAGTTGATGTTTTTATTAGTTTCTGACCATCAAGGCATAATCGATCGCGAACATCATCATATTGAGGAGAAGATGTAAATCCATCTTGTGCTTGATTCGCGGCACAGCGGTGGATGGATGAACCGGCATTTAAACTCCAACCTACGCCAACGACACCATTACCTCCTCTGGAGGAATAGCTAAGCGAAACTTGCGGTTGCATCCCATTTCTCCCTGGCGGAATAGCGATGGGAATGCTATAAGCCGCAGCTCCACCGGACACTCCGGCACTACCTTCCACGGCACCATTAGCCTGTTGCTCAGGAACAGAGATTGTTTCCAGCGGCGCATCAGGAATAACAAACTCATGTGGCAGTCCGACGTGAGTTGTATGCGAAGTCCCGTAAACAGAAGTAATTGCAAATGAGTTTTCATTAAAGTTCTGATCGTAAATAACTAAATCCAGAGAACCATCATTATCGATATCTCTGTAAAGAACTTTGTAGCGACTGTCTAATTGAGCACCGGCACTATTAAATTCAGACTGGGTGATCTTCTCTATCCATTGCTGACCACCTTCTTGATTGATTTTGAAGTAGCCACTTCCATCTCTAGCAACGAAATAAATATCACCATTACTTACCTTGTAGATATCATATTCTTTTTCACCAATAGAAAAAGCTTCTAAGACAGCTAAGTTAAAACTTAAGCTGGATGGAATGGTATGGCTTTTGTTTTCTGTAGCACTCAATTTAATACTATAGTTTTCATTACCAGCAGAACTAGTAGCAGAACCATAAATCCTACCGGTTGAAGAATTTAAGGACATCCAACTAGGTGCACCAGACAAAGTAAATGAAAGACTAGCTTCACTCACCGTAGAAGGCGTAAAGTCGTAGTTGCTGCCTTTATAAATGTACAACTGAGGACTACCAAAGACAGAGGGTTTAGTTACCGGAGTCTGCAAACTAATCACACTGCCGGTAGTATTATTGTGATTGGTCACATTATCATTGTCAGCAGATGTCAAAGCTGTCAAATGAATCCGGCCCCCTGAAATAGAAGCTGAGTAAGCAGCCGCACTCCAATCAATATTTAAATAACCATTAGATAGCGTCTGAACAAGACTACCTGTATTGCTTAATATATAAGAAGTCGAACCTTTAGTTTTTCCTTGCAAGAAAATTTCATCCAGCCCGTCATTAGTTAAGTCGCCGATAACAACTTCATAATCCGCCGGGTTAGCATCAAATTCAAATTCAGCATAGGAAGCATTACTCGAAGCATCCCAAGAAACAATCGCATTGTTAACTTGTGGGAAAGTGACAATCGGCGTAATCACATCGCCGTGAAGTAAAATGATTTCCTTATTGCCTAATAGAAGTAACTCGCTGCCTGGATTGGAATTAAAGTTTCCAGCAATCGCTTTGTAGCTTTCTTCACTCCAATCCTCAATGGAAGAGATTTGAGGATGGGTGGTTGTCCAAGCTTTATGAAAATTAGTATCCAAGTACCCATTTGATGCTACCGGCATTAACCCGCCAATGGTTTCCTTAGTTTTTGGTTGGTAGTAAGCATCTTGCTCACCATCACCATTAAAATCACCGGTTACTGTGTTATGAGTAGAAGTTGAATGAGAGAATAATGGGGTGTAATCTGCCCACTCGGCAGTTATAGTTCCTGAGTGGGCAGCAAATTCTGAACCTTCAAGTTGGTAAGCGACACTACCAACTGTGAGGTTTGCAACATAGCTACCCGAAGCGCCGGAAGCTACATTAGTCCCACCAATATCAAGAGTCCTTATCGCGCTAACCGTACCTACATCGTCGCTAAACGTTTGCCAGCTAAAAGAAATTGGGCAAGTAGTAGAACTTCCATCTTGTGGTATTTGACACTTTTTGCTTGTCGGTGAAATATTGAACTGTGTCGAATAATAATTTCCACCACCGCCAACGGGAGGACCATCCTCAGCAAAAACCGGCGAACTAATAGCCGATGCCAACGCCAAAGAAGTCGCTATGATTCCTCTTCTCATCTTCATATATTTTCTCTTCCAGTTTTCTTTAATTTCTCAAATTCTTTTCTAGTACTTCATAGTAATTTGTTCTTTATCTCTTCAGATAAGCTTTAGCAGAACAAACTTAAAATTCAAACTAATAATCTACGAATTGTATCCCTTCAATTTCACAAGTATTATTGCTAGATGCTCCTCGCCAATTTGGTTCATCCCAACCATTAATTCTGATCTTTTTACCTGAATGGTAAGCTGATAAAGCCATACTCAAGACCGAGTCTTTTCCGGGAGAATCCGCTAAGACATAGTAGCCGTCTACACATTCCGATGCAGGGTTTGAAATTCGAATAAAAACATCTCCCGGAGCAGAGCTTCGGCTATACACCGAAAGGAAAGTAATTTTGCTATCTCCACTTTGAACATAAGCAGCATTTGCGTAAAAAGAAATTGATAAAGCAGCTATCAAGCTGCTGAATTTAATTACTAACTTTTTCATTAATATTCACCTATGAATAAACCTAAATATCTTTGAATCTAGACTATTGTGTTAAATAGTGTTTCACACCACTAGTTCATCACATTCACCACACCAGATGGTGTGACTGTATTAAAAATAACTTGCGAGCCCGAATACCAACCAACGGCCGTACACTGGTGAACATACGCCTGTAATTTTTTACCAGCAGAAAATGCAGCCAAAGCGGTTGAATAAATTTCCGCATATTGCGGATGGGCTTTTTGAACATAAATTCGGTTTGGTTCATTGCATCCAGCCGGATTTCCAAAAGCGCCATAAATCATAAAGCCGCCGTCCCGTTCAATATCAATTCTTGTAGGGATGGCCCAATTAGAATAACCGCCGGCTAAAGCTAATTGTGGAAATACTAAAAACACTATCAACACTAATTTTTTTCATTTGTTCAATTTTTCCATATAAAAGTTATCGTATTCTTGTCAGTGATTGTTGGGTTAGGTAAAGCGATCTTAAACGCAAACATTGGTCGCTGGGCTCGTTTGTATAATGAGCAAAGCAAAACTTAGAAATCCACATGCATTCGAACATAAGCAAGCTCACACACGGGGCTCCCTTCAACGACTCTTAGTTGAACCTTCTTCTGTGAAACATATGCCGCTAACAAAGATGAATAGATCTTGTCAGCATTTTGTGATTCCGGCTTTAATACGAAATAATTTCCCGGATAAACGGTGCAGTTAGCTTTTGTCTCATCATCTGGTGTTGCGACGTATATATAGCCATTGGCATTAGTATAAAGATCAGATATTGTCGAGACACACCCATATGGTTGGCATTCAAAGGCGGAAGCAGACGCAGATAATAAAATGCCCACCAACACCAAAACTATTCTTTTCATAACATCCTCAAAATTTCTTTTATAACTCAACTTTTCTCGCCCACGATTGTGCCCGATTAACTCGCTTCACAGTTAGCAAATCCCTGCCTAATATTTGTAATTATCAGACTTTCTTCTGACTTCGCTCAGAATAAAGCCTTGAAATCATTAGAAATGTCCAAATTTTTAATCACTGACATTTCTGTTATACACACTCACCCTTGGTATACCTCGTTTGGGCAATCCCAGAGGAAGCGGGACAAAAAGGCATAACTATCCCTTACCCGCCAATGACCAAGATTGGGTGGGCTACGAATATTTGCTGGCCTGTCTTTTTTAAGGAGTACTTTGAAGAACTGAATGCAACTGAATAATACTAATTAAATTTCAACTATTCCGTTTTAAGTCGAAAAATCTAATAATTTCAGCACATTACTGATCGGATGAAATTCCCTCTTCAGTAACACCTTCTAGGGAACATTTGGATCTTTTACAATGAAAAACATTGGTTAAAATTCAAATAACCTAGCTTATTGTTAATATTTTGACGGGCGAAATATTAACCAATTAACGATTGTTTAACAAGACCAAAAATAACATTTTGAGATATATTTTTTAACAAACTCTGATATTCAGCGGTGGGATACTGAGAATTAGCTGGTTATATTCGTGCTTTAGACTCCGCCAGAATCGATTTCAATTTGTTTAAAAAGAAGTCAGCATCTAGTATTGAAAAAGCCAGTGGCGGCTTGATTTTAAGCACATTATGAAATGGCCCTTCAGTGGTTAGTAGTATGCCCTCGTCCTTTAATCTTTCTATTACGTAATCAATTTGCTCGGTTGCCGGCTCTAACGTTACCGGGTCTTTAACAAACTCAGCACCAATAAACATGCCTAGGCCCCTGACATCACCAATTATGGGGAAGCTTCCTTGAAGCTTTTGCAAACCTCCAACGAGGTGTCTACCCACTTCAATAGAGTGTTGCTGCAGATTTTCCTCTTTAACTATGTCGAGTACTGCGCTACCAATAGCGCAAGAAACCGGATTACCACCAAAGGTATTAAAGTACTCCATACCGGTAACAAAGGCGTCAGCAATTTCTTTAGTTGTAACAACTGCCGCTAAAGGATGACCGTTGCCGAGAGGCTTGCCGATTGTAATAATATCCGGAACCACATCCTGGGTTTCAAAAGCCCACCAGTGAGTACCTACTCGTCCCATACCAACCTGTACTTCGTCGGCAATGCAGACGCCACCGGCATCGCGTACATATTGGTAAGCCTGTTTTAAATATCCTGGCGGATGAATGATCTGTCCACCGACACCTTGGATCGATTCGCAAATAAATGCGCAAACAGGCTTATCCTGTTTGGCAAATTCATCGACAACCCGTTTTACGTCTAGAGCATATTGCTTAGCGGTTTCAGCTGTGCGCCCCCTATATTTACCTCGAAAGGGATCGGGTACGATAGTCTGTTTAACCCAATCGGGCGCACCATCGCCTCCGGCACCGTCAAATTTATATGGGCTAATATCGATGCAAGCATTGGCATTACCGTGATACGCCCCCTCCACAACAACCATCGATTTTCGATTAGTAAATTTTCGCGCTAATCGTAAAGCGAGCTCGTTTGCTTCACTGCCGGAATTAACAAACATGCAAACAGACAATTGCTCCGGCATGGTTGCCAATAGCTTTTTTGAAAACTGAATAATGTTATCGTGTAAATAGCGGGTATTAGTATTGAGTTTTGCCATTTGCTTTTGACCGGCCACCACAACTTTGGGATGGCAATGTCCGACATGACAAACATTGTTGACCATATCTAGGTAACGCTCACCTGCTTCGTTGTATAAATAGGCCATTCGACCGGCAACAATTTTCAACGGCTGCTGATAAGCCAAGCTCAAGTTTTCACTCAGATGCCGCTTACGATATTGAATAATGTTCTGGCTATCCTGGCCGTCAATATCTTTTATACCGCAGAGATGTTTTAGCTGTAAGGTAAACGCAATTGGATCAATTTCGGCTAAATCCGCTAACCCTTGCCAAGCACCTTTTTGTGATACCAGTAGATAGTCATTATCAGGCTGCCGCGAATACTGATAGCTCGACATGCATAAACTCACTGCCAGTCTCGCTCTGATCATATTGAGCAAAACTTCCAGCTCTACGGGTTGCAGGGGATTGACTTGATGATAGGCTTTAACGCAAGTTTGAATAACTTGTGCTGGCTTGTCTTCTTCCATAACGGCATAAGCACAAGCAATAGCGAGTTCTGCAATTCGAAAAGTGTAAACCATATCACCGAAGTCAAATAATCCGCTTACTTCTTGCTTTTCACTATCAACAAGCAAATTGTAATCATTGGCATCATTGTGAATGATTTGCTGCGGTAATTCAGATAAGAAAGGTAAAACTTGTGCCTCATAGTCGCACAAGACTTGCATAATTTTCTGCCGACCATCACTCGACTGAATGCTATCTAAATGTTTATTGATAACCACATTAGCGTGGCGAATGTCCCACACCAAATAGCGATGACTCGCAGCATGAGAAAAATTCCGTAAGGCTTTGTCAACACCAGCTAAAGCGTGTCCTAAGCTTTCCGCCAGATTCTTTTTCACCTGGCTATTATTACAATCAACCTCCGCCCATAACTCTCCGGGCAAAAAGCTTATCACCCGCATTTGGCACACTCGATTGTCTTGATCTTTAATCGCAAACATCTGAGTTTTGCCGTCTTTACCGAGCAATAACTTGGGAACATTGACAGCCACCGCTGGATCATCTTCAAGCAAGTTCATTACCTGGTTTTCGAAATCCAATTCGTCGGTACTTTGGTTGAGGTTAGCTATCTTTACTACTCTTCGAATGCCATCGCTACCTTGTAACAGCCGGTTCAAATCAGCATAACTCGGTAGTTCTTTTAACTCTCCGGACAGCCCGTAATACTCTTCCAGAAGTTGCATAATAAGATTGTCTTCAAGTCGTGGGGTTGCAGAAATAGTCATAAGTCGGTTCTTATTTGAAATTAATTATCCGGCGAGGCACACAGCCGCTATTGTAGTGCCAATCACCTGATAAGCCTATAAAAACTTTATTTGTACACAAAATAACTAATTATTATAGAGCGAAAAGCTAAAACTGAAATTTCAATTAGATGCTTAAGGAGGTTCTTAGATAGGATAAGCTGATACTAAGAAAATTATTTACTAATCAAGTCTTTAGCGAATAAAGTGGGAGTTTCAACTTAAACTCGCTTCCCTCGCCATAGGTTGATTCAACACTAATATTTCCTCCCAATATATTGGCAAGCGATTGAGCAGTTGTTAGTCCCATGCCGATCCCACCATATTTTCGCTTGGATGTACTATCAACCAAATAAAAGGCGTCAAAGATTTTGCTTAGATGTTCTTCCTCGATCCCAATTCCGGTATCGATGACAAAAAATTCGATATCTGCCAGACTACCATCGCCTAATAGACGAACACCTAAACATACTTCGCCGGCAGTAGTAAATTTAAATGCGTTATCGACGAGTTCTTCAATTATTTGCAGTAATTTCTGATAGTCAGTGTAAAGATCAGCCTTAAACTTGCTTGGAAGATTTGGCATGAATTTAATCTTTTTGTCTGCATAATCAACGCGAATACTATCTCCTACTTCGGCAAATAGACAGTCAATATCAATCAGCTCTTTTTTCAAATTCGCCTGTCCCGATTGAATGTCCACAAATTGCAACATTGAATCAATCAGCTCCATCATTTGCTTGGAACTGTTTTCGCAGATTTGGACATACTCTTTGGTTTCTTCAGGCAAATCAGCAATTTTTAGCAGCTCATTGGAAGCAATGATACCGTTCATCGGTGTCCTTAACTCATGGCTCACGGTGGCTAAAAAGTCGCTTTTAATCGCGTTACTTTTCTCCAGTCGAATCATGGTTTCAGTTAACAGCGTGTTTACCTGTGTTAAGGATTCTTTGGCACGAGTTTCGACCAATTCCTTTTCTCCCCTCATTTGGCTGAACTTATCTGCGAGTGCAAATGAAAGCAGCATTACTTCAAATGAAGAGCCAAGTTGTGCGGCATTTTCCGTAATAAAATTATCAGGCAACAAATGTAACCTGCTGAGCATCATTAAAATAGAACCAAGTAAAAATCCCGCCCAGGCGATTGAGAAAAACCTCGCTTCTCTAACCCCATAGTGCAACCACAAGATAAAACCAAAGAATGTAATTAGCAATGCACCGGCTACAGCAAGAATTAAAGCGGCTTTAATACTGATTGAATAAGGCAAGAAAATAGAAAGCAAAAAATTAGCACCGCCTAAAACAGCCATAACACTTAACACACGATAAGCGATCAAGTGATTAAACTTTAAATTGAGGAAACTTAAGGAAAAACTACATCCGAATAAAATCACTAAAGACAGACTCAGCACCGTGCTTTTGTCAGTGATAACATTCGGCAAAGTTGGCGCCAGTTGCCCCAAAAAACCGTTGATTGAGGCTTGTACAATGATATAAGACGCAACATAGAATACATAATGAAGGTACGCTTTTTCTTTGATGGAAAAGAAAATAAACAGGTTGTACAACATCATTATGATTAAAATTCCGAAGTACACGCCTTGCTTCATAATGCGATATTGATCGGCTTCGAAAAATGCCTTTTCCTGCCACAAAGAAAGGGGAATTCGCAACGAGCTGGATGAAGCGACTTTGAGATAGAGTGTGTATTCTTGGCCTGTCTCCAGAGTGAGAGGGAAAACAAAATTGCGATGCTCAAATGGTCTTTCAGATAATGGAAAGTGATCGCCCGTCGTATAGTGCGCTACCAATTTATCGCGTCTAACCAGAAAAAGCTCAACGTTATCCAATATTGGATAACCAACCTCGACTAACCAATTTTGCATCTGCGATTGATTGGTTAGTCTTACTCGAGCCCAAGCGTTAGCATCGGTGTAACCAAATGACAGATTAGAATCGTTACTCTTCTTGGTTTTAGCAAAAGACTGATGGACTATTTGTTGAAAGGTTAGCTGACGGCTTTCATCCAAAAAATAGGAAATTTCATCATAGAGATTTGAACTGGCATCTTCATCATTGAGCTCAACGACGGCGTTTGCATAGGTCGTTGTAAAAGTAAGCAACAACCACAAACCAATCAAATAGTTCATCTTTTGAGCAATGCTGCCAATAGTTGATTGTCGCACGTTAATAAGTCGCCTTTTATTTTTGAGCTTGTTGATTGAATAACCAAACGGACACCTTTTATCCGTTAGTCATCGGCACCAATTAACCTTATCGACCAGGCCCCCTTCCTAAATCGTCCCTACGGTTAAATATTTTATTTGGTACGATTCAACTCCTATTCGCACACGAGTCCGAAGCTTATCTGGGCAAAGCTAAGACTTGTCCAAGTATAGACTAAACTGATTATTTGTTTCTATAAGTGTCTTATTTTTAACGATAATCTCACTCAAAGATACAGCTTTGTCTGATTATTTAATAACCAGGCTATGCCTAATCTCAGCTTGCTGATACAATTTGCGCCTTTTTATCGAGAAGTGTAGGTCACATAAGTGGCAAAATTGTTATTTAAATTAAATGGCGTTCCAGACGACGAAGCGGACGAAATTCGTGAAGTCCTGGACGGCAACGAAATTGATTATTACGAAACCAGCGCTGGCTCTTGGGGGCTATCTTTCGCTGGAATATGGCTTAAACAGGAAGACCAGTTCGAGCAAGCTAGATCGCTAATTGATGAATATCAAGAACAGCGCTACCACAAAGTCCAAACAGAACGACGCATTAAAATAGAGTCCGGGGAATATCCCACGTACTGGCAATCGGTATTGCATTCGCCAATAAAAATTCTACTTGTATTGGCATTTGTATCCGCTGTTCTTTACTTTAGCGTGCGTCCTTTCTTTGGTTAACCACGGAAAATCTTGAGACATACCGGACCTGATTGATGCGTTCTGATCCCGATAAGCTGACCAAAAAACATCAGAATTTAATTCATTCGGATTTTAAAAAGGTCGTTAGCCACACCCAAAGAGAAAAAGACGGATGGTACGTTAATAGCATTATGATCGAAGGGTGTGATGTACCTTTTAAGTACAAAAGGAAACAGCCTTACAAAAAGCTCTCCAAGGGACAAAGAATCAATCTGACTTACTACCCTCAAGTCGAAACCGTTGCCGGGCTGGAATTTGAGTATATGAAAGTGGTGAGAATAAAAGTGAGTTAAAAAGGAGCCCTAAGCGCTCCTTTTTTATTTAGATAACTCAGTTGCTATGCTGAAGCACTAATTGGCGTTACCTTTTCTTCACTTTCTTCAGTTGGCTCTTCCAACAATACTGCCGACTTACCTTTTAGTGCTTTTAATAAAGTGTCTTTATTTTCAGCCAATAACAAACCAATCGCCTCAGTCTGTTCTTCACTTAATCCGTCAATTTCGCGCTCCATCCAAACACTCACATTTTCTGCAAGTTCAAGCATTTTGTCGTAATTGTCTGCTTCTTTTTTATCGCTAAAAGTTTTACTTTGATCTCTATCTGACATATAAAGGGTCACCACTGCCATGGGATTTGCTCCATTTGTGTAAGTGCTACACGTGAAAAAACGGCTTTGTTCTTTGGAGTAGAGATAACTCAAAAGAGTCGAGATCACTCAAAGAAGTAAGAACTACTCAAATGCCTTCTAGCATCAAGAACATTGCACAATAAATAATCACAGTATATGCGTTTATTCGGGGTTTTAAGCTACAAATTGACTAGCAGCGACCATACTACCTATACAAGTAGTTAAGTTCAAGTAAAAATTAAACTAAACGAATCTATGGTTGAACAAGCTTTCATTGCCTTATTAAAAGCCGGTCTTCCAGTTTTCCTTGTTTCGTTGGTGACGCTTTATTGGATTAACAACCGTAGTGACAAACAATTCCACGAAATAATTGAGAAAAAAGAAAAGTCGCATAAAGACGAGAAAGATTCAGAGGAAGACAAGCATTCTGACTTCCTGCATAAAAAATGGGTTCAATTTGGCGGCGGCTTTTATGGAATGGTCGGCCTATGGACTTATTTGGTCGTTGAGTGGAAAGAACTAACGACAATAATTACTGACTTTAAACCCTTTGATTTAACTATAAGCAACATAATTACTGAAGTTATTATTAAGTTCCTTATTGAATCAATTCTAAACTTGCTCACCGCCTTAACCTGGCCTATCTACTGGATAGGAAAAATGCAAGGAACCAGTATCTGGCTGGCCTTTATAGCTGCCTATTTAGGCTATTGGGTGGCAGAAACTCTATTAAAAAATCATTTTTCCAAACATCAACGCCAATAAATTTAGCCATTTAAACACGCTATATGTTTTTCAAATCCGGGAAATTCCTCATAAACATTTACTTCTTGGGAATCACCTTCCCAAGGTGATTTCGACCCCATAAAAATATGCGAAACAACCTTCGCTTTCACTGACTCGTCCAATGTCCCGGCAGGGATCCAATAATAAGGACTATTTCTTAGTGGGTTAGGCACCGATGCTCCGCAATCTCGACAAAAGTCAGCTCGAAATCCGGTATCCTTTACCCAGCTTTTAATATGTTTTTCACCTTTTAAAAATTGAAATTTCTCATTAGGAATAATGGTTGCCCAATTTGAAAAAGTGCCTGACTGTATCCGACATAACTTGCAGTGACACTGATAAAGTTTTAACGAATCTTTTTGGATTTCAAATTCAACATTTCCACAAAGGCATGCTCCTTTCATAGATCGTATCCTCTTATTTTTTCAATTTCAGGTTAATCAAAAAGTACCTATTCAACAACACTGCTTCTAACTAACTGCCAAAACGCGGCCATCAAGGGCACTTCCATTCTACGCCTTAAACTCAACATCCCTAAGTCAAATGGTCGCGGTGCAAATGGCACCGGCAAAATTTGTACTCTGTCTCTCGCCGGACTTAACTCTAACACTGGCTCAGGCACCGCACTAATTCCACAACCAAGCGCAGTCATACTCACTATCGCCTCATGCCCAGACACTTGCGCGTAGATTTCGGGTTTTAAATTCATCTTCTCCAACCACTCTTTAACGCGCTTTTGTGCCGGCCCTACTTCGGGCATCACAAAAGGCAGTTTATGCCATTCTATTTTAGCTTTTCTGCCTTTATCTAAAGATAAGAATTGGGAAAACTGGGTTGACTGCTTAGGCGCGATTACCTTAAAAGGAATGTGATGCAGATGATGGAAAATGAACTTGTCAGCAATTTTATTGTTAGCCACAGCAAACGCGAAATCAACATCTCCACTCTCAACTTTTTGATAGGCTACCGCCACGTTCCCTGTTTCGAGCTTTATTTCAACTAACGGATGAAGCTGTCTAAACTTTTCAATCAATTGAGGGAGATATAAATGTGCAGCCGTTACCGTGCAGTAGATAGTCAACTCACCATGCAAAGTTTGCTGTTCCGCGTCGAAGTCATTTTTGAGTACCTGCCACTCGTTTAAAACCACTTGTGCAAAACGTTGAAAGCGCTGCCCGGCAGGTGTCAATTTCACACTACGGTTATCTCTTTCAAATAAAGTTTGGTCGAATTCCGACTCCAATCGTTGAATCATTCGGCTTAAAGTAGAGGGACTGGTATGGATTGCCTCAGCAGTCTGATTGAAATGCAGACTCTGGCTGAGTTGGGTAAAAGCTTGTAAGTCTCTGATATTCATAAGCTTATCTTCATTTATCTTCATACAGCAAAAATTGAAACAAGGCGAAACCTATATTTCACTTTATGCAATATACTATCCCACATATATCAATTTACGCAACACTATTTCGGGCATACACTGGCGGTCATATCCGTTTTAAATTACCTGGAGTTATACTGATGGCTAACTATTTCAATAGTCTCAATCTTCGTGAGCAACTAGCTCAATTGGCGGTTTGCCGCTTTATGTCCAAAGACGAATTCAGCAATGGCTGTGAATTTTTGAAAGGCAAAAAGATTGTCATCCTTGGTTGTGGTGCGCAAGGATTTAACCAGGGGTTAAATATGCGCGATTCGGGTCTAGATGTTTCTTATGCCCTGCGTAAAGAAGCGATCGAAGAAAAACGCGCCTCATGGCAAAAAGCAACATCAGAGAATTTTAACGTTGGCACTATTGAAGAGTTAGTACCCCAGGCAGATCTGGTTTACAACCTGACTCCGGATAAGCAGCACAAGAATGCTGTAGAAACGGTCATGCCGCTAATGAAAGAAGGTTCCACTTTAAGCTATTCCCACGGCTTTAACATCGTCGAAGAAGGCCAGCAGATCCGTAAAGATATTACCGTTGTCATGTGCGCGCCCAAATGTCCAGGAACAGAAGTTCGTGAAGAATACAAACGCGGTTTCGGTGTACCAACCCTGATTGCAGTGCACCCCGAAAACGATCCGAAGGGCGAAGGTTTCGAAATCGCCAAAGCATTGGCTTCAGGCACCGGCGGCGACCGTGCAGGTGTTCTCGCTTCTTCTTTTGTCGCGGAAGTTAAATCAGACTTAATGGGCGAGCAAACTATTTTATGCGGCATGTTGCAAACCGCATCAATTCTTGGCTATGACAAAATGATTGCAGATGGCGTTGCTCCTGCCTACGCGGGCAAACTAATCCAGCAAGGTATGGAAACTATCACCGAAGCACTTAAAATTGGTGGTATTACTCATATGATGGATCGCTTATCGAATCCTGCTAAATTACGCGCTAATAAATTGGCGGAAGAAATCAAAACGCTGACGCGCCCACTATTTGCCAAACATATGGATGACATCATCTCAGGAGAGTTTTCTTCAAATATGATGCAAGACTGGGCAAACGACGATGCCAATCTGCTCAAGTGGCGTGAAGAAACCGGTCAAACCGGTTTTGAAAATGCGCCTGAAAGTAGCAATGAGATTAATGAGCAAACCTATTTCGATCAAGGTGTTTTCCTGGTTGCAATGATCAAAGCTGGGGTTGAGCAGGCATTTGAGTTAATGGTAGAAGCAGGTATTCTTCCAGAGTCAGCTTACTATGAGTCGCTGCACGAAACCCCGCTTATCGCAAACACCATTGCTCGCAAACGCCTCTATGAAATGAATGTGGTTATCTCTGATACTGCAGAATACGGTAACTACTTATTTGCTAACGCCGCGGTACCTTTATTAAAGGAAAAACTGGTTCCCCAATTGACTACTGAAGATATCGGCGGCGGTTTAGAACTTAAGTCCTATTCTGTTGATAACCAAGAGCTAGTTACAGTTAATGAATTAATTCGTTCTCACCCGGTAGAAATTATCGGTCAAGAGCTGCGCGCTTATATGACAGATATGAAGAAGATTATCTAATGTAAAAACGATTGAATATTTGATGTTCGCATCCGCGAAATAGACGATCACTTTTCAAGGAGCCTCTCGGCTCCTTTTTTTATGAAGAAGCAAGTTGCTTGCTCAATTGTAACTCTGCGTTTTCAAACTTCATTATTAATTGCTTCTCAAAATCTACCATCATTTTCAAATAGTCTAAGTAGTTTTTTTCGAAATTTATCTCTTCTTCCTCTTTTCCTAACGCTGTAATAAAAGCGGTAAGCGTTAATGAGCTTTCAATCAGTTTCTGACCACTTGCCTTATAAACGGCCAAAAGAGAATAAACTTCGTACAAACTTGAAAGTGCCTGGTAGTCGATATAATTGGCTAGCTCTTTTGATTGGGCAATCTGCCATGAAGTATCTAAAAGCTGTATCCCTGGAACAAATTTCTTTTCTTCCAAACTGCCACTTGAACTTCCTTGTCGTGAAGTTTGCTCGGCATAAGCAATGTAATCCAGATTATTTTGATGAAGTTGTTTTACCGCTTCTAAATTACTCCTAACTTCGTAATAAACGCTATTTAAGGAATATTTTGCTGCCTCCGCCTTATTTTGACTTTCCTGCCACTCAGACACTGCAAATGCAAGCAGTACGCCGGTGAAAATAGAAATAAACTCTAAAAAGAGCGTAAGATAATTTATCGGTCGTTTAGTATCTGGCTCCATGACTTCTCCCGTTTTCCATTTTTAGTTTTCATTGTTGGCTATGATTCTGACAAGATAGAGCCAATTTATCGGCTAATTGCCCTTAGTTCAAATTTAATACAACGCAACATAAAAATTCTAGATTTATTTTCACTTCTCCGATTAATCTCGCTCTTTTTGATGGTTTATGGCCTGTTCCTCGCGACCTAATCACTTATCTCGATTCAGTATGCTCCTTTACCGCTCAATACGGCGGGAATAGTGAGAAGCAAAATTTTAAAATCCGTCAAAATCGAACGCTCTTGAATGTACTTTTTATCTAGCTGTATTTGCTGAGAGAAACTGAGTTCGGAACGCCCTCCAACTTGCCAGAAGCAAGTGATACCAGGTTTAATTGCAAGACGAACGCGATCAGACAACTGATATTTGGCCAACTCTCTTGGTAGACAGGGACGGGGGCCCACTAAAGACATATCTCCCTTTAAAACATTCCACAATTGCGGCAGTTCATCAATGGAAAAACGGCGAATAAATTTACCAACGCGGGTTATCCGCGGATCACTTTTTATCTTAAATAATACATTTCCAGCAGATTCATTATCTTTCTCAATGGTCACAAGTGACGCATCAGCATCGTCGCTCATTGAACGGAACTTCCAAAATTTAAACTTCTTGCCGCCTCGGCCAATTCGGTCTTGACTGTAAAGCAACCCACCTTTTGAATCTAATTTAATTGCGACAGCCACCAGCAAAAATAAAGGCGTGAAAAGAGCAAGTAACATAAGGCTCGCAAAAATGTCGATGCCTCGTTTTAAAAACAGGAATGCTTTCAGGTTTAAAGAAAGTAGATTGTTTTGGGCTTTACTTTGACTTTTGCTTTTGCTTTGAGTCTGCTCAAGCTGGCTGTTAGTTTCATCGCCTCCACCTTTAATTAGCTCGTAACAGACTCTAGACAAAAATAGTGGGTTCCCCAGAATGTACCTTCTCCACATTCTGCTTGGTTCCTGGATAATTCTCCACACCCATTCACAACCAATGCCTCTCATCCATAAAGGTGCTCGAGATACGTTCTCTGCAAAAAAGTCGAATAAACCGCCGACGCTCATTTTGACCGGACATTCTATCTTTGCAAGGTTTTGGGTAAGCCACTTTTCCTGAAGAGGCGTTCCCATCGCAACCAAAAGAATATCGGGTTTAGCTTCATTGATCCTTTTAATTGCGCGTTTACAACTAAGTTCATCGTTTAAATAACCATGATGAGTACCCGCGATTTTCAACTGGGGAAAACGGACTAATAAATTTTTTGCAGCCTGCGCTGCGGTTCCAGGCTTCGCTCCTAATAGAAATATGCTTACTCCACTTTGACAAGCGTGTGAGCACAGCAAAGGCAACATGTCAGTGCCGTTAACATTTTCAACAACATTAACGCCTTTTATCGCAGCGCCAAGTCTAACCCCGGAACCATCAGCAAACACTCTATCGCAAACACGATTATAGTGTCGGCGAAGCTCACAGTCTTGATAGGCGATATTCAAATTATTTGCGTTAACAAAACCGATTACTGATGACTTTCGATATAGCGCACGATCTATCAGCCAGTCAACCGCTCGCTCCATCCTTCCATTCCAGATCTTTACTCCCAATAACGAAAAGCTTGACTCTTCAATAGTACCGTTCTGAAAGACGTCCTTATTAGTGGCGACTAATTCGCAAATATTAGCGACTTGATTGTGTTGATATTTGACAAGCTGTTTCATGGCAATACCTTCTGTTGGAAAAGTCAGTTAACCCGGTATTTGCAACTGAGATGCCAGTTATTTAAATAAGCTCTTAGATAAGTTATAACTCTATGAATTTATAGGAGTACAAGGCAGTTTAGGTATAAAGTTTGATAGGAATATGATATTTTCAATTCGCAGCTTTAATCTCAAATTGATTCGCAAAATGCAAATCTTCGTCAAAATAATTTTCTTATTTCTAGATATTTTTTGACATTGCTATCAAGGTCTAAGTTTCTAATTTCCGATATCGAGAAAAACCGAGCTTCAACTGTTTCTTTTCCGTCAGGAACGGGATATACGAGAGCGTCCCTGTCCAATACTACTTCAAAAATACTATCTTCACAGACGGCCTTATGACATTTAGCCGAGAATTTCTCAACAAACTTAAGCTGAGACTCAAGCACAAGCACCCCTGCTTCTTCTTCAAGCTCTCTTTGAGCAGCGGATAAAGGCTCTTCACCACGCTTAACATATCCACCTGGAAAACAATAAGTGTCCCGATAACATGCTTTCACTAACAAAATATTTTTCTCCTTTAGAACAACTGTTTGTGCGCCATGAGTACGAAAAACGAAGTACCTGCGAATAAGCTTCCATAAAACATAGGCAAACTGATAGCCACTCTGTACTAGCTGTTCTACAAAGTTGTATTTAACCGAATTATTAACAGCCCTACTCATCTTAACCTCTCAATGTTCAGGATTGATTTTACTCAAGTTGCATAATTAGTGCCTTCATTTCCTTTTTATCATCTACAACTATTCGCCGGATTGATTTACCTCAGCTTTTCACTAGGAAAACGAAAGTTAACCATCCAATAGACGCAGAATAATTCCATTTTTTTGCATTTTGCAATTCAATTAGAAACTAAATCTCATATTGCAACACTACATGCTTAAGAACATAAATTCCTTCGTTGTTTATTGGTATTTTTGAATTGGCATAGAACCTGCAAAAGTCTGTTCAATACTGCAAAACTTAGAGAGCGATTTTTTATTTCGCTAGTGTTAAGCATTCTATTTTACGAGGGTCAACATGATAAAAGTTTCAGTTATAATGCCGGTTTACAACGTCGAGAAATATGTAAAATTCGCGATTTCTTCAGTATTGCTGCAATCTTATAAAGATTTTGAACTCATCATTGTTGACGATGGCTCAACTGATAACTCTTATAACATATGTCGTACATTTAAAGACTCAAGAATTAGAATCGTAAGGCAACGCAATCGAGGATTAGCAGGCGCTAGAAACACCGGCATTAGAGAATCGAGTGGACGGTTTATCGCATTTATCGATTCCGATGACATCTGGCACAGAGACAAACTTAAGTATCATGTGGCGCACTTACAAAACGATAAAGATATTGGCGTTAGCTTTTCTAGCTCAGCCTTAATTGATGAAGCTAATCATCCAATGGGCGTCACCCAATCGCCAAAGTTAAAAAATATCAGCTTTAAAAATATCATTTGCCGTAACCCTATCGGTAACGGCTCAGCTCCAGTAATTAGACGCAGTGTTCTTGACCGAACGAGCTTTTGGATATATCGAAGTGGGGCTAGAGAACGTTGTTTTTTTGACGAATCTTTCAGGCAATCAGAGGATATCGAATACTGGCTGAGGATAGCTCTACAATCTCGTAAGCGATTTGAAGGTATTCCGCGATGTTTAACTTTCTATCGAGTTAACTCCAGCGGCCTTTCGTCAAACCTAAATAAGCAGTTCTTATCATGGGAGCGAGCTATCGGTAAGGCTTCGATGATAAATCCAAATAAAGTTTCCAAGTGGAGCAGCTTAGCCAGGGCTTATCAGCTTAGGTATCTTGCGCGTCACGCGGTAAAAGCGCACCGAAAAAACCAAGCTTTAAAATTGGTAGTCGACTCATTGAAGTCAAATAAGCAGATTTTGTTTGAGGAACCTCTTAAGACATTGATCACTTTATTTTCCGCAATTAGTTTAAAAGTTCTACCTAAACAAATATTCGTCAAGATAGAAAAACTCGGTTACTTCTTTTTAAGCAAGCTAGCTACAGTCAACGTGAAGATATAAAAGAGGCTTACTCATATGCTTAAATTAGGAACACAACTTTTAAAGTTACTTGCTTTTGTTTTATGCCTGACTAATATTTCGGCATGTCACCCGCCGGTCTATAACTATTTAAACCAATCACAGGCCAATACGCTTACATGGGTGGGGGCACCCGCTGCTGAATTGGTTCTAGTAAAAGGAAATCCCGATCAGATAACCTATTTAGGTACAGATTTACGCGCAACGGTTGCCACAGATTTTTGGACCCAACACCACGATAGGTTTTCTCAGCTCAATAGACAATATGGTCCCGATAACTTGCCAGTAATCGAATCGAGTAAGCTTCGAGACATCCAAGTTTACAAGCAGTTGAATACTTTGGGGCCATGGCTTTATAGCTATCGATACCCTATTCGTGACTATAGAAGTAGCCTTCGTTACTGTACCGAGTATTACGTAGTCGGTGCCAACGCAAAAATCTTAGAGTCCGGCTTTATTGCAACCAATATTAATGATCACAAGCACTGTCCTTTGCCAGTCACCCGACCTCGTGCAGTAATCGTTTCAAATCTTAATTAATTCATGTGGGAGAAATCATGAATACCTTAACTCAATCAGCAAGTTGGAAATCATTATGGCAGCACTATTCCCAAATAAAGAACGCCCATATGAAAGATATGTTTAAGTTTGATAAGGCACGTCACCAGAGATTTAGCATTAATTTTGAAGATATGCTATTTGACTTCTCCAAAAACAGAATTTCCAAAGAAACACTTGCTAGATTGGTTGACTTGGCTATTGAGGCAAACTTAAAAAGCCAAATCGAAGCTATGTTTCGAGGTAAGAACATTAATACAACAGAACAAAGAGCAGCGCTACATGGTGCCCTCAGGCTGAACAGCTCGGACGTATTAATGTATCGAGGACAGGATATAAACCGAGATGTTCAAGCTGAGTTAAACCGAATAGAACAACTTAGCGAGCAGTTGCATGCAGGGGAGAAATTGGGTTTTACCGGAAGGCCGATAACAGACGTGGTGAACATTGGTATAGGCGGTTCTGATCTTGGGCCGAAGTTTGTAGTCAGCGCCTTAAAACAATATCGCCAATCGAATTTAAACTTTCACTTTATTTCTAACGTTGACCCTTCCCAGTTCAATGATGTAATGGAGGCTCTCAACCCAGCCACCACCCTTTTTATTATTGCATCAAAGTCGTTTACCACGCAGGAGACCATGACCAATGCACAAGCAGCCAAAGAGTGGTTTTTGGCATTTGTAAAACAAAAGCGATTCATGAAAAAACATTTTGTCGCCGTTTCAACAAACCGAGAAGAAGTCATTCATTTTGGTATCAGCCCTATCAACATGTTTAGCTTTTGGGATTGGGTTGGCGGCCGTTACTCATTATGGTCAAGCATAGGTCTTTCAATAGTACTAGCAATAGGGATGAAAAACTTTAACGCATTGCGCCAAGGCGCGAAGGTCATGGATGACCATTTTCGCTACACACCTTTTGCGCAAAACATCCCCGTTATTATGGGTCTACTAGGCGTTTGGTATAACAATTTTTTTGGTTTTAAGACACATGCCATCTTACCCTACAACCACCGCCTTGATCTTCTGCCTCAGTACTTGCAACAACTGGAAATGGAAAGTAACGGTAAGAGTGTAACCAAAACGGGTGGGAAAATTGGTTACTCAACTGGCCCAATACTATGGGGTTCACAAGGTATCAACGGACAACATGCGTTTTTCCAACTGTTGCACCAGGGTAGTCAAACGATCCCTGCCGACTTTATTGCTTGTGTTTTACCGGAAAGCCGACAGTTTGAACAACAAGAAGTAATGCTATCAAACTTTGTCGCACAAACCGAAGCCTTAATGAAAGGACGCTCCAAGGAGGAAACCATACGCCTGTTAAGGACTAAAGGTCTAAAAGAAGAAGACATTAGCGCTAAATTACCTCATATGATTTTCGATGGAAACAAGCCAACCAATAGCATTTTATTCCGAGAGCTTACGCCGCGAAATTTGGGTATGCTGATCGCCATGTACGAGCACAAGACTTTTGTACAAGGCGTAATTTGGAATATTAATTCCTTTGACCAATTTGGCGTTGAACTCGGTAAGAGCTTAGCAAAAGATGTACTTTCCAATTTCAAAATGCAAAAGCCTAGCAATCTCCATGACTCGTCAACTACTGCATTGATTGAATCCTGTATGCACTACCTGAGATCCGAAAACAACGCGCAAAGTGGTTAAGTTCGCTTCAATGCTTTTCAAAGGCAAACACCAGCCTCTCTTGAAATATATTGTGAGCGAGCAATTGAACCAGTATATCTCGCATAGCAACACCTCCCCTGACTAACTATGCAAGTTGTTAATAGTTGCTGTATCAGCCGAATTTGTTGAGTGCGACATCTCACTTTCCAGTCAATATTTTATAAATCACTGAATTAAAAAAAATAGTTTTTAAGGACCTACGGTGTTGCGTATTGACTTGAAAGAAATTCAAGGTTTGATAAGTATCTTGGTGAGAAGATCTGAACTGAGTAGTCTATTAACCGCTTGTTAATAAAATATAGTTTCGTTAGATTACTACTCTTAGTAAGAATTTGCTGTTAGATATTTTCGAAATGGTTTTGCTAATTAGGGTAAATTTATGAAATACGCCACAATCGCAGAATTTAACTCGGCTCAGAATGAAAAAGAGCAACCGATCTGTGAAAAATTGATGCGGGAAATTAACCTCAATCTACCACAGGCTGAAAGCAAGATTTGGCACGGTCATCCAGTATGGTTCTTAGATGGCAATCCAACGGTAGGTTATAGTAAACTAAAAACTGTATCAGGCTGATGTTTTGGAGTGGAGAAGACTTCGATGAATCTAACCTAAAGCCAGGCACAGGCAAGTACAAAGACGCATCGGCACGCTATACCGAGCTAGAACAGATCAATGCAAAAGACTTAAAGCGTTGGCTCAAAAAAGCCACAGAGATCCAGTGGGACTACAAAAATATCTACAAGCACAAAGGAAGGTTAGAGCGGCTTGTTTAGAGATATGCCTGGCAAGGCTAGTCCAACTAGTGGCATTCTATTGAATCACGCCTTTGCATAGGTGGTAACCAAAAAACAGGAGTCTGATAATGAAAGCTGTTTGGAAAAACACAATTATTGCTGAGAGCGATGACACCGTAGTAGTAGAATCAAACCACTACTTTCCTCGAGAATCAATCAAACAAGATTTTTTTAAGTCAAGCTCAACGACAACTCATTGTCCCTGGAAAGGTGATGCAAGCTACTTTAATGTGGTTGTCAATGGTGAAATCAATCCTGACGCGGCCTGGTACTATTCTGTTCCTAAAGACGCGGCCAAACAAATTAAAGACCGCGTTGCTTTTTGGAAAGGAATTAAAGTCATTGAGTAAAGTTATTTAGACGTCTTAATGCCTATTTTAAAACTGCCAAT
Organism: Kangiellaceae bacterium; assembly: GCA_026196875.1. Taxonomy (GTDB): domain Bacteria; phylum Pseudomonadota; class Gammaproteobacteria; order Enterobacterales; family Kangiellaceae; genus Aliikangiella. The sequence goes on from JAPHTP010000013.1 coordinate 80,042, forward strand.
TGACTAAACCATTTTCAATATTCACCACTGCATGCAATGGCACATCTCCAGAACTAACCCCATTAACTCGGACAAACACTTGCTGTATATCATTGGTCACCATTATTTTCTCGGAAGCCACGGCGTTATCAAGAGTCAACATGGTCAACTTTGAGTCGTAAATGGGTAATTGGTCGCCTTGATGGCTGGTTTGGTATTGGGAATAAACTGAAACATACGCACGTTTACCAGCAAAAGCATCAGCCTGAATTTCAAAAGTAACTGGCCTGGCGGTTGAAAAATTGAAGCCGCCCGGCGCAATGATATCTCCACTCCCACCATTCGATAATACAGGCGGAGGCGTACTCACCTGTGCCGGAGCTTCAGCCCCACCGCCTCCACCTCCACACCCAATCGAAAAGCCCAATCCAATTACGGCTACTAATTTTGAAATAGAACTTTCATTTAATAATTTCATTGCGCTCTCCTATTGATAAACTTTTTGCTGAGATGCCTTAATTGGTAAATACCAATCAGCGTTCGTTTGACCGGCAGATTCTACCCAGGATTGAAACTCAGAGTACGACTCCGAAATATCGATTCCACTTAATGGGTGTAACCATTCGGTGCCGACTTCAAGCGCCCACGGCATATTGTTTGAAGATTTAAAATATCGAGAATTCGCTGGGTCGCTGGTATCATCTCCTTGACCGAACAAAGAAAGATCAGCTAAATCTGTCACTGGTTTGTCGGCTAAATGGATCTCTAAACTACGGCCTGGAGACTCAGCAAAGAACGCATCTCTTCCCCAACCTGGCGTTCCAAAAATAAAAGGGTTATAAGGTGCTGCCGGCATGGAAGATAATTCGATCGGCGTTGCAAAATTAACACTGACTTCAAAACTAAATTCAATCGCTTCAGTGCAGTCAGCGTCAGTGCGATAAAAATGACAATCCGTGTCTACGTGGTTCCATAGGTCATCTGTTATCTTGATCACCGCTTCCGATTGACCTGATTCTAAAACGTCCAAAGCCTGTAGCTGATTGTTAAACAATACTCGTATTCGTTCATTATCTACATTGCTTCTTGCAACGCCTTCATAGTGAACAGCAAAACCATTGTGATAAGCTGCACCCATTGCGACCAACTGACCGTAAATGTCGGAACGAATTATCTTATTGTCTCTGACCAACTCAACAATTCGATAGTGAATAACTACATCATTCATATCAAAGTCACCAAGCAGCGGCCACAAATCTTCATAAGCAAGCGCCACCCAACCATTTTCTGAAGGATAGTAGCGATAAGAAATATCAGGTTGGCTAACACTAATTGGATAATCTTCGACTTCACCATCAGGTGCTCCGCCATAATAAACTAACCCGGCGGCACTACTGTAGCGAAAACGCGCCCACGAATTACCGACGATAGCATCATCCGGCACGCGATAAGTTAATCGATGAGTGCCACTAGTCAGCGCCTGATCAACAAAAACTTGCTCGCCCGTATCAGCAAAATCACCATCACCATTCCAATCCATCCAAACGTTAAAATACCCATCACCAACAACGGTGACTTCGAGCAACGCATCAAGCCCACTTTCAATTGGGGTAATAAATCCAATTGCGTCTTCGTCATCAGCATTGGAATTATCGTCGTTAACGGCAAAAGGTAATCCATCGGATTCGCCATCTGCAGGCACAAATCCCATATACAAACTTTCAGATAATTCGTGCCTCGGTCCATTATCAGCTAACAAGGTCGCATAACTAGTTGGTGCATCACCCCAATCAACGTTTTCAACTGAAATAGGAGCATTAGCACACCGTGCGCCATCATTTTGATTAGAATAAGGCCCCTGGGCGAATAGGACTGCAGTTGGATCTGGATTGTTAGTATCGGTAATATCAATTCTAAAAATTTTGCCGTCATTATTTCGACTTATATAGTAGTAACCATTGACGTCAAAATAACCGGCGCCGAAAGTTCCGGTTTCACCACTTGCTCCAATGGCGATATTTGAACCGTCGGTTAAAGATATTCTATGCAAAACACCTGTTCGATTATCAACAGCATAGAGTTCTTCATCTCCTGGGTGTATAGCAAAATCGGTTAAGGTTAAACTTGTATCAGCACCAGCAATTTCGATTGCTTGTAAGTAATTTGGACGCGAGCTATCAACATTTATTCGGTAAAAACCTACATTTTTACGGTATATGTAATAGTAATTATTAATTACATCCCCAACATAAAATGTGGTGTTAGCAGGTAAGCCGGTAACATTTAGTGCTTCAGCTTGAAAATTTCCTCCTACCCGTACAACTTGAAATGTGGTTGTATTAAACCCATAAATGTAGCGGTCATCGAAATTGAATCCAACCGCATTGATATTACCATCCAATCCAACATAGTCTTCTAACAAGTTATAACTGCCTGTCACCAAATTTATTCCGTAGACTTGAACATTGTTTGACTGAAACAAATAGGCTTTACTGGGGCATTCATCAAAAGGAGCTGCGAATAGCGAATTGACAAATATAACTTGCAAACATAGTACGACATTTAGATAGATTTTCTTCACCCACATTTGAGACCTCTTTTTTAAAAACGTTTGACCTATGTTGCTTGTTGCAACAAGCTTGCCAATTAAATGTATTGCAGATAGGTTGTTATGAAGGCTTTTACTGGATTTTTTCGCATAATGCGAAAACACTTTATTGCAAAATGGTATTGCAAATTGCAAAAATGAAAAAGCGTCTCAAGAGACGCTTTTATTTATCCTGCTTTTTCTTTATGCCCGAGCGGAAACCAAACTCTTAAGTAAATTTGTCCAATTAAGCTGATAGTTCTCCCATGCATCTTTAACATTTTCCCGGCCATTTTTTCCCCATTTTTCTAGCGGCTTGTCTTCTAGTGAAGCAAGTACTCTGGCGATACTATCGACTGAGTGTTCTGGGATTAATTCTCCACAAGCAAGATGCTTCTTCTCTTCTGTTATTGTTTCTTGCTTTCTTTTTGACTTCCCAGTTTTTGAGTTGAAAGTGATAACTTGCTCGCGTAAGCCATCAATATCAGAAGCAATGACGGCTTTTCCGGCAGCCTTTGCTTCCAAGCAAACTTGACCGAAGGCTTCTGAAGTAGAAGGGATTATGACAACGTCACAATTGTCCAGAAATTGGGGGACATTGGTCACTCTACCGGCAAAATAAATATCACTGTTACCTTCGGCTAAACTTTTCAGTCTTTGCTCTTCCGGCCCGCTGCCACCAATTACTAGTTTCAGATTAGGATTGCCAACTCGATTAAAAGCCTGAATTAACGTATCGAAGCCTTTGACCGAAACTAACCTGCCAAATGCCCCGATAGTTACTCTACTACCAACTTTTTTCGCACTGACTTTCAAAAGCATTTCTAAGTCATTGCATTGCTGTATCGCCTGTAAATAGTCTTCATTCATTAAACCATTCGTGCAAACCCAATCCGCTTGCCCATGCGAAACAGCGACCACCCTGTCAAACAACGCATAATTCAGCTTTAGCATTAATCGAAAACGCTTTACCGAAGGAACATTTTTTTCAAAGCAATGAGTATAGTGATGCTCGTGAAGAATAATTTTCGATTTAGGATTCATAAATTTCGTAATTAAATTGGGCAAGAGCGTCGCCCAACTACATGCATAATGAACAATAATTACGTCGGCTTGATAGTTTTTTACAAACCAACTGCTTGGTTTAACGGCTTTCAACAAAAAACGAAAATTCTCTCCTAAAGCAGAGCTTCCTAAGCTATCAATAGAAGATGTGATCCCTCCCATTTTGGTATCGTTGACTAAATGCAAAACCCTAGGCTTTGTAGAAGCAGGTATTCTAACAATCGTTTCATGCTTAGTTGGGTTTCTAAACGAGTTCAATATTGAAAAGAACTTGCTAGACAATGATCTTAGCTTAAGAGCAATAGTCCATTTTACAAACCGCTTTGTTAAAGTCGATGCCCTACGGTCGCTCAATATTCTTTTTGCATCAGTTAAGTTATTTGCTTTGATATTTAGTTTTGCTAAGTGAAGCAAGTGCCCTGAAATGTATCGTTTCACCGACCCAACAAGATACGCTGGTATTTCTCCGTTATCGAGCCTTGCTTGAAGATTTTTACTATATGCTAGCTCTCTTATTGGGATGATCGTTTCGCTTACTCGATTTTCTGCATCTAGTCGATAATTGACACATGGCTTAGGATGCAACGCAATATGGTGAAGAAGTGCAATACGGGCCCAAAGATCCTGATCCTCACCTTGCACCTGGCCCTCAGCAAAACCACCAATCTGGTTTAAAATATACTTTGGAATGCATACTCCGGATGCGATAACAGGTAAGTCGCCTTTAGCGGCAATATCAAAATAATTGTCAATTAAAGAATGTAAAATTCTAAATGCTGTAGAAGGTGA
>JAPHTP010000111.1 GCA_026196875.1 Kangiellaceae bacterium
AGTATATTAAAAACTATTCACAGCTACCCAGGTTATCAAGACTTTTTAGGATGCTGAAAGAATTGAGTGGCGATCAGCAACTAACAGAGTTGTTTGTTAACTTGATGGAATCCTTGTCTAATCTGGAAGTTGGTGAGTCAAAGAAACTAAAAGTGCTGACTTACTTTATTGAGTGTAAAGATGATTGTGGTAAGAGCTTAAGGCATTTTAAATACTATTTAGCGGAATTTGGGCACTATGTCGCGCATGCCAGGGTGGAAAATGAACTGGCCTATTGGGGCCGGTTTGAGTGGAGTTATTGGGGAAGTTGCGAGAAGAAAGTTTTTACTTATTTAGAAAGAAAGCCAATAATAAAATTCTTTGAAGCTCTCTCGTATATTTCGACCAAGCATAAAGTTGAAGTATCTAGCGACTGGATAAAGCCTATTTGTCTATCGTTATCTGCAGGGTTTTCGGTTGCCAACGCTGTTGAGCTAACATTCAAACTCAACTCCAAAGACATGTTTAATGATGTTTCAAAAGTGCCATTGAAAATGGGATATGAGCGAAATTTTGGTTTAGACGACTGTATTCGACTAATCCAATTGTGGAGCAAATTGGATGAAGAATACACCGACGACGATATTTTAGAGGTGATTTACGATACGTTTAACAACTCAGAGCTAATCGAAATATTTGATGACTTCGTATTTTCAGAGCACTTAAGCGTGATTAGGCTATGCAGTGACCAGGTTAGAATTATAAGAAAAGTAGATAGTCCGAGCAAAATCCCTAAGTTAGAAAATGTAGTCGAGAATTTTGACTCGTGGATTAGGCAATACCCAGAAGAATATCATTCTTACTTAGCCAAACTTAATGGGATCTCGAGGAAAAGTGAAAGTGATGCTAAAAGAATATTCAAGAAATTTTGGTGGCCATTGCAGTTCTTGCTAGATGAGAAATGTAACTTAGAGTCACAGTTGGTCATTGCTGAACAAGAACATAAGGTTAATATTTGCAAGCGTATCGAAAACCTGGAAAAAAGAATTGCCAAGTTTGAACCTGCAACTGAAACTGTATCTCGAAAAATAAAAGGAAAGTTGACTAATCTAGTAAAGCAAAAGCAATTTGAAACTTGGCAGAGAAAATTAAACTGTGTATTTAAGCTTAGTTGGTTAAAGTTCCTAGGTCTGGAGAGACTAGAGCCACCAGAGTGGATTTTTGAAGACGAGGTGTTGAGGCTATTATTACCAATTTCTGACTTTAATCCAAACACTCGAGCGTTAGCCAAATTAGTGGTACAGCGACGAGTTCAAACTAAAAAGTGGTCCTTATTTGAACATCCAAAGAACACTCAATTTTTGTCGCAACTGAATAAGGATGGTTTTAATGAGAATATCTGGATTAAAGGGGCCGGTCGTAAAAAATATAAAGCGAGGTCTGGGAAGAGCATAACACTTTATCTTGCTACTGACCCCTGGGAAATATTAAACATGGGAGGGCACTTTAAAACGTGTTTAAGTCCAGGAAATTTTAACTATTTTTCCGTTTTTTCTAATATTGTCGATATTAACAAGCAAGTCATTTATGGCGTTTCAGATGATGGGAAAATAGTTGGTAGAGTTCTGGTTGGACTAATGCCTTCTGGTGGAATCAAAGTATTTAACATTTATTATCATAACGCTGATGATGAGTTTAACTCTAACGTAATTGAATACATTAAGTCATGGGCAGATGCCGCAGGTTTTACTCTGACAGAACAAGGAGATATCCCAAATTTAGTATCAACTGAGTGGTATGACGATGGTGCGATAGCTATAGACAATACGATTGATTGCTTTAAGGAAAAGTCCGATTTCCGAAAGAGTCTAGAAGAACTTAAGCCATCTAAATTGGAAAGCGAATTTTCCAATGCATTGGCTCCTTTGCCAATTAACGAACTGACTTTACCTCTATTAGTCGGACTACCAGAATTACAAGCACGCCAGGAATTAGTCCTAGAAGTTATTGGTATGGTGAGAAAGGTTTCTCGACTAAGTTGTACGGAATTAATGAAGTTGTTTCAGCTCGCACACCAAAAAAACTGTGGGAGTCAGTGTTTTCAAGAGTTTGGCCAAAAGATAATTCAGAATTTATTACGAGATGCGAAGGTTGGATATTGGATTGAAGCTAGTACCTTGGATCTTATTTGTGATTATTCGCCTGTTGATGCTCTCAGGATTATTAAAGCAATCGGGAAAGCAAAAAGGCACGGGTGGCAGGACAATATTTATGCAGATACCGCAAAAGTAGCGGTGAAGTCGCTGACAATGTTAGGTAGAAACTTACAAGCTGAATGCTTGGCTAAGAAACATAAGATAAAACATAGTTGTAAGAATAATGACCAAGTCATTTAAGGAGGTGCATCATGCGCTTTAATACTTCAATACATAACTTTTACTTTTGAAGCGACTAGCAAACGAAGAAAAGGTTTCCCTTCAGAAACTCAAGTGAAGCGTGGCGACAGAGTCGTTCACGGCAATAAACAACTTTCTGAAAAGTTGGGCAGGAATGATCCCTGCCCATGTGGCTCTGCGCGCAGATTTCAAGCAGTGTTGTCTTAAAACCGGCCGATATGATGGTCGAGAAAGACATGATTATTTCAGGGAGTAATGAATATATAGAGTAAAGGTAAAGTTATGCGAACAAGATACAATAGAAAGCAATCACCGAAGGTTATCGGTGGGCAAGTACTAAGAAAAAACAATCATGCAAAAACGGCGAGGCAAGGATACGTGGTTGATCGAATAAGGCCTGGAAAGGGTTATCGTCATGTTCTACGGAAAAAAGATATTCACGATTTTGTGGAATTGATCCCTGACTGGACGGATATATGTGAGGGAATTGAATCTATTATCTTAGATTCCGGAGACGATTGGGCTGATGGTTATTATCAACATCGAGATAATGACGATACAGGCATTATTTGGGTAACGGCATGGAATGAAGAATTGTGGAGAAAACTGAGCGATGACTATTTTCAAGAACACCGTCGGCTGATTGATAAGCTGGAAGTAGTTAACGACAAAGTCATTGAAGAAGATGAAGAAACCAAAGAGGAGATTGTCTCCTGGCAATGCTATTTCTCCGAGTCTCAAGCTAAGGCTTTTACTTTAATGCATGTATTCTTACACGAGCTAGGTCATCATGTTGATAAGATGCGGAGTCGCAATAAGAAAGCGTGCAATGGAGGAGAGAGTTTTGCCGAGCGCTATGCTAATCGCCGGTTTGCTGAAATCTGGCCGAGGTATGTGGAACGGTTTGGGGAGCTCTATTGATTGAGTGAATTCTCCGGTCTATGACCGGAGAGCTTTTCTAAATAGGAAGTTAGACTATGAATCCTAAAGAACATGTTAAGAACTTTAGAGACATTGGTAAAAGTGTGAATACGTTAGGCGGAGAGGTGTTGTTACCTGAGGGAGTATTATATCGGGGCGGGAAATTAGAACAAGTATACTCACATGAAGAAATACTGAATATACCGACCATAATTAATCTCAGGCAGGGAAGGGATGTGCAGAGGTTTAGCTGCGATTATTTGCACGTTCCTGCGGAAAATAAGATTGAGAACTATAATACTTCTCACGGGAGAATTCGAAAATGGATTAAGGCGGTCATTTCTGCACTGGTATCAGACCAAGTGAAGTTGCCAATTTTAATTCACTGCACATCGGGAAAAGATCGAACCGGGGTAATTGCGGCTGTTGTACTTAAGGCGTTGGGTATATCTGACAATTTAATCATCCAGGAGTATATGTTGAGTGATGGAGTTAGTGGTCCGAGTAGTATTCGGTTTGCCTTAGACGGAATTGGTGAAATAAACGTTTTGCTTAAGCAGGAATTAGTAAACAAACTACGCAGAAAAGTTGAGACTGCTAAACTTTCATTTGGAGAATAGAGATAAGGAGATATTAAAAATCATGAAAAAGACTACTCCTATTTCAAAGCTAACCCGCCGCAAACTGCGGACGCCTAGAGTCTGAGAACATACCAACCAACTACTGCCAATATTTTTACGAATGCAAATCCTGTCACAAGATATTCGAACCTAACAACGGCGATTGCTGTGTTTACTGTTCATTTGTCAGTGAGAAGTGTCCACCGCTCCAGAAGGGAAGTGATTGTTGTGCTTAATATAATGCTTTGCCCGATTTAGTAAAACCAGCCTTTAATTTGCTTTTTTGAAAGCAATCCACTTTTACCAACCCAGACTCCATCCTTTTTAATAAAGTAGCTCCTTGGCAATTCTCCATACCAAGTAGGATCAAGTGCATATTTAACTTGTTCATATTGTTCTTCAGAAATAAAAAAGTGCGGAAGCAAGGACAAGCCGTATTTCGAACTTATCTCCTGGTAAACTTCATCAACATCAATGTCCTGGTCAACATTAAATATTGTAATCGGTAAGTTCGGCTGTTTTTTAGCAAGGGTTCCTATTAGTTCTAGTTCTTTAAAGCAGGGAGGGCAGTCTAATGACCATAAGACCATTAAATGGCGTTTACCTTTTAACCTGGTTTTAATCTGATTGAGTTGCTCAAGCGTCATTATTTGAGGATAGCTAGAGGGGGCTGAAGGATCAGCACTTACGAAACAAGAAAAACTGAGGGAAATTGTTAACGCAAAAGTCAAACGAACTAGCACAAGAAATAACACTAGAGTACTTCCTGTTAAAGAGCTTTAAAGAAGTGATTTTGTTTTGGACGCTGCCAAGACACAAAAACATTGCTATTGTTATTCACAACAAAGGGGCGGTCAGCTGATGTTGTTGCTGTGGCTAATAATTTGGCTTCACCAAAACTAGTGCCTCGATCATCTGATTTTTGATGCCATAGCTCTTGTCTTCCCTCATTTATTTCAACCCAAACAATATCAACTCTAGTTCCAGTATGAAGCATATGAGGATGTGCAGCGTTCTTTGCGTTGTTTCCGACGGCAGTGGGCATTCTTACGGTGTTTCCCTTGTCATCAGAGTAACTGTAAAAGATCCCTTTTCCTTTTTCACCTTGATTAAACCAAGCCATATGGTAACGAGTTTTTGAGTCAATACTTAACGCACCGCCTTGATGTGGGCAACCGTTAATCTTCCATTCATCGTATGAAATTCGTTTTGGCTCGGAGACTTTGCTTTTCGATTTATCGAAAGTTAGTAATGCAAATTCTCGAGTGTTTTCTGCATAAATTTGCCGCCAAAATACTGAATATTCATTATCCTTATTTTGAGTAAAAGCTAATCGACAACATTGGCAAGTTTGGTTGACTAGTTCTTTATTCCTGAATTCAGTATCCCCTTTAGAAGGTTTAGCAGAGGCGAAATATATCGAAGAACCTGGCTTAAGCCTAGACACATCTTTATTCGACTTCTTGGCTAGCGCTTTATGTCGGCTATCCAACCAAATCAATGAAACCTCACCCTTTTCATTCACCTGCATTTCATTAAAGCTATGTCCAGCTAGTAGTCCATCGTCATTCACCGTTATCGGCTTTGAAAAAGATTTTCCACCATCGAGTGAATAGATAAAACGAATGTCTGCGGTAAACCGCTTTTCACGTTTTTTAGCCCAAGAGATATAAACACCTTCATTGGTGTCAAAGCCTATCTTCGGACGATTCTCGCCGCGAGATGATATTTTTTCATCAACGGTTTTTATCGTAATTAGTCGATTTTTCTTTAAGTCACCTTTGGCAGAAATTGTGGCGTAGAGTTTATTATTAAAGCTCCAGACTCGCCATAAGTCACCCTGTGGAGAAAAAGCACTCGTGATTGTTTTAGCACATTTTATATCGGCTACTTTGCAATCAACTTTGTTGCTATCCTTTTCATGTGCGCCAGTAGCAGCAGTGAATGCTAAGGTGGCTATAAGCAGAATGTTCTTTCTAATATTTACCATTGATATTTAAATCCAAGGAAAATTGAGCGAGGTGGAGCAGGGTAGAGCTGAGCACGGCCATATCGGATAATGGCGTTTTGCAGATATTCTTTGTCAGTTAAGTTGTTAATACGTGCATTGAGAGAAAGGCTTTCACTAACTTTATACAGAGACTTAAAGTTAACTAAAGTAAACCCTGACTGCTTTTCCGTATTGGCATCATCCATCCAATAATCACCGATATTTTGCACTTCAATAAGTGTCGTTAATTCAGCTATCGATTGTGGTTTATATTGAATTCTAAAATTAGCAAAGTTCTCCGGCGCATTCATCATTTCGTTACCGGAAAAGTCTTCATATTCATCATATTCGTGTTTGGTCTGTGTATACGCCGCGCTAACTTCAATTTGCTCAGAAACTTTCCATAGAGTGGCAAGTTCGATACCTTTGTGAATTACTCTTGACGCGTTGACTAAGTACCTTTGGCCATTGGCGTTGTATGCGTGAACAATACCATCATCTACGTCCATATAATAAATCGCGAAGTCGAAAGTTAGATTTTCAAGGTTGGTTTTATAGCCAACTTCGTAAGTATCCGAAACCTCGGGATCAAGGCTTGAAATCCCTTCATCAGATTCACTGGTTGTTAAGTGATATAAGCTACCTGCAGTTGGTAAACGGAAACTATTAGCAAAACGGAAGAAAAGGCTCGAATCTTCGCCAAAATGATAATTCAAACTGAGTTTAGGACTTAAGTGTTTAAAACTATCATCGCGGTCATTTAGGCTTAAATTACCATGACCAATATCACCAAACATTGTTAGGTGGTTATCAAACTCATAGGTTGCGTAGTCGTAGCGCGCGCCTAGAGTTAAGTCGAGATTTTCAGTTAATTCTCTGGTGTGTTGGATAAAGGGAGAAAAACTCTCAAATGAAGTTGTATCGTCAAAAAATACTTCGCCTTGTAGGTAGGTATCTGCCCCCCAACCTGTGGTAGTAATATCGTACGGCTGGAAAGAATACTGATCGCCTTCAGTGATTTCGATGTCGATCCCGAAGGTGGTCTCAGAATCATTCATATGGTCGATGTTGATTGAAGATAATATCCCGAAAGTATCAACGCTCGACTCCACTGCAGGCATGTTTTTGTTCCAGGTTGCAGTGTAGTCGTTAGTTCGATGACGTAAGTAAGGGATCACAGAATAACTAACATTGCCATCCATCTTATCCCATTGAGTCGATAGTCTGACATACTCTGTTGTTCTGGTTGGATCTACCGCCAAAACTGTATCACTTAATCCAGCTTGAGTAGGATCTTGCGCATATTGATCTTCTGAAAGAGAGCCTGCCATTTCTTGTTCAAGGTTGGAAGCGGTAAAAAGAGTGACCAATCTCGAACTCGAATCTAATTCCAATTCATGCCGGAAATTAACTTCTGAACGAACCGAGCCTGTATGGTCTCGCCATCCGTCATTATTAAAGTGAGAAGCAGAGGCTCGATAACCTGAGTTGTCATCAATGCGATCACTCGTGGTAGCTTGCAACTTGTAGTAGCTATCTTCGCCAAAAGTTGCACTCATGCTAGTGTCGCTGTCAAAATTGACGGGCTCCGACAATATATTAATTGTTGCTGCTACAGCACCGGAGCCATGTAAAGCCGTGCCCGCTCCTTTAAGGACTTCCAGCCGATTAACGCCCGAGTTAAAGCTCGACCACCACATAGCGTTGTGATTAAAGAAAGCTGGTGATTGCAGCGGAATATTGTCTTGAAGAAACAGATAATACCCGTCCACATTGATTGGCATACGAATAGCCGTTTTATGGCCTTGTCCGCTATTTAACTGGTCGATGTATACGCCGGCTAAGCTATTTAACGATTCTGCAGGATGCTGGCCATTGTCGATCGCCATTTGTTCTTCGTCAACACTATGAACCGACATGGCTAAATCGGTATCGACATAATCTCGGCGATTTGCAGTTACAGTGATTCTGTTTTGATCATATGCTTCGTCATCAGCAACGTCATCGTTGGCCAACACCGGAGTTGAGATAATTGAAGTAGCTGTTAAAAGTGCAAGATAAAGCGGATTATGCTTCATTAAAAATCCTATGTTCATTTTTTTTGGCGCAAATTATACCGGTTTTTAATTGAGTTGGAGTGTGACTGATTGTCGCAGCGTTGGGAAGTGATACACCGATTAGGTGAACAATAATTGAGATGTACAGGAGTTTAGTGAGAGTCTATTTGTAATAATCTCTCGCCCTTTGCGAGAGGGAGACAAGTAACCAAAACTTTTTAGTTCAGTTTATCTACCAATGGTTGGATCCGCTTTTCCGTATCTCTCATTTCTTGCTGAAGCCAGATCATAAACTTTTTCACTTTTTCTTTATTAAAATGATTCTCCGGTGCTACCGCATAAAAGTTATATTCACGAAACGCAAATTCATTAGCAAAAACCAATTCTCCTCGTTCCACCATATCGGCTACCAAGCTCATTCTTTGCAAGGAAATACCTTGACCGGTGCGCGCTGCTTCTGCGCCTAGACTCCCATCCTTAAGTAACAGTGTCTCACACAGGTCACTATCCTTCACTCCATAAGCGTCCTTTATATTATGCAATGCTGTTTGAACACCGTCAGTAATTCCTACGATCATCGGAATAGAAACAATATCTTCTCGCGTAATATAGTCTCCTTTGAGCAGCTTAGGGCTACAAACGAGAACTGTAGGATCCTCCATCAGCAAGATACTTTTCAATCCGAAATATTTTCCTTGGCCATAACGGATCGCTAAGTCCAGTTCGTTGTTTTCAAATGTCTGTTGTTCTACAGAGGTGTCCATGGTAATCATGAGTTCCGGGTGTATTTCATTAAACTGAACTAGACGCTGAATTAACCAGTGAGTTGCGAGCGAAGGCATGGTAGAGAGACTGAGGCGATTGGGATGCGGATCTTCCGCTAAAGAATTGATGCCTTGATAAAGGTTGCTAAAGGCTGTCTGGACGTAGGGAAAAAGCTTTTCTCCCTCGTGAGTTAACTTCACTTGCTGGTGTTCACGTTTAAAAAGTTTTACCCCAAGCGTCTGCTCAACTTTTCTTATTTGCTGACTAATCGCTGCTTCTGATACAAACAGTTTTTCTGCCGCCAACTTAAAGCTCTCAAGCTTTGCGGCCCACAAGAAATGCTTAAGCCCTGTTAATGGGATGGGGTAGTTTTCTTCCATTGGGCGTACTCCTTAGCAGTTAGTTAATTAACCTTCCGAAATCAATCTTAACTTAAGAAAAACTTAAGTCTACTGAAGAAATAGTCGTTTGTCACTTTAACCATTCAGGCATATTCTTAACCATAACGGTCGACCAGCTGTATTTATCTTCAAATTGATAAGTATTTAATTACTCTGCTTAAATAATGAGGTGCAACATGGTTAAATTATCTAAAAGAAAAGCTAGGTTATTGATATTGCTAGGGTTAATGTCGTCTTCAGCAATCGCAAAGAGTCAAGAGCCGGTTAGCTATTCAGAGCAAAAATTGGAAGCGGAAGTTTGTACCGCTGTGAAAAATGATGAATTAGCCAAGTTGAGAAAAGCTCTCAAAGATGCGAGGACACGCTTAATTAATATTTACGACGACGCAAAATGCCAGGGCAAAGAGATATTTGAATATGCAGTAGTTAACCGGGCAGAAAAAGTGAAGCAATATATTTTATCCAGGGCCGGTATAGAAGAAGTTTCAAAAGAGGTTTTAAAAGACCCTTTGAAAGAATCTGCTAGAGGCAAAGTTGCCGTTGTAGGAAAGTTTATCGAGCCGAAAGAATCAGAATAAAGCAAGGTGACTATGAACTAAATCCTAAGTCTGCAAATTAGAGTTGTTAGCTCTATTGGGCCGGTAAGCTTGTATTAGTTCACCGGTTTTTTTAATGTAAGGTTTTGTGCTGCTAAAGATTATGAATCGCTGATTCTAGTTCCTGCTTTACTTCTCTATATCTGGTTTAGAGCGCGATATTATTTTCTCGAATAGCGTGCGTGAACTCAAAGTGCCATACATTGCGTGATGCCTTCCAAGTCGACTTTCGACAAAGGTATCGGCAACAAAGCTTTCCGAGTGTTGAATCAAAGTTGAAGCCTGCCACAGTTTTGCCATTTGTTCGACCAGGCAACGGAGTTGAGATTCTTCAACTTTATTAATTTGTGATTTTAGTTGTTCCAGGTTTTTATCATAATCGGAATAACTTCCTTTTGATTTTTCGAGTTCATTGATAAGTGCGCTAACAACTTTAGGTTCTTTTATCATGGAGCGGGCTACATCAAGGCACTGGACATTACCTGAACCTTCCCAAATTGCATTGACTGGCGCTTCTCGATAAAGTCGAGGTAAAACATTGTCTTCTACTACGGCAACCCCACCAATCGATTCCATCGCCTCGTAGGTAAGCTGAACAGTCCGCTTGCAGATCCAGTATTTGCCAATTGCGGTACCGAGGCGCACTAGTCGCTGCTCTTCTTCACTTGATTGTTTTTCTGACGCTTTATCTAAGGCATTTGCCAAACGCATGCTAATGGCAAGTGAGGCCTCGGACTCTAACGCCAGATCAGCGAGTACATTTTGCATTAAGGGTTGCTGGTGCAGGTTTTTACCGAATACTTCACGCTCACCCGTATGGTGAAGCGCTTGCGCGCAAGCTAATCTCATAATGGCGGAAGAGCCGACCATACAATCAAAACGGGTCAAGGCAACCATTTCCAAAATTGTCCTAACGCCGCTTCCTTCTTCGCCAATCATCCACGCCAAAGCGCCTCGGTATTCAACCTCGGAAGAAGCATTTGAAATGTTGCCCATTTTATTTTTGATTCGCTGAATGAACATTTGGTTTTTAGTGCCGTCAGGATGCCATCTCGGCAACAAGAAACACGACAGACCTTTTTCGGCATAGGCCAGTATCAGGAAGGCATCACACATAGGGGCTGAACAAAACCATTTATGCCCGACTATTTCATACTCATTTCCAGGGCCACCTTGACCAATTGGGTAAGCCTTAGTGGTGTTAGCTCTAACGTCAGAACCTCCCTGTTTTTCGGTCATTGCCATGCCGATGGTCAGGCCCTGCTTTTGGTAAAATGGAATGTTTCTTGGGTCGTACTGGTTAGTTAATATTTTTGGTAACCATTGGTCCGCAACATTGGGTTGATGTTTTAGTGCTGGAATTGAAGCAAAAGTCATTGTTAAGGGACAACCACTGCCCGGATCCGCTTGGGTGTGCATATACTCGATACCTGCCCGTACTACATGAGCGCCAGGTTTAGGAGAAGTCCATGGTAGATTATGATGCCCAGCTTTAATTGCTGTCCCCATTAGCTCGTGATAAGCCGGATGAAAATTCACTTGATCAATTCTGTGACCAAATCGATCGTGGGATTGAAACTCTGGTTTATAGTGATTCGCGTCAAAGCCGGCTATCAGCAGTTGGTTGCCCACTTTTTCCCCGTATTCTGCAAGTCTATTTGTGCCCCAGGAGCCGCCAAATTCAGTTATATAATGCTGTAAAACTTGATCGCTGTTATAAGCATTGTAGTTTTCTAAAGCGGTAGGCTGGTTAAATACTTCGTGAGTTTCTGCGGCTAATTTATCATGTTGTATCGAAGTCACCGTTTGTTCCTATTAGCAAATCAGAAAGGAGGTATGAATTAATACTACATCTGGATAGCGACAAGGTCTATTTCTCTATTCTTATTCTCAAGGTTCTTACTGTATCGGTTACCATTTTATTGCTTGTCATATTTTGATCACTACTGAGATATATTGCTGACTTGACCCTGAAGTGGCTTCAGGGTTTAGGCTGGCAATATTCTTCATCAGTTTGCAGATTTACCAGGATGTTAGCTTCAGAGCGAAATCTAAATTTTAGTTCACCAAACCAAGAGCAAAGCTTACTAGAGTCTACCTATATTCTCGATTTTGGGCAGCCTGATATCCAGGCTTTAATTAGTCAAAGAGGTTGGAGAAAACTTAGAGTTTACGAGCAAGTTGGAGCGGTTTATCACTTTGTAAAAGATGAAATACTTTTCGGATACAACAGGCGTGACGATATTCCTGCGAGCGAAGTTTTATCTGATGGTTATGG
The DNA here is from genome assembly GCA_026196875.1 of Kangiellaceae bacterium. Classification (GTDB taxonomy): domain Bacteria; phylum Pseudomonadota; class Gammaproteobacteria; order Enterobacterales; family Kangiellaceae; genus Aliikangiella. Next base: position 12,004 of record JAPHTP010000111.1, read on the forward strand.
ACAATGCAACACTAAAGGCACACTTTTTATGGCGTTGCTCAGAGCCATTGGAATTCCATGCAGATTTCATGGCTTTACTATTGAGCAATCACTACAAATTGGCGCTATTCCTAACATTTTTATAAAGTTGGCGCCTAAGTACATCATTCATAGTTGGGTTGAAATTTATTTTGATAATCGATGGATCAATTTAGAAGGATTTATCTTGGACAAGAAATACTTGGCGGCGATCCAACAGAAATTTTCAAATAACACTGGTGAATTTTGCGGTTATGGGATTGCTACCAAGTGTTTGGCTAAACCAGAAGTTGACTGGAGCGGTAAAGACACTTTCATTCAAAGGGAAGGTATTTATGATGACTTCGGCGTATTTGATTCCCCTGACGAATTTTACCAACAATACGGCACCAATTTAGATGGTATTCGTAAACCACTCTATGAATACTTGATACGACATATCATTAACTGGAATGTGCAAAAACTTCGTTTGGGGAGTTGAAAGATATAAAAGACCTATATACCAACGGCAACCAAAATAGAAGCTGGATTACTGATAGTGTGTGAGGGAGCAATATGGCTAGCTTAGGAATAAAAAAGCAAGTATTAGGATCGAAATAAGCTTAGAAAACAATCAACACAAAATAAATTTGATTGATATCTCGCAAGGCGATATCTTTAGGCTTGAGGAGTCCATTAATGGCTCATCATCTCTTCGATAACCGTGGCGGGCTAGATATGAAGTCAAACAACCCTAAAAAAGAAGCTGTAATCACTGCAAGTCTTTTAGGTGCAACTATCGGTATGATATTAAGCGCAATGCTATTGGCATCCGGGTTTATTAATCTGGAAAGTAACGCGGGGTTAATAGCCTTGTTTGTTGCTGCATGTATGTTACCTGGAGCCTTTATCGGTAAGCAATTTGGCGAAAAATACTGGCGTGAATTTCAAATCGAGCCAGAAAAACAGGCCATACCAGTAAAAAGAAGGATGCCTGTAAAGCGGGCTGCTCAGAGCAAACAAATTGTTCGTAACAAAAAGCAAAGTGTGGACAGTAAGAGATTTATTGCATAGCTTAAAATCGATTTTTCAAATCTATACTCGTTATTCCTTTTATTTTTTGAAAATGTCTATCGGTAGCGGAAAAACTATTGTTGAGCTCTTATCACCAGCTATATCAGTCAAAGTTCCCAGATATCTTAATTGAATTGCTTCAGGCTGCTCAGCGAGTCTCTGAGCAGCTTTTAATAATTTTTCTGATGCTTGCAACTCGCCTTCGGCATGAATAATCTTAGCCCTTCTTTCACGCTCCGCTTCAGCCTGTTTGGCAATTGCACGGATCATAGATTCGTCGAGGTCAACATGCTTAATTTCCACATTCGAAACTTTTATACCCCAGCCGTCTGTTTGTTTATCAAGAATATCTTGAATATCAATGTTAAGTTGTTCGCGTGACGCCAACATTTCATCAAGTTCGTGTTGGCCTAAAACTGAGCGTAGTGTCGTTTGTGCAAGTTGACTGGTTGCTTCAAGGTAATTTTCTACATTAATTATGGCCTTTTGCGAGTCGAGTACACGAAAATAAATAACCGCGTTTACTTTCACTGAAACATTATCGCGTGAAATTACATCTTGAGTTGGTACATCCATTACGACGGTTCTTAAGTCTACTCTAACCATCTGTTGAATGAATGGAATTACGATGATTAGGCCGGGCCCCTTTACTTTATAAAACCGACCTAACATAAAAATAACGCCGCGTTCATATTCTCGGAGTATTTTAAATATACTCATCAGTGTTAACACGCCGAGTGTTACTAAGAATACCGTAATTTGAGAATACATAATCTATTCCTCAGGTTTAATTTTGAGAGTAAGTCCATCAATTGCAACAACTTTAACTTGCTGAGACTTTGAGATAGGTTGTTCACTTATCGCCTGCCAGACCTCGCCGCGGATCATGACTCTTCCTAGACCATCAAAACTCTCGGTGGCAATTGCCGTGTGATTTATCAGTTCCTTTTGCCCGCTAACTTCAGGACTTCGGCGAGACTTAATAATCATCGATACAATAAAAATTAGTAGAACTGCGCTTGCGATTGAAGTGGAAACGATTAACGCTGGAGCAATTTGATAACCGGGTACTTCAGAGTCTAGCAACATAAAGGAGCCAATTGAGAAAGCCGCTATTCCACCCATGCCTAAAATTCCAAAACTTGGCGCAAATGCTTCCGCGACCATTAGACCAATGCCGAGTAGAAGAAGCGCTAAACCCGCATAGTTGATTGGCAACATGTTGAGTGCGTATAAAGCGACCAACAAGCAGATTGCACCCAGAGTTCCTGGTAGTAAACTTCCTGGGTTTAAAAACTCGAACATAAGGCCATAGATGCCGGCAAGCAATAACAGGTAAGCAATACTTGGATCAGTAATGATTATTAACAACTCTGTTCGCCAATCGCTATCAAACACTACAAGTTCGGATTCGGCAACATCCAGAGTAATTGTTTCCTTGTTTAATTTAATTTGTTTACCGTGTAGTTGTTTTATTAAATGTTCCAGATCGTAGGCAATTATATTTATCACTTGTTTTTCGAGTGCATCTTTGGCTGGAAGGTTGGCGGCGGATTCAACTGCTTGTTCCGCCCACTCTTGATTTCTTTCCCTGAGTTGTGCCAGACCTTTTATGTAAGCTTTTGCATCGTTAATCATTTTACGTTGCATGGCATCCATCGTTTGCTTAGCCGATGATTCTTTGGTGTCCTTTTGTCCGTCTTGCTTAGGTGGCTCTACTAAGCCGATCGAAACCGGGGTTGCCGAGCCTAGATTTGTGGCATCAGCCATTGCCGCTACATGGCTCGCATAAACGATGTAGGTTCCGGCACTCGCGGCTCGCGCGCCCTTAGGTGAAACATAAGTCACAATCGGGATAGACGAGTCTAAAATCACCTGAATCATATGGCGCATTGATTTGTCTAACCCGCCGGGAGTATTTAATTGCAGAATTAGTAGCTGGGCTTTGTCTTCGGTTGCTTTTTCAAGGGCGCGGTCAAAGTAGTCGGCAGTGGCGGGGCTAATAGCCCCATCGATAGTTGCAAGGTAAATTTTATGTCGCTCTGCTGACACAAAGGTAGAAAACAACAGCAAAAATACGCCTATAGCCAGAGCTATGTAGACGGCTTTTTTGAGATGTCGGCGCATTCGAGCTTTCCCTGTGTTTCAGTATTAAGTATAGACTAGGAATTAGTTTCAAGCCTTAAATGAAAGCAAAATGCGAATTGATTATTAGTGCCTGTTTACTTGTGGACTACTCGAGCAGGAAAGTTGAGATATTAGTTAATGTTTAGTTGAAGTAAGAATAGTAATCGGAGTGATAAATATGGCGACCGCCCAACTACTTATAATTTGTTAACCACGGACCTAGCCAAAGCTCTAGCTGTTGTCCATTTGCCACCAAATACATTGATGAGTTTATTTTGTTTGACGATCTTATATTCTCGGCTTGCTTTACCCGCACTTTCGCTGCCTCCAAGCAGTGGTCGTAATCCCGCAAAGGTTCGAATAACATCGGGTTCATTACGCTTTAGCGAGAAATAGTAATTATATACACCTAATAAATAATCTTTCTCTTCTTTAGAACACTGAATTGGTCGATGGATATCTTGGCGGACTTCAGTTGTTCCCAATAATGTCTGGTGTTTAAAGGGTAATACGAAAACAACTCGTTGTTCTTCCGGTACCTCCAGCAAATGCCCAAATTTACTGACTGGAGGTAAAAGTAAATGGCTCCCTCTAACCAAATCCAATGACTGATTTATTTTGATGCTAGAAGATTCTAAGAGCTGGACACTCCAGGGGCCAGCGACATTGATTATTCGATCAAATCGAAATTGATTATCCGAAGTGACCAGATAACCTGAATCATCTATTTTACACACCGGACTTTGTTCATAAATATTCACGCCCAAAGAATTACATTGTGTGGCTACCCACATACCGAGCGCATGGTCGTCCATTTGACCATCTGAGAAAAGATAAGCGCCTTTTAAACCATTCTGACTGAGCTGTGGTGAACAACGCTTAACTTGTTTGGGAGTTAGCCAACGGTGACGGCCAATACCTTTTTTGCCTGCTAAAAAATCGTAGATAGATAAGCCAACTTTTAATTTCCAGCGTGAACGCGTATGCCTATAAATAGGATACAAAATAGGCAGGCGGCGCGTAAAACCTGGAACATTGCTTAACCACCACTGCCTTTCGTCCAATGCTTCTTTAACTAAGCGAAATTCAAAGTTCTCCAAATATCTCAATCCTCCGTGGAGTAATTTGGTTGAGGCTGTGCTGGTTTTCCCCATTAAGTTTTCGCTTTCAAATAAACTGACTTGATGTCCATCAAGGCCGAGTTGCCAAGCGCAGCATAATCCATTTATGCCTCCACCAATCACAGCGATTTTCATTGTTGCTCCCAAATTTAGCAGCTATTTATATCGACTAGTTTAGCAACATATTTAATATTCGTCGTTGGTTCTAAATAATCATCGCAAACATTTTTTGATAAAGAGAGGTGTAAAAATTGGTTAAAGTTGCAGAAATGCTGACTGAATAAAAAACTATATTTTAGATATCTCTATTTTTATACAGTGACTACGCAATTTCGGCCTTGGTTTTTAGCAATGTAAACTGCTTTGTCGGCTCTATCCAATAGTTTAGAGAATGGTTCTCCACTTTCCTTGAGGCTTGCTATGCCAATGCTAATTGTAATCGGAATGCCTCGAGGGTTTAGTTGAGATACTTTATCTTTTATCACGAGCGCTTTTCCTTTTGCTTCTGCAACATTACAGTGATCTAGAAGCATAACAAATTCTTCTCCGCCTATCCGTGCTACGATATCCTCACCACGGCTGAAATTTTCTAAAAGCACTGATAGTTCTTGTAAAACGAAATCGCCAACTATATGGCCATGAGTATCATTGATTTTTTTGAAATGATCTAAATCTAGTACCAATAAACAAAGCGAATAACCATGTCTTAAAGCTTCCGCTAATTTATGGGCGGCAACCTCTTGCAAATAGTGACGATTATACAGCCCGGTTAATTGGTCGTGCATCGCCATTCCCTCAAATTTATCTTTGTGACGTTTTAGCAAGATGATGGCAACTAAAAATATTATCGTCACTAATAATAAGAAAATGATGACCGAGAAAATCCATACATATTCTCGGTATTGTTCGTATATGCTTTGCGGTTTATTTTTAACGATACTGTTTGATGGGAGCCGGTCTAGATCAATAGAAAATTTTTCTAGAAAGTGAAAGTCGAATATATTTACTAATGGACTGCCTGTTACGGGAATATTATCTGCGGCAGTTCCGTCAAATATTTTCAGAACCAGATTGGCTGCGGTTTCGCCTTGAAAATTGGGGCTGGTTATTTTTCCTCCCACTACTCCTTGCCCAACAACGTCCCATACGCAATAAGTGGGTAATCTACTTGACTCGGAAACCAATTTGACACTTTCGCTACTTGAAAAAGTTGAACCAGAAGGTAAGCGAAGATAAATAGCCCAAAGAACAATTGCATTCTCGGGAAGCTGTTGAAGTGTAGTAATTAATTTTTCAGGTGAGTAATTATGCAGATAGTTAATTTTTAATTGTGATGGAAGTTCTTGCTCCGCAGACTCAAGCAGTGACTTGAAAATATTTCCAGATCGTGTTTCGTCAGTAATAGCAGCAATCTGCTTCACACTTGGGTGAAGTTGCCTAATTAGATCGATGGTTCCGGCTACATCATAAGATTCGTACACGCCAGTATAACCCGCATGTCCTTTTATTCGATCTGGAGTAAATGCGTTTAGCCCTGAAAAGACTACCGGAGTTTGAGGGAAAAGCTCATCACGATACTGTAAAAGAAAATCTAAGGCATGATCGTCAGATGAAATGATGGCATCGAATTTAAAGTGTTGGTATTTAGTCGCGTATAAGTCTCTTAATAATTCAAAATAATCCGGTTCTGAACGGCGTTTGGTATCCATATAATTAACAAAAAGTTCAACATTTTCGTGCTTCTCGAATACCTGGTGAATACCTTGCATAATTCTATCGGTCCAGTGAAAACCTTGATGATATGCGTGTAAGACTAAAACTCTTTTTTTTGTAGTCGTTGCCGAGGTGCTATTTGAGTTAAATAGACATATAACTGCGAATATGAATGAAAGGTATCTTTGGGCCACTTTGAATCTATAACTTCTATGCTTAAGTATATCGTTTGACTCAAACACAAGTGAATGACAGATTCTTAAGTATAGAACAAATTAATCACAATCCGAGATGGATTTTTGAAAGCGGAGACTGTTTATATTAATTGAGCATAAGCAAGATAGTTTATTCCAATCTGCAAAAGGCTTTGAGATCACTGATGGGATCTCTGAGAGTAGCAAGTGCAACGATTATCAAAGTTAGCTGAATGTCGTCAGGTAGCCTTTTCGAGAGTCTCTTCTTTGTCTCATTTCACCACTTGCATCTTTTAAAATTTCTACGGCAGATTTATTTTTCTGCGGGAGTACACTAATTCCTATGCTAGCAGATAATTGAATGACCTCGCCGTCAATCAAAATAGGAGCGGAGAGCGTTTGCTTAATTTTGCTGGCAATATTTGCTGACTCGTCAACTGCGTCAGCTACATTTTTTCCGATATTAGGAAAAATCATGACAAACTCGTCGCTTTTGTAGTGTGAAACAAAATCGTTTTGTCGGGTTTGACTTTCAAGCCTCGCTGCTATTTGGCACAAAACTTCATCGCCCACGGCACGCCCGAACTGCGTGTTGACCGACTTAAATTCATCAACATCTATATAAGCCAAAGTACTGAACAATTCATGTTCAATACAAAGTTGATTCTCTTTTTCTAAGCATTTCTCAAGTTCTTTCTGCATGGCTATACCAGTTAAGTTATCGTGATTGGCTAAAAAGGCGATAGCGTCTTGAGTCGAAGATTCTCGATTGACTTCCTTAGCAAACAATACAACCATCGGGCATTCGCTTTCAAATTCGATCGGAGATATTTGTCCTTCAAATTGACGGTTTTTATTCTGAATAGTTAACATAATTTGTAAGTATTGTGATACGTTTTCATTTAGCGCCTTTTTGGCATTAAATAGGATCTCTGCAGATTTAATTGCAGGCAATAAATGAGAAAGATTTGGATCTGCCTGAATTTTTTCTTCCCAAATTGGCTTGGTATCGTGATTGCCATAAACACCCATAACAAGACCATCTTCTGAAATGAGAAAGGCTAGTCCGGGCATAGCATTAAGAATTGGGACCGCTGCTTGGCTTTTTATTCGATCGTTGATATTAATAACATTCAAAGAGCCAGTGATGGTGTTCGGCATGATTAACTCCAAAAAGCGCAGGCGAATTATGACTATACCAATCCCAAACTGGAATTCACGAATCTTTAGATAATAAGCTGTTTTTGGCGAATTAGCGGTTAAATGCAGGCTTATTTAAACCGGAATAGCGTCAAAGTTTAGGAATTTCAGGTGTTGATATGGTGGCACTAAGCGGTTGAATTTTAATTGATTAATGATAAACGTTGTTTGAGCTTTACGCTGATTTATGTTCTTTTAAAGACGAAGACGCCGACTGCTCTCAAGTCGACGTCTTGCTGATAGCAATACTATTGCTGGCGACATTCCTTGGGTAAAAACTTATTTTCGATATCAATAGCAGTACATGACCAATTAATCGTTTGATTTGCACCGATTTGAGGAGTTAGTCTTAAAACTCCTCCATGGATCAGTTGATTAATTTCTTGGCCACCTACACCTACGTTTATGATACCGTTTTTAACTTCAATATAGTCGACATAAGTAGTGGCATAATCTGCCGCTGATAATAATTGATGTGAGCTATTATTGATTTTTTCGAGAGGTATTCCATTCAGAATTAGTTCTGTTATTTGAGTTTTTATTGGACTAGCGGAAAACACGGCTGTCGAAACCTGAGCTCTCACGGTGTAATCTTGATACGCGGGAATAGCAACAGCTGCCAAGATTCCTATCACGGCGATTGACTCATATCCACCGGCATAAAAAATATCAAATAAGCTTTGTTCAAAATTAAACTCTAGCGCGATAAATTTTTCGTCTAAATCGAGACTAAACCCCATGCTACCTTTCTCGGCGAAATTTAACTGGCCGGCGTGAGGTAAGGAATAAATATCTGCCTTTGAACCACTGATGTCCGCCAAGGCATTGAGAATTTGCAGGTAGAAATAATAGGACTTTCTAGAAATTCCTTGTTTACTGGTTGTGAAAGCTAAAAATGCACTTTCAAGTGAGTGTTTTTGATTTTCCTTAAGCCAGTTTCTTAGATTAACTTTATCATCTAGAGAGGCACGTTCTATTAGTGGTTGGGGAACCGCTGAAAAAACTAAGAAGCTGTCTTCTTCAATCCAATAGTAGTGACTTTTGATCTGTTGAAGCATATATTGAACCGCAGGTTGTACATCAAGCATTTTCATTGACTCACCATCTAAGCTCATAAAGTCGGTGGTCGCATGATGGATGGTGACACCATTGATTTGACGTGTAGAGTAGTTGACTACACCTTTTTCCTGACCAGTTTTTAACAACTGTTGAAACTTTTGTTTGTCTTGCAATCTCATTGCGATGAAGTCGCTAACAGAGTCGGAAAAATAAACAACTTCAGGGCCTAGAATGCCGAGAATTTGTTCTACTTCAAATCCGGTTTCTGCTTTAAATTTTTGTTTGAATTCATCGTACTCTGGAGTACGTCCCTTCATCATTGAGATGGTGGCTTCGATACGCTTATACTGTACTTCTGTTGGCAAAGATAGTACGCCTACCGAATCAATCTCTCCTCGAGCCGTAAAATCAAAATTATTGGTTACACTGGGGAGGTAAGCCCGAAAGCCAACAGCCGGCATATCGATCAGTACTTTTAATCGAGTTTTTGATTGACTAGCGCCATAGCCAAATGCAAACGAGTTAACTTTATCCATACCAGACATCTGCATTCCCGCTTTAGCCTCTGGTGGCAACATCATATCAACCTTGGGTAGGATAGCTTTGACATCAACAAAGCCAAACAGCCCTTTACCACTTTCGTCTATTTGCTTTTCTGCAGCATACATTGAGTGAGAGTTGACTGGCGAGAGAGAAGATATGCTGGTTTCTAGTTGAGCTTGATCGAGCATGTTGCTCACGGCCATCATCAATTGGCCGGATTGATCGTCAAATCGATATACTGCGTTTACCGCCATTGGTGCAATAGCTAAGGCACCGATACCTTGAGCATTGATTGATTGAGTCTCACTAATCATCGGTTGATTTGCTATTAATCCAGACAGAAGCTGAGAAAACTCACCGTTATCCTTGATATCTAAATTAGTGGCAAGCAATACTGTAGGCGCGGTTGGATTCTGCTCGTTCATCAGAATCGCCAGCTCCATAGGTCCATTAAGGTGTTTAACCAGAAGGTTATAAATGGGCCTTTCAGCAGGCTCTACTTTAGAAAGTAAATTATCGTAAAAACCCTGCTGCATCTGTCTAAGCAAATTAACGTGTGCTTCATTTCCTTGTGCATGTTTGAAACCGTTGTCCACATTGTCATATAAATAAGCCAATGTTGGTAATCGAACATAGCCCACAGCATTTTGCGGCAAGACTTGTCGCAACCAGGCCTTTTCCTTGAAATTAGCCATTTTTAATGCTGGTGGTTTGGATTTTTCACCGGTTTGTTTTGTGTCTTTATCGTCCTTAGAACAAGCGACAAGTAGTAGGCATGTCAATAACATATAGCCAAAGGTACGTAACATGTTTTCCCCTCTTCAATTTCCTTTATGTGTTAACTATTTTATTGCCTTCCAATAACACGAGCTTGAGTAATTGTTGTTTCACTTGTCATTCTGGCAATCTCCGCTGGGTATACTAACCGATTGCGCCGTAGGCGAAAACCTGCCGAGAGGAAATTAAAGCCTGAATCGTCTACTCGCGATCCTTAGAAATTAGTTTTCTCAGCTGTCGAAAAGTACTATTAATATCAAATATGAGTTGGCGGCGGTGTTTATGACATTTCTTATGGAACTGTTATTCTACCTATTGCTTTCTCTTCTAAGCTCCCGAAGTATAGATAACCATTTTCAGCTTGGACGCTGGTGATAACTGAAAATGGGTGGCCGGAGGGTTCTTGTAAATTGTGTACAACTTTCCCGTCATCATTAAGGCCAAGAACAAAAGCATATTTTACTGGTGCCGGCTGCAAAAATTCGGGTAGCCGCTGAACTATTTTTCTTAACCAAGGATGCGGAGCCAAATTGTCAATCATTGAATTTCTAGGTGAAGCTAAGGCGAGCCAAAATGTTCCATTCCCATCGCTAGATATACCATCTGGAAAGCCCGGCAGTTGTTCAATAAATATTTCGGTGTTTCCTTTTTTCTCTCCTGCTATCCAGTAGCGTAATACCCTGTAAGTCCAAGTTTCGTTAATTAACAAGAAAGATTGATCGGGGCTAATTGCAACGCCGTTTGCGAAATAGAGATCTTTTAGCAAAGTGGTCGTTTTTCTTGTTTTAGGGCTATAAGCAAGAAGTCTACCGTTGGGTCGGTGCTCTAGCGCATCAGCCTTATATTCAGCCTGCGTGAATTTGTATGATGCATCGCTAAAGTAAATCGTTCCATCATCAGCAATATCAAGATCGTTAGTAAAACGAAAAGGTAAATCATCTGCCGACGTGGTTAAAACTGTAATATCTCCGTGACTATTTATTGAAAGAAGTCCTTTGTATGCGTCTGCAACTATTAAATTTCCGTTTTTATCGAAGTGTAAGCCCAAAGGTCTACCCTTGGTATTCGCGAAGTCAGATGGATTCTTACCTTCTTTGTTGAATCGAATAATCCTGCCATCTTGCAAGCCACCGTAGATGTTGCCAAATTGGTCGACTGCAACATCTTCTGGACCATACCCTGAAGTAAGTTCAAGCCGTTCTATTTGCGCAAGGTGCTGATTGGATTTAAATTGACCAGTGAGAGGGGACGGAGTTGTCGGCTGCCAAGCTTGCGGTTGGATCGCTACTGGCCAAATAGTTAAATAAACCAACCAAAGCGCAAATAAGGTGGTTACAGAGAGAAAGAACTTCTTTTTATTGCTAATAGGGAACATGACCTGCGGCGAGAATTATATTGAATTACATTAGTGTTGAGTATTTGAGGCGTGAATTCAATCCGCACTTCGAGATATGATGTATCAATAAGTTATAATCACACCGTAGGTTAGGCATTGACTTGGTTTTGAATCGTTGGTTCAGGAACTGTTCACTCAGGCGCTCATATACTTATTACTATGCGAATCTTTTGTAACAATATCTCTCGGTATCTATTAATTAGCGTGTTAGTAGTAGAGCTAATTGGGTGTAGTCATTCTCCTACAAACTATCCAAAGCCATCAAAGAAAGTTACGGGCGCGACTAAAACAGTTTCTGCAACGCAACCGGAAGAGGCTCAAAGTCAGCAAGGCTTGCAATCATTTTACCGGCGCTGGAAGGGCACACCATACAAATATGGAGGACTGAGCTCTAGAGGAGTTGACTGTAGCGGGTTCGTTTTTCTAGCCTACAAGGATGTCTTTAATTTTTCTCTACCTCGGATGACTCGGCATCAACTCCGATATGGGCAACGAATAGAAAAAAGTGAGTTGCAAGCCGGAGACTTGGTATTTTTTAAGACTAGTAAAAAAGTTTGGCATGTCGGAATATACATTGGCGACAATCGATTTATACACGCATCTACTAGCAAAGGAGTAATCACTTCCAACTTAGATAATCCGTATTGGAATTCAAAATATAGAGTTGCACGCCGGATTGAAATTTGATTTTAGTTTGAATTAGCTAGATAACCTAAGCGTTACAATTTAAGTTCTAAGTTTTACGAACTTATGCTAAGTAAAAAGAGGCAGGGAGAGCAGAGCAGCCCTGATTCTCCCTAAACAAATATATTTAAAAGTCTGACCTTCGACTAATTTGTTGATGATGACAATTTCCAAATACTTTTTTCACTTCCTTTTGTTTTAACTCTAATAGCAATTGATGGTCTCCGGCCTCTAAAAATATCCTGGGTCTGTTGAATATTTCATCGTCTACTACTGTATTCATGTGATAGGCCTCTCCAATTGGAGGAATTGCTCCACGATGACAGTCGGAAAAAATCCGGTAAACTTCGCTTTCGGGGAGTAGATGGAAATCTGCACGAAAACGTCTATTGAGCCGAGCAAGACTAACTATCTTGTCAGTCGGCAATACAGCCATTAAATGGTGGCCTTCGTGATCTTCAAGTACAACAGCCTTAGCGACATCTGAAGTTGAGACTTTGGCTGCCTTAGCGCTGCTAATAGAACTGTTAGACAAAGGATGAGCTATTTTACGAAAGGTAATACCTTGTGTTTTGAGGTATTTATTTACTCTGGTTGCTATGGTCATAACTTCCTCCATGCTTTATATGTGGTCCGTTGAAATCCTCTCAAGAATAAAAGCTATCTAATATTATATAGCTGTTGCACTGTTCATTTAAGAATGAATCAGTCCTAAGCTGGAGTTACTAGTAACCGCTTTTTATAAAACAGTGATTGTTATTAACAATAGAGTCGTTATTGGGTTGGGAATCAATACACGGTAATTTATCAACCGACCCCTGAGAATAAAGATTTGATCGCATGTTTAGCTGCTACATCGGGCGTCATATGCATATTACCCATCATCCACCAACCCGAAAACATCAGACTATCTATTAAGCAAACCAGCCAATTGCTATCAAAAGAAGAGTCAATACTACCTTCCTTCTTTCCCTTCTCCACCAGAGCCACAAGGTCGAAAAGTTGTCGATTGTAGAGAGCCATGACTTCAGGATCTTGTTCGGCAATATTCCATAATGAAAGCAAAAAATGAAATCGATCAGCCATTGGCATTAGCAACATAAAAGTCTGCTCTAGTGTTTCTCTGGCTGATAGATTCAGATCTTTGAGTGGCGCTAGTTTCTGTTCTTTTAGTTCAAAACACTCAACAGCTAGCGCCTGTACAAGCTGCTCTCGAGATTCAAACTGTCGATATAAAGTTGCTCTGCCGACGCCGGCGTGCTCGGCAATTTCTTTTAATGAGGCAGCTGGGTTTTGCAAAAGCAATTCTATACCTGCGTCCATTAAAGCTTTGCGAGAACGAGCTGTGCGTGCGTCTGTATTGCCCATAACATCTTGATCTTTAGTAAATTTTTTACATTGGAAGCAATTGTATCAGAAAAACATATGAGACACTATTGTATCATATCTTGTTTTATTTTATGATACATATGTGTCTCACATTGTAATGATCTACCTTAAGACTGTTACAAGATGGTTTAACGGGGTCGAATTCATCAGAACCCGATTTATCAAGACTCTAAGTTTATCATTTGATTTAATAGGTGGATTATGTCTCACGCTTTGTTTGATGAGTATAAAAAGATAGCCAGCCAGAGTATTCATTCGGCGGTCGCGTTACCTTTTTCGGTTTATTCAGAAAGGTCGGTATTAGAGCTTGAATCCAAAAAAATATTCAACAACGATTGGATATTTGTTTGCGCAGAGGGACAGTTGAGTGATCCTGGAAGTTACTTTGCTATGGATTTAGCGGGCGAAGCAATTGCTGTTATTAGAACTAGCAAAGGAGAACTTATTGCACTTTCTAATATCTGTCGCCACAGAGGAACCCCTTTGCTCGATAAAGGATTCGGTTTAATTCAGAAAAACATTACTTGTCCCTACCATGCCTGGACTTATTCAGATGAAGGCGATTTAAAAGCGATACCATTTCAAGGAGAGGTTGAAATCGATAAAAAGCAACATTGTCTTCCAAAGTTTCATATCGGTTGTTGGCTAGGTTTGGTGTTTGTAAATTTAGGCGAACAACCGCAGCCAATTGAAGAAAGGTTTGCGCATTTATCAGATTATCTAAGTAACTTCCAACCGGAAAGATTTATACACGCGAATTCCGGTGATACTGAAGTTTGGCAAGCTAATTGGAAACTGGCTGTAGAAAATGCGATTGAGAGTTATCATCTATTTAAAGTCCATAAGGAAACTTTGGAAACCGTCACGCCTAGCAAGAATGCCTACTATGTTGCTGGAAGTTCTGAGTGGGCAATTGCCGGTGGTAAAATGAAAACGAATGAAAGTAAGATTATGCAATGGCTAACCGGCGAAACTCCTGAAGTTTACAAGCATTATTTATTGGTTTTCTTGCCGCCCAATTTTATTGGCATTATGACTTACGAATCCTTTGATTGGATTAGTATTCTACCCATAGACGAGACAAGTTGTCGGATTTATTCAGGAGGACTATCTGAATCAAGTGCTGAAGAAGACAAGCATACTAAAGGATTCGTACAACAGTTTATGGCCGAAGATAAAGTCATCTGTGAACGAGTACAACAAGGAATGAAGTCGACCAAAACTACCGGTGGAAAGTTGGTTGAAATGGAAAAGATATTAGTCGACTTTCGCCAGTTCTTAGCGTCTAGACTGTTCGATGTTGAACCTTCGCCCTCTGTTGAAAGCAAACAGGCCTCTCTTTTCTATGAGCCCCCCGATGGTTAATAAAAAACACCTCTAATTTTCTAGCTCTTTGAGCATTTAAACTTCTTCAAATCTAATTTTTCATTGTTAAATGAGGGGTAACTATGTCTCGTTATTTAAGTCTACTTATCATTCTGTTGACAGGTTTTGGCTGTGGTAGCCAAAAGTTAACACCGCCTCCTGCTGTGATTGAACCTCCAGAGATAGAGCCAAGCTTAGAAAATAAGTATCAAAGTTTTGAATCTGGAGCGGTTCGTCCAATCGCAGTTTCACCAGATGGGAGTAAAGTCTTCGTAACTAATATACCTAATCACTCGCTGGATATTTTTAGTCTTGGCTCCGAAGGAACTTTAATCACTGAATTTTCCGTGCCGGTTGGTATCGAACCTGTTGCTGTGGCGGTTAGAAACAGCCAGGAGGTTTGGGTGTCCAACCATGTTTCTGATTCCGTCAGTATTATCAAACTTGACCAAGATGCGCCTTACATTGCGCGTACTTTATTGGTAGGAGATGAGCCTAGAGATATTGTCTTCGCAAAAGGGAAAGCTTTTATTGCTACTGCGCATAGAGGGCAGCACAGAACTCATTCTTCCATCGCTGACGTAGAAGGCGCTGGCGATCCCGAACTACATGAACCCGGAGTTGGGCGAGCTGATCTTTGGGTATTTGATCCTGAAAATTTAACTAATGAAATTGGTGGTAAACCGATAAAGATAATTGAGTTGTTTGGCGATACACCAAGAGCACTGGCAGTGAGCCCTGACGAGAAGCGAGTATACGCAGCAGTGTTTCACTCTGGTAACCAGACGACGACTGTTCATGAAGCAGTAATGTGTAGAGGGTTTGCTGACGATGATTATGGTAGTCAACCATGCCAGGTAATCGATGGAATTACGTCGCCGAATGGTTTAGCAAGCGCAACTTTACCTGGAGGTCGCACTGCACCGGGAGTAAATAAGGATGGAATATATCAACCTTGGACCTCAATGATTGTTAAATATAATCGCGAGGCAGGCCAATGGGTTGATTCTGATGGACGAAATTTTTCTAACGGTATTCGATTCAATCTACCTGACAAAGATGTGTTCGCCATAGATACAACAACTTTAGAGCAAGTTGCCAGTTACGCCCATGTTGGCACAACCTTGTTTAATATTGCAGTTAATCCTGTTAACGGAAATTTAATTATCGCAAATACCGAATCAAATAATGCTACTCGTTTTGAAGGGCCAGGAGTAACCGGTGGTTCGACGGTACAAGGAGATATCGCCAAAACCAGATTAACCCATATCAATATCAACGATGGAAAAGTCTCCGCGAGAGAGATGAATAGGCATATCGATTATCGCAGCCTCAAAGGGAATACCGTAGTTAAGAGCTATACAGTAGCGACTCCGACGCAGGGACAGTTTTCTTCAGACGGAAACAACCTGTTTGTAACCGCGCTTGGTTCAAACAAAGTGGCTGTTTATCAAACAAGTGAGTTAACCAATGATTCGTTATGGGATAATCAAGGCGAAGAGTTTAATTCTGTTGAAGCTGCACAAGACTTTTTCAATGTCCAGGGTGGGCCTGTTGGATTGGTTTTGAACGAATCTAAAAATCAATTGCTGGTTTATACGCGTTTTGATAATTCGCTGGTTAACATCAATCTTGAAAGCAAAGAAGAGACTCAAAGGTTGGCGATGTTTTCTCCCGAAACAGAATTAATCAAGGAAGGGAGGTTTATGTTGTACGATGCAGTGCGATCATCTTCCAATGGTGAAGCATCGTGTGCCGCTTGCCACGTGTTTGGCGACAGTGACCAGTTAGCTTGGAACTTAGGTAATCCCGATGCCAGCAATGGAAAGAACCCGCAACCATTTCCTACTGCAAATTTATCCCGGCTTGGTTGTGATTTAGTTGGGCCGCAAGATCCTAGCTGTCAACTACTGCAAGTAATTAATGGAAATGGAGATGAGCTAACTTTTGCTTCAATGAAAGGACCGATGTTTACCCAAACTTTTAGGGGTATGAGTACTCACGGACATATGCATTGGCGCGGTGATCGTTCTGTTGGATATTTCGGAGATGACATAGAACAAACATTAAACGAAAAGCAATCTTTCAAAAATTTTATCGTTGCATTTGAAGGATTATTGGGAATGGATATCGAATTACCTGAATCGGTAGATGTAACAAATAGGTCGGACAAAGTGGTTCAATTAGAACAAGATATCGATAAATTCGCTGACTTTGTTTTAAGAGTTCAGATGCCACCGAATCCGGTTAAGCCACTCAATAATGTTCACTCAGCAACAGCGCAAATAGGACGTGATTTCTTTTTAGGAACGAGACGTTCGGATGGTGCTGCAGAAGATACTGATATCAACGGTGATAGTGTTGACGGTGTAAATTGTGAAGGCTGTCATGGGTTAGATCCATCTCAAGGTTTTTATGGTACGCGCGGTGAAATAGCCCATGGCGGCGAAATTCAGATTTTGAAAGTGCCTCAGTTAAGAAATTTATACACCCGAGTTGGTATGTTCGGTTTGCCCGATCGCGAGGGTTTCTTGCCATCACATACTAAGCAGCATCAAGGCGATCAAATTAGAGGATTTGGTTTTTTACATGATGGCGCAACCGATCAACTAGTCAACTTTTTACGAGGCGGTGTTTTTGATAATGGCGAAGAAGGTTGTCCTCCAGGAGCTAGCGAAATTCATGGTTGTGAGTTTAACCTTGGTGAAATAGGTATC
>JAPHTP010000173.1 GCA_026196875.1 Kangiellaceae bacterium
ATTTTTGCTTGAGTACTACGACGCGGAGTTTCACCCGATTGCAGAACATTATAAGCCTCAATCAAGTGATAAAGGTCTTCATATATTGTTGGCGCCCGCTGAAAATCCAATTAAAGGTTTTAGCTACCAAGTTATGCGATTTGTTATGAATTTTCTGTTTAAAGATGCCGCTGTTAATAGAATTGTCGTTGAACCTGATAGGCAAAACTCAAAGATCCATAAACTTAACCGCAAAGTAGGCATTAACCATGTTAAGCCAATTGTGTTAGGAGATAAGGAAGCATATCTCGGAATTGTAACTCGGCAACAATTCGAGTTATCAAAGATACTATTCGATCATAGAGTTCCTGCTCGATTGACTCCGGCTAAATCGGTCGAAAACTTGTCGTCGGGGAGTTGGCTTAAAGCCAATAGGGATCACCTTAAAAAGTGCCTTTCAGAACTAAGTCATGAGTTTCTAACCAGACCTAAGCAGATCAAAAAGATTGGTGATTGGGAAGAGTATTCGTTAAGGCCAACTGAACAAGCGATCGAGTATATATTCTGTGCAAAGAAGCTTCCGCTTGAGCATTGGCTTGTTAAAACATCAAGCATCCGGAAATATCATAAAGGAAAGTTGGTCGAACTAGATTCACTTCAATTCATTTTAGAGTTTTACCAACAACTAAATATTCCGGAAAATTTGCTCGCTACTTATTTAGAAGAAGTCAGCGCAACCCTTTATAGTAGCGCGTATAAACTGAATAAAGAGTGGTTAAGCGCTAAACAATTAATCGATGCAGATTTTCAACAGATTGAATCTGCTATGAGCGAAGGGCACCCTGCCTTTTTGGCTAACAATGGACGTATTGGATTTGATACCAACGACTTTCGCGCTTATGCACCGGAAGCAGCGCAGCCGATGCAATACATTTGGCTGGCTGCCCATAGAGCTCGAACCCATTTAGCATTGTCAAATTCGCTAACCGAAAAGGAATTGCTAGCCCAAGAATTCGACCAGACATTAATTGACGGCTTTAAAGCGGAATTAGCGAATCAGGGATTAAACTACCAAGACTATTTGTTAATTCCAGTACACCCCTGGCAGTGGTTTAATAAACTATCTCATTTATTCGCTGCTGATATAGCCTCTAAGCACTTAGTTTGTTTGGGGTTAAGTGATGATGCTTATCAGTCACAGCAATCAATTCGAACATTTTTCAATCTCTCTAACCCACGAAAGCACTACATCAAAACCGCTCTTTCTATTTTGAATATGGGATTTATGCGTGGTTTATCTGCTGACTATATGCAGGCAACGCCGGCGATTAATGATTGGGTCTACAACCTGGTCGAAAAAGACAGCTTTCTTCAGCGTGTTGGATTTACTCTCCTAAAAGAGGTCGCTGCAATTGGTTATCGAAATCCCTATTTTGAAAACCCCGCGCTGGGGAGCACGCCATATAAAAAAATGTTGTCAGCACTATGGCGGGAAAGTCCGATCAATAAAATAGAAAAGCAGCAGAGCTTAATGACCATGGCTGGCTTACTTCATCAAGACCCAAAGAGTAAGTCGCTTTTGGTCGAGTTGATTTCTGCATCTGAGCTAGGGGTCGAGCAATGGCTGAGTCAATACTGTAAAGCTTATTTGTCACCCTTACTGCACTGTTTTTATCGGCATGACTTAGTATTTATGCCGCACGGTGAGAACATTATTTTGGTAATGGAAAACTATGTTCCGGCTAAAGCCATTATGAAAGACATTGGCGAAGAAGTTTGCTTGCTCAATAGTAGTATGGAGTTGCCAGAACTTGTCAAAAGGATATCAATTAAAGTACCTGAAGATGAAGCATTGCTCGCAATATTTACCGATGTATTTGATGGTTTTTTCCGTTATATGAGTGGGATTTTGCTGGAAAAGTTAAACTTTTCTACGGAGCGATTTTGGCAGTGTGTAGCAGAAATTATCATTTGGTACCAGAAAGAAAACCCAGGGCTTCAACATAAATTTGACCGGCACGATATCTTTCAAAGCAAGTTTAAGCATTCTTGCCTCAATCGATTACAACTAAAAAACAATCAGCAGATGGTTGACCTAAGCGACCCTGCTAACAGCCTTCAATTTGCGGGAGAACTTGATAATCCAATCGCGCCATTTAGAACCCTCGATTGCTATGAAGGGGGGAAAATTGGATCTGATATTGACCAACAATCGATAAACGAAACGTGCCCGGCATAGTTTAAGGATCAAAAGATGAAAGGTATTGTAAATACTAAGCCAGCCAATAATATACCTGTTGAGCCTGGAAGAATCATTGCCATAGATGTCGGGCGCGGCTTGGCAGTTGTAATTATGGTGATGGTACATGCGCTCTGGATGTACGGCAGTGTTGAAACTCAGACAAATACTCTGCTTGGTGATGTACTCCACTTTCTAGGTAAAGGTACGGCGGCCTTTCTGGTATTGATGGGTTTTTCTATTTCATTGTCCAGTCGTAACACGCCGAAGCTGCTTTTCATTAGAGGTGTATTGTTGCTTGGTGTAGCATTTTTATTGAACTCTCTGAAGTTTATTGTGCCGATAGTTGTATTTCAAACCATGCCAATTGAATTTATTCAAGCCTACGGCTGGCAACCACCGTTAAATTTTGAACAGTTTCAATATCTGGTTTTGACCGGTGACATTTTGCAGATGGCGGGAGTTTCCTTAATATTGTTATCGGGGCTCTCGCTATTCAATTTGAATAAGTACATTGTGTTGTTTATAGCATTTTTGATTTGCATGATATCAAGAGAAGTCAGTGGGTTATTTACCGACTCGGGTTTCGGCTATCTATTTAAACTGCTATGGGCGGCAGATTTTCAAGTTTACTTTCCAATTTTTCCCTGGTTTGCATGCATTCTGTTCGGACAGTTCTTTGGAATTTGGTATCGCGAGTTAAAACAAGAGAACTCAAGTAAGAATAGCCAAAGTTTGATTTTTAACAAAATGGCTTTGAGCGGTTTGCCGATGATCTTTGTTGGAGTTGGATTGATGTGGTTTAATTTTGAGTACCACTTCAATGACTTTTTCCATCTTGGGCCTGGTGGAGCGATCTACCTATCAGGATTGAATTTTGTTTTACTCTGGCTGATATTTCGATTGACTCAAAATGGTGCTAAGAATTGGTTTGTTCAATTATTGAAGTACGCTAGCGAAAGAGTAACTAGCTTATATGTTATCCAATGGACCTTAATTTGTTGGGGCATGGGAATTGTAGGGTTTCAGCAGATGAGTTCGACTCAAGTGATGGTGACCATTCCGGCTTTGTTGTTTGTAACTTTTGTAGCACAGGTGGGTTTAGAGGGGCTGGTTGGCTTTTTTCGAAATAGTAATCGAAAATTGTCTACGAGCGACGCTGCAGTATGAGTTGGATAGTTGGCCATGGGGACGGGCTATGAAGATATTTGGATAAGGCTCCGACCGATCCTAAAAGTCTATCGAACTCGCCACTCGGCGCAGAACTCAATGAGCTGCGCCGATTTGTTTAGGATGCAGTCTACTGCATTAATCCCATATCAATTTCCTTGGCCGCTTTAAACGCATCACGCTCAGAAACTCTAGCAGCATATTCTTTAAAACCTGGCCTTTCATCCATACTGCCAAATTGCAATCCCCACACAACGTGTGAACCTACATAAACATCTGCAGCAGTAAACTCCTCGCCAGCGATATAGGGCGAGCTAAGAACCCTTTCCGACAATACATCTAGCACTCGAGCATAATTGCCATAACCTACCATCCGCTCTTGTTCTTGTTGAACTTCAACCTGTAAAGAACGATTTACGATAGCGGCTTCAAGCGGACCTGAGCTAAAGAAAAGCCACCGATAGTAGTCTGCCCGATCATCTAGAGCTGGGGCTAAGCCTGCTTGAGGAAAGGCATCGGCCAAGTAAGCGCAGATAGCGGCACACTCGGTGACCACTTTTCCCTTATGAGAAATGGTTGGAACTTTCCCCATAGGATTTATTTTTAAATAGTCTTCAGACTTCATTGAAGTGTTATATTCCAATATCATTTGCTGATAGTTAGCACTAACTTCTTCAAGCATCCAACGGGCAATCTGACCGCGAGATTGGGGATTGGTGTAGAAGATTAGATCACATTCATCTGAGTTTGAAACTGGCATATATCGTCCTAGCAAGATGGGAACAGAGTACTCAATATGATAAGCAGTTTCTTTGGTTTTTTCTGCACTTTCAATATCTACTTTATGAGATATTTTCGAAAAAAATGCCTAATTTTTCATCACTATTTTATATATCACACAAAAACATATTGACAAAATTTGTACAGGAGAGAGACTGGTGATGCAGTAATAAAAATAACATTGTGTACAAAACTCTGTGCTAGGAGGAACTAAAATGAAACAAAAAAACCGTTTTAAACGGATCGAACTTCCACTCATATTTGCTTTATTGGCAGGCAGTCATTTAGCCAGCGCTAATGATTCGGTCAATACCAGCCCTGTTGGTACGAATAGCAAAAGTGGTTCATTAGCTCAAACTGCAACTCAAGCAATATCAGCTAATTCAACAAGCCTCAACGGGAATAGTCTTAAATTTACTCAACCGGTGGAAAGCTCTTTTTTACAAGATCTAGTGAACCGCTCCGATCTGATTTTTAAAGGAGAACTGATCGAAAAAAGCGAAGGGCTTTCGATGGAAGGTATTCCTTATACATTTGTAACTTACAAATTGGATCAAATCATAGCGGGTAAGTATCCGGATCAAACAATTACTTTAAAATATGTCGGAGGAACATTTGCTAATGGTAACCGGTTAAGCGCCACCAACACTCCTGAAGTTTCTGTTGGAGAACAATCAATTTTGATGGTTCAAAAAAGCAATGACACCGGTTGCGATTTCGTCGACTGTGAGCATGGTCGGTTTGTATTACAAGGCGGAAAGATAATTGCCGCTAATCAGTCAGCAATAGTTGTGGACGCTAAAGGTGGTGTCGACTTTATTTCTTACTCGGCTCAATTAAAAGGAACTCACAAAGCCAGTATAGAGAAGTCGAATATTCCACAATTTATTTCGCACTTACAAGCATTGGATCAATCTTCAAATGCATTAAGAAAAACTGCCCGCATTTCAGTGGGTAATATTGATAAACATGCTCCTTTTGCTGGATATGCTGCGCTTACGCGAGCAATGGCTGCTCCTAAGCCACCAAAAGCAAAAACACAAACTCGAAACCTAAACGCAAATCAGCATGATCAATGGGAATTAGAGCAGCTCAGAAAAAATGGTGGAAATCCTGTTTTGTCTGAAAGCTTTCCCGGCGAGAAATAATTGATTCGCTGTTTCTATTATTTAAAAAGAATAAAATTCGAGGACCAAAAATGAAACTTAATAAACTCTTAAAAAGGCTAGGAGTGGCAGCCTTATTGACCTTATCGAGTGGGCCAGTACTCGCACATAAATACTG
Organism: Kangiellaceae bacterium; assembly: GCA_026196875.1. Classification (GTDB taxonomy): domain Bacteria; phylum Pseudomonadota; class Gammaproteobacteria; order Enterobacterales; family Kangiellaceae; genus Aliikangiella. The sequence continues at coordinate 5,453 of JAPHTP010000173.1, forward strand.
GACTGATTGTAATAACAACACGCCGCGTAAATGGGGGGCAAGCAGTTTCACTTTTAACGCAAACCCAACCGGTTTTGATGGACAATATGCATTCTGGCGAACTTCCTTTGCTAACGCTTTAGCAAATTTTAACGATACGCCTGTAAATTTAACCATAGGTGTTCAGGTAGATAATGACACCAGTGTCGGCGTTGGCAACGGTGAAAGTGAAATATGGTGGGCAAGTGGCAATTCTGCGGTAGGTTACAACATTACCAATCCATGTGGAAATACGATCGAAGGCGATATTATTTTCCATAATGACGTAGCTTATGATGACAGCATGGATCAAAAAACTAACTTTTGGAACTATGGCGGAAATAGCCGAACGTTTGAAACTACTGCACTACACGAAGTTGGGCATACGATAGGGCTTGCTCACGAAAATCGTTACTACAACATCATGGGATCTGATTATACCCATGTACATACTACCGGTGAAAATGCGCTGCGTTCTTATATGGGTGAAGATGCAACTAATGGTTTGATTTCGCTTTATGGCCAGACTACTCGCCAAGATGTTTCAGTTGCAGCGTGGAGACATACTGGCGCTTCCGGGGAATATAGTACCCACGGTAGAACTCGGTTGTTTGATTCTAGCGGTTCATTGCTAACTTCAACTGAAGCGATTAGCGGTTGTGGATATTCTAGTTGCGAGCAACGCTATGATGTTGGGTTGGGACAGCAGATCCAATACGAAATGACACTGGAGAATAATGGCAGTAATTCACAAACGGTGACGCTTGGATATTATATTTCGACAAATGCGACTATCACTAACTCTGACACTTTGATTGGTACAGACACGGTAACGGTCACACGCAACACGCCTGAAACGACGACTCGAAACGTAACTATTCCAAGTAACTTGTCGCCAAATACAGATTACTATTTAGGCGTTATTATCGATAACGGTAACAGTGTTTCAGAGTGGGATGAATCCAATAATACCAGTTACATTCATATTCGTACCGGTGCGGGTTCTTCTAATCAAGCTCCCGTTGCAGAAGCTAATGGACCGTATAGCGGATCGGCTAATAGTGCTGTGAGTTTCAGTAGCTCCGGCTCTAATGATCCAGATGGCAGTATCGCTTCTTACAGTTGGGACTTTGGTGATGGTAATTCTAGTAGTGCGGCTAATCCAAGCCATACTTATTCCACCGCAGGTTCATACAATGTCAGTTTGACCGTAACCGATAATGGCGGATTAAGTGCAACTGACACTGCGTCAGTAACGATCACTTCAGGGGGATTAACTTATTGCACATCTACAGGTGGCGGAAGTTACGAATGGATTGCAGGTGTTGCTGTTGGCGGATTAAATAATTCTTCCGGTCAAGCTGGTTACACAGACTTTACCGGTCAAACTGCGAACTTAAATACTGGTAATAATTCAGCTACTTTAACGCCTGGATTCTCCGGCAATGCTTACACTGAACACTGGGCAGTTTATATCGACCTTAATAAGGACGGAGATTTTACCGATGCCAATGAACAAGTAGGCACTGGTAACGGAAACTCAGCGGTTAGTGCAACTTTAAATATTCCAACTTCTGCAGCAGGTGTATCTGGAACGCGCATGCGAGTTTCGATGAAATACAATTCAGCGGTGACTTCTTCGTGCGGTGATATTGGTGATGGAGAAGTAGAAGATTATTCCGTTAACATTTCTGGCGGAGGAGGCGGTAATCAATCGCCAGTTGCCAACGCAAATGGACCTTACTCGGGTGAAGTCAATACCAATATCGCTTTTAGCAGTAATGGGTCTTCAGATTCAGACGGAGTGATATCATCATATAGCTGGGATTTTGGTGATAGTAATTCTAGTTCATTAGCGAATCCTACTCACAGCTATACCTCGGCAGGTTCTTACACCGCGGTGTTAACAGTAACCGACAATGAAGGAGCAACTTCAACTGATTCAGCAACGGTGACGGTAACCGATGGTAATCCTGGAGGATTGGAAGATGCTTGTGCGACAGAAGCTCCTCAAACTTCGAACGGCTTGACTAGTGCGGATGTGGTTTGTGTTCCCGATGGTTCAAGTTCAACTAGTATTCAGTATTACTGGATCTATGTTCCTTCCGGAACTAGCAGTATTCAAATTGAAGCCGGGCATGGAAGTGGCAATGGCAATGTTTACTACAAGGCGAGTACCTGGGCGACTTCAAGTAGCTACGATCAAAGCTCGACCGGGGCGGGTAATACCGAGTCTATTACGGTAAATAATCCTGGTTCGGGGTATCAATATGTGAGTGTTGTTGGTGCAAGGACTGGGATGGCATTGAAAGTGACATTGCAGTAAAACTCGTTTCTCTTCTTCCTTTCTTCTGTGAAGATGGGAAGAGGAGATTTAGATCGTAAAAGAAATTTATGTAAGCGCCCGAACAATTTGATTTTTTGTTTAGTCTCAATTAGTGTTGTCCTCCACTATCTATTTTACACCTCGACAAAATAAAGGAAGATATTTTGGACGCAACTTATTACTTCGGGATTATCGTTAGACTGTTTGCTATTATTCTGTTTTTATTTGGCGTTGAAAAACTACAACCCGTTTTTGAATTCGGGATCTATGCCGATAGTATGGTTGGCCCATCATTAGTATTTTCATTGATAAGCGCATTAGCACCCATTTTAGTAGCAATGTTCATTTGGCTTTTTCCTTTGAGCGTAGCAAAAAAATTATTACCACCGACTAACGAGCAAGTTAAAGCAATCAGTTCTCAATCTACTCTTACTGTTTTAATTTTGGCAATCGGCGTGTACACTTTTTATTACGCAGTTGTAAACTCAATATACTGGATTACATTGGCTCATGTTTTTGTAAGAGATGAATATGGGGGGATAGTGAAGTCTCTATCTAACCAGGATAAAGCACACATATTTTCTACAATAATAGAGTTTATTTTGTCTCTTGTTCTAATTGCTAAGGCTAAAACTATTTCGAGGAAATTAAGTGATTTCTCTAAATAGTTAATACAATGTTAAATTAGACTCAGTTAAATTCGGTGCGTTTATAAGCTTAAAAGAGCTTTATTATTCGTTGGTTTGTGAAACAAAAAAGCCACGACGCAGGCCGTGGCAATATGTACGAGCTTTAATTTTTTGCTGCCATTTCAAAGCGGCAAACTTCAGTTTTTATTATTTGAATAACTAAAAAATAGTCACCTCAACTTCAATCCAGGCATTAGGTGTATCCAACTCCCCGCCTTTAGCTGTCGGTGTAATCCTGAAACCATTCCATGGTTCGGTAAACGATTTACCAATTTGCAACGGTGCGTCATTAAAATCTTCAAGAGCCCAGTTTGAACTGCGAGAGTTCGGCGTACTATCCAGCATTAATGAATTATGGTTGTACCAGGGAGCGGCGTTATCATCCATATAATTTTGCAAGTTAATTAGTACGCCATTTTGTAAAAGAGGTGTACGAAGTTTCTGGCTATCTGCGGTATTATCTTCGCTGTGTTGACTGGTTTTATATTCCACCCAATAGGTTTTATCACCGTCACCTGATTTGATTTTTAAACCAATCGCGCCTGGCGCACCATGTCCTGATGCAGAACCCTGATCGTAGGTATAAATCCGGTAAGTGCCGGAGGAGGTGATAGTCGGTACATCAGTATCACTAAACCATTTAGGATTCTGGAAGTAGCCTTTGTACATTAAATTGATTTCTTCCAGGGTATGAGCCCCCATTCCCATTAACCCAAATACATTACCGTAGTTAGTGACCACATCGCTAGAGTTTCCGTTTAAGATGCTGTTACCACCTTCGATTGACATAGAATGATGTAAGCCTAAAGCGTGACCGGCTTCGTGGGCGATCGTACCAGCCTTGTAGGTATAGATTTCCATTAGTGGAGGTCCTGCTTGCGAATTTATGTAATTAGTCGCTTCTGTGCCAATCGGCGGCGCGGTTACCATGATAATTGTGGCATCGCCTGGAAAATTTGGATCAACACCGGCGTTAACCAACTCTGCTTTGTAAGCAGGATTCCACTTAGGCTTATCATTGTTGTAGTAAGAATGATTGTTGGGCATAGTTATCTTAGATCTGATTTCCCAGGTGAAGTTAAAGTTTCCGTAAGACTGCACAGCAAAGTAGTCTTTTGTCTTTTGCATCTCTGCGTTAATTTGAGCTGTAGTGAATTCCAAATCCTGATCGGGGAATCTGAACGGATAGACCAAAACATGAACACCGTTAAAATCATAACCATCGTTGCCTGGATCAGCAGCTCCCGGTGTTACTCGACAAGTTGTCTTATTAAAATCAGCAACAACACTAACACCCTTAAAAAGCCCTTCGAGTTGCACGTAGTTCCACCCATTTTTGGGTTGAGTTAAAACCACACATTCAGTATTACCTTCGTGTGAAGATCTAATGCTATTGTCGCCCGCTCGCGGCCAAGCGTCAGCACTGGCAGCCAGAGTTAAATTTCCCAGACCATGTGCAGTACTGAATGCAATGCTGGTTACTTCTGGGGTAACGTTCCATGTGCTTACACTAAAGCCATGCTTTTGACTTGCTGCAGGAGCGCAAACCGGTACCCCGTCTTCTAAAGAACTGGCGGCTGAAGGCTCTTGCGTCGCACACATGTCGGGCAATGTTCCAGGAGTTGGTTCTGGGTCAGGATCGGAGCCGCCAACTGAAACGGTATAATCCTCCACTTCGCCTGAGGTTACATCAGTGCAAGGTCCGGAAGGTGCACCGTTGTATTTCATGGCAACTCGCATTCGAGTCGTAGTGCCTGCAGTTGAAGCTGGAACGTTAAAACTTGTTGTAATTGCTGAGTTACCACTACCTGTTGCAACAGCTTCGCCTGAATCTAGGAAGTCACCATCTTTGTTATAATCGATCCAAACTGCCCAATGCTCTGTATAAGCTCCGCTTTGGAATCCTGGTGTTAAAGTGATCGAGTTTGTTCCGGTAGAAATATTTGCCGTTTTGTTAGTGAAGTCGGTATAGGCAGCTAACCCTGAAGAAGTATTGTTCAAATTACCGAGCTTTACACCTGCAATCCATTCATAATTTCCTCCGCCTTTCATAGCACAATAACCAGTTGGCGGCGGATTGGATGAATCTGTAATCGTCGCGGTCGTCGAGGCAATTCCGGTTGCACCATCATTATCGGTGACCGTTAAAGTTACAGTGAACGATCCTGTGGCGGCATAGGAATGGTTTGGGTTGGGCGAGTTCGAAACATTGCCATCTCCAAAATCCCAACTCCAACTTGTGATGTTGCCATCAGAGTCGGAAGAACTATTGCTACTCATTGCTATTGGCGTATTTATTTCCGCAGTATAAGGTCCATCAGTTGCTGCAATTGGCGCAATGTTGTTGTTGTCACCTCCGACGTTTCGGCATGTGCTTGAACCAAGATCTGCGACTAGTGAAGCTCCGTTTCTAGTGCCCGTCGCACCAATGTGGATCCAAGTGCTCTGGACATTGTTCAATACCACACATTCTTTGTTAGTTCCTGCGGTGATGGACTTAGGATCTGCGCTGTTTGATGCGGTGTTTGGCCAGCTCCCTTCCTTGACAAATAAGCTGAGATCGCCGGTTCCGTGACCAGTTGTAACAGTAACGTCGCTACCTGTTGCCGCAGGGCCTACCCATAGCCAGGCGGTACCATTGTCGCTTAAGCAGATCGGGGTGCCATCGGTTAAAGAAGTTGACGCGCCTTGAGTCGCGCACATATCGTTTAGATCGGCGCTGTATGTGGTCGGTGAAAATAGAACTAAGGTGCCAAGTAAAATCTTGGCAGTTTTTGATGAAAGTAAATTCATCTTAGCCTCCTATACTTTTAGTTAATATTTAATTTTTGTTTGTCATGGGTACAGCCTGTGCTTCGAAATCAGGTAATTAAGGTGTAACATTAATGTGTTATTGGATTCAATATAATATATATTGAGTGCAATATAGTTCAGGGAGATTGAGTTAATTCTGGTGCCAAAAAAAATCAACTCAGGAATGCTTGATATCGAAACAAAGGAAGGTTTTTAACTAAGGTTTCGTTACTTGATAGTTGCTATTCAATCAAATACCTAATCTCTCTTTTTAAGATTTGAGAGGGATGGCGAAAAGAAAATTTTTAAAATTATCTCATTTTGAAAAGTTAAAATGTATACGACCGAAAATCAAAAACAAGTCCTAAGGTGAAGGAGCATCGAAAATGAATTGCCAATTTGATTTAGGTAAGCTTCCGTTGATTAAAACGTACTGGTTAAAAACAAATTGGCTAAAAGCGAATAGATTATGGGAAAGGGCTCTTTCCCTCTTGAGCTATGATGCTAGTTTTTTAAAGAAACCTTCCTGTTAGGTTTCGCATCACAATCAATTTTATAAGATGCCTTTTTGATTCGCTTCGGAACTGGCGACTCAATGATCAAACTATAAGATCCCTGCACCTCAAAAGGACTAGTTTGAGTACTCGCAGCTTTCAGTTGTGTACCTACTTTGGGTTTGCTTGCAGTAACTCCCCACTTTCGAGTTTTCAAAGTTTCTGCTTTGTTAAATTCAAGTTCAAATAAAGGTGACTGAGTACCATCATGTTTCACATAACGATACTTAACTGTTCCCCTTCGATTGGATTTAATATGTCCTACAAAATCTACATGTGTCGGGCATTTTCCATATTGCACCGGTGGATTAGCCTTGAAAGAAATGTTCTTAACCAATGGCTTAGCTCTCTTGAGAGCGACTTTTTGGCGCTTGGGTTTTGGCTCGGGTTTTGGAATCTTCGCTTTCGCCAAATCTGATTTATGGCACTTAATCCTCGCATTCACCATGGTAGACTTTCGATCAAAGGTCGATTTTCCTAAGCCTGTAGCCTTACATTGTAGAACATACTCAACTTTGAGAGCCGCAGGATATTTAACTGAAAATCCCTTTGCCATAATGTGGTATTTGGTTTTATCGGAATTTTGTGACAAGCGTTTTTGTAGCTCACTGTTGCATACGTTAACAGGGTTGAGCGGTTGACCCTTACCATTTTCGTAACGAAAAATGCGATAGGCTTCTTTACTCGTGGGGATCAAAAAATTTGCAGGTTTACTTTCGCTAGTCGGGACATAGCCTGGTACTTTTAATTCCCCTCGATAAGCCTTGTTTCCTTTGCCTTCGTATTTGCACTCAGCGTTCAGTTTTATCAAAAACTTGGATTGATCGGTCTTATCTATATCGGTATATTTTTCGCCATTGACTGAATAGACTTCGATTTCGGGGGACTTTTTAAAACCGTCAGGGGAAGAAATACTAAACTTTTTGGTTTTGTTCGCTTGCGCATGGGGGATAGACATTGCTATCAGAAGTATTGACAAAGCCAGAAAGAGTGTAGCTTTGTTAAAAGGGTTTTTAATTAATAGTTTGTTATCGTACATAGTCGCTCTCCGTCATGGGTAGACTGGCGAAAGCTTACTTGCCGGAAAATGAATTCAAACTTAATATATTGTGGTTAATTGTGGCTGAGATACACTAACTAAGAACTGTATCACAAAAAAAAGCCACAAACTAATTTGTGGCCAATATGGGGCATTTCCATTCTGTAGGTTCGATTGAATATTTCGAATGCTTGGATCGAATTAAAAATTAAAAAACAACATGTTAAAGTAAGTCGACCAAATTAAGACTAGCGCTACCAAAATTAAGAAACTCAGATACCCAATTTTTGCTCGTTTGGGTACTTCGTTGTTCAGTAATAATTTGGGAGTTAGACAAAGTCCAATTAAGATAAACAGGCTCACTAAGACGAGAGCAAACTGCCCGATAAGAGTCCAGTTGTCGGGAAAGCGTACGAAAACATCTGGATATAGACTTGCACCAAAACTAGCGATCGTCTGAGATAAGCAGAAATAAAATGTTAACCAACTAATCGCAATAGACGAAATGATGCGCCCAAGTGTAATGTGTATTCTCGCTTGCGGAACTTTGAAGTACCAACGCATAATACGAAGACCTAAAATGATGGCACATAATACAGCCAGAAGATTGACGAGCTTTAGCAAGTTTCCAGTATCTTGCCAGCCCTTTATTTTTTCTAACACATCATAATCTCTTAAGATTAAGCTGTTCTGCTTTTCATCTTGAACGAATGCAATTCGTTTACCAGTTTCTTTTTCTACAAATAAACCATTACCAAGTGGAAGTAATTCCACATTGTTGTTTCCAATGTAAACTTTGAGCCGATCTTTAGCCACGCCAACATAATATGAAGAAGCCGCCATTCGTTCGATGCTCGAGTCATTTCGTCTCTTAGTTAAATACAATCCGCTGTAGCGGCTCAATTCCTCTTGCGAAACAGTTAAGGTTTTTGGCGAAACTAAATACTGTTGGAAAAACTGCTTGACAAAATTTCGAGAGAAAGGACTGATAAGTCGATGGCCGTTATTGGCATTTGCCGAGATAAATATTCCCAGAGAAATTTCAGGAAAAATGACTAATTCCGATTTAAATCCCTTAGTATTTCCGCTGTGCCCAATACTAGTCAATCCAGAAAAATCATTTACCCAAAAACCAAAAGCACTGCCGCCTATGGCAGAATGATTTGTTTTGATTGGCAAACTCTTAGAGTCAACACTTTGATGAAATACATTGTTCCCAATTGTATTTATTACCGCCAGCGGATTGCTTTTATCTAAATGAAATTGCAGATATTTGGCCATATCTGCTGCCGTCGATTTTAATCCCGCAGAAGGCATCAAGCCAAAGTGATGAAAATGGTTTCGCTCACCGGCCATTCCAAACCTGTTGTTTAGATAACCTACAGCACGTTTACGTGAGCCTTCAACGGCAATTGGTGCATCGTAGAAACTCGAATAATTCATATCCAAAGGACTCAATAAGTTTGTTTGCATATAGTGCGAAAATGGTTGGCCTGTTATTTTCTCGATCACTGCGCCTGCTAATGAAGAACCGTAATTACTATAAACGACAAATTCGTCAGGATTACTCATTTTTTGTGGCACAAACTGTTTGATGTATTGCATTAGCGAAATATTTGTTTGCTCATCATTCGCTGCGGATTGACCTAAATAACTATCCTCAAAGCCCGCGCTATGCGTAAATAAATGTCTTATTAAAATTGGTTTTTTTTCGCCGTTGAAAAGTTCGAGTTGTAAGATATCTTCGACTTTGTCATCCCAAGATAATTTGCCTTGATCAATAAGCCCTAGTAGAGCAGTAAAGGTCAACGTTTTACTAATTGAAGCGACTGCGAACTCAGTGGTATTTGAATCTACGGAATAATTGTTTTCTACGTCGGCCAGGCCATATCCTTTTATTAACAACGGCTGTCCTTGGTAAACAATAGCTAAAGTTATGCCGGGGATTTTTAGTGATTGCATACCATTTTTTATTGCAGCATCGCTAAAAATTTCTACCTTTTCTTTATCTAGTAATGAAAGAGCGGGCGCTGGCTTGTCAGGAGTTGAAGCCGATACCGCATTACCGATATGCTGCTGCGCGGAAATGGGGTTTGTAAGCATAAGTGTCAATAACGTTAAAAAAGAGCGAAATACTAATCTGGTCATTTTGTTTTTATTTTATCTGTTACATGTGTAGCTATAATGCTACGTAGTTTTTTCGGGTTAGTCAAATATCAAATCCGTTGATAATTGGAATTTCCTGAAAGCTTGACTGAAAAGCGCGAAAAGGAGTTGAAATAAACTGAGAAAAGTTTCCAGTTCACCAGTTCTCTCGAGGTGGAGTTAGATGGATTTGCCAAATAATGTATCTGGTAATGGGGCTAATGCTAATATCCAAATCAAACCTACAAGTAATTTGCGCCTACAATATATGCCGCTCAATCTTTTGCGTACTTTAAAGGGAACTTAGCTTTTTGCGGTATTAGATCTTATTCAAATGCTGTTCTCTCTTAGAGATATATCTTGAATTTCTTTCTGAAAATCTAATTAAACGCGTTAATATTAATGATTAATGGAATTAGTTTTCACTGATTCGCATTTTCTACAATTAAATATACTTCTCGATAACAAAAAAAATAGAGAAAAGGATCTCATAAAAATGTATGAAGTTGATGCCGGGGAAAGCGATTTCAGCCGTACCGATCCCGTGGAACCGCCAAGCAGAAAGTCTCGTTTGCTACAAATCATAAAACACGGTCGCAATATTAGTTTGGCAATGTTAGTGATACTTTCTATTGTCGGTATTTGGCTTTTTCTTAATGTCACCAACAAAAATCAGACTGATGCTGAAATAGTGCTTCAATCAATCACTGGTGGCGTTTCCTCAGAGGCAGCGGAGATTGCCAAGCTAATAAGGCGGGTTGAGCCTTTAGTAAACGCCATCGTGCGGGATCTGGGATCTGGCGAACTCAAAGTTGATCTGCTTGAACAGCGGCTCCAAAGAGATTTAGGTGGTAATCAGTGGATGTATGGCATGGGCATCGCCCTTGAACCTGGTGTTCTCGGTAATAAAACGGGTCTTTATTCTCGCTATTATGTTATCGAAAATGGTAACCATATCTCTGAGAAAAAAATCGATTATGACTATACCCAATTCGAACATAATTGGTATCGAAAACCTTTGCTTGAAGGCAAGTCGTGGTTAGAGCCTTATTATGGCCAGGCCAGCCAAACATTGATCAGTGAATTTGGTGCGCCGTTTTGGTTACCTGGTAAGAACAAAGAGAGCGATGAGCCGAGTGGGGTGGTATTTGGAAATCTTTCTATTGATAAATTGAAAAGGTTAATTCAATTCGAGCATGAAAGTATCGCCTACTACTATGTATTATCTAAACAAGGACGATATATATTCCATCCTGACGAAGAGCTGGTTCTTTCAGGAAAGACAATTTTTGAGTCTGCCTGGCAAGCTGAAGACAGTCCACTCAACTCGATGGCGGTTCATGCCGTAGCAGGTGAAAGAGGTTATATTGAACATATCGATCCATTAACTCTAGAAAAATCCTGGATCGTGTATGAGCCAATGCCGGGCCTCGACTGGTCGGTAGTTATTACCATTGATAAAGAGCGTACAGTAGATGAAGACGATATTCGTCAACAGTGGTTCTTGTTAATTTTTCTGCTTACCAATTGGTTAGTCTTCTTAACTATCTTTGTTTTTTTTAGCCGTAAAGAGCCGGTAAAATTATTGCTAACTGCATCAATTATTGCTTCGTTTTTTGTATTTATCGGCGTTGCAGGATTATGGACGGTGTCTGAATTTAATCCACTGCAAACCAGCTCAACTGATTTAAGGGTGATGAACCCAAATCTACTCAAAGAGTTTACCAATAAACAGGAAAAATTCGCGGTAGCGTTGCATATCGACCAGCCCAAGTTTGTTAAGACTGGCGTGTATCTACAATCAATTGAATTTGAAGGCGCTAACAACGTAAAAATATCGGGTTATGTTTGGCAACAATATAAGAAAGGTGAGCATAAAGGTGTTACTAGAGGTTTTGTCTTGCCAGAAGCAGAAACGCCGCAAATGGAACAGGTGTTTCGGGAGATGTTAAACCGGGATGACCCAGGGTGTAAAACCGAAGTAATTGAAGAGTATGATTGCGAAGAATTGATTGGCTGGTATGTATTTGGGACGTTAAGGCAAGAATTTGATTATTCTCTTTATCCGTTGGATAGTCAGCAAGTTTGGCTCAGAATGTGGCATAAAGATTTTAAAGACAATATTGTTCTCATACCAGATCTAGAATCTTACTATTTACCAAACCCAGAACTCACTCCGGGGGTTCAGGATGGTTTTGTGCTGCCGGGATGGAAGTTAGTTGAGAGTTGGTTCAGCTTTCATCAAGAAAAATTTAGCACTAACTTTGGCAGCAAAAACTCTCATGGCTTAAAGCACAAACCTGAGCTTTTTTACAATGTAAAAATACAGCGAGAATTTCTCAATCCTTTTGTCTCTCGAATTATTCCGGTGGTACTCATTTTAATCATAATGTTTTTAGTGGTATTAATTAGTACTAAATCAAGTAAAGCAGCAGAGTGGCTTGGCTTTTCTGCGAGCAATGTTGTTATTGGATTATCTGCTTTATTTTTCGTTGTAGGGATCAATCATTCTGAGCTAAGACAGTCACTACAGTCTTCGAAAATTATGTACTTTGAATATTTCTATTTTGTCATTTATATCATGCTGCTTTATGTGGCGGTGAGTTCAATTTACATCGCTCAACATGACGCGGTGGAAGGAAGAGACGAAAACTTTGTTTCCAAGTTGCTTTATTGGCCTGCGTTGTCGTCAGTATTGTTTTTTGTGACTTACTGGGTGTTTTATTAATCGAAGGGGCATTAATCGAAAGGATCGTCGATATGGATAAGCATAGAACATTTTATTTGAGTACTTTTCTTCTTATTAGTCTAGCTACAATCGTAGGTATTGCAGTTCGCTTTTCCGATAGGTTACCGATTAAAGTTGGCGTGATGCACTCGCTAACCGGAACCATGGCAATTAGTGAAAAGGGAGTGGTCGATGCGGTGTTATTTGCGATTGATGAAATTAATCAGAGCGGTGGGTTACTAGGCCGGAAGATCGAAACTATCGTAAAAGATGGAGAGTCGAGTCCCGAAAAATTTGCAACAATAGCTGCGGCGCTGATCAATCAAGATCAAGTTGATGTGGTATTTGGGTGTTGGACATCAAACTGCAGGAAAGCGGTTCGTCCAATTTTCGAAAGCCATAATCACTTACTTTATTACCCTTTGCAGTATGAAGGTATGGAGTCATCGAAAAATATTATTTATTTAGGAGAAGTCCCCAATCAACAGGTGATTCCAGCATTGGAATTGGCATTTAGTACAATCGGCAAAAAAATATTTTTAGTTGGTTCGGACTATATCTATCCTCGGGCAACCAACGAGATCATAAAAGATCAAGTGAAGCAATGGCGTGGAGAAGTGGTTGGAGAGTCTTATGTGGAATTAGGCGAAACAGACTTTTCTTCAGTTATTGAAAAGATAAAAAGCACTAAACCTCAAGTGATTTTTAATACGATAAATGGCGATAGCAATCTAAGTTTTTTTAAGGCACTCAGAGACAACCAAATAATGCCAGAAGAAACGCCAACTTTTTCGTTTTCTATTTCCGAAGATGAGTTAACTCAATTTAATGGCACTCAAATGGCCGGCGATTTTTTAGTATGGAATTACTTGCAAGACTTGGATAACAGGTTCAATCAAAATTTTGTCAGTCGATTTAAAGCCAAATATGGAGAAGACCGAGTTATCGGCAATCCAATGGTATCTGCGTACTTAGGGGTTCATCTATGGGCAAAAGCGGTTAACAGCGCGAAATCCAGTGATGTTGAGAGAGTGCTTAGCACCGCAACTGACTTATCTATTCAAGGACCTAGTGGCATGGTTTATGTGGAGACAGCTAACCGGCATACCTGGAAACCAATTCATATTGCCAAAATTGAGCCAGGTAATCGATTGAAGAGTGTTTGGTTTTCGAAAATTCCTATTGCGCCTAAACCATTTCCGGAAAGCCGTAGTCGCGAGGAATGGCTTGAGTTTATTGAAGGGCTTTAGCGGGGAATAGATTGTCATTCCGAGCACTGCCTGAGAGAGCTCCCTGAGACTTGCATAATGCCGTCACCCCGACCTTAGCTCATTGCAATGCCCTTTGGGTAGGGAGCTCATAAGGATTGGCACAGACCTAAACCCACAAAAACCGATAAATGTCTGAATATTTACAATATAAAGTCAGAATCGTGATATCTCATTCCATCGTTTTTGTGGTCTAATTCCCTGCGGTGAGATTGTTCCAGATCATATTTATTGGA
>JAPHTP010000092.1 GCA_026196875.1 Kangiellaceae bacterium
AAATGCCTCAACTTTATTATCAAACCAAGCAGGATATTGTTCCGGCAATGCATTAATATCAAAAGTACTCTCGCTAATATGATTAATTGTCCATGCGAGCTCATAATCATCATTGCTATAAACAGTATTGATAAGCGCTCTAAACTTTGGCGTTCCTACTGCACCTGCGCGACTCACAATATCGTTCGGATCATCAGGGTTCTGTTGGAAATCACGTTTTCCGATGTAAGTTCCTTTCAATGAAACACTAAGGGCACCTTCGCTTAAGTCCATGTTGTAATACAATTCTGCGTCAATACCTTCCGCGGTAAACTTATTCGCGTTAATAGATTTAACCTGAATCGAATTAATTTGACCGGATTGGTCGCGATTAACTAAATCACAGAATAGCGGATTCAAACTTGCGCCATTAACGCAGTTTAGTAGAACATCACTAGCGTCAAATGTAGTTATGGCATCGGTGATCTCCATCTCCCAGTAATCGACAGTGACATGAAAGTCATGACTTGGCGAATAAACAAAACCAAAGCTGAAGGACTGAGCTTCTTCCGGTTTCAGATTTGGGTTTCCCTGGGAGAGCAAGTTGCGCGTTCCGAAGGCAGCTTCAGATTGAAAGTCCGGGGCAAGTCCTAAAGCGGCACAATTGACCCGATGAGGATCGTTGGGATCATTCGGTCGCAAGGCCAAATTCGCGCTATGACACGGATCGGTAACAAATGCACCGCTAATTTGATTAGGCGCGAATAGCTCTTGAATGTGCGGCGCTCTCACCGCTTTTGATGAAGTGAGACGTGAGCGGAATTTATCGGTAAACGCCCAGTTTAATCCTGCCTTATAAGTTGAATCTCCACCGGTCACACTATGATCCGAATAGCGTACCGCCAATTCAGCATCGATAAAGTCGGCAAAAGTTGCATCACTTACCAGTGGAAAAATAGTTTCTGCATAAATTTCTTTAATCGACACTTCGGCATCAAGTGGTAGCAAGAAAGAGTTTTCACTTGGTGATGCTCCGGTGGTCGAGCCAACCAATCCTGCGCCACTCCCATCAGGGTTTCTCGCTTGAGCTAACGGGTCGGGATTGCTAGTAGCTGTTTCTTTGCGGTACTCGATTCCAGCAGCAAGTTCGACAACACCTGCGGGCATATCAAAAAGATCTGAGGTAATCGAAAAAGCCGACACTAACTGAGTCATTTCTTCTTCGGCTTGAAGGTTTACCGAGACATAATCGATGGCTGCTTGCGATGCTAAATTGTTAATTGGATTATAAGCAACACAATCAGGATTGCCGCTGCGGCATACCGCATTACCACTTGTATCCGCGACAGCATCAAGTGCTTCGTAATATCTCTCATTTAAAACGTCTTGTGATCGACGTGTGGTATCAACTTTTCCGTATTGTGTATAAAAGTTGTAATCAACTTCGCCAAAGCTACCATCGGCGGCAAAATTAAATGATGTGGTTTCACGTTCATTTTCCGAACGCGAATTAAGCCCAACCACCGCTAGAGCAACCACGTCTAAATTACGTGCTGCCATTAAATCAGCCAAGGCTTGCGGCCTAAAAGGATTATCCGAAGTCAGTGCGATTAACGGTCCAAAATTGTCGTCATGAAAAACACTAGCTTGTCCTGACGCAGCGGATTCCACTTTGCTGTATTTCAATTCCGCTGATAACCTTAGATCTGCGGTGATGTCGTAATTGCTGCTAGCATAGAAAGAAACTCGTTCCGTCGGTGTTTTTAAGGTATTGGTTTCTTGAGTTCTGAAGCCATCGCCGCCTTCACAAGGCACGACAGTACAGTAGATCCCAGATCTGAAATCTCGGAATGAACCATCGTCTCTATCAATCGTATAAGTGTCATAACCCAATCCGAATGGATCATCGGCAAATATCGGCGGACCAATGACGCTTGAAACCATGGTAATCGGCAAATTACCGAACAGGTAATCGCCATTTGGAACGTATATCAGCCCCTCTTCGCTGAGCGCCTGAAACCTGACGTCTTGGGCAAATACTGTATCGGGAATACCGTCGTCCGGTCCGGTGTTAAGCGGGTTGGGTCGAAATCCGGGATCTCTATTAGCATAGCCCCTGGCGGACATGGATATTTCTTCTTCCTCGGAATAATCCAAGTTTAACGTTAGATTCATCTCATTGTTGAGAAAGTTGTCGCCCCAGGTAAGCGATAGATTTTTGGTATCTCCATCATTTTCATATGTCGTTCCACTTTGGACTTTAATATGGGTCCCTTGAAACTCTTTTTTAAGAATAATGTTAATAACGCCGGTTACCGCATCACTTCCGTAGATTGCGGAAGCAGCACCTGAGATCACTTCAATCCTTTCAACAATTGCCGCTGGGATCATTCCTAAATCAACTGCTGCTGACTGCGCTGAACCTGGAACGTGACGCTTACCATCAACTAAAACCAAAGTACGATTTGTTCCCAGCCCTCTTAAATTGGCGAATTCCATTCCGGCTTGATCAATTGAGCCGGTGCCATTGTCATTGATCGAGGTAGCTCCGATACCGTCCAGCGATGCCGGTAAATTGTGGAGTATTTCTCCTAAATTGGTGGCGCCGGTTCGTTCAATCTCCGCGGCCCCTATAACCGTAGTCGGCGTCGTCATCTGTGCGCTAGATCGCTGAATTCTAGAACCAGTAATAACGATTTTTTCAGACTCTTCTTCCTCTTGCTCTGCTGCATAAACCGGTTGAGCAAAGCTGAGGCTACCTGTTGCAAGCACTAATACACCGGACATAGCCATGTTTAGCTTATTTTTGTTAAAGCTTTTACGCATTGTTATTCTCCGAATAATTAACTTCCTACCCCTAACACCCATTGTTAATCAGGTTGGCCAAGTGACCTGAAAGTGCAGCTGAGAAGAGAAATATTCGGTCAAGCTTTGATTTCCCTTCGATCAACAACAAATAAAGATACACTCTCAGATACACTCTCAAATTATCAGTTTGATGAGATAGGAGCAATCACAAGGCAGCAAGAAATCGGACTATAATTTAGTCGAATTTAATTCAATTAATTGAACAGCGAACATTTAATCAATCTTGAATAAAAATTTAATTTATTTAAAATCAAGTAGTTAAGAGGCAATCAAGCGATAACATATTGAGATAAGCGATTTGGGTTGAAAATGAATTTTGTAAATATTACTCTTTGATTAAACAGATGAAGAGAAATATTTTCAGATACTTTCATGGATATATTAGGGATATGTGGTCTCACAATAGATGTTTGCCTGACAAACAACAATTTAACACTGAATCCACGCTTTAATTTGAACTCAATTTCTACTCTCAACATGTAATGAGAACTAAGCAAAACCATTTAGGAAATTCCACAATATGCTTGATCAACAGGGGTTTAATTCCCTTAATCAAACTGGGCTAGAGTTGCAGTCTTCTATCAGTAGGGTAATTGAACAATTTCCCAAATCTGCTCAGTCAATTTCAGGTTTGTCTAAATGGCTAACCGTCAACCGCTCAAATGCACAGCGAATCCTTAATGCTGTTAAACGGAGTAATGATGGGGTTGAAGTTATTTATAACTTACCAGGCATCGCAGGATTAAACGAATTTGTTCAATTGGCTAACAACAAATCTATTGAAAGCTCTTTGATATCCAAGGTTGAACATGCAATTCTGAAGTTCCAGTCACAGATATCTGAGTATGGTCGTTCTCATTCGGAGCTAAAAAGATTACTTACCCGACATCACTCTGCTTTGAAGGCCGATCCTCAACAAGACTTAATAAGCTTACGAGAGCTGCAGTTTGATGCGACAAGCAAACTGCTCGGTGAAAGCACTGAGTTTTTGTTTTGTGGCTGCTTGATCAAAGAAAGCTCTTTCAATAGCAGTTTTTTAAGCGAGCATGCGATCGTCCATAAAAATGGAATCAAATTGGAAGAAAAAGCGCGGCCCTTTTTCCAGTATTATAGCCATGAAAATCTGCCTGAATTTAATGGCCCAGAAATTATTAGCTCTAACACACGATTGCAGGACGACACATTTCAAGTCGCTATCGCTGATGACCTGACTTCGGCAGAAATCACCGCCGGCTATTCTGGATATTCCAAAATTCACTCTTGTCTTTTGTTTGATGAATTAGACCGAAACAAAGGACCGTTTGACGCAACCTTTATCTTTACCAATCCGGATGAAATAAAAAATCCTTTGGTCAGCAACACCCAAAGTAGCTCTACCGCAATTTCCATTAAAAACCCGACCAAGCGACTAATTATGATGGTTTTTATCGAAAAGAAACTCGATCGTTGCAGTACTGTCAATGTCGGTTGCTATTCCACAAATCATTCGGTGCCAGAAGGACAACTTAGTGCTAAAGAAGTTTGGAGTGACCGACTTCCAGAATACCCTGAATTAAGAGTGATTAATCTGCAATCCCCATCGGCACAAAACATCGATGGGATCGAAATAAAAAAATACTACGATTATCTGTTCTCATGCTCAGGCCTCGACCCGGCAGCATTTGTTTGTTACTTAATGGACGTACCTTTTCCAATTTGGTCATCTTGTTATCGGATCTATTTCGAACATGCTTAATTTGGACGGAAAAAATTTAAATAGAAAGAGAAACGCCGTACCCGCTGAAGTAGTTTATGATGAAGAATTTTGGTTTTGAGACTTCATTTTTTTAACTATTTCGGGTTATATTGGTTATAGAGGAATGCATAATAAAGATTACTAAAACTAGCTCCAGGACCAATGCATACCTCTTCTGATTACACGATTTGCGAACCCTTTGAGATATCGCAAGCAAAAATATTCGAATAAAAATAAAAACTCACATGGGTAGGAGAAATAATGGCTGAAACGGCAAAGAGAATTGATACTCACGAACTTCCTTTCGTCGCACCATGCAACGACTTACCAGTTTTCGCTGCACTAGATTGGATTGCCTTGGGTTGGAAAGACTTTAAGTCAGCCCCTAAAATAAGTTTAAGCTTTGGCATTTTTTTTACCCTAACCAGCTACCTGTTGACATACCTGGGATGGCATTGGGGGGGTGTAATATTACTGTTTAGCTTACTTTCCGGTTTTGTATTTATCGCACCAGTAATGGCGCTTGGCCTCTATTCTATAAGCTGGCAGATAAATTCAGGCTATACTCCAAAACTAACTCACTGCTTTCACGAAAGTATTAGGCATCTCAGTAACGAATTAGTTTACTCATTTGTGCTTCTAATTATTTTTCTCATTTGGGTGAGAGCAGGCTCGGCATTACATATTTTCTTTCCTATGAATTCAGACTCTGAAATAACTGATTTTATTACCTTCTTTAGTATCGGTTCTGCAGTAGGCTCCGTTTTTGCATTGATTGTTTTTAGCGCGAGTGCTTTTTCTCTGCCAATGATGTTGGATAGAAAAACTGACGCGGTAACTGCAGTATTAACCAGCATAAATGCCGTCAGAAAAAATAAACTAGCATCAATGATATGGGCAAGCACAATAGTCTTATCTGTTTTTATCTGCTTACTCACAGCTTACATTGGCATGGTGATAATTATGCCTGTAATTGGTTATGCAACTTGGCACGCTTATAAACAAACCATAAAACCAAACCTTTGGCCTAAAAACAAAAAATTAAGTGATGATAATCCTGAATACGGTCAGAACAAACCCAGTACTGACTAACTCTGAAATTAATTGGTGAATCAGTTAGAGCCTCCCGCTTCGTTTAATATCGAAATATTGATTCACCATATTGACCGCTAAATTCCTGGGTAAACTATCGACCGCGATCACTCCGTCGTGAGATAAACTTCGATGCAGTTTTTCACGCTGCTGTATATAAGCAATTGTTTGCGAAAAGCGAAGTGCATCATCCAATTGATAGACATCCTTATGCAATACATCCTCTAGTATTTGTTCTTTCATATTCGCTAACAAAACTAAATGATGCTTTTTCAGCAGGCTTACCGCTGTTTTTAATTCAGCGCAGTCTTCAGAGCGAACGTTGGATACAATTACAATTAAGGAGCGCTTCTTAAATTGTTGTAGTAAAGATTCAGATGCCGCTACCAAGTCTGAGGCTCTGCTGGACGGATGAAGATCATAAACATAGTTCAGCATTGCGCTAATTGTACTCGGGCCTTTTTTAGGGGATAGAAATAACTCCTTTCCGCCAAAAATTTTTAGACCAACTGCGTCGCCTTGGCGTAAGGCAATCGAAGAAACCAATAAAGTCGCATTTAAAGCTTGGTCAAAGTGTGAAAGCTCATCATCTTTAGTTCGCATTCTGCGGCCGGAGTCGAGCAAAAAAATAATATTTTGATCTCTCTCTTGCTGATAATCCTTGGAAATAAGTTTTTGCATTCTGGATGTTGCTCGCCAATCAATTTGGCGTAAATTATCCCCGGTTCGATATTCCCTCAATTGATGAAACTCGAGTCCATCACCACGCTGTTGTCTTTGCCGAATTCCTAGCTGGTTTGTTTTTTGCTCTGTTGCTAACAGCAGATAATTGTGAATCGAACGATAATTTGGATATACCTTAGAAACACTTTCGCACTCAAGAATAACTCTTCGCTTCAAAAGTGACAAACTGGAGTTTACCCACAACTCAGTTGACTTAATGCAAAGATCGCCTCTTTCAACGGCTTTGATCTGATAGTCAACGGTTGCTCGCTGACCAGCATTTAGACTCAATGTAACCGGTAAATTTCGCGCCGAGCAAAACTCTGGTAGATGTTCATCCAGGTTAAAAATAATTGTTCGACTTAGTGGGTTCTCGACCGATAATTCTACTTGGCAAAAATTATTGACCGGCAAAGTGTGAGCGACTTTTCGGGAAACTTTGATTTGATTTAGTTGAGTTAAAGATAACCATTCCGCGATTAACAGCGCGAGTAATAATATAGCGCCAACATACCAAGCATCAGCCAGCCATGTAGCGGCAGCCTGTTTAGTCTGGAGAAAAGTACTTAACCTTAGCAAAGCATCAGCTGTAGCAACACCAAGCCAAATACAAAGTAACCAAATAAAGCGCGCTGTAAATTTCATAATCGTTAGCTAAAATTTAATCTTTGAATTTACTCACGTGGTGCTGGCACTTGCGCAAGCAGCTCATTAATGACTTGAGAAACGCCTATACCTTCAATTTCAAGTTCCGCAGACAAAACAACACGATGACGAAGAACAGGCAAAGCAACACATTTAATTTCATCCGGGGTTATAAATTCACTGCCACGAACCAACGCAAGCGCTCTTGCCGCTCGTATTAATGCGATTGAGGCGCGTGGACTTGCCCCCATCTGCACTCCTGACCATTCTCTAGAAGCATTTACAATGTTGACAGCATATTCAAACAAAGCGTCGTCGACTGTAATATTTGCCGCCAAGTTTTGCAGTCCGATAATTGAACGGGGCGATGTGATAGCATCAAGACCGCGCATCAACGCTGAGTCGTCAACTTCACCGACAGTTATCATTTTTACCAATTTAACTTCATCTGCTTTTGACGGGTAGTCAATATGAACATTCATCAAGAAACGATCTAATTCAGCCTCGGGCAACGGATAAGTTCCTTCCTGTTCAAGTGGATTTTGAGTAGCTAACACCATAAACGGGGAACTCACGGGGTGTGACTTGCCCTCAATAGTTATTTTCTTTTCTTGCATTACTTCGAGCAATGCAGACTGAGTTTTTGCAGGTGCTCGATTAATTTCATCAGCGAGCAATAAGTTGGTAAATGCCGGTCCCTTACGCAACCTAAATTTTTCGGATTTAGGGTCAAACATAGCATGACCAGTGACATCACTCGGCATTAAATCTGGCGTAAACTGGATACGAGAAAACTCACCGTCAAAACTCTTCGCAATACTCCTTACCAACAAAGTTTTTCCCAGGCCGGGTACTCCTTCAACCAACAAGTGGCCGGATGCAATGAGACAAGTCAATGCCATTTCAACAATGTCCGCTTGTCCAACTAATGTTTGATTTATATTTTGCTGCAACTGATTGACCAGAGAAACGCCCTGCTCAAAACTCATTTCAGCGGAAGTGTGGTCTTTCCCCGCAACGATTTCTTCACTGCTCATATCACTCATAAGTGTTTCCTTATTTGTTGAACGAGTTTCGCCTTATTAATAAATTGCTCGTGTGATTCATTCTGTTCATCAAGTAACGGCTTGAGGCTATTAATCTCTATTCCAGTTACATGAGAAATTTTTTCTAATTGTTTAATCGGTGTCAGCCTGGAATACCCATAATTCAATTGGGAAAAACGATGATGAATTGTCTGCATCATTTCATTGACTAGTAACTCTCCCTTATCTCGCCGGTAATTGAATTGCGCCGCAGCCTCAATGTGTTGCATAATTTCGCGATTAACTCTTAAGTCATCCGCTTTTTTTGGACCAACTCGCCATAAATTACTGAAGAAGATCACTAATAGTAAAGCAACTGCAGAGATTACAATTAAAGGGGCATTCTGAACTGCCATCGAAAATAGTGTTGGTTGAACTCGATTGTAAAGCAACCAGGCTTTCGTACCTCGCCCAATTAATTGGCTAAGAAACATAGCATGGTCATGATGATCAATTCGATTATTTTTCCAAATATCAAAATCCACCACTACCGTAATAAGGCCTTCACCGTAATCATATTGAAGCAATTGATCGGCATACTCAGTCCCGGCGATAAATGCAGCGTCACCGCTTGTATCTTCTATATAGGCAGAGGTGTCAAAGTAGACTTTGCTAGATTGTTCATACCCGTTAAAAGTAAGCTCCGCTGTTTTTTCTTCTTCAGAAGCGTCTACGTAATCACTCTCGTAAAACCTAACGCCTAACTCATCTAAAAACACATCACGGCTAGATTCAAATTCATAGTCGTAAACTTCAGTTGCAAGCAATACTAAATGGCCACCTTTTCTAGCCCAATTTTTCATATTTTCTCGCGTAGTCGAACTCATCCCAACCCGAGAGCTATGGATAAAAATTGAATCATATTGGCCAATGGCGGAACGATTAACATCATCAAATAATTTATAATTACTGTGAGCTTCAAACTCAATGTCATTAGCCTTCAAATAAAGTTGCGCAGCCAGAAATGGATTACGCCTGGCTTCTTCGCTATAACCGTAGTCTTTAGAGTAATATTGCTTATCAAAGTTATTGAAATACCAGCGAACACCCAGGCCTATGACGATCAAAGTTATATAGGTGATAATAGCGGCTACTGAGGGTCTAAACTTTTGCATTAGCATCCCCAGAGTCTATTTTTTCAGCCATAATAGCCGGCCACTTATGACACAGTTCAACTAGACTTTCTTTTGAAGGAGCTATATGCGCATAGGCTAGAGCACGCCATGTGCGAGTTAGATCCCGCATAAACTGATGCGAGTTTTTCGGCCCTAACCTCAGTATTTTCTGCAAACATTCTGCCTCTGTATCACCTTCTCTTATATTTATCGAGGTATGTTCGATAAACCACACTAAACTTGCACGATATAGCAAACTTAATGCGGAGCGGAACTCGTTGCGCTCAATAGAGTTTAAAGCTACTTGCCAAGGATCTTTTGGTAATGAATCTGACTGAACGTCCAGGCCAAATAAGGTTTTAGGCTTTTGCTTTTTAGTTTGCTGCGGGAGCTTTAGCCCGCCGATTAAATGGCGATACTTGACGACGAGGAAAATAAGTGCGACTGCGAGCACCAACCAAAGCGCAAACTCAACAATAAAAGATACAAACATACTGATTAACGACATCCAACCCGAATCGCTACGACGACTATTAAAACTGTCATCAATTTCGGTATCTTTATCTCTTTTCACCGTGAGAGACTCCATCTCACGATGATGAAACTCGTTACCATCTTTTATTTTTATTATCAATTTCTTGGCTTTTTGATGCGAATTTACATTCTCGTTTTGCGAGGTAATATTGTCAGTTTGTGGTTCATTTTGCTGCGCATAAATCGAAGGAGAGAATACGGAAGATGAGAGCACAAGAATACTAAGCAGCGAACCAACCAAAAAGCTGCTTAATCTAACTGAAGCATGTTCATTTAATCCCTGTAATCTCTTCGCGAGCCTCTTAAAAGCGAGTTCAATATCCCACGCTTCTAACTGAGTGCGTTGATTTAAATAACTTGAAAAGCCGCAAGCAACATAAAAAGGTGCGACAAAACTCATTGATAGGTAGAAAAGTAAGTTCATTGAAAAAACGGTTATTGGCGACTCAATTTCAAAATTGACCCACTCAAAAAAATCTAAACCTTCAGCCATAGGCGCCGGTAATAGCAAATAGGCTAATACAATAGTCGCAATAAAAAGCGTAAACTTGGTAAAAAAGAATAAAAACGTAAGCCATACAGCCGCTCCTGAACCAATTGAGTGGATCACTTTGAGACGACTCGAGCGTACATTTCCTTTTAGTCCTTCTAATTGAATTACCGGTAAATCGAGTGACCGGGTAAAACTTAGGCGCCGCCAGGTTAAGCTGGCAAACCATTGAATTTTAGCCAAACTAAAAAATGCACTAACACACTGCTTGACACTGAGGCGTTCCCCAAATAAATCACGGCTTAAAAAGTGTAATAGCGGCCTTTCCCAAAGGGGCAATAACCACCAAAACCCAATCACAACCCACATTCCGTATTGGTGAAAAACTAGCGCAGATATCAAAAACACTGGGAAAGTAACAATAAGCCATATTTTATATAAGGAAATTAAATTTCGCTGCGCGAGTGCTACCCCCAGGTCAATCGCTTCCCATTGCTTCCTTGGACGAATTTTTGCCGTAACTTTTTCTAAATTCATTCTTTTTCTAAATTCACTTTTTCTGAATTCGTTTTTTTAAATCGATCACTGTCGCCGACCTCGCCCCATTAGAGTGAGGTAGGCGATTACGACAATCCATCCAATGATTCCGACCGTATACTTAACATTTGGCGCAATGCTTGTAGTTGATGACCAAAAAGCCTCCACAAAGGCCGCGATCAGCAATAAGAAAATAGCACCGTAAACTAAGCTAATCGATTTACGCCCCGCGTTAACGATTGCCTGCTTTCGAGAATATGCCCCCGGCGCAATGACGGCCCAGCCTAATTGCAAGCCGGCAGCACCAGATAAGACAATACCAGTTAGTTCGTAAGAAGAATGTCCCGCCACAAATGAATAGAAGGTTTCTTGGTAACCTATATTAATAATGTGAGCATCAATTGCGCCAAAAAATATTCCGTTATAGAGCAAATAAAACAAAGTGCCCAATGTGGCTAAAATGCCTCCGGCAAAACATTGGAAAGCAATACCGATGTTATTCCGGATATAAAAACCAAACATCATAAAGTCTGTATCTGATTGACGCTCTCGGCCAATTCGATCAAGTGATGGATCGTACATTGCCTCTATGCGTCCTACCATATCAGCGTCAACCACCGCATAAATTAGCTCAGGAAAGACCAGGGTCAGAAAAAATACGATTAGCCCAGGAAAATAAAAAATGGCGGTCGCAATCCAGACAAACTTAGCTTGTTGTCTGACTTGGTTGGGAAAATCAAATAAGATAAATTGATAAATTCGGCGAAATACACCAAGTCGCTTTTGATAAAATATTTGATGCCCTTGAAAGACTAAATTTTCTAAAAACTGAATAAGGTACGGGCTATATTGCCTTTCTCTCGCCAATGACAAACAATAACAAACAAGCCGATATTGAGAACTAAATTCAGCGAGTTGCGCTTTTGATACTTTAGCTTTGCCCCAACCAGGTTTTGCAAGCTCGATACTTTGCTCAAAAGTTTGCCAATCCGATTGATAACGTTGTTCAAATTCTTCTTGCCGCACCGACTACTCCTTTTCCCTTCGGCCTTTTAACCAACGTGCCATGCGCACTATTTGTAATGCACTGGATTGGTTTCCCTGCGAATTTTGCAGCCAAGGCGTGAGGTATCGCGCAAGCTCATCGGCGCGAGCCTGGGTCATGCGTTCGATACGGTCTGAATAGGCAATTATGGCACTCTGTTCATCAAGTTTTAGCGGAGTTTTAGGCGCCAGACCTTCTGCATCATGATTAGATTGAGGAGAAATAACCTCTCGTTGATGGATAACTAAAGTACCAGCCGCCAAATCTCCTAGTCGTTTGAAATCTCGGTTAAGCATCATGCTTATCAATCCAAACGCCCAAAAGGCGGGAAGAAAGTCAGCAAAACGTAGTAAATTACGGATAATCGAAGATGACCAGTTAATTGGAGTACCATCGTCATTGACGACCAAAATCCCCATCACTTTCTTACCGGGTGTTTGGCCCAACCAAAAAACTTCAAAAAATACCGGATAAAACCACTCGACCAAAAATACTGAAAGCAGTAGCAAACCATCGCCGAGGCGGTCAAATATACTAAATATCCAGGAAAGCCCAATAAAGATAACAAATCGAATAATCAGATCGACGAGAAATGCCAGTGCTCGGCTTACATAACCTGCGACCGGTAACGATAATGTAATCCCTTCGGGTACTTCAACTGCGCGTGTGGTGTCTAGCATTCCGTATATATTCTTCTATTTGCTACGGTCCCATTTTTAAACTTCAGTAAATTGCACCCTTTGCTCGCGGCAAAGACTTGATTTAGAGAGAGTCCTCGCAAGATATAGAGCATAGTCTTCAGTATAATAGACTAGAGTCCTCAGCGAGATTTTGAGTGCCCCTCAGCGCAATTTTTCGATAAAAATCAATCCTATCAGCTTATTGTCAGTAGGCAAAGAACTTCATCAAATCACCTGTTAAATCAAAACTAACAACCGTAAAAAAACCGAGCAAAAGGCTCGGTTTTTTTCGATGCTAAATAGCTTTTTATTTAACTTGAGCGTCTAACTCACCATTAGCATAACGTTGAAACATTGTTTCAAGAGAAACAGGCTTAATCTTGCTTGCCTGTCCGGCAGTACCAAAAGCTTCATAACGAGCCAAGCAAATTTCTTTCATTGCTTGAGTTGAAACCGCAAGGTATTTACGAGGGTCAAAATTAGAAGGATTTTCTGCCATGTTACGGCGAATTGCACCTGTTGCAGCTAAACGCAAGTCGGTATCAATATTAACTTTACGCACACCATGCTTGATGCCTTCGCAGATCTCTTCAACTGGTACACCGTAAGTTTCCGGAATTTCTCCACCAAACTCATTGATTACCGCCAACCACTCTTGAGGCACAGAAGAAGAGCCATGCATAACTAAGTGAGTGTTAGGAATACGCTGATGGATTTCTTTGATGCGGCTAATCGCCAATACGTCACCAGTTGGTGGGCGAGTAAATTTGTACGCCCCGTGTGAAGTACCAATCGCAATAGCCAACGCGTCAACGTTAGTCTTTTTAACAAAATCGGCCGCTTCCTCTGGATCAGTTAACATTTGATCCATAGTTAATTTACCTTCAGCACCAATACCATCTTCTTCACCGGCTTCACCTGTTTCAAGTGAACCTAGACAACCTAATTCGCCTTCGACAGAAACACCACAAGCATGTGCCATATCGACCGTGCGACGAGTAACATCAACATTATATTCATAAGAAGTAGGCGTCTTACCATCTTCCCCTAACGATCCATCCATCATCACCGATGAAAAGCCAAGCTGGATAGAACGTTGGCAAACCGCCGGACTGGTACCATGGTCTTGGTGCATGCACACTGGGATGTGAGGAAATTCTTCAATCGCAGCAAGAATTAGGTGGCGAAGAAATGGAGCACCTGCGTACTTACGCGCACCGGCGGAAGCTTGCACAATAACCGGGCTATCAGTCTGATCAGCCGCTTCCATGATGGCGCGCATTTGTTCTAGATTGTTTACATTAAATGCCGGAACGCCGTAGTCATTTTCAGCAGCGTGGTCCAACATTTGTCTCATTGAGATAAGTGCCATGATTTTACTCCGTTTAAATCCTTGCGGAAATGTTTGTAATTAGTTTAGTCGTATACTTTTCGATGCTGCTGAATAAATGCTTTGTCCAGCAGCGTCCGTAAATCTTCAGTTAGTCTTGTGCTCTCTCTTCCAAAATTGCAACCGCCGGTAACTTCTTACCTTCCAAGAACTCAAGGAAAGCACCGCCGCCAGTTGAAATATAAGAAACCTTATCTTTGATGCCAAATTTATCAACTGCCGCCAAAGTATCTCCGCCACCGGCGATGGAGAACGCGTCACTATCGGCAATCGCTTGAGAAATTTTCTGCGTACCTTCAGCAAACTGATCAAATTCAAATACACCAACAGGGCCATTCCATACAATGGTACCAGCCTTCTTAAGGATTTCACAAAGTGCGTCAGCTGTTTTAGGCCCGATATCAAATACCATATCGTCTTCAGCAATTGCAGATACATCTTTTAGCTCAGCAGAAGTTTCTTCACTGAACTCTTTACCGACAACCACATCAAGTGTTCTAGGAATTGAACCACCATTGTCTATTGCCGCCTGTGAAAGTGTTTTGGCTTGATCAATTAAGTCATTCTCAAATAAAGACTTACCAACATTGTGGCCTTCAGATGCAATAAAAGTATTGGCAATACCACCGCCAACAATTAGCTGATCAACCACCTTTGAAAGAGATTCTAAAACGGTTAACTTAGTGGATACTTTGGAGCCACCGACAATAGCAACCATCGGACGAGCTGGGTTATCAAGCGCTTTACCAAGCGCATCTAGTTCTCCGGCGAGTAAAGGGCCCGCACATGCAGTTGGAGCAAATTTGGCTACTCCATGAGTAGAAGCTTGTGCTCTATGCGCGGTGCCAAATGCATCCATTACAAATACATCGCAAAGGGCTGCGTAGGCTTTAGCTAGTTCGTCGCTATTTTTCTTTTCTCCAACGTTACAACGAACGTTTTCAAAAAGAATCACCTCACCTTCATTAGCTTCAACACCTTTCAAATAATCAGTAGCCAGTTGCACAGGCGCATCTAATAAACCATTCATATACTCTGCGATAGGTGCCATTGAATCGGCATCAGTCAGCTCGCCTTCGGTAGGTCGACCGCGATGCGACATCACCATCACTTTAGCACCCTTTTCCAAAGCCAACTTGATGGTTGGAAGCGCGGCTTGAATGCGAACGTCCGAAGTAATTTTTCCATCTTTAAATGGAACGTTCAGATCTTCGCGAATTAAAACTCTTTTCCCTGCTAGATCCAGGTCTGCCATTCTGAGTACTGACATGATTTATTGATGCTCCAGTTATGTTTTTAAATTTTCTTAATAAAGGCGAGCTACTGTTCCTCTCTTTGGGTTTTCCCTGGGGGAGAGAGGATCAAATCTCTAAAAGTTAAAAAGCCTTGCTTCTCATCGCTGACTTAATTCTGACGATGAACAACAAGGCTTGGCTTAATCCCAGAAATTAGTTCGAATTAAGCTTTCATCATCGCAAGTGCAGTGTCGATCATACGTACACTAAAGCCCCACTCGTTATCGTACCAAGTTAAGATCTTAACCATGTTGCCACTGATAACACGAGTTTGAGTTGCATCAAAACTTGAAGACGCAGGCGAGTGATTAAAATCGATTGAAACCAATGGTTCAACGTTGTAATCAAGCACATAGTTATCAGAAACCTTTTTAACGATTTCGTTAACTTCCTCAACACTTGTGTCGCGAGATGCTTCAAAAGTTAGATCAACAACAGAAACATTTACTGTTGGAACACGTAACGCAAAACCGTCTAAGCGACCTTGCAACTCAGGAAGAACCAAGCCAACCGCTTTAGCAGCGCCAGTTTTGGTTGGGATGATAGACATTGCAGCAGCACGCGCACGACGTAAGTCTTTATGCTGGTTATCGATTACTTTTTGGTCGTTAGTGTAAGCGTGAATGGTGTTAACCAAACCTTTTTCAATGCCTAAGCCTTCGTGTAGAGCTTTAGCTACAGGCGCCAAGCAATTAGTCGTACAAGAAGCGTTTGAAACTATTTTGTCATCGGCTGTTAAAGTATCATGGTTTACACCGTAAACAATCGTTTTATCAATATCACTACCACCTGGTGCAGAGATTAAAACTTTTTTCGCGCCGCCCACGAAATGCTTAGAAGCGCCTTCACGATCTTTAAAATGACCAGTACATTCAAGTACAACATCAACTTCGTAATCAGACCATTTCAAGTTTTCGGGATTACGATCCGCCAACATGGCAATTTTGTCACCGTTCACGTACATGTTTGACTCATCACCTTCAACGTTTGCTTCGAAACGACCATGAGTGGTGTCATATTTTGTTAAGTGAACATTAGTTTCAACTGGGTGAGATGAATTAATGGCAACCACTTTGATTTCGTCTTCGCGGTTGTATTCATAAATCGCTCTCAAAACCATGCGACCGATACGTCCGTAACCATTAATCGCTACTTTAACTGTCATTGTATTTCCTCAAGTGTTTGTAATTGGACCGTCTTTTGATTTCTTCTTAAGTAAAAAATCTTAAAAACGGTCGTATTAAGTTAATAACTACTATTTTTATTATTTTTAATTAATATTTTTATTTTGATTTATTGCGGATTAATCAAGTAAACCTTTAGCTTGCTCAACAACGTTTTCCACTGTAAACCCAAATTCTTTAAATAAATCTCCGGCAGGTGCTGACTCACCAAAGCGATTCATTGAGACAATAGCGCCATCTAAACCGACATATTTGTACCAAAAGTCTCCGTGACCAGCTTCAATTGCCATACGTTTACCGGCAGCAGGTAACACGTTACGTTTGTACTCTGCATCTTGTTGTTCAAAGATTTCACAACTTGGCATAGAAACGATACGAATTTTGCTCGCGCTTAACTGGCTTTTAGCCTGCATTGCAAGTTCAACTTCTGAACCGGTTGCAATGATAGTCAGTTCTGGCTCGCCTTCGCAGTCTGATAAGACATAACCACCTTTTTCGATTTGTGCTAACTGGATTTCGCTTCTTGGCTGAGTAGGAAGGCCTTGTCTGGTTAACACTAATGCAGTTGGGCCTTCCAAATTCTCGATCGCGTTTTTCCAAGCGACCGCAGTTTCGGTCGAATCACATGGACGCCAGTTGATTAGATTTGGGGTAGCACGCATCGAAGATAATTGTTCAACCGGCTGATGAGTTGGGCCATCTTCGCCTAATCCAATTGAATCATGGGTGAATACATAAATGGCTTGCTGTTTCATTAATGCAGCCATACGGATCGCGTTACGCGCGTATTCCATAAACATTAAGAAAGTACCACCAAATGGAATAAAACCACCGTGTAATTTAATTCCATTCATAATCGCGCACATACCAAACTCGCGTACACCGTAATATAAATAGTTTCCGCCTGCGTCTTCAGCAGAGATACCTTTGGCGCCATTCCAGAAAGTTAAATTTGAACCGGCTAAGTCAGCGGAACCGCCTACGAACTCAGGTACATGCGGCGCGTAGGCATTGATTGCATTTTGTGACGCTTTGCGGGTTGCAATATTTGCGGCGTCTTCTTGGGTTTGAATGATATAAGCTTTTGCCGCTGCTTCAAATTCCGCGCTGGGACGATTACTTAATCGGCGGGTCAGCTCTGAAGCTAATTCAGGATATTTTTCGCGGTAAGCAATAAAAGTGTCATTCCAGTCAGCTTCTAACTTGCTACCGGCATCACGACCGTCCCATGCTTGCATAACATCTTCAGGCACTTCAAATGGAGCATGAGGCCATTTTAATTGTTTGCGGACTAATTCAATTTCATCTTCACCTAGTGGCGCGCCGTGGCAATCTTCTTTACCACCTTTATTTGGCGAACCAAATCCAATCGTTGTTTTGCAGCAGATAAGTGTTGGTCTGTTCGTTTCAGCTTTTGCCGCTTGGATTGCTTGCTCGACAGCTTCAGGGTCATGCCCGTCTACATCTGCAACCACGTGCCAACCATAGCTGCGGAAGCGTTTTACAGTATCATCGGTGAACCATCCTTCTACTTCACCATCGATTGAAATGCCGTTGTCATCATAGAAAGCAACCAGCTTACCTAGTCCCAATGTACCGGCAAGTGAGCAAACCTCATGCGAAATACCTTCCATTAAACAGCCATCGCCTAGAAAAGTATAAGTATAGTGGTCAATGATATCGTAACCAGGCTGGTTGAATTGCGCTGCTAAGGTTTTTTCTGCGATAGCCATTCCAATCGCATTCGCAATCCCTTGGCCTAACGGCCCCGTAGTTGTTTCAACCCCTGGTGTATAACCATACTCAGGATGGCCTGGAGTCTTTGAATGTAACTGGCGAAACGCCTTAAGATCTTCGATATTGAGCGCATAACCGGAAAGGTGCAAAAGAGAATAAATCAACATTGAACCATGGCCGTTGGAGAGTACGAAACGGTCACGGTTAACCCACTCTGGATTACTCGGATTATGCTTCAGATGATCGCACCAAAGCACTTGGGCGATATCCGCCATCCCCATTGGCGCTCCTGGATGGCCGGATTTTGCTTTTTGCACGGCATCCATACTAAGTGCGCGAATAGCGTTGGCTAATTCAAATCGAGATGGCATATAGACTCCTAAAAGTGTGAGGTGCCAGGGCCTGTTGAGGTTGCTTCAACTAACAGACTCATATAGCGGGATTTTGAACGGGGCGTATTTTCTCAAACGAAAGCCGATCAATCAAACCATTTACGGCATTAATGCTCAAAATATGCCCAATTATTTTCGACTTTTTGCCTGGGGTCTGCTGTTGCCAAATATTCACACGTAAATAGTGCTAAATTTGCGCCAAAAGAGTGCGATAAATCATTGCGAAGATGCCACCTAAGCCCTAGGATTAAGCGAAACGTTTTCAGTTAAAACCAAGCAAAAGGAGCCCTAAAATGGCTAAAGTTGCAGTAATTCTTTCTGGGTGTGGTGTATTCGATGGTGCCGAGATCCATGAAAGTGTCCTCACATTAATGTCACTCGAAGAAAAAGGCGCTGAATATCAGTGTTTTGCACCAAACGTCAACCAACATCATGTAATCAATCATCTGAATGGTGAAGAAATGGCGGAAACCCGAAATGTGCTGGTTGAATCTGCCCGCATCGCGCGTGGAAATGTTAAGCCTGTAACCGAATTAGATGCTTCGCAGTTTGACGCGTTGTTGTTTCCGGGTGGATTTGGTGCCGCTAAAAATCTCAGTGATTTTGCCTTTAAAGGCAAAGACTGTCAGGTTGAACCCAATACACTCAAAGCCGCGCAAGCTTTCGCTCAAGCCAACAAGCCAATAGGATTTATTTGTATTGCTCCGGCGATGATCCCTCAGGTTTATGGTGAGTCGGCGCAACTTACGATTGGTAATGATGCCGATACAGCCGCGGCGATTGAAGCAATGGGGGGGAATCATATTTGTTGTCCGGTTGATGAGTTTGTGGTTGATGAAGCTCACAAGGTGGTGAGTACACCGGCTTATATGTTGGCGGGGAATATTAGTGAGGCGGCTAGTGGAATTAGGAAGTTGGTTTCTAAGGTGTTGGAACTTGTCTAAAATTTGTGCCAACAAATTTTAATTAAACTAATTGTTTCGCACCGCTTCGCTTGCGTGCGACCAACTTGGAAGCGACACATCAGGCAGAACAAAACTCGCTTTGCTCAAACAGTTGTTCTGCTTATCTGATGTGTCATGCATTCCACAAGCCCGTTATAGCCGCTAGGCGCGCAGTCTTTAAGCCCTCCTTTTCCTTCATTAGTTAATATGAAGATATAAAGCCAAGAATTGGAAGGGGGTTTGTTAGTGCGCAAAGGGCATTTTTGCCTTCTTTTGTTGCTCATGACAAAAGAAGGTCGCACACAAGCGAAGCGGTGCGAAATAAAGCAGCTTAGAATTTACCGCTTAAGGTAGATTGAAAAAGACTTTTCAACCAGAGAGTGTAGAGAACCCTCTCTACTCTACAACTACTTCCTTAGTTAGCACCCACTCACACATCCCCCCATCCATACTATAACTCCGAGCAAATCCCTGCTGATTGAGCACATCCGCCGCACCTTGGCTCGCATTCCCATGGTAACAAACAACAACCAGCGGCTTAGACTTGTCAGCGGCATCTAAGAACTCTGCAAGATTCTGGTTATCTAAACGAATAGCCCCTTTAATATGCCCTTGAGCAAAAGTATTGGGATCACGAACATCCACGACAAGTCCTTCTTCTTTTTCAATTATTTCTGCAGCCCGGCTAACTGAAATTCGCTCAAACATCGCAAACTATCCTTCTGTCTTTGTAAACATTAAGTCCCACACACCATGTCCCAGTCTTTCACCGCGAGCTTGAAATTTGGTTACCGGGCGGTCATCTGGTCTGGGGACATAGTCATTATTTTCCGAAAGATTTTGCCATCCTGACTCGGCTTGCATGACTCCTAACATATGTTCAGCATAGTTTTCCCAGTCTGTGGCCATATGAAAAATTCCGCCATTTTTTAACTTAGTTCTAAGTTGCTGAACAAAATCTGATTTAACAATTCGACGTTTGTGATGTCTTTTTTTCGGCCAGCGATCAGGAAAAAAGAGCTGTACTTTGTCTAATGAAGCATCACTAATCATATGTTCCAAAACTTCAATTGCATCGTGCGCAATCACTCGTACATTAGTAGCGCCTGGCTCTTTAATACGGGCTAATAAAGAACCAACCCCAGGGCGGTGAACTTCTATGCCAAAGAAATTCTTGTCTGGATTTTTAGTAGCTTGCTCCGCCAGTGAAGCCCCCATACCAAAGCCAATTTCGAGTACAACAGGGTTTTGATTGCCGAATAACTGAGCTAAATCGAGCTTTTGCTTTTCATATTCCAGCCCATACACAGGCATCAATTCTTCGTAGGCTGCTGTCTGTCCAGCGGTCATTCGCCCTTCCCGACGTACAAAACTTCTAATTTTTCGGTGAAATTCTTCCACTTCCCATTCCACTATCTGCTAACTAGCCATTGATTATATCAGCCACTCGCCTGAGAAGGCCATGACAGCGGCAAAAACTATTTTTTTGAGTTTTTAACTCAAATGCTCCATTTACCGCCTTAATAAGCCAATTAAGGGTTTTTGTGTCGTTTGGTTATGTAAACATGCCGAAATAAAATTATTGATCATTTCAAAAAAAGTGATAATTTTAGTTGAGAACCTTACAAAAATACCTGTCAGTAACGACTAACACTACAAACAAGCTTCCTTCTTTATATGTTTCCAGAGATCCCGAATTATCACGCCCTAGCTGTGCTGCTACTAACGGTAGTCGCACTCTACCTATTTCGGCGTGAAGATATTCGCCTCGAATCAAGTTGTTTAGGTGTACTCATTCTGATCGCAATTGGATTTGAGTTATTTCCTTACCACGAACCAGATGGCACTCACTTGCAGTCTATCCACTTGTTTTATGGCTTTGGCCATGAAGCTTTAATTGCGGTATGTGCATTAATGATCGCAGGACAAGGACTTGTAAGAACCGGCGCATTAGAACCAGTTGGAAGATTACTTGGGCGACTGTGGAAGTTTTATCCCAAATTATCCCTTCTTGTAACGCTATTGGTTGCGGCAATTTTATCGGCATTTATGAACAACACACCAATCGTTGTATTGCTTTTACCGATCTTAATCAGTGTTTCAGTGCGCACTAAGACCTCTGCAACCGGCATGTTGATGCCGATGGGATTTGCAACTTTAATCGGCGGAATGTCAACCACAGTTGGTACTTCAACTAATCTGCTGGTGGTTGCGGTTGCTGCAGAGCAAGGTATGCGTCAAATGGGGCTCTTTGATTTTGTAGTGCCTGCTTCTGTTGCCGGGGTAGTCGCAATTATCTATTTATGGTTAGTTGCACCTAAGATGCTTCCTGAGCGCGAATCGATATTAGAGAGTGCAGCGCCAAGATTATTCACCGCACATTTAACACTCGAAGAAGGCGGCTTCGCGGTGGGAAAATCTCTAGCCGACCTCATTGAGCATTCTAACGGTGCTTTAAAAGCAGAACGAATTCAACGCTCAGGCTCACACTCAGATATCCGCATTATGCCAATGCCCGATGTTGTCCTCAAAGCGGGTGACCGAATTCGCGTATCTGATATAGCGGAGAATTTAAAAGAATATGAGAAAACATTGGGCGCCCAGCTGTTTGTTGGTAAACAGGCAGTTGATGAGGAGCATCCATTAACCGCGGAAGACCAACAATTGGTTGAAGTGGTGGTTGTTCCTGGCTCACCACTGGCAGGCTCGACACTTAAGAATGTTCGGTTTATTGACCAATATAAAATGGTCGCTGTAGCCCTTCACCGTGAAGGTAAGGAAATCGACCTATACCGTAAGTTGGGTAATGTTACCTTACAGGTTGGTGATATTCTGTTGGTTCAAGGCGCTCGTAATCAAATAGCTCAAATGAAAAAGAGCGGTGATCTACTGGTACTTGATGCGACCACCGACTTGCCGCATACCGATAAAGCCCCCATCGCACTCGGCATTATGGGTCTCGTAGTCGGATTGGCAGCTGTTGGTTTGTTACCTATCGCCATTAGTGCGTTGGTCGGTGTAATGCTGCTCTTGGTTACACGCTGCCTGGACTGGGCCGATGCAGGCCGAGCACTCAGTACTCAAGTGATATTAATCGTTGTTGCCAGCCTCGCCTTGGGCGAAGCCTTGATGAAAACCGGTGGCGCAGATTATCTAGCACAAGTGTTCTTATTCTTAACTCAAAGCATGCCGCCGGCGGTGATTTTAAGCGCGTTGATGCTGTTGCTCGCCATATTAACAAACATCGTTTCTAACAATGCCGCAGCGGTTATTGGCACTCCAATTGCGATTAGTGTCGCAGCTCAATTGGGCTTGCCGGCGGAACCATTCGTGGTAGCAGTCTTATTTGGCGCAAACTTTAGCTACGCTACACCTATGGCCTATAAAACCAATCTGTTAGTGATGAATGCCGGTGGTTATCACTTTTCCGACTTTATGCGCATAGGTATTCCGTTGGCACTCACGATGTGGCTAACGCTTTCTCTGTTCATTCCATTTTATTACGACATACTGTAATGTGCTTGCTCTAGTGCCCATATAGTAGTACCCATACGGTATCCATCAATTAATTTATGTCGACTTTAATCACTCCAGCGCAATTTGCCGCCAAGATGCTGTCATTTTACGATAAACAAGGCCGCAAAGATTTACCTTGGCAACAAAACCCAACCGCTTACCGTGTTTGGGTTTCAGAGATCATGCTGCAACAGACCCAGGTAAAAACGGTTATTCCTTATTATCAAAAATTTATGCAACGATTCAAAAACATCGAAACACTAGCAGCGGCTGATGTCGATGAAGTACTGCACCACTGGCAGGGACTTGGTTATTATTCTCGCGCCAGAAATCTGCACAAATGCGCGCAAACAGTTGTCGATAAATGGCAAGGCCACTTTCCAGATTCACTCGAGGATATGGAGTCGTTGCCCGGTATCGGTCGCTCGACCGCCGGGGCGATTCTTTCATTAGCCAAGGGAAAGTCCAGTCCAATTTTAGATGGAAACGTCAAACGAGTCCTTGCCAGAGTATTTATGGTTGAAGGTTGGTACGGTAAAGCAAGTGTAGCTAAAACCCTATGGGAACTCACTGAAAAATACACCCCTAAAAAACGTACCGGTAATTTCAACCAAGCGATGATGGACTTAGGAGCAAGCCTTTGCAGCCGCACTAAACCTGGCTGCGAGCAATGCCCATTATCAAGTGGCTGTTTAGCCCATTTAAATGGTCAAACCGATGTTTATCCCCACAAAAAACCTAAAAAAGAAATCCCGATACGATTTGCCACGATGCGTCTTGTACAGAATAAATCAGGGCAAATTCAATTAGTTAAGCGGCCCCCTTCTGGTATATGGGGCGGATTATGGAGCTTGCCGGAAATTGAAACAGATGACTCTCATCAATTAGTGGACGAGTTCAAGCATACTTTTACTCACTTTCACTTAAGAATTACAGTGGTTAATGCTGAGCAGTTTCAAGGAGTTGAGGATAATCCTCAGTTAGCATGGCATAATATATCGAATTTGGACGACCTGGCGTTTCCAACCCCAATCAAAAAGTTTTTGTATAAACACTTTAACCTCAGTTGATACACTCAAACTGAATTAATCTTGAGACCCGATATGATTTTTTGTCAAAAATTACAGAAAGATGGCGAGCCTATGAGCTTTGCGCCGGTACCTGGCGAGTTAGGCCAACGTATTTTAGAGAACATATCTGCTGAAGCCTGGAAGCTCTGGATTAACCATCAAACCATGTTAATCAACGAGAAACACCTTAGCTTGGCTGATCCTGAAGCCCGCAAATACCTCACAGGCGAAATGGAAAAATTCCTGTTTGGTGGAGATTATGATCAAGTGGAAGGCTACGTACCGCCCTCTAAATAGGCGCTCTATACTCCAAAGCACTCCCAGCTTTCGCGGGGCAGGCTAAGCAAGGTTGGAAAGCCTATTTTTTGGCCTCGAATAGCGCTTCGATTCTGCCCAATAGACCGCAAATTAGCCACCAACATACCAATGCTCGATTTTTCTAAGAAATATTCAAAATCTCG
>JAPHTP010000136.1 GCA_026196875.1 Kangiellaceae bacterium
AATATCTCGAGTATGGAATCTGCCCAAAGTCATTTCCTTAGCGGTCAAAAATCACCACTCTATAGCAAGGGTTTTAGATGATCAATCGATAGAAAATCCCTCTTTAAAAACGCTGCTGTGCGTTCTAAAGATGGCGGAGCATATGGTCAATCTTCCCGAAAAACTGGCGCAGTCAGATATTGATTTTGAGTGGCAAAATATTTCTAGCCAGGTGCTCGAGTTTATCGGGCTCTCTGAATACGATTATGAAGATCTAGAGGATGCTGTCCGTTATACGCATGGCGGTTCAATTAGCTGAGTTGATAGATGAAATATCCGAAACTAGCTAAGAATATTTAACCAATATTAGTTTGATTACGACCGTTTTCTTTGGAAACATAAAGTGCCTGATCGGCTCTTTCCAGCCACTGTTGAGCAGATTTAACCGATTCATTTAATTGGCAAATACCCAGGCTGACAGTAAAGTTTATTTCTTTTCCTTCGTGAGTGACTGTCAGTCTTTCTATCAATTTACGTAATCTTTCGGCAAAGATACGTGCGCCTTCAGCTTCGGTGTTTGCCATGAGCACAACAAACTCTTCTCCACCGTATCTGCCACATATATCGATTTCTCGTGCACACGCAAGCAGTGTTCGCGAACAAATTCGAATTACTTCATCACCCGCTTGGTGCCCATAAGTATCATTAACATTTTTGAAGTGGTCGATATCAAAAATGAGTAAGCTCGTATTTGATTTATGGCGTTGATATCTTGAAAACTCTCTTTCCTGGCATTCTTGCCAATAACCCCGGTTATTCAGCCCAGTTAAGCGATCGGTTCGGCTTAAAAATTCGAGTTGTTGGTTCGCAGACTCTAAAGCCTTATTACTCATGGCCACATCCGTGACATCATAAATAATAATGCAAATGTTAGTAACTTCTCCTGTGGTCGAAGTTAATGGAAAAACGGAGATATTTTGGTACATGAACTCAGCTGTACCGGTAATGGGGCGATAGTTTTTAAATTTAAAAATGTATGGACGTTGCTCCCAAATGCTAAATGCTCGAGTCTTTAGTTGGAATACTGATTGTACTTTGTGTTTAAACCAGTCGGCAGGAATGTCTGGAAATAGCTTGAAAAGGTTTTGTCCTTTGGCATTGACACCAAGCATACCACTATGGTTTTCCATAAAAGAATTCCACAGTTGTATTTCATTATTTTGATTTAAAACGATCAAGCCGACGTCTATGTTTTGTAACATATCCATCATCCAATGGAATTCTTTAAGTTGTTCTATATTGTCCGACATAGGTTACAGGCTACACAGTTTAAATAAGTTACATGATATAACTGATTCTTTGTTTTAATTGTTCGATACAGTCTTCTGTAAACAGGAGCAATAAATCACAGTCTACTCCACTGTTCTCGATACTATAATTTATCTCTATACTGAGCGTTTTATCCCATTGTTTGTTACCTTGTAATAGCTGCGGAATCATAACGTGCTGACCGAGTACGACAGGATGGCCCTGGCTGAGACTAACATCAAGTTGGTCGCTAATTCCTTGCAAACATGCTCCGACCAGAATATTACTAATGTCCATCAATAGCTCTAATTCAACATGGTCATTAATTTCGCCTTGGTACTTCATAAGTTTGGCGATACTTTTAAATGAAGAGTCATTGAATATCATCAGCGCTTCACCCGAAATACCGGGCCCGATAAATCCTTGGCATACTGATGAAACGGTATTGTTATGTTCGCTAAATTGCAGCGCCATGGTGAGTTCAGATAATTCAATATGGTTGACCCGTGGCACAGGTAGCTCAACAAATACATTTAAAAACTCGGCTAAGGAAGCGCCGGCTCGACCCATTGCGACGTTGGCTACTTCCTGGCAAGCATCAATAAAGGTATCTTTATTATTCAGCTCTTTCGCGTTCTCAACGTGGTTATCTTCCTCCAACTCTTCTGCTTCTAGTTTTGCCTCGAATATGCCATGACTGGCAAGAGTTTCGACCATCTTTTCTTTGCTGATAGGCTTTTTGATAAAGTTGATTGCGCCCAATCCGATCACTCTGGCTTGAGCATCGGGTTGGATGTCGCCGGAGACCACAATTACGTCAACGTCGATCTCTTGCGCGTTTAACTCTTCCAAAGTCTCATAGCCATCCATTTCAGGCATATTGAGGTCAAGAAAAACTAGTTCCGGTTCAACTTGTTGAATAACCTCCAGGCAATGGCGACCGTCCTCAGCAAAGTGAATTTCCACATCCCAATCTGGGGGCATACAACGGGCGAGCTGATTGCGGGCCATACGTGAGTCGTCACAAATTATAATAGGGATACTCATAGGTGTTGATAGCCTGCTAACTAAATTATTTTTATACGAAGGTTATCTTAAAACATAGCAATTATTGGCATAATTGCCAGTTAATCAAGCGAATTATTTGAACTGATGAAGTTGACCTGACGGGCTACCCGTTGCTGAATGGACTCATCTACACTTTGGATGATGTGGCAAGGGGAGTTGATTTCAGATTCGAGTTTTTCCAGCTCTATTATTTTGCCGACGTGGTTGAGAACTTCTGGTTCAAGGCCCAAGCTCACCATATCGCCAAAGCGTACTTGCGCTGAAAGTTTGTTGATTTTATCTAGTAACCGGTTAGATAAGGATATACCAGTAACTACGGATCTCTCATTTTCTAATAACAGTATGCTACCGCAGCCGATAAAGGAGCGCATTTTAACTGACAGCAATAGACTTGAGAGAAGTTCGTTTAATAAGTGAAGTAAGCTTACTGTTTCGGTTAAAGCTTCTTGCTGATCGGTGATTTCAAAGAAGGGGATCAAGCACCCAGATAGGATGTCTCCTTGTGGCTGCACGCCAAAAGATTGAACTGCAGTTTGCAGATACTGCTCTGCAGCAGTTAACACTTCCGCAGTTTTTTCGTTTTCTTGCTCTTCCATCGAAAATTGGCAATAGCAGAATAGAGTGTTATCAACTCGTCGACTGGCATGCCAATTGGCAACTCTTGAAAGCGTTTGCTGATCTGTTGGCAGGTCGTTATATTGAGTTTCCGAAATCTCCTGCATAGTGTCCATCCATTGCTGCTTATTTTGCGGCAACGTATCTGCGTTAAGCTGAATCAGTCGATGACTGTAGGCCGTGAGTTGTTTGACTCTCTTCTGATATTTGAACAACGAAAAAAACAGGATAGACATGAGTACTATCGCAATCGCTAAAATAATGTTTTGTGAGCGGTTCATCGATAGTCGAAAATTTCTTTCCAACAGCTCTCTATTAAGGGTTATCTTGAACCAGCCGGCCGTAACACCGTTAAAGGTGATTTTTTCGATAAATGGAATATCTTTTTGTGAAGCAAGATATTGTTCCGTCTTTGCTTGTACTGTCTGAGAGTTGTTGACTGGCTTGTGCTGCGAATTATCAGGAATTGAAGACTCTTTCTCTGTCGACGTTTGTATCTCAGATGAGCTGGTTTCTAATTCTGTCGATTTGTCTGGTTGTGTCTGAGACTCAGTCTTTTGTTCTATATTGTCTGTTTGTTCTTGTTTAGCAATATCATCTTGTTCTGGATGTTCAGCCACAACCTGACCATCTTCGGCGAACACTGTAGCACTGCGAATATAGGGATCTTTGGCAACATTCTCTACCAACATTTTTAGCTGAATTTTATCTTCCGAAAGTAACGCTTCTGCGGATGAGTCTGCCGCTATTTGGGTAATACTATGAGCGTACTCAGAGGTCCTGGTGGCTACCAGTTGTTCTATTTGATAATTAATGATTGCCCAACCGGCCAACAATATTCCACTCGTAATCGCAACAACGAGCAAGAATAGGCCCCTGAGCAAGCTTGGCGGTTTTATTTGTATTTTTTGTTTCGCGTCACTCATTGGGTGATTGTAACAATTATTTTTCAATCAGGTAACTACACTTTGAATTACACATGGGGTTAGCAGAAAAATTAGCTAATGGTGTCTCACTAGAGAATCTCTCAAATCTATTGTTATATCGCTTATTGATGCCGTATCACTAATTAATATTAAGTAGATAGGCACTTTTATTACATCCCCGTTTTATATTCGATACAATAGCGCCTGATCAGAAGGCTTAGAGTCAGAGGAGCCTCAAAACCAAGCGGCTCCGACTTAATATGTATCCAGGAAATTCTAACTATGCAGCTTAACTTAAACCCA
The DNA here is from genome assembly GCA_026196875.1 of Kangiellaceae bacterium. Taxonomy (GTDB): domain Bacteria; phylum Pseudomonadota; class Gammaproteobacteria; order Enterobacterales; family Kangiellaceae; genus Aliikangiella. Next base: position 4,200 of record JAPHTP010000136.1, read on the forward strand.
GGTCAATTGTATTTCTGCTCTAATCAACAAATGAGTTCTCTTTCAGAGTTACCAAGAGGAGTAAGTAAGCTGTCTATCTTTTGTGATCGTGAAGTTGAACCATCGGTTGTAGAGTTACAGACAATTCTCGCGCAGTACCAACAAGAATATGCAATCAAATGTGAACACACCCCGCGTTTAAAAGTTTGGCATATACATGCTGAATACGATTTCGTTAAAGAGCTCGCTGAGACTCTAAAATCCTCGTCATTTGATTTTCTTTTATGGCCGGAGCAATCTTTGCAACCACCTAGTTTGATGCTGTTTGATATGGACTCAACTTTTATTCAAATTGAGGTGATTGACCAGCTTGCTATAAGGCAAAACGTAGGAGAAAAGGTTTCGCAAGTTACTGAAGCGGCGATGCGCGGAGAATTGGACTTTAGTGAGAGCCTTATTGCCCGTGTAGCGTGCCTACAAGGGTTAGGTCAGACTGCGATAGATGATATCGCTGAGAATTTACCTCTATCTCCAGGGGTAGACGAATTGGTGAACGCAGGAAAATCGAATCAATGCCAAGTTGCAATTGTATCTGGAGGATTTACGCCCTTTGTTGAAAAGTTAAAGCAGGAAATGGCCTTGTACGCGGTTAAAGCCAATCATTTGCAAATAGAAAATGGTGTATTGACAGGAAGGGTCGAAGGGCAAATTGTTGACGCACGAGTTAAAGCTGAATATTTGCAAGAGTTGTGTCAGGCGCTGGGGCTAGATTTAAAACTGAGCATGGCAATTGGAGATGGAGCAAACGATCTGCAAATGATGAATAAAGCTGGGTTTAATTTGGCCTATAAAGCTAAACCCAAAGTGCAGCAGCAGGCAAATGGCCGTATCAATCAAACTACCCTGGCGAGTCTGATAGATGTGTTTGGTTGGTATTAAATACTGATACAGTTGAGCATATTCGTTGACCGAAATTGTTTGCGGACAACTAAGAGCAACCGCCCCAAAAAAGGTTTGGAAAAGTCTTTAACGCGTCGGATTAGAATCCGCTGGCCGAAAAATCATAATCCATTTGAATGCTAGGACGTTGTAAGTAATAGCCCTGAATATAGTGAACATTCATTGGCCATAATGCAGCTAGCATTGCTGCTTCCTCAACCATGGGAATGATACTGTATTTATCGCGGTTATGGATTTCATCCAATAAGGCTTGTACTTCTTCAGCTACCTCTGTGTCTTTATGAATAACCGCAGATTTCTCGTCCGCAACTTTCACATAATCTACATCTAACTGATCGACCAATGCGCGTTGTGAAGGATCGGCACCATAATTTGATAAACAAAGTGTGTAGCCAAATTGTTTGAGTTCTGCACATAAGGCGATTACTCGTTTTAAATGATTGGTGGCATCACTTTCCTCAAATTGAAATATAATCTGGTGTTTCTCTAACCCCGATACTTTGAAAGCTTTTTCGATCATGGGGACTAGTCTGGGATTAATTAGTGAAGAGCCACTTAAATTAACAAACAGTTGAGAGTTACCTTCGTTTTGGCTTCTAAGCGTCTTTATTGCCTGTTTGATAATCCAAAGATCTAGCTTTTCACCTAGCCCAGCAGCCTTTGCAACGGGGAAAACTTTAGATGAGTCGAGCATATTACCTTTCTCATCGCTTAATCTCACCAATACCTGGTACAGACTTCTTTCTTCACCGTGTAGTTTGACCACTGGTTGATACATTAATTGGATGCGGCCTGACTCAATTGCGTCTTGAATTTTTTCCAGCATTTCCGCATCTTGTTCATTGCCGGCTGAATGAATTGCTTTGTTGAACACTTTAAAGCCGTTACCGTCTTCAACTCGGTTTGAAGCGCTGTGGGCATCAGAAATAACTTGAGTTGCCTCTTCGCTTCCTTCACCTACCGGACAAATCCCGATACTAAAAGTTAGTTTGATTGTATGTCCTTCAATGTCAAACAGGTGCGCCCCAATTGATTCGACAAGTTGTTTAGCCAAAGCTTTAGCTTTTTGCTCAGAATTATCTTTGACTAGGAAACTATATGAGTGGTCGCCAAGTCTCGCTAAATTATATTCTTCTGGAATTTGCTTACTTAGCCACTTAGCACAATCTTGAGTGATTTGGTCAACACCTGCTATGCCGTATTCACCCTGGATTTTGTTGTATTGGTCGTACTCAATGTATACGGTATTGAATGTTTGGCTTTTTTCGTTTGCTTCTTCGATGGCGTGTTTCAACAAGTCGATGAAGTAATTACGATTGTACAGTTCAGTGATCGTGTCTTGTGCACTTAGCTCTTTAAGTTTCTCTTCCAGCTCTGCGTTGTCTGCTGCTGGACGAATCAACAACTGTGTACAAACTTCTTCATCATAATTAGCAGTAGATAAAGTCATGATGGCGTCAAATTGGCTCAAGTCCGATTTCGTACCAGAAAAACTGAAACTTTGCTGATCACTGGTTGCAGACATTGTCTTTAAATATTGCCTAAACTCATCCTGACTATCTTTGGCAATCATATCTAATGCGGGGACACACATCAGCTCGTCGTGGTCTTCGTAGTCGAATAACTCCATATATGCATTATTGGCGTATACATGCATGCCATCGTGAACGTAGGCTATCGCGTCTTGTGAATTATCCAGTAAAAGGGTGCAACGCTTTTCGGTTGCTTTCAGCGCAAGTTCGGCTTGTGTTTTTTTACGTCGGCTTCCAAGACTGGTGAGTTCACGTTCAACTTTTAAGCAAAGTAGGTTGAGATTACTTTTAGTGACGCCATCTTTGGCACCGTAGTTCATTGCTTCAATTAGCGCTTCGTCCTGATATTGTTCAAACATAACAATGCAGGGGATATCTCTACCAAAACTTGCGATTTGTTCAATCGCCTGTTTGGCCGGCAAGTCACTATGGTCTATATTGGCAAGAAGTAAATCGGATACTCCTTTTTCAAGTGCTTGTGATAATTCTTCGGTGGTAAGTACTTGTGTCGCTCTGACTGCAAATCCTCGATTTCGGAGTGCATTAATGATCATTTCCGCATGATTGGAAGAAGGTTCCAGCAACAGTAGATGTATTGTCTTAATTTTTGCGGTCATAATTTAAATCGCTAATTTACTCGTTCACACGTATCCACCAACTTTAGGATTGATAAGTGATTGTTATTAGGGCTCTATTTAAATTGTAGCTGAGTTTTGGGTGACACTAAAGTGAAGGATGTCAAATATTTGAAGACCAATGGTATTTTTTTCAGTTTAATTGGGTAAGAAACTCGGTGAAGTGATTGTATTGCTAAAATTTAACTTACTTGTTAACGGCTAAATGAGATCCCAAACACCGTCTATTCCTCCTGAATCAAAAGATGGGTCCTTTGGTTTTTGACTATCTTCATTAGGTTTATCTCCAATTCTCTCAAACTCAAATTGTTTAAAGCTGCTTGAAGAAGTCACTTCCTTACTTAGTCTTGCATCATATTCGTTACCATGATCAACAATTCTTACTTTGCTATTGGTTCTGAATGATAGTGGATTGGTTATTAAGGTAGCAGGTTGTCCGACTCCGGTTAACGCAGGCAGTAGCAAAGCTCTTTGGAATTCGTTGGTGTCACTTTTACTATTCCTTAATTGTATGTTGATAGGGATCGCTCCCGGTGCGAGCAATTGAACGCCCATTTGCACAACCGTGCCTTTCAATTGACGTCTAACCCAACGCACAACTCCGATACTCCATTGTTCACGCTCATCCGAACTTCTTTCCAGAAATCCCAAAACTTCTCCAGTTTGCGCATGTTTAGGTAATTTGTCTGAAGAGATCTGAATGCAGTAACCGCCAGGACTGATATTCATTAAATCTACCGTTTGTAATTGATAACTCTCCTTCACAATTGTGTCGCGGCTACGGGTATTATTTTTAATTTTCTCTGCTTCTTCAGCAATTGCTTGGTCGGGTCGGTAGAGCTTTGCCCAAACATCATCACTCGGGGGGCCGCTAGAACTTAAATAATCAAAATCTGATTTTGTGTACTCCTTCTTAACCGTTCCTAAATCGATTAATGTAGCATTCTTCAAACTCCCTTCCATGGCTTCCAAAGTATCACTAGCACCGCTGCGGTCATCTCCTGTGCCGCCGGGTTCTTGCATGAGTATATAGTGGGTAGCACCGAGACCTATCGCGATATCTAGCGAATCATCACTCGGGGTACGCGCGAATGAGCGGTGAGTTCCATGATTCCAAGTTTGGATTAAATGCTTGATAACCATAGCTTTTCGAGCAGTTTGCTGATCACTACGTTGGAGCGAAGATAACTTATGTTTCAGGTAGTCAACAACTGGAGAGACTGTTAGCTTTAAGTTATTAGTCAGGCCTTTATTGTAAAGTGATTTATGAATCGGCGGGCTCGCGGAATCCATAACCACGACATAATGCAACTTGTTATATGCATGTGAAGACAAGTCGGTATGTGTACTTAATTCGGGTAAAAGCTCCCAGAGCAGACCGATTTCTCGCTGTCTTAATTGATATGGGTTAGCAATACTTAGTAATAAAGACTGGACAAAATAATCCCTGCAGGAGTACTCCTCGCCATGTGTTTCAACTTGAGAATTTTGGGAGTCAATTTCATTTTCCTGCGCAATCTGAAAGAGGATGTATAACTCACGCCAAATTCGTGCAGGTACGGAAGCATATAGTTGATAACATCTTAGCATCACCAAGCCGTGGTATTTTATAGCGTATGCGATCGAATTGAGCAGGACTTTTTTGTTACTCCACTTAACATGATCGGTAACTATTGATTCGATGATGCTGTGAAAACCAATTGATATCTCTGTTTGGATTGCTTGCACTAGCGCTGCTATCTTCTTTTGTTTTTCGGTTAGCGCAATATTTCGGTTAAGAAATTGTTTCTCCAAAGCATTAATTAAATGATCTGCTATTGGGCAAAGAGTTTTAAGTATAGAGAAGCGTTTATCAGGATCGATAATGCTTTGATTGCTATCAACAAGTATTCGGTAAATACTCTTTGAGGCGTCGCCTAAATTTGCGATCGGCAAATTTTTGACCCACTGATTCACCTTTCTAGGGGTCAACTCGATTAATGGTTTGTGGTAGGCGTGAAACTCTCTGAGGGTCAGGCCGGATCGTCCCTGCTTCATTATAAAATCCCTAACAACCTGAATTTTAAGGTTAAATTTTTCTCTAACTGCATTGGTTTAACCCGAATTTACCTGATTTCTTCTAGAAAATCACATACATATTTAATAAATATCTGATCTCCAATAAGCTAACAATTGCTGGATTTTACTAAAAACGACTATTTTATTGAGTACATCGTTAAAAGTTGGCCAGATTGCCTTCAATTTTTAACTGACTTAATCTTAGTATAATTATCGATTTTTTGCTTAAAAGTCACTCACTTAGCGCGCAAAAGTTAAGTGTTTTATGACGAGTGGTCGTTAACGGCGTTATTTAAGCTAACACCGTCTTTGATTTTTCTCCGGCTATTTCTTGAGCCAATCGAGGTACAAGATACCCAGGCAAATTGTTGCGCAGCTCTTTAACTAGGGAAAGTGCAGTGGTTTTATCTACTCTAAAATGAGCAGCACCTTCTACCGGGTCCAGGAAATGTAAATAATAGGGAATGATCCCTGCCTCGAATCCCTTCTCAAATAAATCTGATAGCGCTGCTAGAGAGTCATTAACACCTGCAAGTAATACCGCTTGATTAAACATAGTTACCCCCGAAGAGCGCAGTTTTTTGATATACGAGCTTAATAGTTGGTCTATTTCATTGGCGTGATTGATGTGCAGTACCATACTTGTGCTTAGTCTGGATTGGGCTAATATTTGGCACAATCGCTCGGTGATCCGCTGCGGGATCACAACTGGTAAACGAGTGTGGATTCTAAGCCTTTTTATGTTGGGGATACTTTCTATTCGGTTGACGAACCCTTGAAAGTAGTGATCGCTTACTATTAGTGGATCGCCTCCGCTTAGTATGACCTCTGAGATTTCATCGTTTCTTGTTAGATAATCATAGATTTGTTCAAGCTGATCGCTTTTGGCTGCGTGATCGTGGTAAGGGAAATGACGACGAAAGCAATAGCGGCAATTTACCGCACAAGCTTGGGCTAAAAGTACCAAAATTCGTCCTTGGTACTTATGCAAAATTCCGGGTTGCTTGTCCGCTTCATCGGAGAATTCTGCCAAAGGGTCTTGGCTAAATCCTTCGACTACCTGAGCTTCTTGATTAACGGGTAAAACCTGAAGTAGTAGTGGATCATTGGGATCTCCGTAACCCATTTTATCGATAAATGGTTGCGGCACTCGCATCCTAAAATTCGATTGAGTGACTACTTGTTCGGCTAATGGATGTGATCCCAACCCTAGACTTGAGAGCAAATGGTGCGGGTCAGAAATTGCCTGTTTTAGCAATATTTTCCACGATTTCACCTGACAATCTGGTTCTAGAACGGGTATTATTGGCGACATATTTTTCATCGCGCTATTTTATACAAATTAAGCTAAAAACAAAGAGACTTTAAAGAGAGATTTACATGGCATCCTATACTACTAACGATTTTAGGCCTGGTGTGAAGTTTATGTTAGACGGCGAGCCTGTTGCCATCATCGAAAACAACTTTGTGCGACCTGGGAAGGGTCAAGCTTTTGCCAAGACCAAGGTCCATTATTTATTGACCGGCCGTATTGTTGAAAAAACGTTTAAGTCAGGCGAAAGCTTTGAGGCGGCGGATGTTATGGAAACTGATATGGAGTACTTGTATACAGACGGTGAATATTGGCACTTCATGGATCCTAACAGCTTTGAGCAGGTAGCAGCGGATGCAAAGGCTGTGGGCGATAATGTCAAATGGCTTAAAGAACAAGACTCATGCATGGTGACCTTATACAACGGAACTCCAATTGCTATTACCCCGCCCAATTTTGTAGTGCAAGAAGTAACTGATACGGATCCTGGGCTTAAGGGAGACACTTCGGGAAGTGGTGGTAAGCCTGCAACTTTGCAATCCGGTGCGGTTGTACGTGTTCCGTTATTTGTACAAATTGGTGAAAAAATTAAAGTTGATACTCGAAATGGCGAATATGTTTCAAGGGCTTAGTTTTTCAAGAGCCTAGCCATTTCAGAAGTTTCCAGATTCAATTCTTTCCATAGAAAACATATATTTTTAACACTAGACCTTTTATGCAGCGGATTCACTTTCGCTGCATTCCTTGCTGTTTCGTTTTAAGCTGTTTATCAATACTACTTTTTAGTCGTTCCGCGTAATCTTGATTAAAACCCGTGTGCTTGATCAGAATTTTGCCATCCGGGGAAATGAGAAATGCGGTTGGCATTTTGGTGACATCTAGCGTTTTACCTAACACACCATCCGGATCGTATAAGTTCAAATAGGTGATATTTAATTTGGACAAAAAGTCGGTCGCTTTGTCTCTGTCTTTATCTATATTAATCGCAACAATTTTGAACGATTTTTCCGGGTAACTTTCGCTTAAGGACTGCAAAAAAGGCATGGATTCTAAGCAAGGGGAGCACCAGCTCGCCCAATAATCAAGGTAAACAAGTTTTCCCACTAATTTTGACGACTCAAATGTCCCGGAACCATCGAGCTTTTCTAATTGAAATCTAGGCAATGATGGCAAATCATCAACTGTTGCCGCGTTTACAATTGGTGCGCTACTCTGATATAAAAATAAACAGAGAAATAGCCACAGGACAATTATCAATCTAGACAATTCATTCACCATTGATAGGCGTAGTAAACACTAAATAGTTGCTTAGTGGTAAATTGAAGTTCTCCTTCCAAGTCTCTACTTAGCGGTATTCGCACCGAGCCGCCAAGGCTGTGTTTTTCGTTCAAGGCGTAAGAAAAGCTAGGTGAAAAATCTATCCATTCGCCGCCGGTATTGGGTAGGGTGGATGACGCCCGAGTGTGAGCGTCAGCTTTACGCCAAGTCAATGCAAGCCGGGCAGACCAATTAGCATCTGATGAATAAGATACGCCGCTAGCTATGGATAACTCCTGCTCATACGAATAACCACGGCTGTTTTCTTCATTTGATTGAAAGTTTCCATCGATAAAAAACAGCCAGTCAGCTTTCTGGCTAAAGCTTCTTGCATAGTGAGCCCAAAAAGAATACCCATTAGAGCCTTGTCCTGGTTGCAAATCCTCTGCAAATGGAATAGGCATGCCTTCGTCGTTTTTTCCTGTATCTATTTTAAGCCCTACACCAAATGCAAATTGGTTAAATTCAAACGGCGTTATTTTTTGTGGCGCGTAACTTAGCACGATTAAAGTGTCTCCAATGCCGCTGCTAGATTCTCCTGCTGAATTGTTTAAAGAAATATTGCGGAAATGTTCGACGTAGTTGATATTGGCGGTAATAGCCCAGTTTTTATTGATGCCATAATTTAAAGTAAGGCCTAAAGTTTCTGTCGTTCTTTCTCTCCCGGTATCGTCAACAATGGTTCTCGATTTTTCAACGAGCCGACTAATATCGTGATAACTATAACCAACATAAAGCCTAAATTTTTCTGCTTCAAAATCCGCAATGTTAATATTGTCCGACAGTGACACGCCAGCACAACTGCAGGTTGCTGCATTTAATTGCTGGCAATTAGCTGCTACTCCGACTATTGCAAATGAGACTAGTCCAGCCTTAATTTTTATTGGTAAACTCTTCATAGAGATTTTATTCATGGGGGATTTATTCATGGAAAATCTATCAAAAAGCGTGTATTTCAGGTGTCGGGTAAAAAGCTACCCAGGCAAACCAAAAGGCAGTAAAGTGACTGGCTAAATCAAGTTGCTCTCCGCTCCGCGGACCGGCCACGGCCTCACCAAAAATATTCCATTGGTTCCCTTCGTTGTCTTGCATAACAATAGGTAAATTGTCTTGTACAGGAGTAAATGCAAGTAAGGTACCGTCGCTCAGTCTAGAACGAAACGCGATTGCTAAATCTAAATCACTACTGCCAACAACGACATATTCAAATCCGTTTGCCTCTTCTTGTATAACGTTGACCCCAGTAGGAAAATCTTCAATGACAAACACTTTATTTAACTGAGAAGTTTGAATTCCCAAGACGCGTGTTTTTAGATGTAACCTATCGTCAGTGTTAGCTACAGAAAACAGTAAATTACTATCAGTACGGTAGCTTCCGTATGGGTATGCGTCATAGTTTCTGTTAAAGCCAGTTTGTCGAGACAAGACTTGTGTGTCCGGATAAGCTGCCAACCAGGTTTGCCATTGAGTTTCGACCACTTTCTCTTTTTCAGCCAAAGTTCCCATGAGCTGGCCATTGACCGCTTGGTTTAGCATTTGAGACCAATTTGAATCTGTTTCTCGGTCATACAAAATCAGGTTGGAATTGTATAGTAATCCAGATACGCCAAAGGTTTTATTAGTCGCGTTTGCCGGTGGTATCCAGAGATCGGAAGTTCCGGTTAAAGGACAATAGGAAACGGTCAAATGTGTACCGGAAGCCTGAAAGTTTGAAATCTCATGCCAGTTAAGGATGCTGTGTGGAAATGCATAAGTCTGCTGGCCGATTTTAACGCCGATAACCAGTTCATCATTGACTAAATTAGTATCAATAGGAGACTCAAAAACTGGCGAATCTATTGCTGGAATTCCATCTTTTCCTGGCCCACCATCAACTACTTCAGCTACCGGGATCAGCCATTCATTGCTAGTTTGAGGCGGTGGTGAAGAACTGTCGCTGCTCCCTCCGCCGCAAGCCTGTATAATAATCAATACCACTACAGAAAAAAACGCTTGAATTTGCTTCATATCACGCTCCTTAAGTTGAGTAGCATGCAGTAATGACGTTGATAGTCAAATATTGTTACAGTGCATGAATTCATGATTAGAAAAAGTGCTCAGGCGTTGCTACGCAGATAGATCCTAATGAATGTTTTGTTGTTACGGGCTAAAAAGCTCTCTCAAATGCGAAATTACTTTGCAAAAAACGGCGCGTTGGAAGTTGATACGCCTCTGTTGAGAAAACATACGGTCACAGATCCTTATATGAACGCGATGCAGGTTGTTGATCATCAGGGAAAGGCCAAGGGGTTTCTGCAAACATCTCCTGAATACGCAATGAAGATTTTATTAAGCTCGGGTAGCGGAGATATTTATCAACTAGGAAAGGTGTTTAGAGCAGATGAGAGTGGCATCCATCACTCACCGGAATTTACCATGTTGGAGTGGTATCGACTTGGCTGGACCTATTTAGAGTTAATTGAAGAAGTTCATACAATAATCGAATTAACCGCAGGTAAAAAGAAACGCGTTAGCTTTACTTATCAACAAGCCTTTCTTGAGTTTCTAGAGTTCGATCCCTTTACTATTAGGCTAAGTGAACTCAAGCAAATCGCCAGCGAAAAATTGGGTGAGCTTCCTGATAACATGTTGTTCGATAATTACCTGACGTTGATGTTTGCGAGTTTAATTGAACCTGCTTTTGACCCTCAAAAAGTAACCTACGTAACTGATTTTCCCGCTAGCCAGGCTTCGCTGGCTCGAAAAAGAACAGTTAATGGAAATGCTGTAGCTAATCGATTTGAGGCATATAGCGGCGGACTAGAACTGGCAAATGGTTTTGAAGAATTGACCGACTCTAACGAGCAATTAGCCAGATTCGAAGAGGATAACAGGTTAAGAAAAAAGCTAGGTTATGTGACTCAGGAAATTGATACCTGTTTTATAAATGCGCTCAAAAAAGGCTTACCGGCATGCTCAGGCGTTGCGGTTGGATTTGACCGTCTGCTAATGCTTGCTGCAAATGTAGAAAGTATAAGAGAAGTACTACCGATAAATTTTGGTAGAACAGAATTGAATGAAGATAGAAATTAAAAAGCGCACCCGAGGGTGCGCTTTTTGAGATTAAACGGCTACAACGTTTTCCGCTTGTGGCCCTTTTTGACCTTGAGCAATTGTAAATTGCACTTGTTGCCCTTCAGCCAGTGTTTTAAAACCATCTGATTGAATCGCGCTGAAATGAACAAACACATCAGGTCCTGAGTCCTGTTCGATAAATCCAAAGCCTTTCTTTTCGTTAAAAAATTTAACCTTTCCGGTAATTGTAGACATATAAAAAATCCTGTTACTTACTTAAACAAATTCCGCTTTAAAACCTACCAGAGACTTATGAATTGCAGAACGAACAACAATCACTAACAAATAAATTTGCGTGAATCATTATACTTCGCAACGACAGGACACAAGTATCGCTTGATCTTGAAGCAAAATTGATTATACACCAAGGCAAGTAAGCGTCAATCGAATTAAATTAGCTGTAACAATAGTTTAACTGAGTATCGCAGCACCGGATTAATATAACGATGCTGCTTTGTTGATGAATAAATATATGGAGATATGTTGGCTTGAATTATTGGGCTGGAGAGTTTTTTAAGAGGTGCTGGCCGAGTTTCAGATCTCCTGTCAAAGAAACTGAGCTATCCCATTGCCATGCGGACTTTTGCATTAGCAATATTACGGTTGAACCTAGCTTGAATCTTCCCATTTCTTCACCTTTAGTCAGGGAGATTGATTGGTCTGAATAGTCCCAAGTTTTTATATCCTTTCTAGTCGGAGGGGTAACCGTGCCATGCCATACAGTTTCAACGCTGCCAACAATCGTGGCGCCAACTGCAACCAGTGCCATGCAACCAAAAGGGGTATCGAAATAACAGACAACCCGCTCGTTGCGAGCAAACAAACCAGGAACATTGGCTGCGGTTAACGGATTAACCGAAAAAAGCTTCCCGGGTACGTGAGTCATTGATGTTAATTTGCCATCACAGGGCATATGAATGCGATGGTAATCTTTGGGCGCGAGGTAGATTGTACAAAATTCGCCATCTTCAAAAAGGGCAGCTTTTTGCGCATCACCGCCGAGTAATTCTAGGGCGGAGTAGTGATGGTTTTTGGCTTGAATGATTTTGCCTTGCGAAATTGGACCAAATTGGCTCATCGCTCCGTCAACAGGTGAACATAAGCTATTGGCGTCGGAGTCGATAGGGCGCGATTCTAAATGGATTGCACGCGTAAAAAAATCGTTAAAGCAAGCATATTGGGTCAGATCTGGTTCAATCGCATTGCTCATATCAATGTTATAGGCCTTGGCAAATTTTTGGATGAACAGGTTTTTAAACCAGGGGGTTTTGACTTCGGCGAGTTTTCCCGCGGCAACAGAAACGGCGTGTTGAGGAAAAAGATACTGGGAAATTACTTTCAATTGATCGCTAAATGACATGATCTCTCGCTTTATGGGTTAAAAATCACCGGCATTTTACCGATGTTAGCTGAAATTGTCAGGTTTTAAGCGCCTACACTGATCTTTAACTATATTTATTAGTACT
>JAPHTP010000071.1 GCA_026196875.1 Kangiellaceae bacterium
TAAAAAAGAAGAAGATAGAGCGACCAATAAAAATAATATTTATTACAACTACACCAACTTTGGTTCAGGTGAGCATCTTTTAACGTCAATTGATTATACCGGTAGTGGTTCGAGTCATGGTAATCGTTATGTCGTTTTCAGCTATGGTAATGGTTCCGGTTATGGCAGCGGCGAAAGAAGCGATGCTTCATTGTCTTATTTGGCCGGCGGCCAAATGGCTAAAACCAAGTTACTGGAATCGATCACTACTAAATATAGCAATTCACTGGTTAGAAAATACCAACTGAATTATCAAACGAGTACGACCAGCAAGCGTAAGGTTGTCAGCTCAATTCAAGAGTGTGCCTATAGTGAAAGCGGTGTTGAGAGCTGTTTGCCGCCAACTAATTTCACCACTCATACACCAAGTATTGGATGGGGAACCGTAGATAGTAGTAACGCAAATAATTCTGCTATCGGCAGTTTTGGTACGCTAGAAAATAACGACCGAGTAATTCTTAAAGATGTGGATGGTAATGGTGTAGCCGAAGCGCTTTATCTTGATGAAAAAACGGACGGCACTTTTGACGTCCGCATTTATACGCTCAACACCCAGGGTAACTACGTTCAAGCAACCGGCGCAAATCTTGGCGGTTACGACCACCTTGTTTACGCAGGTATCGAAGGCGATATCAACGGTGACGGTATCACTGACTTTATCACTTCAGAAAACCAACGATTAGTCTACTTCCAGTTTGATGAGAATCTGACACTCAATCGTCATGTGACTAATTTCTATTTCACTGCCGGTTACGATCGTATTTACGGCGGTCAGGGATTACAAGTCGTGGATGTGGATTCTGATGGCTATCAAGACATTTTATTTACCTCATTAGGTTCTGGTTCGACCTACAAGATTGCCTACTACCGCAACAAAGGCAACGGCAATGTCGATTTCACAGGGCCTTATACTTTGGCAGATCTTGGTAGCGGAAATACGCCATCAATCGTCGCAATTGATCTAGATGGAGATGGCCTTATTGACTTCGGTCGAATGAGCACTGCGCCAGAGCTCTCTAATGCTTACTTTTCTCAGCGTAATTCCAGCGGTGTCTTATCGGTAGTGAATAAATCAAACACCAGCATGGGTGTGGATACGAATGCTGAACACGCACTGCTTGCAGACTTGAATGGCGATGGCTTAAAAGATTATGTATTTGTGAAAAATGATTCTTCTGGCCAGAAGAAATGGCATGCGCAAATTAATAAAGGCAACCGAACGTTTGCATCTGCTTACTCTTTGAATACTAATATTGGCTTAGCGGATATGTACAGCTATCCATCTGGCGCGACTCAGACGGCGCCCAAAAGAGGGCGTGTATTAGCAGCTGACGTTGACGGTGACGGTGCCGAAGAACTAATGGTCGCGACCCATACTAATGATGACTTTAAGGTCGTTGTCGTCGGAGAACGATTGGAATTATTAAGTGGTCAGGTCATCGATTTTATTGAAATGTGTGTAGCAAATGACGAGCTGTATGTTAAAAAAGCCTACTCAAAAAGTTGTGGTCTGCCCGGAAGTGGTGAGCCGATCAATATTGATTATAGTGGGTTCGATATGCGCCGGTTCTACTGGTCGACTGTTGACTTTAAAACCACCAATGACGTTTTGACCTATAGCCATACTAAAGCTGATGTGGCCCATGCACCGTTGAACGGTTTTAAATTTCTTGACGGTACTTTAGCATCGCCACTTACTTTCAAAGATTATGATAATGATGGTTACCTTGATCTATCCCATGTTGCCATTGGTGGTTTCTCCATGCCGAAAGTGAACGGCGAGGTAACCGTTCAGGGGCTTCGTGTCAGAGGCGGTTTTGCGGGAAGTTTTAGCGGCACTTCGAAACCAGTCAGTGGCATGTATTTACAAAAGAATGCCATGGTTCACACTACACGCCAATCCGATACGCTTTATCAGGTGAGTGACGGATTGAATGTAAATTCTGAATGGTATTACGCGCCGATTTCTCGTCCTGAATTGGTGAATGGAAAACAACTTTATACGGTTCCTGCTAACAGAGACAATTGGTACACCAACAAAGACTCTCAGCGAGAACATTTCTATTTCACTTCTTCAATGCCGGTAGTGACTAACTTCCGTCAGTCAAATGGTGTTGGCGGTACTAACCAGTCGACTTATCGTTACAAGGAAGCGATCTACAATCGCAAAGGGCGTGGCTTCCAAGGTTTTAGAACAGTCATTATTGATAGTGCTAATGGCACTCGATCAGTGAGTGACTTCCACCAGATATTCCCACTGGCTGGAAAAGTTGAACAGATGCAAACTTGTTTACAAGGCGATAATAGTGATCTCTGTAGTTCGTCTCCACTGAGTAAAACTGAAATGGGATATGCTTCTGTTGATACCACCGGCTACGGCACTTATTGGAACATTCCAGCTAAGACAATTAAGACCAGCTTTGAGCTTAATGGTCGCGCACAAGTGTCTAAAACAACTAGTTATGTCGGCCTATCCGACCCGGGTACAATTTCCATCAACATGTCTGTGACTAGCGGTGAAGTGGAGTCGCGCTACGGTAATATTAAACAGTCGACGTCTAAAGTGGATACCGGATTTGGTATTAACGAAACCCAAACTGTTAGCACTTTTTACGGTGCTGATGAAAATAATTGGTGGATTGGTAAGTTGGATTCTTCAGCGGTAACCACCAAAAAAATCAGTCAAGTGCCATCTAGCAATGCAGTTTATAACTCTGCACTGGATAACGATAAAACCGTCACTACGCATATCGATGTTTACGATACCAGTCGTCAACCGAAAACGGTTCGTACGGTTCCGAGTAGTGGCAAAACGATTACGGCTAACACGGTTTACAATAGCTATGGTTTGCCGACTTCTGTGACCACAACGGCGGATAGTACGAGTCGAAGTGTCTCTACGGGTTACTCGTCCGATTATTATTTTGTGGATAGCGTAACCAACATCAATGGTACGGCTTACACAGAAACTAATCCTCGCCATGGTCAACCTGATTCTACGAGAGATATCAATGGTTTCATTAGTTACTTTAAGTATGATGCCTTTGGGCGTGTAGAAGAAGCGTCTCCACCGTCAGGCACCGGTCAGCCGGTTTATACCCGCTATGCCTTATGCCAGGGTGGCTGTGATGGGATCAGTGATTCGAACCTGGTTTACAAAGTTACAACCTATTCAGCAGGTACGCCGGAAACTAGCGTTTATAAAGATCAGTTTAATCGAGCGCTTTACTCACGAACCAAAGGTTTTAATGGCTCCAATGTATACTCTAATGTCACCTATGACAATTTAGGTAGAAAATTATTTGAGTCAACACCTTCAGGAAATGTTAACGGGATTTTTGGCACGAGCTACACCCACTATGATGCTATCGGCCGGCTGACCCGTAAAACCGCCAGTCAAACAGACGGACAAGTTTTAGAAGTTGAATATTATTTTGGTAATAACGCAGGCACTTATCTCGCGCCACATCGAACGCGAATTACCGTGAATAACTCCCGCACCATGTATCGCACGCATAATGGTGCCGGTCAATTGATGCGTACCACAGATGCGCTCAGTGGCATTACTCGCTATGCCTACGACGGTGCCGGTAATCCTATTGTGTTGCAGGATGCTAACAGCAATTCAATCACCGCTACTTACAATGCCCTGAGCCAAAAGTTGTGGGTTATCGATCCGAATATGGGCCGCAAAGATTTTACTTATACTGGTTTCGGTGACGTTTATTCGGAAAAGGATGCGGAGCAAAATACTTACTACTATTACTACGACGCTCTGGGGCGTTTAACCCATCGTTATCTTAACGGTACGGCGAGCGGTAATCTGGAAGCCGGCTTTAGCTATCATGGTAGTAGTGCAAGCTGTAGCGGTGTGCCTTATCAAGAAAGTCGTAACGACTTATCGAGTGGTGAAAGTTATCTGCGTACTTATCAGTACGATAACTACTGTCGACCAAGTGGTGCCATCACCAATATCGATGGCGATAGCTTTACTTCAAAAGTTTTCTACGACGGTAACTATGGCAGGGTTAAAGGGAAACAATACCCGAGCGATTTAATCGTGGCTTATGAGTTTAATCCTTACGGTTATCAAAACAAAACCAAAAATGCGCAAACCAATGCAGTTTATCGAACCATTACTTCGATGGATCATTGGGGTAACTGGACTCAGGCAAGTTTAGGGAGTTACTCCAATATCACGCGCGACTTCCATGCACAAACCGGTCAGATGAAAAGCTCCATTCTGAAACGCTACTCGGCTCAGCAACAGTCAGTGGTTTATACAAGCTATGACAGCTTCGGTAATTTAGAAGGACAAACGATGGGGACTTATGAAGGCAGTACTTATCGTTTGGATACAGAGAATTATGCTTATGATTCTTTGCAACGTTTGACTCGTTCTACGTTAACTTTGTCGGGGTCAACTCAACCCTCGGTGGATTACGCTTATGACAAGGTTGGTAACTTTAAATATAAAACTGACTTCTCGATGAATACTTCATCGGCTTATGCCGTTGGTAACGCAACTAAAAGTGCTGGCGGCAATGCGGGTCCTAATGCGGTGCGTCAGGTTCGAATGAAAAATGGCAGTTATCGTAATTACTCCTACGACAACAATGGTAATTTAGAAAATGATGGCGCGAGAAATATTTTGTACAACGCGTTTAATAAACCGACTCAAATTACGATTGCTCAAAATGTCAGAATCCATCCGGGTGATGCGACGCTGAATCCGGGCGGCACCATTAAGTTTCGTTATGGCGCAGACCAAATGCGTTATAAGCAAACTAAGACGACAAGCGGAACGACCACAACGACCATTTATATTGATAAACAATACGAGCGAGTGACAACTAATGGACTAGTCACTCATAAATCCTATGTGGATGATATTGCCGTCGTATCAAAGCAAGATGGCTCATCAAGCGAAGAAGTCACTTATTTCCATAAAGACCGATTGGGCTCAATGATTGCGAGTGTCAATTCCAGTGGATATGTCACTAAAGGCCATAGCTATGACCCCTTTGGTAAGCCAAGAGATCAACGTATGCGGGATAACTGGCATAGCCCGGTTAATTTGAATGTGCTTGATGATCCTAAAACCACTCGAGGGTTTACTGACCATGAACATTTGGATGATGCGCAGCTCATTCATATGAATGGACGGGTTTATGACTATAACCTGGGGAGGTTTTTGAGTGTTGACCCGTTTATACAAGAGCCCGGTAATTCTCAGAGCATGAATCCTTATTCGTATATTCTGAATAATCCTTTAGCAGGAACGGATCCGAGTGGATATAAGTTCTCTTGGGGAGATACACGTAAAGTTGAGGTTGATAGTGATGATGAAGTCTTAAAAGATGGAGAAGGGAATATTTACGTCGGGAAAAAAGGCGGTGATACATTAACTAAAGTTGACACAATTACCAGAACAGATAATGGCAGTAAGAGTACTTTTGAGTTTGTTCCTCAAGGAGATCGTGACTCTTCATCAAATCCTGATAGAATCGGAGGGAAGGCCGATGTTGCACTGAATACTGGCGGAGGACGGCCGGGGTTGCATAGAAAGGGACGCAACGCTGAAGATGACGAAGAGAATAGAGTTCTGGAAACTTCCGGTAGACTGAACGATGAAGAAAAACAATTAAATATAAAGCGCACGATCAAAGGGGCTAAAAATAAGGCAATTAGGATGCTTAGAGAAGACTTTACTAAAAGAAAGGAAATGGGAGAAGAACAAATATTTGACGACATTAAAGATATTGATGAGGTTAAATTTATACTAAACTCTGGCTTTGCTCCGGGCGACAGCAAAGAAAAAGCTGAACGAGGAGAAGGTATTACAGGCGCAATCGTAAGGCGGGGTAAAAATGGCGCAGTTCTTCACATTGATTTATATGCTTCTGGTTTTATATATACGGGTGGGAATAATAGAAGGGCTGCAACAGAGAAGATGATTCATGAGTTTCATCATGCTAGTAAAGAAGGAACTGAGTTATATTTGAACTATATGGCACATCGTAGAGCTGGGGGAGCAAGAATTAGCTACAGAGATAGACCTGATGAAAAGAGGGCTTTTGAATTCGCGGCTGAAATGATGGAAAAATATTACTAGAGGAGAATCAACAGTGTATAAGATGTTTTACTGTCTTTTTATGCTCTTATGGGGGCTTCAACTAGATGAGGCAAAATCGAAAGATGCTCACAGTTATGTTGAAATTGGAGGGGATTTTCGAGTAGTTATTGTTCCCGAGGATAGTCAAATCATTGAAATACCCAATAGTACTTCTGGAGAGTTTTGTGGTGAGAATGATGAGTTTTACTGCTTTGAACATGAAGACTATTGGTTTTCCGCCCCTAAATCTAAAGCTCTTAAAAAGGGGAGTAAATGGGAAAAAAATGGTCGATACTGTGAAGTTTTTTCATCCGCAAAATCGATTAGGTTGTTAAGCAATGATGAACCGTTGTTCAATATTCATTGTTATAACAAAGACAAAAGCAATAAAGACACAGACAGAAAATTATTAGGAGTCTTTTTGTATTCAGAGACTCGGGGATTGCTTATGATGGAATACACCTTGCCTGATACAGGTGGAAAAACTGTGTCTTATATAACGACAGATCTAAAAGGATTTGGCTCGACCCCATAGGTTGATGTCAATGGAAGCAAGGGAGTCAGAATACATCGAAATGTTGATTACTCCCTTGAAGGAATTTAATCAGACACCCTGATTTACCTCAAGATATTAAAATAGGCAGGGTAAAGTATAGTGAGAGGCTCAATCTCTGATTCAAGTTTAAAGTAAGTGAAGTTCAGTTTCTTAACAGGTAATAAGAACTTGGAGAGCGTTCCAGATTAATGGGAAAACTTTAAAGGCTAGGTATGGAATAGAATAGAAGAATAATTGAATTAATTCTGATAGAGTAACTTTGCTTTTCCAATTCCTTTTATCCAGTTTTTCTTTAATTCGCTTGCTTTCTGTTTAAGCTTTTCAATTGAACCCATCATCGTCGGTTGACCATCAGTCAATCGCTGGATCTGGGTGAGCCAGTGATTTTGTTGGAGATTAAGTCTGTCGATTATCGATGCGATATGAGGTGGAATAGGAGCTTTGTTTGGATAAACAATGTTTCGTCCGGTCCAATCAACTAAAGTGAGGTAATCACTCAACCTAAAATCGGAGAAGGAATCATCGTCACATCGGTTAATCGGATTCAACCGCTGGCGGTTTAATTCAGCTACTCGATTTAAGCTGTCTAGCCGCTTCTTAATCGAAGTATAAAGTGATTGTTCAAGTTCAGTAACAATACCTGCGCGAACTGGATTCAAATCAACATAAGCCATGCAAGCAAGGACCGCTGTCTCATCCAGCAAGGGAATAGATTGGTAACGGGATTCCCAGAAACGACCTTTGACACAGTCTTCTTGGTTACTTTGTTTAGCTAGTGGTTCATTGAGTCGTGACATAAACCAGGAAAGATTACCTAGTCGCTGACGGTACTTCTTCAGCTTATCCTTGTCAGCCATAATGGCTTGCTTTCTTAATTCCCGTTGCTGGGCGAATTCAGGTAGGTCAAACTTGCCTGGATAAGCCAATAGCCAATGTTCGGCGACTTTCTCATCACTCCACTCAAAAGGCTTTTTAGGATCGACTTTCAAAACGAGGTGATAGTGATTATCCATCACAGCATAGGCATACAGCGATACCGCAAAAATGTCAGATAACTCCAACATTCTTTTTTCCAGCCAGGCTTTGCGATGGTCACAATTACGACCGGAGACCGGATCACTGCCGCACAAATACGCTCGCCTTACACAGCGGGAAATGCAGTGATAAAAACCAGCAGACTCGGTGTCCACCAAATACTTACGAGGAATAGGCATGGTTTCTCATCCGTGAGAAGAATAGTCCTTAAGCTTTATTTTACGTATTTAACGAGCTAGAACAATCAGAAAAACTCTCTCGAACCAGTAGGAAATTGTTGATGCTAGTTGTAGGATATTGGGCTTAATCGGGGTGTCTGATGTTTGCTTATCTGATGTTTGCTTACCCGAGTGTCTCAGACGAAAGAATAAAGCAAGGTATGCGAAAACTCATTAATGGAGAGCCTCCTCGAAAAGGACCTGCCGCTGCTTTCATCTGGTCCCATAGAGCACCAGAGACAAAAAGAATTTGGATTGTATCTCAAAATTTTTTCGGCCATGGGCGCAGTAGAACTGATATGGCGAGAACACTAGTGCGTGAAGCAACTCACTCTACTTCTACAATAGATGATCCCAATAACAAAAAAGTGATAGGATTTCATGATGCGCCTAGGTTTAGTAAATGGATAGTAATGAGACCATTGGAGACTAGATAGTGAATAAATTTATAATAATTGTAGTATCCTTATTGGTATCCGGGTGTGTTCATGCGCTCGATGTCAAACTAAGTAAAGCAGTAGTGGAGAACGATGTCGTAACGATTCGTGTAAAAATTGAAAATAGTAAAAACAAACAGTTTTATGTTTATGGACTAAACATATGCTCTACAGAGCCATTGGATAAAGATCTTTTTTCCATTCGGTTAGATGGTTCGGACAGAGACCTACAATTTTCAGGTATTCTTGACGATGCTGTCGTGGGTTTTGTTCCCTTAAATCAGTCACAAGTTTTAGAGTGTGAGGTAAGGTTGAATTTCAGTTACTTATTTCCGGAAACAAGGGGGAATCGATACCAAGTCCAATACATTGCTACAAACCCTAAGTTCAAGGAACAAGAAGAAGTGTTATTGAAATCGAATATTGTTACTTTTGATTATTGAAATCTAAATAAGGTGACTTAGGAGGAAAATTTAATCAGGAAAGTAAAAAGGGGTCAGTTCGCTTGTTCTATAAATAAGCGCGTGATACTCATTTGGCATGCCTAGACCACTACGCAATGAAGACGCCTATTACCATGTAATGAATCGTGGGCGTCAAAACCTCTTCCATTCTGAATCCTTTTATACTGCATTTCTTGAAGTATTAGCGGAAGCCAGTGAACGATTTGAGTTGGTCATCCATGGTTATTGTTTGATGACGAATCAATATCAAAAACTCCTATTTCTTTCAATTTTTACCTAGCAAAATCACATTAAAAATAGGATAAATTTCAGGAAAAAGCTCCATTCCTTGTCCGCTTTTTTCTCTCTTTGGTGTTATTGAATAATAGAGGCAGAAAAACTGCTTCTTAAGATTTGATTTAACAATTCAAGGAGAGATAAATATGAAGTTAACACCCAAGCTAATAGCGTTGCTGGGCATTGCGGCATCCTTTCTGGTTACAGATGAAGCATCTGCATTCGTTGATGGGAAGTCAGTAACCAATAGTGCCTGTCACGGCACTTTTAAGAGCGACAGAGATGAGTCGGAGTACCATACCGGCAGCTTACTTGCTAAAACCGGCGAA
Source organism: Kangiellaceae bacterium (assembly GCA_026196875.1). Classification (GTDB taxonomy): domain Bacteria; phylum Pseudomonadota; class Gammaproteobacteria; order Enterobacterales; family Kangiellaceae; genus Aliikangiella. The sequence continues at coordinate 9,470 of JAPHTP010000071.1, forward strand.
GTTCAAATGAATTGCGGTATCGTTAGAGATAGCATTGGTAAGCGGCTTGAGTGGGTAGATGTACGCTTCGATAAAACCACAACTAATAAGTCTATTGTAGGTCGCATATACTCCTGCAATATGGCATTTTTTAACTGCTCATGGAAAAGCGGTTCTACGTCGTCTAATTCAGGCCTTCACAGTTTGTTTATTGACACGTCAACTTTGCCTTACAGTGATACCTATAAGCGTTACTACTCTTTTTGGACTCGGCTTCCTCAAGGTGACAAGCTCTTAGCCATTCGCTACAACGAAGGAACCTGAGGTTAGTCCTATGACAGCGTTAATTCAGTCAAAACCCTGGACCTCAGTCCAGATATTTCGAGTACTTGCTCTTGGTTGCTTATGTGGTGTTGTAGGACTCTTGTTGGGGCGCGTTAATGCGCCTTCAACTTCCACTCCGAATTCCCAACAATTAAAACTATATGAGAGTATATCGGCGATTCAATCGCAAGTAGAAGCGCTTGAAGGGCGAGTCGCAACGAGCGGCGGAGATCAACTCTATCAAGATGAACTGGCACAACAAATTGCAAAGCTTGCTGCCCAACAAAGTGAATTAAGCAACTCGGTTAAGGCGCTTAATAGAACACAGGTAACTCGTGAAGCCCAATCCAATCAAGAGCTGGCAAGCTCTGAAGGTCAGCCGGAGATGAACGCGATTAATTCACAGCAAGTGTTTGAGTCTGAATATCAGGCTGCACTCCAGCAAGTGGTAGAGCGAAAAAGCTATCTGGAAAGCGAACTAGCGGCCCAGTCAGTCGATAGCCATTGGAGCCAGACTGTCGAAGATTATATTGATGGTCTGATGGAAGATGAAAATTTGCAAGGTGTCGATGTTCAGGACTTACGCTGTGGTGACTCTTTTTGCACTATGGCTTTTGCATCAGATTCTGAAGAATCACTTACCCGTTTAGGTTATGAGGTGGATATCGGTGGGTCAGAAGGCTGGGTTTACCGACAGCATGATCCGGCAATTGATAAGCAAGTTCTGGTAATGTACCTTGCTCGTGAAGGAGAGTCTTTACCAAACCAAGAACTTTTAAATTAACCTGAACGCTTCTTGCAGAGTGAAAAGCGCCGCCTACAAAACTAATTAGGCGGCGGTTCATTCGAACTACAGCTTTTGATGGTATCTGAATTGTGCAACAAGCTATTGTTTGGAATACTCAGACGGAGTCATTCCGAATTTGGCTTTAAAACACTGGCTAAAATAACTATGGCTTGAAAAACCGACATCAAATGAAATGTTCCCTACTGGGTGGTTTTCATTAATTAGTTGCGCGGCTTTTTCAAGTCGATAGGAACGCAAAAGTTCAGCTGGAGTGATATTTAGAACTCCTTTCAGTTTACGGTAAAGCTGGCGTTCACTCATAGCTAAATTTTCAGCAATATGTTCGACTTTTAAAGACGAGTTTTGATGATTCTTTTCAATCAACTCGTTGAGTTTGTTAACAAATATTTGCTCCTGTGTTTCCCAACTATCTACGGTTGATGAAAGTTCTTCTGTCTTATGCTTAGAATTTGAAAGTTGAGGCAATAACTGATCATGAAAACGGCGTTTTAGTAGTTCACGTATTTCAAGTAGATTTTTAATCCGAATAAGTAGTTCTTCTTGATCAAACGGTTTGGTTAAGTATTCGTCTGCTTGATCTTGCCATCCTTGAATTCTACTTTTTCGATCGCTTCTAGCGGTGAGTAATAAAACAGGTATATGACTGGTAATTGTTTGGCTTTTAATTTCTTTGCACAGTTGAAAGCCATCCATTTCAGGCATCATCACATCGCTTACTATCAGATCAGGAATGTCCTTTGTCGCTTTAGTCAATCCTTCAAGGCCATTGGAAGCCACTTGAACAGAGTAGGTTTCTGCCAGGCATTCACGAAGGAATTCCTGCATATCTCTGTTGTCTTCGACCACAAGAATTCTAGGCACATTGTCATTTTTTCGGCTATCTATAGCAGTATCTTTCGCTGGCTCCGCTGGCTGTTCTCTTAAGTTTTCAATTTCTAAATCAATTGCCTCTATATCAAATGCTTGAGTTTGTATAGAAGCCACATCAGTATCTTGATCAGGTTGCATACGATTAAGCAATATTTTAAATGATGAGCCTTGGCCTTTTTGACTTTCCAATTGGACTTCGCCGCCGTGTGAAGTCACAAGTGAATGTACCAAGGCTAATCCGATACCCGCACCGGTGACTTGCTCTGATTGCTTATCGGTAATTCGTTTGAATCGTTCAAATATTTCTGCCTGGTATTCTGGAGCAATACCTACGCCTGTATCTGTAACTGTTATCTCTATCGTATTATCATTAACACCAACCACGGATAAAATGATTTCGCCACCTTCACGATTATATTTGAGGGCATTAGAAAGTAAGTTAAGTAGAATTTTCTCGAGCCCATCTGGTGTAAACTCTACCCAAACATCATCAAGCTGTTGAATAGTAAGTTTGATTTTTCGTTCCGCTGCTAGTTCCTGAAAAGACTCCCCAATTAGCTTAGCGATGGGTTGAATTCTTACTGGAACTTTGTTGGCCATTTGCGGAACACTAAATCGTTCCATATGGAGCAGTTGATCGACTAGCCTTAACAGCCTTAGGCCATTTCGCTTAACTATTTCAAGTGTTTTGGAATCATTACTCCCCTTTTCAATCAACCGATTAACTGGTCCTAATATTAGTGTAAGAGGAGTGCGAAATTCGTGAGAAACATTTACAAACTCTTCATTTTTTTGGTCGAGGAGTTGTTGTATTTCTGAAGTCCTTAACTTAACTGTTTTTTCCAAAAAATTGGTTCGCGCCATAATGGACTTGGTTCTTACTCGATACAATATATATAGGCTTAAGAGAAATATAACCGCATAGCCTAATTTGGCCCACCAAGTTAACCACAGCGGCGGCAGTACTTTAAAATTCTGGGTGGCCGTATCTCCCCAGACCCCATCGTTATTTGTCCCTTTTATCAACAAGGTATAATCGCCCGGTGCCAAAGTCTGATAAGAGACGTCTTCACTTAAGGAAGGCATTGAAATCCACTCAGTATTTAAGCCTCGCAGAAAATAACTTAATTGGTTGTCTCCTGGATAGATATGGCTATTGTTACTAAAGCTGAATGAAACTGGAAAATTATCCTGTGTCAGGGAAAGCGGTAGTTTTAGTGAAGATAATTTTATATCCAGGTTTTTACCCCGCACCGAATTAATTAGTATTGATGGCGGAGTAGTATTTTCAATATGGAGTTTGTCGGTTGTTTTGATGAAGCCTTTGAACGTAGAAAAATAGAGTTCGCCTTTGTTTTCTTTACACCAATCACCACTCACGCCGCCAAATGGAAGCCCGTCTTCGTGACCAAATGATGTTGACTGATTTGTTTGTTTATTTAAATGATATAGACGACCTCCTTTTTGGGCTAGCCACCAGTTTGCACCTCCGTCGTTATAAGCACATCCTATGTTGGTAACGCCTTCAAAAGTAAATTTTTGCAATTGCCTCGAGGCTAAATCGAATCGAGAAATCGACTCGTCATGATGATAAATCAAAATATGGTCGTGTTGACGCTCTGCCAACTTTAAACCACCCTCGAATGGAAACTCAGCAGTTTTTTCTTCCCCGTTGTCAGTAATTTGGTAGATTTCTACTTTTAGATTTGAAAGTAGTACAAGTTTATCCTGTTGAAATTTAGTTAGAAATCCCGTTTTTGTTGGGCCCGAAACGCTAATATGGCTCGAGTCTATTAACTCGCGTGTTTCGATGTTGTAGCGATAGAGCCCCATTAGCTGTGACACCGCCCAAAGTCTGCCTAAATGATCGAACTCAATTGACGTGACATAACTAACGACACTATTAGGAATATCAAATACTTTAAGTATGCCATCCGATGAAGCCAGAGATACTTTGCCATAGTTCCCCAGAAAATAAGTATTATCCTGGTAAGGGGTGACGGCATAAGCCATATCTTGTGTTTCTATGCCACTTGTACTTATCAGGGTTCCTCTTTCACTGCTGATAGTGAATTCGCTGCCATTGAGTTCAAAATGCGATAGCCCTTCTTTCCATTCCGGCCGCTCATCCAAGTGGACTTGCTCAAATTTGTTAAAGTATTTTGAAGAATAGAATACACCCTGGTTCTGGATTGAAATCCAAATGGAATCTTCTTTGTCTACTTCAATACTTTTTAAATAATAGTTTTGATTGTCTAAGCCGATCTCCCTTTGTGCGCGAATTTCATAGACATTTTCAGAATCAGGTGCTCTGGAATAAAGCTTATCATCTGAAAGAGACCAAATTTGATTTGCAGCCGGTTCAACCCGATATGTCAGTTTATTAATTACCTCATTAGTTAAGATCTTTATCTGGTTGGTTGATATGTCAAACTCGTACATCCCAAGGGTTGCGCCGAGTAACAATGTTTTATCATTAAGCTTTATTATATCGAATATAGGGTTTTTCACTCCTAGCGGGGCATTGTCGGGTTTGGGTATTGTGATTTTTTCGAATTCAATATTATTTCCGCTTAACTCAAGGCGATAAAGTTTGCTATCCATTGAAGAGATAAAGAGCAGATGTTCGTTAATGGCCTCAATATCATAGGGAAATAGAGAACCGTACTGCTGGTGTGTAAGTTCCTCTGGAACTTCAACAACTTGCCAAGCAGCGTGCAATGAATTTAATCGATAAACCTGTTTTAAAGTCGTTATCCATAGATCGGAATCATTCAGGCTTGTTAATCCAGTGATTGTGCTTAAATCTTCGGGGGCGGTTGTTAATCGAACAATAGCTTCGTCTTCCTGACTGTAATACATGAAAATATTGCCATATGAGAACAAAATTGTACCAAATACTTCATGCATTCGAACCATCCCTGCACGTGAAAAGTCCGATAGAGCACCAGGCAGACTGTAACGCTTAAGGTTAGTTCCTTGCCGCTTAATCACATGGGTTTTAAATAGAAACCATTTGGTATTGTTAGAGTCGCTAAAAATTAATTCTGGACTCGAGAAAGGAGACCCGGGGTCGATTTCAACTTTATTAAAATGGTACTTGCTGAACTCAAGAAGTGGTTTTGCATAAGCGCTATTGATAAATGAGATAAATGCCAGCGTGGCAAACAGCTTGATTAAAAAGTGCAATTTAATAGTCCCTGTCTAATTTTCTTGATTAGTTTTTAACAAGATATGAGTTTGTTTCTAAGTATTCATTTTTCTGCAATTTTAACACTGAGTCAGATTACTGATCTATGTAATAAACCATCGTCACGCCCTATCATTCCGCCAAGCAAACTAGCTAATTATTGTTCCGTTAATACCATTTTTACCAAGACTTTAGTATCTAGCATCTTCTTATAGGTAAATTTTTATATTTTTTAAGTTATTGATTATAAAGAATAAAAATATTGATGTCAGAAATTCTACAGCATTTGACAGGAAATCAATAACGAAATTAGTCGGCAATCCATTAACTTGCGCACACACCAATTAAGCGAACTTTTGCCTGAAGGGTCATTTACAAATATTTGGCTTTCGTCAGGTAAGTCGTTGCTTCACTTTAATCACAATTGAATTAGGGAATTTCGTAATGAATGTGCGATTTAAAAGCAGGAATCTTCTTCCTGTAATTTTGGCGGCTTTAACCGCCTTTATGTCAGGTTGCGGGGGAGGAAGTAGCTCTTCAAATGAAAACACTCCTTTACTGAGTACCAATGCAAATCTGACTCAAATATCACTATCTGAGGACGGCATGTCACCATCATTTTCGTCATCAAGTACTGAATATACTCTTGATGTTTACAATGATGTTGAAAGCATCATGGTTACGGCAGTTACTTCACATACTGCGGCAACACTATCCCTTAATGGTAATACTCTCCAGTCTGGTGTTGAATCATCGCCGGTCGCCTTGGATGTTGGTGAAAACAACTTGAGTTTAAATGTGGTCGCGGAAGATGGAACGACGAGTAAAACGTACACCATTTCCGTCAATCGAAGTGAGTTGTTAAACGATGACGCTACGCTTGCCGGTTTGTCTTTGAGCACTGGGAGTCTTTCCCCCCAATTTGATTCCAGTCAATTTGACTATAGTGCAAGCGTGGCGTTCTCTGTAAATCAAATCAGAGTTACGCCAACTGCGTCGTATGGGAAAGCAAGTATTTTAGTTAATGGAGCGAACATCGTTTCAGGTGAGCAAAGTGATGAAATAAGCCTAGCCGAAGGCGAAAATACAATTACGATTTCCGTGTTGGCATCAGACAATGAAACTGAATTAACTTACACAATTCGAGTAGATAAGATGGAGGCTTCGGAGTTTGCGCAACAGGCCTACCTTAAGGCGTCAAATACAGGAGTGATGGACTTTTTTGGCAATCACCTTGCGATGGAGGGCGGTACATTAGTGGTCGCTGCGACTCAGGAAAACAGCAATGCTACTGGCATTAACGGTGATGGTAGTAATGATTCTGCTCAAAATTCAGGTGCGGTATATGTTTTTGAAATGGATCAGAATAATAATTGGACACAACAAGCCTTTATTAAAGCATCGAACACAGGCGGACAGGATTTATTTGGCTCATCGATCGCAATATCTAACGGTGTTATTGCCGTTGGCGCTATTGGGGAAGGGAGTAACGCAACCGGTTTGAATGGTGATCAAGCAAACAATTCATCTTACCGAGCCGGTGCTGTGTATCTATTTGAAAAGAGCGATCAGGGCGAGTGGCAGCAAACCGCATATCTCAAATCACCAGTCCAAGGAAGTGATGAATTTGGGGTAAGTGTTGCACTTGATGGTGAACTACTTGCAGTCGCCGCTCGTAATGAAGATGGTAGTACGGTCGGAGTAAATGGTGATATGGCTGACAACAATGCCTCCAACTCAGGTGCTGTTTTTATCTATCGCAAAGTAGAAGGTGTTTGGACTCACACAGACTACCTAAAGCCTTCAAACACTGATCTTGACGATAACTTCGGTTGGAAGATGCAATTGAGCAACGGAATTCTCGCCGTATCTACTTACAATGAAAGCAGTGCCGCATCAGGCATAAATGGCGATGATACAGATAATTCTGCCGACCAAGCCGGTGCTGTCTACATCTTTTCTATGGATGCGCAAAACATGTGGAGTCAGGAGGCTTATATTAAGCCGTCGAATACGGACGCTGCAGATCTTTTCGGGTTTTCACTCGCTCTTTCTGAAAATAGGCTGGCTGTTGGTTCGTGGGGCGAAGATAGTGCATCAACAGGCTTGAACGGCGATCAAAGTGATAATTCAGTGGAGCAAGCTGGCGCGGTTTACCTGTTCGAACGAGACGCAAATGGAAACTGGAGTCAACAAGCATATTTGAAGGCTTCCAATACAGATGAAAGCGGACATTTTGGGTTTTCGGTAGCGCTTTTCGGAGATTTGCTTGCGGTAGGCGCATATGGAGAAAGTGGCGGCAGTACGGGACCAGATGGCGATCAATCTGATCAATCTGAAATCTATTCCGGCGCAGCTTATCTTTTCCAAAGAAGTGCGGATGGGATATGGCAACAACGTCACTATATCAAAGCGTCCAATACAGGGGAGTACGACCATTTTGGTAACAGTATAGTTCTTTCACAAAATAATCTTGTTATCGGTGCACATGCGGAAAGCAGTGCGGCAACAGGAATAAATGGAAATCAGGGGGATGACAATGCAACTTATGCCGGTGCTGTTTATGTATTCAATTTAGGTAGCTCGGATAACTAATTCGTTAAATGATGTTAAGTGGTTAGACACTTTTTAGCGGGACTTAGCAGTCCCGTTTTTTTTTAAACAATTATTTCTTTGTCTACTTCTCCTCCTATCGTGATTCATTCCATTCTCAATTTAAACTTAAACGTTATTATATTTTGTTGTATATAAAGTATACTGACGACAATAAGTAGACTATAGCGAGAGTCTATTCGATCGGACTTTAATGGAGAAACAACATGACTATTAAAGAGCTTATAGAAATTATCGAAAAGCTAGAGACAAGAAATAATAGCTATTGGAATTTTTATACGGTCGTAATTGTCGCGGTTTGCGGTTGGGTTTTAGCGCAAAAAGGACAGGCGTTATCGGCTAATATCGTTCTTGCTCTAATGATTGGTAACGGGCTTTTTTACTTTATGAACCTTTCGATTATTTTTGGAACAACTAAGCGCATAGTTGCATTTGAATCAGAATTAATTCTAAAGGCAAAAAATGATCCATCAATGGGAGAAGAATTAAGGAGTAATCTATCGAAACCTTATCTAGAGTTACGTCTGCCTTTTACAGTGGGTACTCATTTGGTAATGGATATTGCGGTGCTGGCATTTATTTATTTAGGTTTTGCTTGAGCAAGTGTGTACTCTGTCAAATTTTCTAACATCTAATTTACATATCTCATTAATTAATCGTTCATTTTTGTGTCATAATCCGCGCGATTCAATAAATCGATAAAACAACCATTTAAGGGATTTTTAATGAAAGCATATACACTATTGGCTCTCGCAGCTTTATCGTTTCCTGCGGCTGCAGAAGAATATCAATGGATTTCGAATATTGACTATACCAGTTACGATTCCGGTAATTATGACGAAAGTTTGTGGAGCCTCGATACAAGATATTATTTTGATAAAAAACAATCTCTCGGACCACTAAACGAGTTTTCCTACATTAATACGGTTTCGAATTTCGGCGCTTCTTATGTTGATTATGATGGCGGCGACAGCTACGGATTTGGCGGACAGTACTTTACAGATAACATGATGTTTGGTGCGACTTACGCTGAGTCTGTTGGATTAGCTTCCGCTTCATTCGGTTATCTATTCTCCGATGATTTCATTGTCCAAGTTACTGCATTTGACGATGACGTTAGCTTTTTCGATTTTAACCTCTCTGCGACATACAATCATCAAATGGGTGATGATTACATCGGCTTTAACTTTAATACTGATGAAGAATTCGAGCTTCCCACTGTATCAACTAAGTACTTTAACAACATGGGTAACGGTCAATATTTAACTGCAACCTTAAGCATTAGTGATTTAGATGATGATAGAGATGCCGCTGCTGGAGTTGGATACTACTTTAACGAGCGTCAGTCGATAGATGTTTTCTACGCGGAAGGTGGTTTTTACACCCTTGAATACCAACATTTCTTTAATCGCAATTTTGCGTTAGACGTAGCCTATTCAGATGAAGATGATTTGGATGGCGAAATCATTCGCGTTGGCCTAACCATTCAACTCTAATCAGTTTCTACAAAGCTTTGCTAGATACAATAATCTAGCCTGATAATGGCCGGAATAACTAATTCTGGCCATTAGTTATTTTTTCTTTTTTAAATGATAATGATTGTTATTTGCGTTTAATGGGCGGGCTGGTATACTGCTTATTTTCGCACTCACCCTAATTTAAAAAAGAGTTTCCCCAATGGACTTCTGGAAAAAGCTTCATCGAGACGCCACTCGTTATTTCAATTCTCAGCAATATCATTTAGCAATTGATAAATATAATGAATCACTAGAGCAAGCAATGTTTCTTTATGGACGTTGGCATAAGCATGAAGAGGTTGTTCAGCATTTAATAAGTTCATTACAGTGCCTGTGTGAATCTTATATACAGGTTAATGAGCACGAAAAAGGCGGCAATACAATTTTAAAAGGTATTCGTCTAACTCAAAATCTTATTCAATACAGTAATGAGCAGCACTCAAGAAAAGAAGACTTGATCAAAGCTTCAAAGCAATTGAAGAGTTACCTGGCTTATCTATTAGCTGAATATCCGCAGATAGAAATTTGTCAATCCTGTTATCGGAAAATATTTGGCAACCAGGCGGAAGAACAGCAAGTGAACTATTTACAGTAATTAGTTCTTAGTTTGGTTAAAACAAGTATCGACAAGGTTGTTCAATTTAACTTCAGTGGCTTTTCCTGACTTATCTATTCGTTCGGCTTTAACGGTACAATTTTCCAAAAAATTGACCTTATAAGTTTTGCCTGCTTGCGGCCAAAAAGAGTGAGATTGGTAATAGCAGATTTCACTCTGATTGTCTCCATCAACAGTAGCAAAAGTCGCGCTCAACATGATAGGTGAGTCAATGGAAACACTGACTTCTCGTTGAATAACTTCGTCACCTTTTGCAACTTGGTAATGCAGTCTACCTAAATAATCGGGATGCGAAGAATTCAATTTCTTTTTAAGTGGACACTCAAGAGTTTTGTATGCATCCAAGTTAAAGATCTTTTTATTGGCTTGGATTTCTGGTGCCTTAATTAAAAGGGTTGCAGTATTCGGCATAGGGTCTGCTTTGGCAATCCCGATAAAAGCAAAAGTCAGAATGAGAAATCGATTGTTGATAAGTTTTAAGCTTGCCATAAGATACTCGGGTTAGCCTGCGGTCATTTTACTATAAAAAAGCTTGGCTGAATCGAATATGAATGTACTTCTGAAATATGCGTATAAACTATGAATCTGTTTTATCTGATACCAATTGACATACCCGGTGCGGGTGGTTAAAGCCTTTAAACTGGATCTCCTCCAACTCGGTGAATTCAAATTCATTTTTACACTGAGCATAAATCGGGTAGCTTACTGTTATCTTGCCCGACGGCGAATAATTTTCTAATCTTGCCGCCAAGTTTATACCGCTTCCCACGGCTCTAAAAGCAACGATATCTTCAGAGCCAAAATTGCCCACCGTCGCAAAGTCCTGGTGGATACCGATACGTAGTTTAACATTGTGATCGATACCGGCTTCTAGCCAACGCTCTGATAATCCAACCATGGCATGTTGCATTTCAAGAGCTAAATGGGATGCACTTAGCGCTTGAGCATTTTTGTCCATATTATCGATAGCGCCAAATAAGACGACTAATCCATCGCCCAAGATCTCGTTGAGGACTCCGCCACGGGCTTCTATCAGTTCTCCCATTTTACCCAAGAAACCATTTAAAATGTCAGTTATTGACTCCGGTTCAAATCGGTCCGATATTGAAGTAAATCCAGCCAGATCGGCAAATAACACAGTGATCTGTTTGCGCTTTGCGACCAGTAAATTGTTATCGTTGTTGGTGACAATTTGGCGCACCATTTGTTTTGGAAAGTATTTGCCCAAACGTTCGCAAGCTTGTTGTAGTGTGGCGGCGTGTTCCTGTTGTTGCTTTGCTTCGACTAATCCGCCAAGCAAGCTCATGGTATGAATTCGGCTGAGTAAAACTTCCCTCTCAATCGGCTTGGTTACGTAATCGTTGGCACCTGCTTCAAACCCGGCGCTAATGTCTCCAGGCTGATTTCTTGCTGATAAGAGCAGAATAGGCAATTCAATCGCAGTATATTTTTCTCTTAATTTTTTACAGACTTCGTAACCCGATAGTCCGGGCATCATAATATCCAAGATCGCCAAGTCAAACTTCTGACTTTCACCCAGTTCTACTGCAGCTAAACCGTCTTGAGCGCTCTCAACTTCATAGCCATTAATATGTAGAAGATCAGACAGTACTTGCAAATTGATTGGATCATCATCCGCAATTAAAACTCGGCCTTTATTGGCGCCTTTCCTTAGCTCTACTCGTTTATCAATTTCATTTGCTTTAGTTTTGCTTTTAAGTTTGGGCGTCGCTCCAGTTTTTGACTCAGTCACTATTTGAGTTGGCGATTCTATCTCATGCACGTTTTCAAGCCACATTGGGATTTCGAAATAGAATCGAGAGCCATTGCCTAGTTGTGACTCGGCCCATAAACTGCCGCCGTGTTCTTCAATCAGTTGGTGGCTTACAGAAAGCCCCAATCCCGTACCTCGGTGACTAATAGTTTCTGCTAATTCAGCTTGCTCAAAAGGTTCGAAAATAATTTTTAGTTGAGATGGGTCAATCCCAATCCCAGTATCGATCACACAAACTTCTACAAAATTGTTTTTTGCTATTGCGGTAATTTCGACACTACCCTGCTTGGTATACTTAATTGCATTACCGATCAAATTATGTAGCACTTGCTGCAATCTGTTTTCATCAGCATAAACCAAAGGCAGTTGCTCGGAAATGTTATTAATTAGTTGTAATGATTTCTCTTCGGCCAACGGCTTGAGCAGACTTATTACCACATTAACAATCGAAGATAAGTCAGCAGCTTTACGCTGTAAAACCAAGTTATGGTGAGAGAGTTTTTTGAAGTCTAAAATATCATTGACTAGCTGAGACAGTCGCTTACCGCCATCAATTATCAGTTGCAAGTGGTTCAACGTTTTTTCGTTTTGTAAACCGGCAACGCCTTCCTTTAGTGATTCGGCAATGCCAATGATTCCATTCAATGGTGTGCGTAATTCATGAGAAGTATTGGCCAGGAACTCATCCTTCAATTGGTCAACCCGGCGTAGATGTTCATTGATTGCCTTTTGTTCCTGTAGGGATTTTTCCTGCTTATTGATAAAGTAGATAACCAGGCCCATGGCTGCAGCGAAATAAATAAAATAGGCCCACCAAGTCCGCCAAAGAGGGGGATGTATCTTAAACGGAACTTTTAGCGTTTGCTCTACCCAGTTACCGTCACTATTAGTCGCTTGCAATTCGAAAGTATATTGGTTGGGGTCCAAGTTGGTAAACACTGCCTGGTTATTAAATGTGGCGTCCGTCCATTCATTTGTATAAGGCAATAATCGGTAACGAAAACGGTTGCGATTCGGGTGACGGAAATCCAATGAAGCAAACTCAAAGCTGACATCATTTTCGGTGTAATCCAAGTCAACTTCTTGTTGCGTATAAGTTACTCCTTTGGGAAGAAAAGCATCTCCTTGAACGCTTAAATTAGTAAGACGAATTTGAGGTTGGAAATTCGTTCGCGTTCGGGTAACGGGGTTAACAACGGTTACGCCGTTAACGCTACCAAAATAGATATCATCGGTCACCGAACGAATTGCCGCGTTGCCATTAAATTCATTTGTAGTTAAGCCATCTTCGATAGTAAAGTTTTTAAATACTTTTTCTTCAGGCGAAAATTCCGAAAGTCCTTTGTTGGTACTTAGCCAAAGTTTTCCATCCGATGCACCGACAATGCCGTAAATTGCGCTGTTAGGAAGGCCATCTTTTTCCAAAAAGCTTTGAAATCCGAAGCTGCCTTTTTGAATTTCTTCTGCGGTTAGCAGATTTAGACCATTAAATGTGCCAACCCACAAATTTCCTTGACTGTCTTTAAATAAGCTTCTAACCGTATTGTCACTAATTGAATTCTGGTCGCCGGGAATGTTTTCAAAGCTCTGCACCGTATCGAACTCAGGGTCGTACCTTTGCAGCCCACTGTTCCATGTGCCAAACCAAATGATACCGTCAGCGTCTTGCAACATGGTGCGTGCCAAGGTATCACCTAGCACTCCTTGTTCCATAAAGTTGTAGTCCGCAATGATAGATTGAGTGGCAGCTGAAATTTTTAACAAACCATCATCGGTACCGACCCAAATATTTCCAAACCGATCGCCTTCAACCATTCTGATCCGATTGGTGCTGACGTAATCGCGTTGGAAATCCTGGCGTTGGATAACTTTTGTTGTGTTTTTTTCAAAATCGTAAACTGCGAGTTGTCCTTGTTGGTTGCCAAACCAGACTCTGCCAAACTCGTCAAAGGTAAATGCCTGGATCCGATTACCCACGGATTTACCATTGTGGTCATAAAACTCGGTGAAGTGCACAAAGCTATCATTTTGTGGGTTGTATTTATCAAGCCCATTTAAGGTGGCAAACCAGATCATGCCTTGCTTATCTTCCTCAATATCCCAGACAAACTCATGGGATAAACCATCTGCTTGGCTTGGCGCGTGCATAATTCGAGAAAGCTGATTCTCAAACGACATAGTGACGTTAATGCCACCGCCTGCAGTACCTACCCAAATCAATCCGGATTTATCTTGAAATAAAGACCAAATATCGTTGATTGTTAGGCTATGTTGATCAGCGGAGTTTCGTTCAAAGTGATGAAAAACGTTGCCTCCTTTGCGGCGGACATTGATGCCCCCTTCTTCTGTACCAATCCATAAATCGCCACTACGAACTCGTAAAATTGCCCTCACATCGTTATTGCTTAAACTGGTGTTATCGCCTTCAATATGTTGATACTGCCTAAATGAACGGCGGTCGGGACGAAGGTGAAATAGGCCTTCAAAACGCGTACCTACCCACAGGCTATTGTCAGTGTCCAAATAAAGGTCATTGATTCTGGTAGGGGCGCCTTCACCAGTAACATAAGTGAAGATTTGCTGTTCGACATTAAAGTGAGCCAGGACTTCATTACTAGCGACCCAAAGATTTCCGTTACCATCATCAACGATGTCTGCAACTGGGCCATCCGGTAATGATTGGTTGTCTAGAGGATTATTGAGAAACTTGGCAAATGCTTGTTTTTCCGGCAAGAACAAATTGAGGCCATGGTTAGTACCGATCCAAACACGCCCTTGAGTGTCTTGATGGATTGCCGTCACTTGGGGGTTACTCAAACTGTCAAAATCATCTGCTTGGGATAAAAACCGAGTGAATTTACCGGTATTGGGATCAAAGCGATTAACCCCATTCTGGGCGGTTCCTATCCAAAGATAGCCTTCTTGGTCTTCGATGATGGCAACGACGATGTTGTTCGATATGGAATCGGTATCTAGCGGATTGTTTTTGAAGTTAACAAAATTATAACCATCATAACGAGTTAATCCATCATAGGTTCCAATCCAAATAAAACCATTGCTGTCTTGAAATACAGTATTGACAGTACTTTGTGGTAGACCATGTTCGGTTCCGATGTGCAAAAAACTAATTGAGCTGCGACTGGCCGAAACAAAAAAGCTCGCGCAAAAACACACAGCTAAAATCAAACCGATGCTGCGTTTTAATTGTGCGAAAAAATTAACCGGCAAATACAAAATCGTCGCTTAAACTTGATGAAATCAAACTAACTTGGCAAAGTACCCTATAATGAGTAAAAAGTCATTGTAATTAAAGGCCTTTTTTCACGTTTTCACAAGTATTCTGGGAATAAATAATCAGCCGGTTTAAGCGGTCAGGAGTCTTTGTTAATTCATGATTCAACAGCCAGAGCAAATAATTTCCGAAAATCGCTCACTCGACCAAATTCCTAATGCGCCGAAAAGAACCGAACCTGTTGGTTTCTTATTGCGTCTCGCCAAGGCACTACACACCTATGGTCTGCCGGCATACGAGTTAGAAAACACCATTAATGGTTGTGCCGCCGCGTTGGGCTTTGGCGTTCAATGTATGTCGACACCGACCTCCATTAGTCTCACTGTTTTGCCGCCGGATAGCCCCCCGCAAACTTTTATTATCAGGGTAGCGCCTGGTGATATGAACTTGGAAAAATTGCGTCAAACCAGCCTGATTGCAGAGAGAGTAATTAGTGGCGAAGTAACGAGTAATCAAGGTGCTGAGGCACTCAAAAAAATTGCTAAGATGAGACCTTATTATCATGGGTTGGTTCTGGTTTTGGCATTTGCTGTTGTGTCGTCGTGTATTGCTAGAATTTTTTCCGGCGGGCTGTATGAAATTGGTGGTGCCGGAGTGATCGGTATGTTGGTAGGACTGCTGACTTTAGCGTCTCGTCGCAGTGCGCTTTTAAATCACCTATTACCGGCTACATGCGCCTTTCTTGGAACCGTCGTTGCGATTTTTATCGACCATTGGGTAACTCAGGAAATCGCTATTTCTGTGGTAGTGATATCGGGGCTAATTATTTTATTGCCAGGTTTATCGCTGACTATCGCAATGGCTGAGTTAGCAACTCAAAATATGGTGTCTGGCACCGCCAGATTAACCAGCGCGGCTACCGTATTTATCCAGCTAGCTTTTGGTAGTGCACTTGCGGCAGAGGTCGGACAATTACTTGAATTGCAAATCTCGGGTGCAGGGGTAGAACAAGTTTCCTTTTGGTCTATCTGGTTAGCTGTTGCCATCGCGGCTATCGGACTAGTGCCAACTTTCGAAGCCAGAGTTAAAGATAGCTTTTGGTTTCTATTGTCAGCTATGGTCGCGTTTACCACGGTCCATTTTGCGACTCAGTTGCTTGGTGCTTCGCTGGGCGCATTCTGCGGTGCGATTGCCATCGGGTTGCTGGCTAAAATAGTAGCAAGTTTATTTAAAGTACCGGGGGCAATGATCATGATGCCAGGGTTTATTATTTTGGTACCCGGCTCAGTTGGTTATCGGAGTATTTTGGCACTGGTAGAAAAGGATATTGTCGGTGGATTGGAAATTGCCTTTGATGTAGCTGTCATAGGAATATCTTTGGTTACCGGCTTTTTGATCTCTTCGATGCTATCTTTGCCAAAGGGTGGGGCAAAAGATGAATATTAGGGTCTGATGAAAGCACGACAGGCCCTAATTTAACTTAAGATTTCGCTCCAAAATCGATTGAGTAAAACTTGAGCGTAGGTAAAATCCCCGAGGCAAAGTTTCAAATACTTCACCGTCGCGATTAATCGCCTGGGTAAGCACCCTTGAATTGGCGGCTTTGGGCCTTACTTGCAGTACTTCGCCCAAACGTGCATTTAGTCGATCAATTTGACCGGTATTGACTAGTTCAACGGCCTCTTCCCAATCCTGTTGCAAGGTGTACATTTCTGTTTGGGTTGGCTGCCAAAAAAAAGGCGTTGCGATCCGGTAATCAATGACATTTAGATCTGGTGCTTTAGCAACCGGCACCCACAAAACATGGCTTAGCTTTTTAAAAACCGGGCTATCTTGCCAGCGGAGCATTATTTGTCCGGTAAGGTTGAGTACACACACATATGTCGATTCTTGTACTCTGCCATTAAAGTCTATCGGCAGAGTTTTTAGCTCTATACCCAAGTGATTAAAATCAGGTTGAGATGCATTGCCGCTATCAGCGCCCAAGCAATCCTCGATAAACTGGCCTTGCCAGCCTTTTTTGATTTTTAAGTTCTCAGGCACCGAATTACCCATTTGAAGTGCTACTTCGCCTATCGTTTTTCCAGCAATGGCTAAAGCGCGTTGCGCAAGCTCTTGTTGGTCTTTTGGAGGAGATATTGTGAACTGCATTCAATCTAAAATGGATAGGGGCTAGTCAGGGGTAAAATATACCAAAGAAATTTGCTGAATAGTTAATAGTGTGTTTGAATAAGTTAATAACATTTTTTATTGGTATCGATAAGTGATTGATTCAGAGGGATTTCGAGCCAATATCGGCATCATTGTATGCAACGATTTTGGCAATCTGCTCTGGACCAGACGCATAGGACAAAACTCCTGGCAATTCCCTCAAGGTGGGGTTGATGCCGGAGAAGCGGCGGAACAAGCTTTGTTTCGCGAACTAAAAGAGGAAATTGGATTAGATAAGCAGGACGTGAAAATCCTTGGTTCAACCAAAAACTGGTTGAAATACAGGCTACCTAATCGATATATCCGACAGGATAGTTTTCCATTGTGTGTCGGTCAAAAGCAGAAGTGGTATTTATTGCGGCTGACCAGTAATGAGTCGCGCATTCATTTTGACGAAACAGGCCATCCAGAATTTGACCATTTTATGTGGGTCAATTACTGGTATCCATTACGCCAGGTTATTTCTTTTAAGCAGTCGGTTTACCGGCAAGCCTTAACCGAGCTGATGCCTTTTATGATGGAGTTTCAGGCCAGACAAAGAAGAAACAGAGGGCGGAAACAGCACCGGAAAAATAGTTAAGCTTTTGCAGTTAATTTAACAAAGAGAACACTATTTTTCCGTATAAATATTGCATGTAAATGTATTGCAACGAATAATTATTCGTTAAACCGCCCCAGATAGGAGCAAGGCCAGCATATTTCAATGAATGGCCTTGACGAGCAGGAGGGTGGGTATTGCTGGAGCAATTACGGCAAGTTACACAAGCTGTGAGTTTGGCTGAAGGCCAACAGCAAAAACTGGACGTTATTGTCCACGAGATCTGTGCCGCACTCAAAGTCCAAGTCTGTTCAATTTACCTTGCAGATTATAACCTTCATCAATTCGTTTTGATGGCCACACGCGGATTAAATACTGATTGCGTTGGTAGAGTTACCCTTGGGTTCAATGAGGGAATTGTCGGCCTTATCGGTCAAAGAGAAGAGCCTATCCACTTGCAAAAGGTAAGCGAGCATCCTGCTTACCGATACATTCCTGAAGTCAACGAAGACAAATTCAATGCTTTTCTTGGGGTTCCGATCATCCATCAAAGAAAAGTCCTTGGAGTTATCGTAATTCAGCAAGAAGCACCGCGCCAATTTGAGCTTGATGAAGAAACTTTTTTAATTACGCTTGCGGCGCAGTTGTCCTCAATTTTATCTGGTAGTGAAATTTCAGAATTATTTGAACACTCCAGCGGAGAATTGTTTTCGCGAACCATTCCGGGAATTCCGGCATCTAGCGGAGTTGCAATTGGTAAAGCAAGGGTGATTTTCCCGTTAGAAAATATTCACAGTATTCCGGATCGAAAAACTGATGATATTGAAGCAGAGCTTAAGAAACTCGGCTCAGCTGTAAAATCGACCCACCGTCAACTAGAAAAAATGTCGCGCAGAATGCGCGGTAAAGTCTCTGAGCAAGAGCTTTCCTTATTTGACGCGTATCAACAAATCCTAGGATCAAAAGGGCTGGGAGCTGAAGTTGAAGAAGTTATCCGGCAAGGATTTTGGGCTGCGACTGCGCTTAGAAAAGTGATCCAAAAGCACTTAAACGAATTTAAGCTGATGCAGGATCCTTATCTTCGAGAAAGAGCTAATGATATCGAAGATCTAGCCAACCGGGTATTGGCCCAGTTGTTGAAATCATCTTATAAACCACAAAAGATAGAGGCGGGAACCATAGTTGTCGCTGAGAATTTCACCGCGGCGATGCTTGCAGAACTATCCGGCAATGATGTGGTAGGAATCGTTTCGGTAAAAGGCTCATCCACTTCGCATGCGGCCATATTAGCTAAAGCGTTGGGCGTTCCTGCTATTATGGGATTAGAGGCTTGCCCGTTAACACGCGTAGATGGTAAAGAGCTGATTTTAGATGGTTACAATGGCCAGCTTTATGTTGCTCCAAACCAGACATTGGTTAATCAATATCAAACTTTACTTGAAGAAGATCGTCAGCTAAATGAAGAGCTAAGCAAAGAAGATAACTTACCTTGTTTGACCAAAGACGGCTGCAAAATAAGTTTAATGATCAATAGTTCTCTCGGTACTGACTCTGCACGTGCAAGAAAAACGGGGGCTGATGGCATTGGTTTATATCGCACGGAAATCCCGTTTATGCAACTAGAACAGTTTCCTTCGGAGGACGTACAAGCTTGTATTTATCGGGACCTATTACACGAATTTAATGATTTACCGGTGACGATCCGCACTTTGGATATCGGCGGTGATAAGCAGTTAGATTATTTTCCGATCATTGAAGATAACCCGTTTCTAGGATGGCGCGGCATAAGAGTTACTTTAGACCACCCAGAGATTTTCTTGGTCCAATTGCGAGCAATTTTTAAAGCAAGTGAAGGTTTTGGGGCTTTAAAACTTGCCTTACCGATGGTGGCCACAGTAGAGGAGTTGGATGAGAGTTTACGCCTAATTCAGCAGGCTTTTGAAGAAGTTTCCGAAGAATTAGCGCTTATTGGTAAACAAATAAAAAGACCTAAAATAGGGCTTATTTTAGAAATACCGGCCACTGTCTTTCTGCTCAAAAATTTTGCTTCCAAGGTTGATTTCATTTCGGTCGGCACTAATGATCTGATCCAATATATGATGGCGGTGGACCGCAATAACATCCGGGTTAAAAGTCTTTACAGTCATTTTCAGCCCGCAGTATTAGGCGTGCTTCAGCAGATAGCCAATGAAGCAGAAGCCCTTAATATCCCTTTACAGATATGCGGCGAAATGGCCGCCGATCCGCTGGCTTCTTTGCTACTTGTTGGAATGGGTTTTACCGAGTTAAGCATGAATATCGGCAGTTTAGCTAGGGTAAAACGTGCGGTCTCAAGGTTCGATTTAGTCGAGTTGCAACAACTGGCAGAAGAGGTTCGTGACTTTTCGACGGAAGCAAAAGTTAAAGATCATTTACTGAAAGTGATGGAGCAACGCGGCCTTGGCGGATTGGTACGCGCAGGTAACTAGCCGCTATTTGATTATCTTTGAAGGCGCTAGCGCTCTTTCAAGGCTACGTTTGAAGTACTATAAGTTTAAAGTGCTATAGATTTGGAGTACTAGTTAGGTATAAAGGGCGCATGATGTTTAGCTCCTAATCGGGTAAGATATCCCAATATAAAAATATTCTTTCTCCTTTCATTTTGATTGAACTAACCGTAATTTTTATCCTTGCCGGAATTTGTGCCGGATTCCTCGCTGGTTTGTTGGGGATTGGTGGCGGATTTGTGGTTGTACCGGTTCTTATTTGGGCATTGCCTTTTGCTCAAGTTCCGCAGGAACTTGTACCGCATTTCGCCATAGGTACTTCGCTTCTTTGCATTTGCGTTACTTCAGTATCGTCAGCTAGAGCGCATCACAAAAGGACGGCAGTCGAATGGCCATTATTCGGAATAACTACTCCAGGGTTGATACTAGGCGCATTGCTTGGCGCTTGGCTGGCGTCTATCTTAACCGGGAGGTGGCTGATTATTCTGTTTGTCATTGGTGCTATGACAACCGCGATATATCTATTATCAGGACACCAACCTAAGGCTCATCCTGATGAATCGAAGTGGCCTTTTTTTGGCTACGGTATTTTTACCGGTGTTGTTTCAGCGTTGATTGGTATCGGCGGCGGCTCGGTATTAGTACCATTTCTGGTTTATAAAGGACGCCAAATCGTGAAGGCAGTTGGAACCGCTGCAGCTTGTGGGTTTCCTATCGCATTGTTTGGGGCGCTGGGCTATGCTGGTTCAGGATGGAACCAAGTAGAAAATGTCGAATTTGCAATTGGATACTTATATTGGCCTGCATTTTTAGGAATTGTCGTTTTTTCCAGCCTTACCGCACCTTTAGGCGCAAAAGTGGCTCATTACATTTCTGAGAAAAAACTAAGGCGTGTATTTGCGGCTTTTTTGTTTTTCACCAGCGGCCAAATCCTTTATAGTCACTGGTTTAGTTGATGAATTCTATTAATCTCCCTCTAAGAAGCAAAAATCCATGGAATTTCCAAATATTGACCCTGTAATTTTCCACATTTACGGCCCAATCAGCCTTAACTGGTATGGACTCATGTACTTACTAGGCTTTGCCGGCGCTTGGTGGATGGGAACCGCTCGCGCTAAGCAGCCCGGTAGTCCTTATACTACTGAGCATGTAAGTGACTTCTTATTTTATGGTTTCTTAGGCGTCGTGCTTGGAGGCCGCATAGGTTATGTACTTTTTTATCACTTGGATTATTTTCTCGCTGATCCAGTTTACCTGTTTAAGATCGCTGAAGGAGGCATGTCATTCCACGGAGGCCTATTGGGCGTATTAGTGGCTTTTTGGTACTTCGCCAAAAAATCTAACACCACTTTTTTCCAAATATCTGACTTTTTCGCACCAATGGTGCCCATCGGATTAGCTACTGGTCGTTTTGGTAACTTTATCAATGGCGAATTATGGGGCAAGGCTGCGGATGTCAATCAAGTGCCTTGGGCAATGAAGTTTCCTGGCGCAGGAGAAGTTTATCGCCATCCGTCGATGCTATATGAGTGCATTCTGGAAGGTGTTGTTTTGTTCGTTATTTTGTACTTTTATAGTCGCAGCCCAAAGCCTCGTATGGCAGTAAGTGGTGTATTTGCATTGGGCTACGGTGTGTTTCGATTCGTGGTGGAGTACTGGCGCGAGCCGGATGATCATTTACGAGAGTTGGCCGAATTTATGTCCATGGGACAAATCTTGTCGCTGCCGATGATAATTGGTGGGGCGGCTTTGATTTTCTTTGCTTACAAAAATAATCAGCCTGCAAGTAAGCCGGCGTAAGTCTTCAGGAGTTTAAAGTGAAGCAATATTTGGATCTTTGTAGACGCATTGTCGACCATGGTGAGTGGGTTGAAAATAAGCGTACTGGTAAGCGTTGTCTGACGGTGATTAATGCGGATTTAGAGTATCAAGTTGGTGCCAATCAGTTTCCACTGATCACAACACGTAAAAGTTATTGGAAAGCGGCGATAGCAGAAATTATCGGCTACTTGCGGGGTTACGATAACGCTGCGCAGTTTCGTGAATTGGGCACAAAAACCTGGGACGCCAATGCAAATTTGAATGAGGCTTGGTTGAACAATCCTCATCGTAAAGGCGAAGATGATATGGGGCGTGTTTACGGGGTTCAGGGGCGTGGCTGGAAAACACCCGAAGGCACAATCATCGATCAACTGCAAAAAATCGTCGACAATTTGAGTAAAGGTATCGACGACCGTGCAGAGATATTAACTTTTTATAATCCAGGTGAGTTTCATATGGGATGTTTGCGCCCTTGTATGCATACCCACAACTTTTCTTTATTGGGAGATACGCTTTATCTGACCAGCTACCAGCGCTCTTGTGATGTACCCCTGGGCCTGAATTTCAATCAAATTCAAGTGTTTGTTCTTTTGGCGTTAATGGCGCAAATAACAGGCCACAAGGCTGGCGTTGCTTACCATAAGATTGTAAACGCCCATATTTATGAGGATCAACTTGAGTTAATGCGGGATGTTCAATTAAAGCGTGAGCCCTTTGATCCGCCAAAGTTAAAAATTAATCCGGAAATTAAGACGCTTAAAGATTTGGAAACTTGGGTGACTATGGATGATTTTGAAGTTGAAGGCTATCAACATCATGATCCAATTCAATATCCCTTTTCTGTTTAATGAGCTTCTTCAGTAAAGAAATATTTTTAAGGTACAGACGATATTATGAATAAGCCAACTATTTCGCTGGTGGCGGCGATGGCTAAAAATAGAGTGATTGGTAAAGATAATCAAATGCCTTGGCATTTGCCTGCAGACTTAAAGCACTTTAAGGAAGTGACTTTAAGCAAGCCAATCATAATGGGAAGAAAAACTTACGAATCTATCGGCAAACCGCTTCCAGGGCGTCGCAATATTGTGATTAGCCGCAATGCCGACTACCAATTGGAAGGCTGTGATACGGTAACTTCGATTGATGCGGCGCTAGAATTAGTTTCAGGTGAAGAAGAGATCATGGTTATTGGCGGTGGATTCTTATATACACAAATGATAGAGCGAGCTAATAAACTCTATTTAACCTTCATTGATTTCGAAATTGAAGGCGATACCCAATTTCCTGAGTTTGAACATTTGAGTTTAAGGGAAGTTTCTCGAAAGCGCTATCAAGCGGATGAGAAAAATAAATATGATTTAGAATTTGTAGACTTTTTAGTGGATTAGAAGAGGAGAATTATATGGCAGGACGAGGATCCGCAGGCAACGTTATCGCAGCATTATGTAGTTTTTTTATTCCCGGGTTAGGCCAGTTGTTACAAGCAAGAATTTTAATGGCTATTGTTCAATTTGTACTGGCTGGTGTTTTATGGTGGTTTCTATTGGGCTGGATTATTCACTTATGGTCAATTATAGATGCCGCTACATTTAAACCATCAAATTAGCTTATAAGTTTTTATATGACACCTATTGGATTAGGTGATCCCAAAGCACGGTTAGCAGTTTTCAATGCTAACCGTCCTCCCCTTGAGTTATACCAAAACTTAAATTATTGCAAAGTAGTTGAGCACCACGAAATAAAGACCATTGCGGACCTTACTGGCAACCACTGGCGTAAAATTTTCAATTGTTACGCAAAGTTAGCCTTTGAGCTGAATCCTCAATGCTTTAAAACCTGGCAGGATTTGCGCGATGAATGCCTGCTCCAGAGGGGCTCTGGCTACGGGCTGTATTTTTCACCACCTCAAGTCGATAATAGGCAAATTAAAATTGTTTCCGGAAAGCAATATTGGGATCGACTAAACTTAAACATACCTGTTCAATGGATAGATTCTAATTTTGCGGTATGTCATGAAAAGCGACTTATTGTATCTCCCTATTTTGACTATCGGCAGTTGTCAAATGCTAAAATCACTCAGTTGGTTAGCCTCATTAATCAATTTGATTAGACTCAGTTAGATGGGAATGGATTCGATTGGATGAGATGGACTCAATTAGATGAGAATATCATGAAGGGAGAATTTAACTGGAAAAAAATATATGCCGCGCCTAAAAGCAAAATAATTGATAAAAATAATGACCCTAAAGGCGTGATAGCAACTGTTGTCGTACTTACTATCGTTGGTTTGATCGTTAACGCAATGTTAGCTTTGGCGACTATCGAAAAAGCGACACCTTATGGCAGTAACAGGCTTCTTTATTGGCTATCAATTGCCATAATTTTACCCACAATAATATTTGTCACCAGTTATAAGCTAAGGAAGGGGGTTTCAGCTAGGCTTAGGCTCAATATTTTATTTGGGTTTCTGATGTTAGAAATCGTTACTCAGATCTTAATACTTACTGACACGATTATCGTTTACTAACACTTTTACCCGCGTGCTTATTTTTCCAGAAATATATCTATTTACATTTATCAGCTCCACCATTCTTCGCTAACTTCATCGGTATATGGTACAAATAGCCAAAGCATATTTTGGGGAATAGAATGAAAACAACATTGATACGTTTAGCCGCCCTATTGATGGCGACTTTATCCTTTGCGGTCGGTGCACAGAATATTTATTTAGTACGACATGCTGAAAAGGCGAAAGACGGGACTAAAGATCCTGCTTTGACGAAAACAGGGAATCAACGGGCTAAAAATATCGCTAAGATGCTGAAGGGGGAAAAACTTAAGTATGTCTATTCCACCGATTACAAAAGAACGCAACAAACTGCTGAGCCGACAGCGAAAGTAAACGGATTAGTGATTAAATCTTACAACCCTAGAGAATTAGCAAAGTTTGCAGAGCAAGTAAAATCGATGCAAGGAGATATGCTTATCGTCGGACATAGTAACACCACGCCGGCACTGGTACATTTGCTCGGTGGTGATGCAAATGGCGATATTGATGATTCGGAGTACGATCGAATTTATCATTTACAAGTAGCCGACGGAAAAGTAACTACCAGACTAAATCGAACCCAACCAGTTGCAACAAAGCTCAAAGTGATGCCAATTTCGTTCGATGCTAATCGTTTTTCTTCAGGTACTAATTTTTACCAGATGAGCTACGACAAAAAGCCTGTTGGAAAATCGATTCACCGATTCGAGCAAGGTAACGACGAGTTTAGAGTTTTCGAAAAAACTATTATCGAAGCAATGAAAATTGATGCTGATATTGAAGTCGCAGTCAGCAATAGAGATCTTTCTCCAAAAATGATGGCCATGGCAGGTAGTATGGGGGCGCCAGTAGATATTCAACTCAGCATGAAAGAGTTCAAAGTTTCCGGCCACTCAGAAATGGTTCGCGCGGCTCATAAAAAACAAGGCAAGATCAAAGTGGATAGAAAGCTACCTACCTACACTTATGAGAGAACTTCAGCCATTTTATTGGCACATTTATACAAAGTTGATCAAGAGTCAGCTTCCGGTTTTTACTGGTACAACGGCTACGATGATGAGCAAAGCTATATTGAATTGAGTTATCAAGGTGACGAAAAGGTGAGTGTGCCAGCGGGGACTTTTGAGACATATAAAGTTCAATTGTTAGGTGGTGCGCCTTCTCAATTGTTCTACATTTCAAAGGAAGAAAAGCCGAAAATTGTCAAAATTGAAGTTATCGCCATGCCTTGGACTTATGAGTTGATTAAATCGGAATTAAAATAAAAATTATAAAAATGTTGAATTTATTGGTGATATTTCCATATGACTTGAATTTGCAAACGGAGCGGCGTTATCTTTGAATAGACCCAGAAAGTAAACTACTAGAAGGTAAACTACTAAAAGGTTAACCAGGGAGTTCAATGATGAACGTGATACGCCGTTACTTCGAAATATTTCTTGTCATTGCAATAGGGTTATCATCTGGGTGTGGCGGCTCGTCAGATAATGCTCCCCAACAGCAGCTTCCCACCTATCAATATTCGCCACCGGAGGATTTAGGTGATGGCTGGCAAGTGGGAGATTTAAATGCCAAGGGCATTGACCCTGCTTCTCTCGAAACACTGATCAATAATATTCAAAACAATGCAGCGGGTTATTTATACATAGATTCCATTGCGATTGCTAAAAACGGCGAATTGCTTCTCAATCACCGAACAAGAACCTCCTTAGACCAAGCTGATGGTTGGGCCAATAATCAAAATATTGAACTGCATGTTTTAAATTCGGTAACCAAGAGTTTTACTTCCGCACTGATTGGGATCGCTATCGATCGCGGCGAGATCGATGGTGTGAATGTACTGGTTCATGATTATTTCCAACATAAGCTACCAATTTCGAATTGGACCGAAAGTAAATCTAACATCACTCTCGAGAATTGGCTCAACATGCGTTCTGGCTATGAATGGGACGAATGGAATGTCAACTATTTGGATTCGAATAACTTGAATATGCAGATGAATAATTCTAGCGATCCGATCCAGTTTTTGCTCGACCGTCCTATGACGACAGAGCCCGGAACCACCTTTGCTTATTCAACCGGCATTACATTTGGTTTAGGCAGAATTATCCAACTAGCATCTGGTTTGAGTGTGGCGAATTATTTAGATACCTACTTGCTGACTCCACTTAATATTTCACAATTTGATTACTGGAGTTTGGATGGTCAATTACATACCGGGAGCGCTTTGTATTTAACTACTCGGGATATGATTAAATTTGGTCAGCTCTATTTGGATGACGGTGTATGGAATGGCCAGCGAATTATTTCCGAGTCGTGGGTTAATCAATCGACTCAACTACGAGTGCAACTAAGTGAAACAGGAGGGTACGGATATCAATGGTGGATGACTCAGTTTGATGTCAACGGCCAATCATACGCGACTTACTATGCCAACGGATTTGGTGGCCAGTATATTTTTGTATTTCCTGAGCTGGACTTGGTTGTTGGTTTGACGGGGCGAGCCTACGCGGACGGACAAGGCGAAGGTAGAGATATTCGCGGGATCATGGAAAATGATATCTTGCCGAGTTTTATTAACTAGTATTTGCATGTGCGGGCCGGATTAGCTTTTTTAGAAACCTATTTCTCTCGCTACTCTGCAATTTCACTTCAACATAGAGCCTAAGTGTATCGCAGCAATACTAGCGAACACTGTTCGAGTGCTAATTGCTAGCTCTGCATCTATAGTCATCAGCCTTATTATGAATAATTTCGCCATTCACAGATATGTAGTCTAAAAACCTAAATTAAGTTATTATTTCTCGCAAATATTAAGAATGATTCAACGCGCCTTAATTGGACTAAAGAGGCGTCATAATAATACACAGGGATCAATATGTACCGCTTTTTCGCCTTCTCAATCATTGCAATTTGTTTTATGGGCTGTGGCTCCAGTCTCAGGTTGATCAACCAAGGAGAGCAAGTCTCACAAATATCTAGTGGGAATGGACTACTTTTTCTGCCTATTGAATCTAAAGGTTTCTTTGAGTCTATCTTTATTAGTGGAGAGACCGAGTTAGTTGTAAAGAAAAATCAGTTTCAGTTGTTTGAACTTCCAGCAGGAGAGTATCAGATTGAAAAAATTGACTTTGGGCATGGCTACATAGATCTAACCGAATCTGAGAATCCAGGAATATGGAGATTTAACGTATCTGAGGGAAAGCTGAATTACGCAGGGCATCTTATTGTTGAGAAGATTGAAGGTCGATATGCCAGTTACGATCTAATTAATCGCTCAAGTTCTGCGTTAAAAACATTAAAAGATAAATACAATCAGCTCCTAGATAAGTTTGAGCTTCACTACTCTGGAATGATTCAAGATGATTTCTTTTTATATGTAAGAGAATTGGAAAAGGGAAGAAAACAATGAAAAATACAATAATAACTATTCTTTTGTTTTTCTCTGATTTCTCTTTGGTTTATGCTAATAATTTCCTTGATACTAGTGGTATTTTTAACTCAACCAACTATCGGACTATAGAGATTAGTCCAGAAGGTCATTATCTTGCAGCAGTAAAGTATGACAAAAACCATGTTCGGATATATGCGACAGATCTTCGTAATCAAAAACAAAGACTCTTACTCTCAATTGAAAAAGGTTTTCAAACCAAGCTTCACCAAGTTGCCTGGGTAAATGAAAACACCCTGTTTGCCAGTTACATTAAAAATCGCCAAAACGCTTACCTATTTGAATTAGAGTACAAGAGAGAAGAGTTGCAGTTTAATGAGTCAAAAATTCGAAAGTTAGGAATTTTAGTTGACCCGATTTCGAATGACAATGAACATGTATTATTTGCGGAGTTTATCAATGAAGACGAAGGTCTAAAAGTATACAAGTCGAAAATTAGTGACTTAATCGATGAAACTACTGAAAACTACGAAAAATTGAATACAGGCGTTGAAAAAGCCAATTGGTATCTCTCATCTGAGCAAAAAATCAGGATAGCAAGAGTTGATGATGAAGATACTCAAAAACTATACTTCAAGGGTAAACAAAGCGAGCAGTGGAAACTTATCTACGAGCGAGAAAGCCACTTAGATATATTTAAGCCAATTGATGTTCTTGTAGATGACTCTATTATTGCGATATCCAATTTGGAACGCGATAAGACGGCTGTTGTTAAAGTCAATGCGAGTAATGTTCGAAACGCTGAAGTTCTGTTTGAATCGGATGTTTATGATATTACTCATGCGAAGTTTGATAAAAAGCTTAATAAGCTTGAGTATGTCGTTTCAAATTTCTTGGGCGCTCCATCAGTAGATTATTTAATTGATGAATCTAATAAGAGTTTGAAAATACTTCAAAATGAGTTTGGCAATGAAAAGCTATACCGAGTAAGTGAGTCGAGAGATGGGAAAAATGGAATTTTCTATGTAATTTCAAATGACCAGCCGGGACGCTATATTCATGTAGATCGAAAAGGTCACAAGCATCGATTACTATATCAGGAGATCGACAGTCTTGACTCGGAGATGCTCGCTAAGAATGAGTTACTATCTCTTAGAAATGAAAGTGGTGGCCTACTAGAAGCGTTTATAACTCTTCCACAATATAAATCTGAGAAATATCCTCTTGTGGTAATGCCGCATGGCGGCCCTATCGGGATCAGAGACAATGATTTATTTAGCCGAGAAGTTCAGTATCTGGCGAATCGCGGATTTGCTGTTTTGCGCGTTAATTTCAGGGGATCCTTTGGATACGGAAAGAAGTACTTAGAAGCAGGAGTCTCTCAATGGGGGAAAGGGATCGAGAAAGACATTGATTTAGCGCTAAGTGAATCGTTAAAGCAATTTCCAATAGACGCTGAAAACGTTTGTATTATAGGTGGTAGCTATGGGGGATATTCGGCGTTAATGTCGACCATTAAGTACCACAATCGATACAAGTGTGTAGTATCATATTTTGGTGTGACAGATCTAAATCTCTTGTATTCAAGTTCTGTACGAACTCAAATAAAACAGGTCAAAGAGAGTATCGACAAAGTCGTCGGGGACGTTCTCTCAAATCCTGAACAAGCGAAATTGCATTCGCCGGTTTTTATTGCAGATAAAATAAACGTGCCAGTTTTATTAATGGCAGGAAAACGAGATTTTCGAGCACATGTCGAACATACCGAAAGACTAGATTATGTGCTAAATATTTTAGGCAAAGAAAGCAACTATGTTGAGTATCCGGAGTCAGGGCATGGCCATCCTAATTGGCTTGGAATGCGCCATCAGTTTATAAGAATTATAGATTTCCTAAATCAACACCTTAAGAATCCGAAACCAATTACGGATCAAAATAAGAAAATATTGGCGAAAGATTACTTTTTTGTTGCTCGCGAACAAAGAAAGGATGGCGTAGCGCCATCTGATAGGGATGAAGTCTTTCAATACACTAAAAAAGCGGCTGATTTATCTCATCCCGAAGCCATGCATGACCTTGCATATTTTTTAGAAAAAGGAATCCATTTGGAGAAAAATTTAGAAGAGTCGATAAGTTTGTATGGTAGGGCTGCCAAAAAAGATAATCTTAAAGCAGTGCTACGACTTGCTAAGATTTATAGATACGGTTTGTTAGGAGTTGCAAGGGATAGTTCCAGAGCTTTTCGGTATTATGAGCAGGCGTATCGCTTAAATTCTTTTACAGGGGCTTGGGAGATGGGGAAGATACTTATTTGTCAGGGCAAAAAAACACAAGCTCTGGAAGCTGTTGAGTCACTTAAAAGTAAGGCAAAAGATTATTCAGATAGATCTGTACATTTAATGCGGAATTACTCTAAGGAAGACCTGGAATGCGGTTAGCTTTTTGCGCTTTGGGACGTGTTTTCATTAGGTTTAAAGTTTTTATAGGCACCACTGAGCATTTGGTTAATTTCGATTAAAAGCCTTAATCTATGAATAAAGCCTTTGGTGAACCGACCAAAGTTATCGTCTTCTATGTCGCCAATCTTCATAATTTTTTCAATCAGCTTTTGCTGGTTTTCAACATAAACTGATTGAAAGCGATAGATCTTTGAAAATTCTGACACTTCATCAAAAGACATAAACTGAACTGATTGGGTCATGCGGGCTGAATCCCATGCCGCCGAGGTTAACAAGGCCATCGAGTAATTAAAATCAAGCCCCGGTCCTTTATCGGAAGAGTTTTCATATTTTTCTAAGTTTGTTGAAAGGGTCTCAAGCATGGTTTGATGAATAGGTAATTTCTTTTCTAATTGTTTAACCAAATATCTTCGACCCAATGCCAAACGCTTTCCCAATATTCGTCGGTCAATTCTCCATTTTGCCATAACAAAACTTCGCCTTCTTGATTGACACTATAGTAGCCCATTCCAATTTGACAAAGTGGGATCAGATCCCGGTCGAGCCCTTCCGACCAAGCTTGAGCAGTAACTTCAGGTAAATGAGTATGAAGTTGCGGATCACTAACGGTAACCGGTTCTAATGAGCCATATACGAAATGACTTGCGGTCATCAAGAATTCTTTTAAAACATCGGGCAGAGGTAATAAAATTTCTTCTTCAACTTCTATTAAGTCGTCTTCAGTGCAGGGCTCAATTTCAACGCTCTGTTCTATAGCCCCTTGTTCTAACGCGTTTACCAGTTCTTCCATTATCTATTCCAAAATTAATTTATTTTTTGAACTCAATATTTTTCTAATTGAGTAGAGATTAAACTACAGATACCAATCATTAAAGCAGATCCCGCAATACATGCAACAAATCCGAATTGCTGGTAAATAATTCCAGACAACAATGTACCTATTAATCGGCCAGCTGCGTTGGACATATAATAAAATCCAACATCTAGCGACACGTCTTTTTGTGTGGAATAAGCTAGGATCAGAAATGAGTGTATTGCAGAGTTCATTGCGAATATTACGGCGAATACGAGTAAGCCTCCGATGACTACCCAAGTCATCGGCAGTCCTAAAAAACTGGCGACGACCATTGTTAGCGGTGCGAGAAATAAAATCGAAGCGAATAGCGCAGCTGTATTTCCATCAGGCGCATGTTCTGGTTGCTTAAATCCTAACATGCGTGGAGTCGAAGATTGAATAAAGCCATAAAGAATTACCCAAGCTGCCATCAAAGTACCGACTTGAGCGTGTCCCCAGGATAAACTGGCTTGTAAAAAGACAGGCAGGGCCACAACAAACCAAATATCCCTGGCACCAAATAGGAAAAATCTTGCCGCTGACAATCGGTTAATTTTTTGGCTTTTAGAAAATAAATGTTTGAATTTGGCCTTAGATTTTTTCGCTTGTAAATCTGATGGTAGTAATACAAAGCAGAGAATTCCGACTAAGGCTAATCCTGCGGCCAAAATAATAAGCGTTTGATGGTAACCCGCAACAGTTAGTAGAAAGCCACCAAGGAAAAAACCGACGCCCTTCAATGTGTTTTTTGAGCCGGTTAATATAGATACCCATTTAAATAGCTGTCCTTGAGCTTTATCTGGGACCAAGAGTTTTAGACTACTTTTAGCACTCATTTTATTCAGGTCTTTAGCGATACCGGACAAAGCCTGAACGGCCATTACATAGGGTACGGATAAATAGCTTTCCAGACTCAACAAGTAGAGTGCCAGGACTTGTAAGGCAAGACCTGAAAATAGAGTTTTATTAAGCCCAAACCTGGCTGCCAGCCAACCGCCAACTAAATTAGTGACGACGCCGAAGAACTCGTAAAAAAGAAATAAAAAAGCAATTTCAATTGCGCTATAACCAAGTTGATGGAAATACAAAACCACCAACATGCGCAGAGCGCCGTCGGTTAAAGTAAATCCCCAATAAGCCGCGGTAACCGTGGCGTAGTTTTTTATGGAAGTCATGGCTATCTTAAGTCAATATTATTTAGATGTAAGGAGTAGCTTCATTCAGGCCGTGGTGGACTGCGTGCCCTTTAGGTAGGAATCAGCCAGATGATATCTGCGCTACCCGAAGGAGATCTCTCCATTCCAGTCAAGACGACAAATTACATCTGCTCAACCACCATCAAAGTAATATCTTTCATTCTTTCAACGTAGTTAATTTCGTTGTCATACCAAGCGATTACTTTCACCATCTTGTCACCCATTACTTGAGTTGATAATGCATCAATAATTCCAGAGCGCTTATCATCTTTATAATCAACCGAAACTAGTGGGCGAGTTTCATAACCCAGTATATCCTCAAGTTCATTTTCGGAAGCGTCCTTAAATGCTCGGTTAACCGACTCAACTGAAACAGACTTTGAAGTGGTTACAACTAAGTCCACAATAGATGCATTTACTGTTGGAACTCGTACTGCAAGCCCATTAAGTTTTCCTTCAAGTTCCGGGAAAATTTTCATAATCGCCGTGGTTGAACCTGACGAAGTGGGGATCAATGATTCTGCGCAAGAGCGCGCTCGGCGCAGATCTTTGTGCGGGCTATCGATAATGGTTTGAGTATTGGTAATATCGTGAATAGTCGTCATAGCGCCATGTTCGATACCGAAGTGTTCTTCTAGAACTTTAACAACTGGTGCAAGGCAATTGGTTGTACAAGATGCGGCGGTGATTAGGTGGTTTTTATCGGCTTCATAAAGATGGTGATTAACGCCATACGCAATATTGAGTGTATCTGCGTCCTTTACTGGACAAGAAACCAGAATCTTTTTTACACCCTGATCAAACACTGGCTCAAATAAATACGTTTGGCGATATTTGCCGCTACAGTCGACCAGGATATCGATGTCCTTCCAATTCGTAGTGGCAATATCAGATTCAGAAGTGTGTTTGATGATTTTGCCGTCGAGAACGATGCTCTCCCCTTCCACTTGGATCTGGTTGTTTTTAAATTTGCCGTGTACCGAATCGAACTCTAACAAATGGGCGCTACATTTTGTATCGCCAGCCGGTTCGTTGATATGAACAATTTCAACACCTTCGATTCCCCAAAGCGTTCGGAAGTAAAGTCGACCCATGCGGCCGAAACCATTAATTGCAATTTTAATCACTGGATTTTCTCCATTCGGTATTTTTTAAATTAGTTAGCAACAGATAGCCACTCGTTCAGGACGGTTGCCCATTTTGTCGAGATTGGCTAGAGGTTTTTGGATAAGCTTGGAATTTTGTTCAAGGGTGATTTTTAACACCTGTTTTGCCCAGTCCGGTAACTGTGAATTGATGCTGTAAAATACCCATTGGCCTTGCTTGCGGTCGTTTAAGATGCCGCTTTTTTTTAGTTGTGCGAGATGACGTGAAACCTTGGGTTGGATTTCATTGAGGGCTTTGGTGAGCTCGCATACACAAAGTTCTTCTTCGTGCTGGATTATTAAAGCCGTAGTTAACCGGGTTTCGTCAGCAAGAGATTTATAAAATTGAATCGGCTCAAGAGCAGGCATACTAATATATGAAATAACGTATATATGTTTTTTCGTATATTATTTCTATTATCAGTTTAGATCAATAACTTGGTGCGGCGTTTATTATAAGTGTGACTAGATAAGAAGCATAAACTATTGAATTATAAGGTTAAGTTGTTTTCGAGTTTCATTCAACATGATTCACGGTATTTGATAAGTTTTTATTCTTCAAGGAGAAATAAAATGAGAGTTCTTGTTTCTTTTATAAGTTGTATGACTCTATTTTACCGTTCATTAGTTTATAGCTGGAGGTAGAACAACTGCTGCTGTACCAACAAAAATTGATACAGATAGGCGTCCACAATGGTTTTATGATTTGGGGAGTATTTGGTAATCCCGCAGGATGTACAAAAGATAACGCTGTTTGGGTTAAGGGAGAGCATCCTCAGTACGACAAACTATACTCAACAGCGCTGGCCGCTTTTATGGCAGGAAAAAAGTTCGTATTTACGTTCATTCATGTGAGACCGTTGGTTGGTATGTAACTTCTGATCATACTTTTAATGTCTTAGGTCCATCTGGCGACCTTCAAATAAGTAACTAAACATAACAATACAGGCGGCGTGAAAAGTACGGCGCCTGACTTATGTGTTGTCAAACCTAATCTTCGCTAGAATTCTCTGGATTCTCACCTGAAGTTCGCAATTCCTCTAATACGTCCCCCTCATCCTGATACCCATACCAAAGCTTCAGTTTATCAATCAATTCTTCCAAACCAATCTTGCTAGTAGCGGAAAAAACCTGAGAAGAAATGTTCTCCGAAATACGAGCTAAATGCTTGTTCACATTCAATAAGGCCGTTTTTCGGGCACCAGATTTCAATTTATCAGCTTTGCTTAAAACCACATGAACAGGGATATCGGCTGATACCGCCCAATTAATCATTTGCTTATCGGTTTCCTTTAATGGGTGGCGAATATCCATAAAGACTACCAGCGCTTGCAGACACCTTCTTTTTTGTAAGTAAGTACTTAGTGTCTTTTGCCACTGCTCTTTGACGTTTTTGGATACTTTGGCAAATCCATAACCGGGCAAATCAGTAATACGACTATGGTCATCTAATCTGAAAAGATTGATGAGTTGAGTGCGGCCTGGCGTTTTGCTGGTTTTAGCCAAACTCTTCTGATCTGTGATGGCGTTTAACGCTGTTGACTTACCGGCATTAGAACGACCCGCTAATGCCACCTCGATACCCTCATCAGGCGGTAATTGGTCGAGTTTAGCCGCACCCATCAAATATCGGGCGACTCGAAACGGATTGTTATGGTTATTTTTCATATCTATTCAACTGACACTATTAAGACTGTGGCTTTTTATACTTGGTTTGCCTATAATTCACGCATTCTGGCGAGGTGGCCATTTAGTATAAGATTATTGGATTGTTTTTCGCAATCTTTTCATTCGACACTTATGCTATAGAACTATAATTGAATTCTTTTAATTTTCAATAAGTTATCGCGTCATATTTCATATTCTTATTTATTCGTAAAGGTACTAGAATGAAGAAAGTTATTGGGGTCGTTTTAACCTTGTTGTTTGCAGGTAGTGTTTCCGCCGGTGATGCAGCAAAAGGAAAAGAAAAAACTGCAACTTGCGCTGGCTGCCACGGTCCAGACGGTAATAGCCCATTGGCAATGAATCCTAAAATTGCCGGCCAAGGCGAAAAATACATGGTAAAGCAGCTCAAAGATTTCAAATCTGGCGATCGCCAAAGCGCTATAATGGCACCAATGGTTAGCATGCTTTCTGATGAAGATATTGAAAATGTGTCAGCCTACTATGCACAACAAAAAGTTCAGCATATGGCGGTAGAAGATAAGTACATCGAATTAGGTCAAAAACTTTATCGTAGCGGCGACGCTGACCGCGAAGTCGCAGCCTGTATGGCTTGTCACGGCCCGAGTGGTAATGGCATGTCTGCGGCAGGTTTCCCTGCAATCGGCGGCCAGCATCCTGAGTACACCAAAGCTCAGCTACTTGCGTTTAGAGATGGTTCTCGCAGCAATGATGCCAATAACGTAATGCGTGATATAGTTAGGAAAATGAGTGATGAGCAAATTGAAGCGCTTTCTAAGTACCTCGCAGGCCTTCACTAAAAATATATTGCTAGTTTCATCGAAAAAAGCGGCTTTTAGCCGCTTTTTTGTTGCTTGTCTCTTTATCGGGCGCTACGACTCGTTATAATCTGGTCATTGAATTCTAAAAATTGACTTAATAACGTGAAGTTTTCTTCTTATTTGATTTTTTTCATCGTAGCCCTACTAAGTTGTTTAAACTTAAAGGTTTTTGCCGCTGAGCCTGAATCCGCAGGTAATTTCATTCAAGGCCAGGACTTCAAGCCACTTGAACGAATTGAAGTTGATTTAGTTGATGATTTAAGTCAGCTAGAACAAGTGGCTGATATTGAGTTTTTTTATTGGTATGGTTGCTCGCCGTGTGCACAAATAGATTCCAGACTTGAACAGTTATCAATTGATAGACCGGACTTAAAGATCAAGCGAACTCCCCTTATAGCCTATTTAACGTGGCGAGAACAGGCTTACATTCAACCCATTTTGGAGCAACTTGCGGGCAAGGTTGAGCTTCCTTCTCAGCAGGACTTCTATCAGCAGTGCATTCAGGATTGCAGCATATTTAACAAATACGAGTCGACCCTAAACTGGATCCAACAAGAAGTGGGCGCTAACCATCTTCCTAGAATTGATGAGTCGGCGGTTTGGCAGGCGGAAAAAAATTATCGGAAAAGAGCTGGCAAGCTTTCTATTTCGCAAGTTCCAACTATTATTATTAAAGAGAAGTTTGTTACTGATGCTAATATGGCACAGTCAGCAGATCGAATGATGCAAATCATCTTTTACCTACTTGATAAAAATTAATATAGTTTTATGCAGGCCGAGTTGTACCAATCAACCATGTTACCTAGCGATGCTAATAATCGCCTAAAGCTATTGAGTTACAATATCCAGGTTGGGATTAGCAGTCATTCCTACCGTGATTACGTTACTCAAAGCTGGCGCCATATTTTGCCTGATTCCAGGCGCCAAGCGAATTTGACGGAGATATCTCATTGGTTGTCTGAGTTTGACATAGTTGCGCTGCAAGAAGTTGATGCCGGTAGTATGCGAACTCACTTTATTAATCAAGTTGCTTATCTTGCGCAAAAAGGGGGATTTCCCCATTGGCACCACCAGCAAAATCGTAAGCTTGGTCGGTTTGCCGCGCATTCAAATGGATTATTAGCTAAGCATCCAATTGCTGATGTTATTGACCATAAACTACCGGGAAGAATTGCCGGGAGAGGCGCATTACAAGTGAACTTTGGTAACGGTGAGCAGCAACTAAGTGTGTTTTCAGTGCATCTAGCGTTAAGCCCCCAAGCGCGACGTAGGCAACTTGAATATATGGGCGAACTACTTAGAGAACAGCCTTACTTTATTATTATGGGCGATATGAATTGTACCCATGAACACGCAGTAGAAGAATTTGAAAAGCATGGATTAAAAATCAAAATTGGCAATCGACAACAACCCACTTTTCCACGTTGGAAACCCAAGTATCAGCTTGACCATA
Source organism: Kangiellaceae bacterium (assembly GCA_026196875.1). Taxonomy (GTDB): domain Bacteria; phylum Pseudomonadota; class Gammaproteobacteria; order Enterobacterales; family Kangiellaceae; genus Aliikangiella. Next base: position 46,983 of record JAPHTP010000071.1, read on the forward strand.
TTTGGGTAAGTGAGGGATTAAATATTGTTGATTGTGAGGTATTGGAATTAGGGGTTTCCGATCACCTGCCAGTAGCCATGGAAGTAGAAATTCCAAAAAGTTTAACGGGAATTAAAAAGGTGCCCGCCGACTTTCTGAACTAGAGGATCAACAGTTTTACAGATTGTGTTAAACTAGTTCTCTTATTGTTTGTCATGAAAAATAATACAGTCCCACTATCTTAGGGCTATAAACCAGGATCTTTGGACAAAACAACCAGGATATTTGGACTAAAAACTAGGGGTTAATCGATTGATCTAATTGATCAAGCAATTTTTCTTAATTTATGGACCAACAAAAAACGCAACAAACCCATGAATCTCAAGCTGAGTTGAGGCGCTGCATTTCTCGTTTGAGTTTTGTCGGAATGGGGCATTCTGATGATCTCGATCGTGCCCTGGTAACTTTACGCCAAGCAATTAAAGATAATGCTGACGATAATTACATTAAAGGCCAGGTAGAAGGGATTAGCAAAATATTGCTAACTCTGGAAGACCATACTTCCGATAGTAAGCAGTCACAAAAAATTGAAGCATCTCAAGCTGAAATTGAATTGTTGAAAGAGTTAACTCAGCGCTCGATACCTAGCTCGCTTAAATCCTCGTTTGACAAGATAAGTAAGCAGCGTAATCAAGATACGGCCCAGCTTATTTCCGCTATTGCAGATGCTATCGAAACTTTTATAAGCCAAAATAAAATGGGTACTGTGCGTCCTAAGGGAATGCTATCCAGACTTTTTGGTAAAGCTGAACAAATAGATAAACGTGGCTCAGACACCCAAAAGCAAGTACAAGAGGGAATTTCACCAGAAATAAAAAACTCACTCCTTCATCTAATTGAACAGTTATCTGCACTAGAAAATAATTCGAAGTTAGCTACCAAGCTCGCAAAGAAAGTTTCCGAGCTTAAACAAACTTCGCAGTTGGTTGAAATCTTAGAAGCTGTCGCAAGCGCATTTGTTGATTTTACCGGACATGAACACGAGCAGTTCGAGAATTTTTTAAAGTCGTTGAGTAAGCGGATTGACCGTGTGAATGAGTTTATTAACCAAACGGTTAAATTTAACCAGCAATTCACCAAGCAAAGCCAGCTATTAGATACCGAGCTTCAAGGTTCAGTTAAAGAGTTAAAAACTAGCATAGATGACGCCCAGTCACTTACCGATATTAAATCGTACATTAGCCACAAAATTGACTCAATACTTGCCAGAGTCAACCAGTTTTGCGATGAGCAAGTTTCCAACCAAGAAAATATGGCGAATAATTGTGAAAGCTTGGTTGAGCAACTAAGAGCAACTGAAGATGAAACTTCTCGCTTAAAGGATGAGCTAGCCGCGCAACGTTTAAGAGCACAAACCGACCCGCTGACAGGGCTGCCTAATCGCTATTCTTACAATGAACGATTGACCCAAGAATATAACCGATGGCGGCGTTATCGTAGCCCACTAAGTTTAGTATTAGCGGACATAGATTTCTTCAAGCAAGTCAATGATAAGTATGGTCATTCCGCAGGCGACTTAGTACTAAGAGAGATAGCCTTGTTTTTGCAAAGTGAACTTAGGGAGTCAGATTTTGTTGCTCGTTTTGGTGGTGAGGAGTTTGTAATGCTTTTGCCAGAAACAACTTTGGTTGACGCAACCAAAGCAATGAATAAGCTACGCCAAGGTATTAAGCAAGTCGTTGTTGAAGTAGAAAGCGATAACATTCAAGTTGCCATGTCTTTTGGTATCGCGGAGTTTGAAAATAATGATACGCCCAAGGCTGTTTTCAACCGTGCAGACCAAGCACTATATCGAGCCAAAGACAAAGGGCGGGATCAAGTTTGTTGCCAAAGAGCAAAACCTGTTAAAGAGTAACTTAAGGTCTTGTCTTGCTAGAGTATTCATCTTGTTAGAATTTTCTCACTCCGCTCAACGGCTTGCTAATAATTTAGACCGTCAACAACAGCAACTAGAATCTTTTGCCAGCCTTTCTGTTTTCGATCCCACTGTAGACAAAGATCGGTATCTAGAGTCAGCAATTCAGTTTTTGCTTGAAACTTCAATCGACTCCGCTAATGGATGTGTTTTTGTTGAAGGCTCGGCAATTGATGAACCTAAGATGGTTTATTCGAGTTCCTACAACGCGGTGTTTTCTTGTTGGCTTTTATGTGCTGCTAAAGCATTGTGTAACGGTGACCTGAGTCATTACGGAAAGTTAATAATAGAAGCATTAGATCGAAATATGTGGGATGCAGAAGGCAACAGTTTTATTAAACAAAAGGAATACCAGATCAACTCTTTGCCTTTCTATATTCATAAAGACAAAATTTCTAATTATTTCCCTGAAGACGAAAACCGGTTGTTAAATGCTTATGTTGGTAGTCATTCGAAAGAACCCCAAGGCTACGTCAATATGCATTTTAAGGTGTTACTTAAAGATGCCGCCATACAGGCGAAAATGAGCATTAAACAAGCACAGATTATTGATGA
>JAPHTP010000119.1 GCA_026196875.1 Kangiellaceae bacterium
AAAAACTATTCCCCTTCTGAAATATTAACCACCTCGACTATAATTAGTTTAAGACTGACATGAAATCTAATTAAACAGTTTTTGGCTGTTTTTTTCTATTTTGAGCACTCCAATAAATTAACTTTTATAGGCGCTTCCGAAATAGAAGTTAGATTAACTTGACAAGGATTGTTAGAGATGAATTTCAATTCTCTTTTCTTAAAGCTTACCCTCGGCTATTTTTCATCAATTGCCATACTGACAATTGTTTTAGGACTGACTCTCAATCGCGCTTCCGAAGTAAAATCTCATTCCGTAAATATTTTCAATCTTCAAGTTCCCGGTGTTACAGAAGGGTTAAAAATTCAGTCAGAAGTTAACGCTTCATTGTCAGCGCTTAAAGGATGGGTCAATCTTGGAGAAAAGCGGTACGCAGAAGAGCGCCGTGGGGCGTGGAAGGGAATTGATAGGGCCTACAACAAATTAGCACTAGCGCTTAGAAGAAAGCACGATGATTACATTGACGGATATCTCTTTGAGCTTCAAGCAGATCTAAAGCAACTCCGAACTTTTCAAGACGATATAGAAACAATCGCACATACTTCTGAGAATAACCCGGGTCTTCAAATGTTAAATGCGGAGGCGGCGCCAAGGGCTAACATAATAATAGACTTAGCCTCCAAACTCATTGATCTCGAAACTCAACAGTCGTTAACTACAGAACGACAGTTGCTGCTAATTAATCTTGTTGAATTTAGGCATAGTATGACCAGCTCACTAAATGACATTAGAGCTTATCTAATTACTAACAACAAAGATTTTCATAAGTCGTTTGAACAAAACTGGAAAAAGAATCAGAAAGCTCTCGATAATGTACTGAAAGAAAAAGAGAAGCTAAGTGACTCTCACCTAAGCTTGCTTAATCGAATTAAACAAGTTCGCCAGGTATTTATTGAATTTCCGGATCAGATGTTTGTTTTTCGCGAAGGAGCTAACTGGGATGTAGCTAAACTAAGAATGGATAAATGGGTTGCGCCGCTAGAAGATAAAATCAAGCATACTATCGCTGCAATAGTTGAGCTTCAGACTAGTGATATGGAGTCGAGTTTCTTTTGGATAGAAGAAGAATTCAATTCTTTAATCATTGTTGGTGTTTTCTTACTGTTCACCTCGATTTTCATTTGCATACTTCTGGTTTTATTGACGATCAAGATAATTATCGGCCCAATTAAAAAAGTAGTTAACATGGCTGACACAATTGCCAGTGGTGACTTTAGTGAAGATATTGTAATAAGCGGATCGACAGAGATAGAAAATTTAGGTCGTTCTCTAGGAAACATGACAGGGGTACTTCGTAAAATAGCGAATCATGCTGACCGAGTAGCAAAAGGCGAATATAGTTTTATTTACGAACCACAAAGTGATAAAGACATTCTTGGAATATCATTGAGAAGTATGACCGAGAACCTGAAAGATGCAACTCAAATGGCGGAGCAAGAAAACTGGTTGAAGTCCGGTCAAGCTGAATTTTCTGACCTCTTAAGAGGTTTAGAAAGCGAGAATGAGATAGCTAGAGCATCGATAGGGTTTATCTCTAAATATCTAGGCACTTTCGTGGGAGCTATTTACCTCCGCAAAGAACGTAACCTGCACTATATCGCAGGTTATGCTGTCAGAGAAGACAGTGAAATCCCCAAAAAACTTTCTATTGGCGAGGGGATTCCTGGCCGTGCAGTTCTCGAGCGAACTACAAGTCATATCAGTGATTTGCCCGAGGATTTCTTTAACTACTCCATCAACTCCGGAGTCGGCAAAACTAATCCCACGACGCTTATATCTGTTCCCATTTTAAACCCCTTGGCAGAAAAAAATATTGCTCTCGGTGTCTTTGTACTAGGAGCCCAAAGACCATTTAGTGAGGTTGAGGTCGAGCTTTTAGAAAAATTAGCGGGCACTATCGCTGCGAGCATTGAGTCCGTCCTTTCACAAAATAGACTGAGAGAACTACTCGAGGAATACCAGCAACAAGCAGAAGAACTTCAAGCCCAACAAGAAGAATTGAAATCGGCAAACGAAGAACTTGCTGAACAAGCGGAAGCACTGCGTTCATCTGAAGAGGAATTGACGATTCAAGGCAAGAAGATGAAGCAGAATAATGAACTACTAGAGCTACAGAAAAAAGAGCAAGAAGATAAGAATAAGTTGTTAGAAGAGGCGAAAAATATTATTGAAGCTAAAGCTCACGACCTAGAGTCTGCGAGCAAATACAAATCTGAGTTTCTCGCTAACATGTCTCATGAACTGAGAACACCTCTCAACAGTTTACTAATTTTATCTGAGTCTTTAAGTATAAATAGATCAGGCAATCTTACTGAGTCTCAAGTCGAAGACGCGAGAGTAATTTACGAGGGAGGCCTTGCATTACTTCAGCTTATAAATGATATTTTGGACCTTTCAAAAGTTGAAGCAGGAAAGCTTACGATTCATCAAGAAGATTGCGATATCAATTACTTATCAGCTAGAGTTAAAGACCAGTTTCAACCTATCGCCGACTTACAAAATGTTAGATTTAATATCTCTTTATCCAAGGACATCTCTAAAAAATTCCAAACTGACGTGCAACGGCTTGAACAGATTATTCGTAATTTCTTGTCTAACGCATTTAAGTTCACATCATCAGGAGAAGTTTCTTTAAGTATCAAACCAATTGAATCCTGTAAAAGCTCTGTCGTTGAAAGCTCTCCCTTAGATAGTGGTATAGCTTTTATAGTTAAGGATACAGGTATCGGAATCTCATCGAGCCAGCAAGAAGAAATATTTGAAGCGTTCCATCAAGGTGACGGTTCTTCGAGCCGAAGTTATGGCGGCACAGGTTTGGGATTAACCATATCGAGAGAACTTGCGAAGCTTCTGGGCGGAAAAATACTCCTGGAAAGCAAGGTGGAAAGTGGGAGCGAATTCACCCTACTCCTTCCATATGATTTGAGTGAAGCGAAAAACGAAGCGATAGCGCTGCTTCCGACTGATGAAGTGAAAGAAGATAAACAGCTACCCGCTTCTCTCTCTAGCTTCAGCCAAATCTCAAACAAAACATTGCCTCCCGTTCAAAATAAATCGAAAAATGTAGAAAGTCAGAACTTTATTGAGTCGCTGATGCCGTCAATCCTAGTCATAGAAGATGATGTTAACTTTGCAAATATATTGAAAGGTCTCGCAGAAGAGAAAGGTTATAGCGTTGTGACAACTCAATCGGGTAATAAGGGAATAGAAATCGCGAAAGATATGAAACCCAATGCCATCATTTTAGATATTGGGCTGCCTGATATCAATGGTGTTGAAGTGCTAGAGCAACTAAAACTCTGCCCTTCTACTAAGTCGATACCTGTGCATATTGTATCTGGAAATGAGTCGCAGTTTGACATTATCAGGCAGGCTACTATAGGCATTTTAACTAAGCCCGCCAGCATTCAACAACTCGAGAAAATGCTTCTCAAGTTCGAAACTATTAATCAACAAAGCCTTAAAAAAGTAATGTTGATATGTGATGGCAAAGAAGCAAAAGAAGTCGAAAAATGTATCGAAACAATGTCTCTTGAAGTCACTAGTGTAGCTACGGGAAAGGAAAGCTTTAACTGTCTACGAACTGCAGAATACGACTGTGTAATTATTTCCTTCGACCTTCCGGATATTTCACTAATTGAATGGTTTGAGTTTTTTAAGAGCCAAACGGAGACTATTCTTCCACCAACACTTGTAATTAGTAACACTCAAATAGAGAAAAAACTGTACGACTCCTTAATTCAATATACTCGGCATGTTGTGATAAAAGGAGATTACTCTCAAGATAGGATAAAAGATACCGTTAACTTGTTTCTTCACCGAGTCACAAAGAAGGCTATTACCGGGACCTCATCTTGTCCAGAGCTAGGTAATGAAAATGAGCTTAGCGGCAAAAAAATAATGTTGGTTGACGATGACCTTCGTAATAGCTATGCACTATCCAAAGTACTAAGAGAACACAAGCTGGAAGTGGTTCTCGCTGACAACGGCGAGTTGGCGCTAAAAAAGCTAAAGGCTGAGCCAGATATCCAATTAATCTTAATGGATATTATGATGCCCGTTATGGACGGGTTTGAAACGATTAAACGAGTTCGTAGTAATCACTCTAAAACACTTCCAATAATTGCACTAACGGCAAAGGCAATGCCTACAGATAGAGACAAATGCATCTCAGTTGGCGCGAACGATTACATGTCGAAACCAGTTAACACGGAACAGTTAATCAATATGGTAAAAGTATGGATGTATCAGTAGAAAGGAAAGTAGACAAGTCTGCAGTTGAAATAGAGTTATTGCTTGCGGCGCTGTCAAAGTGTTACGGCTACGACTTTTCCAACTATTCATACTCAACAATACACAGACGGTTGAAAAACAGAGTAAGCCTTGAAGGTGTAGAATGGATCTCTGACTTAATTGGTAGAGTTGTGTACGAGCGAGAATTTGCATTCAAAATTATAAATGACTTTTCGATTAACGTTACATCGTTTTTTAGAGATGAGAATTTCTTTTCGACAATCCGGAAAAAAGTTGTCCCATACCTGAAAACATTCCCCTACTTCAAAATTTGGCATGCGGGGTGTGCGACCGGCGAAGAAGTTTATTCTATGGCAATAATTCTTAAAGAAGAAGGAATATATGACCGAGCGAGATTGTATGCTACTGACATTAATCATGCCGCCCTGCTCCACGCTAGAGAAAGTATTTATTCAAATTCTGACATTAATAAAGCGCAAAAATCTTACAAAAACTGTGGTGGTAAGCTAAGCCTGGAGGACTATTTTTACAGTCGATATAACTCGTCAATTGTTTCGCCTTCGCTTAGCAGTAACGTTACATTTGCGGCACACAACCTGGTCAACGACGGTGTCTTTGGTGAGATGCAGCTTATAATATGCCGCAATGTAATGATCTATTTTAATAATGAGTTGAAACGACAAGTCATTAAGCTTTTCAAAAGTAGTCTTTGCCCCGGGGGAATGCTCTGTACCGGTAACAAAGAAAGCATTTCCGGGTTAACCAAGGATTGTGAATTCAATGTATTCGACAACAAAGCGAAGATATATAAGCTTGATCAGGAAAGGTATGAACCAAGCACTTATTATTAGTTATTTTGGCAAAAAATGAGGTTAGAATAATGGTACAATCTGCAGCATTAAAGACTAATTCGGACGACTATGAATCGTCGATGCCAAATATATTAATCGTAGATGACAAACGAGAAAATCATCGAGCGATTGAGAATGTCCTGTCGAACCTAAATGCCAATATCTTTAATGCGTGTTCCGGAGAAGGCGCATTGTCTTTAACCTTGCGGCACAAATTTGCCGTTGTGCTACTCGATGTAATGATGCCTCAAATGGATGGTTATGAAACTGCGACATTGATGCGAATAAATACGGACACGAAGCACACTCCAATAATTTTTATTACCGCCGCTGATAGAGACGAAGCATACGAGAACAAGGGCTATGAATTAGGTGCTGTTGATTACCTTTTTAAACCTATCAAACCACATACACTGAGAAGTAAAGTGCAAGTCTTTCTGTCGCTTGATTCGCAAAAGTCCGTTTTAGGTAAAATGCTTGCAGATGTAGAAAATTTGAGACGGAGAAACCAATTACTACTACGCTCAGTTGGCGAAGGCATTATCGGCTTGGACAAAACAGGTCTGGTTACATTTTCTAACCCCGCAGCAGCTAAGATTTTAAATTATGGAAATAATAAGCTTAACACCATGCATATCATGGATATCCTTCACGCTGTAAATTCCTCCGACAAAGGTATCGACTGGACTGAAACTCCCTTATATAAAGTATGCATGTGTGGCAAGACATACAATGATACGCTAGCGGTATTCTGGAGTGAAAGAAGAGAACTAATTCCGATAGAGTTAACCGCAACGCCAATTAAGGACGAAAACACCTTTGTTGGAATAGTTGTTGCGTTTCAAGATATCACTGAGAGAAAGAGAACAGAAGAAAAGTTAGCACACCTTGCTCAATATGATGCCTTAACCGGATTGTTAAACAGAAATGCTTTCATTAAGCAAGCGGAGCAATCCATCTCTAGGGCGAGAAGAAACAGACAGTCGATAGCGTTACTTTTTTTAGATCTAGATCGTTTTAAGCAAGTAAACGACAACTTGGGGCATGAGGTCGGAGACTATATTTTAACGGAATCAGCTTCTCGATTAAAAAAATGCACCAGGAATGGCGACATTTTGAGTCGCTTGGGTGGTGATGAATTCACTGTTATCCTAGAGTCGGTTATGTCCAATCGTACCGCGGCTATTGTGGCTGAAAAGATAATTAAAACTTTATCCCAACCCTTTGTGGTGAATAACAATGAGATATTTATTGGTGCAAGCATAGGAATAGCTAAATTCCCCGAGTCTGCGTACGATGCGGAAGCTCTGTTAAGATGTGCTGATATAGCGATGTATAAAGTCAAGAAGAAAGAGCGGAATAGCTATCGCTTTTTTACCTATGAGATGCAAAAAGAAGTAATGCAAGAGCTGGAGTTGGAAAATCAACTAAGGTGTGCAATGGATAAAAATCAATTTCAATTGCATTACCAAGTAAAATGCTGCCCGTACATTAATAAAATTGTTGGAATCGAAGCACTTTTAAGATGGTTTCGCAGTGATGATGAGAGCATCAAGCCCGATCTTTTTATTCCGAAAGCGGAGGAAATGGGGCTGATATTACCGATCGGCCGTTGGGTTTTGGAAACAGTTGCAAAACAGATATCCGAGTGGCTAAAGCTTGGACTAATTGATGAAGAGTTTTCAATTTCCGTGAACCTTTCGATGAAACAATTGATGGATGACAACCTCCTGGATGAAATAAAGGAAATACTGAGTAGTACAGAGATCCCTGCAACGTGTTTAGAACTTGAAGTTACGGAAAGCATTATGATGGAAGAACCGGTGGCTACAATAGATATACTCAATCAGTTGCATCAATTAGGAATTAGGTTATCAATTGATGACTTTGGCACTGGATATTCTTCATTGAATTACCTCAGACAAATGCCACTGGATACTTTGAAAATTGACCGTTCCTTTATTCAAGACATCGGTATAAGCCAGCAAAACGAGACTATCATAAAGGCAATAACCGCACTCTCTCATAACCTGGAGCTTAAAGTAGTTGCAGAAGGAGTTGAAATTGAACGGCAGTTAAAATTCCTTAAGCAACATGAATGCGATTATATTCAGGGATATTATTTTGGAAGGCCCGTACCTGCTGATGAAATGACTAAAGTATTAAAAGAGCAAGCCAACTCATAACGTTTTAATATGGAGATCTAGAAAGTGATTAGACTGTTCTACTTTTTCTGCCCAATTTTGTCTCTTGCTTTTTCCGGAATGTTACGAGCGGAAACATTTAACTATATGGTAATTCAAAACCAGGCCCGGCCCTTACAGATTGAAGAATATAATCAGAATCATCGGGGAATAGCCACTGAAATTGTCTATGCTTTGTTCGATGGCAGTGAGTATCGACTTAATGTTAACACACTACCATTTAATAAATTGATTACGGATCTAACAACGTCCAGATATTCCAACTGGATAACTATTGGTTCGCCTAGTTGGGGCGGTATTCAAGCTGAAAACTTAACGCGCATTCCTCTGCTAAATGTTGAGCATCGAATCTTAGTTAATCAGACAGATGATTTTAAGTACTCCCACAGATCTGATATTGATGATAAAACAATTATTTTATTGGAGGGCTTCGACTACCCTGGCCTGGACGAATACATCGCAGACAAAAGGTTGCGAGTCATTAGAGTTAAAAACTTTAGCTCCGCTTTTAAACTCTTAGAACGGCTCGGAAACCGTGCCTGTTTTATTGAGATGGACCTGCGTATCAAATACAATCAAAAGCTATTATCAATTAGCAAAGAAAAATTTAAATCCCAGTCATTTTCCTCGATGATTAGCAATTATAATGTTCATCTAGCGCTAGATCCTGCGATCAGAAGCGAGCTTAAAGTGTTTATCGATGAGAGATTAAAGCAGTTGTCAGACCAAGGCTCTATCAAACAAATACTAAGTAAGTACCAGTAACTCAAAAATACATTCAGCTATCGAAATCGGTGTCTTTCCAAAGCCATGTCAATCTTGTGGCCCATTTTTCTTGCTTTAGTATCGACGTAATCAAAATTATACGGGTTGATCCCTTCTACCATTGGAACTCTTTCGCTAATATCTATATTAACCTTTTTTAAGGAGTTTATTTTGTCAGTATTATTAGTCAACAAACGTATTTTCCTGATGCCGAAAAACGAAAGCATACCCTCTACGAAATCATAACGTCTCATATCTGCTTCAAGCCCTAAGTTGAGGTTTGCCTCAATGGTATCGCATCCATCATCTTGTAAGTGGTAGGCTTTTATTTTGTTAAGAAGACCTATACCTCTGCCTTCTTGGCGCAGGTAAAGCAATACCCCACTACCTTCTTTTGCAATTAGCTCTAGAGATTTTCTAAGTTGATATCCACAATCACACCTCATACTAGCAAAAGCGTCGCCGGTTAAGCATTCGGAGTGCATTCGAGTCAAAACTGCGCTCTCCGGAGACCATTCACCAAGCGTTAACGCAACATGCTCTTTTTGAGTCGCAGTTTCAAAAAAGCCATGAATATTGAATGTTCCCCACTCAGTAGGTAATTTAGAACTGTCTACATATCGTATTAGAGAGTATGGTTCTAATTTTTCTAAATGCTCCCTTACTTCCATTAGTATGATACCTAATTTATTTAAGCCATTTCCATCTCCCCCATCACCCCAATAAGAATCTTTATGAGAATGCTCTCTTAGTTCATGCTCTTCCGTATTAAGTAATAAGAAAGCTAACTTCGGGTGCTGGGAGAACTTTTCAATAATCGCTTTTTTCATCACACTAAATTTAATAGTGTCCCAGTCGTCTCTAACCTGATCTACAAATACGCGACTCAGTTTGAAAGCTTCATCAGGGCTACCTGCGAATTTGATTTGATCGCTATATTGTGTCTCAACAAATTTCTTCGATTGATAATAGTGTTCGGTTGATGCCCATTTCTCCCCATCAACAGTGATAGGATAGGTGGCAAAGTTTGACAGAAATCCATAAGGACCATCAGGTTCATAGAAAAGAACAGGGTTTGGATCTTTCATAATAACTCCCTTTAATTGAAACTCCTTGCTAATAATAATTAGAATAGATTTGATTCTGTCAAATGCAAACAAAAGAATACCATCTTGAGATTAAATCGATAATTTTGTCAACCAAAATGGCTAGTTATTTAAGGTAACTACTAAACGCAGTTAACGGCCGCTATTGAGAAGTAAAACCACTGTTTCTAACGGCCAAAAAAAATAGGAAAGAAAGACACCAATTCGCTTTTTTACGAAGCGTTTTGTTTGTGTTTTAGTTGGCTGAATATCAAATCTTTTAACGTGAACTCTAATTAGCTTTTTGAGCCTAATACTTGAAGGTCTTATTTTTTGATACAAAAAAGACTTTAACTATTCCGACGAGAGCAACCACTCCCCAAAAAGAATTCAATATTGAAAAGTGATATTGCCCGGTGAAATAGCTGTTTACAACTAGCAGCCAGGCGCCGACAAAGTTCAACATCAGGAAGCTAATAGATTCTGATGAAATCACCTTAGTTAAGACATTCAAAGAAAAGCCTAAAAATATCAATATGACTCCAATCCAACCTGCCGCCGCAACGAGTGTGTCTGGTTCTAGCATTTTTAAAATCCTTTTAAACTATTAGGTAAGTATTTCGAATAATATTAGCTAATTTTTTACTAAGTTTAAGCATAGCTAGTTAGTCTAAATATTTACTAACTAGCTTTCTTAGTGCATTACTGGAAACCGGCTTTTCTATAAACTCATTACCTCCAGCCTCGTACCCCTTTTCGATATCTTCCTGAAGGGAGCTGCCGGTTAGAAATAAAATAGGAAGTTCATCAAAAGAATAGCTTTCGCGTATCCTTTTACACACTTGGAAACCTGACAACTCTGGCATTACAAGATCTAAGATAACCATATCTACGCCTCTATTTTCCTCAAGCAACTGTAGCGCTTGATATCCATCGCAGGCTTGAATTACGCAGTATTGATTCCCCAGAATCCCGTTTAAGACTTTTAAATTGATCGGATTATCATCTACTGTTAGGATCTTGTACTTAGATTTTGGCCTTTTTTCACCGGCATGGGTAACTATGTTAGCGTATTGAGCGAAACCACTGGCCTCTTCTTCTTGCTTTTTGTTATCAATGTTTGTTTGTGAACCAATGAGTGACTTGCCATCGGCACTACCGTCTTTGAGAAGCATTGCAGACTTGTCAAGAGGTAACATAAAAACGAACCTCGCCCCCTCGGTAAAACTTTTATCCAAATATATTCTTCCGCCGTGAAGCTCAACGAGTTGCCTGGTTACCGCTAGCCCTATGCCTGTCCCAGAAACCTCTTCGTTCTTATCTTTTTTGGACTGACTAAAAGGAAGGAATATTGACTCGTGATCTTCTTCGATAATTCCACTCCCGGAATCCTCAACAATAATTTTCATATGTGTCGAGGACAAACTGTTTTTAACCAAGATGGCGCCTTCTTTTGTATGCTTGATTGCATTTGAGATTAGATTAAGAAAAATTTGTTGTAGTCTATTTTCATCCCCGATGACGGCAGGAGATTCTACTCCCACATAGTTGATCAACTTGACAGGCTTTGATTCAACCATCACGGCAAGTATTTTAAGTACCGACTCTACAATAGCAGATAAATTTAATGATTTACGATTAATTTCAAGCAGTCCATTCTTTAGCTTCGAATAATCCAGAATATCGTTAATAAGGCTGTTTAATCTCTTACCACTGGTTGACACCAGTTTAAGCTTTTCCTTTACCTCTCCCTCAATGCTTTCCTCAATTAGCAATTCAGTAATGCCAATAATACCTTGCAAAGGAGTTCGTAATTCGTGAGTTGTATTGGCTAAAAATGTGTCCTTTAACTTATCAAATTTCAAAAGCTCTTTATTCATTGCAACTTGATTCGCTAGCTGCAAACGACTCTTCTGATAATGATATATGTAATAGACCATTATCAGTCCAACCATTAAATAGATACCGTAGGCCCACCAACTTCGCCAAGGTGGTGGTAAAATTTCTATTTTTAATTCTCTTATATTCTCTTCAGCACCAAGGTGTTTTGACATGCTTTTTACTTTGAATACATAGTCACCTGGCGAAAGATTTGTATAGCTGACTTTTCTATTGGTACCTGAGCTATGGCGCCATTCTGAGTCAAACCCTTCTAGTTTAAACGCGTAATTTGTCGACGATGGCGACAAATATTCGAGCGCCGAAAACTCTAACGAAAACACAGACTCTTTATATCCGAACTGGATTTTATCTGTGTGCCGAATATCTTGACTCAAACTATATTCTTCCGAATGCTCATTTGCTGCTTCACCTGAAACTTTTACCTTCTTTCCAATAACGAAAAGCGAGGTTAATGCTACCTGAGTAGCTTTAGGTGGGTTTATTTTCAGAGAGGGATTGAATGTATACAACCCCTTGTTCCCGGTAACTAATAATTCACCTCGGTGATTTTTGGCTAGATCCCCAACTAATTGACGATTGTGCGTATTTGAGCCGATATCTCTCAGACCTTCTTTCGAGCCATATCTGACATATTGTTTGTTACTAGGCATATACTTAACCAATTCACTATTAGTTAAGAACCATATATTTTTCTCGTCATCTGATACTAAATTGAAGACAAATTCACTGTTAATATCAGACCACTCGCTTATGTCTACATGGGAAAATATCCGCTTGCCCACATTTAGCCTAAAAAAACCGGAACGGCTTCCGATCCAAATAGTATCGCCGGCATCTTGGTGTATACTCAGCAGCTCTCGATCATTGAAGATCTTTTTTTGTTCTAGTCCTTTAGGGTATTCTTCGAAATACTTACCATCATCAGAAAGCCTAAATAGACCAGAAGTAGTCAATACAATTAATCTGTCATCGTTATCAAATAAGAACTGAGTTGCAAATATATTTCCTTGAGGGTCCCAGGATTGATTACTAAATACTGCTAGCAGGTTGAACTCGCTGTCAATTTTACGTATGCCGGTGTAGGTCAAAATCCAAATATTGTCTTGGCTATCGACTTCGATGTCCATTACGTCATTTTCGGTTAGCGCATGAATTTCGTTCTCCTCTGTTTTATAAACCCATAACTCTTCTGTTTGCGGAGAGAATTTCACTGCGCCCACGCCATGAACCGCTAGCCATAGATCTCCCTTTATACTTTGCGCGATATCTAAAATGGGTCTCTCAAGGACTTCAAATTGACTAGCGTATTGCGAGTTAAATATGGTTTTTTTCTTATTTAACAGGTCTATCTTATATAAACCGTTGGCATTAGTGCCCAACCACATTTGTTTATCGTCTACCTGAAAAATGCTTTGAATCAATCCGGCTTCAGCCGATTTAGCACCGCTTAAGGAAAAGTCAAAATAGTTGAAGCTTTCAGATTCAAGGTTGAAGTAGTTAACACCTATGTTTTCCGCTCCCATCCAAATCGTATTTGAGCTATCTTGAAACATTGAAAGAATGTATGAACTAGCATTATCGGGGTGATCGTATGGGTTTAACAGATTCAACTGATAGAGCTCTTTTTCAATGTCGAAGCGTATTAGTCCTCCTCCAAAAGTACCGATCCAGATCCTGTTTAGCTCATCATAAATAAGACGCCAGGGGTGTTCGAAGTTTTTATTTTTACTAGTTTGGATGGAATTAGGAATAGGAAAATATTTGAAAGTCTTTTGTTTGGGATTGAATCGAGTTAAACCTCGGATGCCTGCAACCAACCATAAGTTTCCTTCTTTATCTTCAATTACCCTACTGATATCATTAGCAATTAATCCAGCAGCCCCAGGACTCTTTGTATAACGTTGAAATGACTTAGTTTCTCGGTCGTAGAAATTAAATCCTCTATAGCTACAAATCCATATATTATTTTCGCTGTCTTTATAAATTTGACTGACAACATCACTACTTATGCTTGTCTCATCATTCGCTGAATGACGAAATCGAATAAAAGTTTCCTTAGTAGGATCAAACAGACTGATGCCTGTTCGTCTAGTCGCAATCCAAATTTTTCCATCAAAATCTATCTCGAGATCTGAGATCATATCATCGGCTAGACTGTTTTTAGATTCGGGATCGTGATTGAAACGTTTAAAGCGTTGCGTCTTAGGATCAAACTTATTTAAACCTTTTGATGTAGCAATCCAGAGAGCCCCTTGCTTATCTTCGATAATGTCGAAAACTCTATTGCTCGAGATTGAGTCATGATTACTGGAGGAATGCCGGTAGATAATAAATTCGTAGCCGTCAAAACGATTGAGCCCGTCGTCAGTACCTAACCAAATAAAACCTTGCTTATCTTGATAGATTTTAAACACGCTCGTATTTGACAACCCATCTTCTTGAGTAAGACTATCAAAACGCAGTTTTGGTTGAATTGCGCACACTTGTCCACAAATTAAGCAGAGCAAAACAAATAAACAAATACGCATCGAAATCCATATTCAGACAAGCTTAGTTAATACTAGTGTAGTTGATAATACCGATTTTTATCCCCAATTTTAGTGGATAGTGCTGGGGATAAGTTTGTAAGTAATTGAATTATTTGGCCTTCTAATTATGATCAAATGTTGATCTAGGTTGTCTGCCTTTATAACCAAGCGTTTATATTTCAACCAGTGAGCATTGAGCCTCACGTTAGGCTTGCAGCTCACAATGATAATAGAACTGCAATTTAAGGATACGATCGGTGACAACTTAGTGTTTCTTCATTAACATAGCAGCTCAATGGAAAATATCAGATTAAGTTTTTTAGATGTCGCGAAGCTTCGGGAATGACCGATTAAAGAAATTATTCAAAAATCGACATATGGTAATTTTTCTTCTAATTGTTATCGCTAGCTTGCCAATTTTTCCGGTCAAAGCCGACAATCAGTGGACTCAAATAATAAGAAACCTGCCCTACTCTTATAGCAAGAATTTTCATAAGAACTTAAGCGCTATACGCCGATGGGTATTATTCGGACAAGGGTTTTGTGAGCAAAATGAACGCCATATCTTATTTAATGTCCGCGGCCAGTTTTTGGGATATGCTGAGAATCTCTCTTCTCAGAATTACACCCAACAGCACCTGAACCAGGTAAGATCGGAGCTGTTTAAATCGAATAAAGTCGGGCACTTTGTTGCCGGAGCCAAGGATTCTATCGGTTATCCATTTGCCTTAAATTGCAATCAGCCTCACGCAAACTTCAGGCAATCCTTAGCTAGAATGTTAGGTAATTCCAAGCAAGATCGATTATGGGGAACTTGGGATGGAATTTCTGCTGGCACAAAATCTACGCCGATTAATTTAGTTGAGTTAGTCGATAAAGTCTATCGAGTAAAATCTGCAACTATTAAACAGCCGGTTAAACCGCTTGAATTTCGCTATTTTCTGGCCCAAATAATTATCGAAAGTGGTGCCAGAAAAAATGGACTTTCAAGAGCCAATGCAATAGGTCTTATGCAACTTAAACCTGAAGTATTAAATGACTGTCAAATCCCGCCAAGATTCTATCGCCACCGTATGGCACAAGTTGATTGCGCAGTACGCCTTTTTCAACAAAACCGGCGTAATTTACAACCAGTCTTTAAGCAGCTTTTTGATCACTTACCACTCACTAAAAAGAATCGGCTCTTCTCTTTGTTGTTGATCCAAAGCTATCATAGCGGTATCGGCCGGATGTCTCGTCTATTAAGTGATGCTAGTTTGAACAAAGCCAGCGTACATTTTGCCCAAAACCACGCCAACTATTCTGCTGAAGACATAGCTAGTGGGATCATTTTTCATAACCAGGGAAGACAAGAGTTAGGATTAGCTTCACTTTATTATGCGATTG